>NZ_JBBCRO010000004.1:0-575499 GCF_037149395.1 Pantoea sp. USHLN298
ATGAATTTCATTATGTGTTCACTCGTGAGACTTGATATTTTTTACGTCCGGAGACGCTGATATCAATCCTGCGAGTGCCCACACAGATTGTCTGATAAATTGTTAAAGAGCGGTGCGAGCAGCGGGTTAACCGTCTGTCGCGAGGTGGCGTATATTACGCTTTCCTCCTTCAGAGTCAACTTCTTTTTGGGAAGTTTTTCTCCGGCGGCGCAGTCTCCTGTGCCTCTCAACCCGGCGGCCGGTAAGCCGGTGTTCCGTGTCAGTGGAGGCGCATTATAGGGGACGCTTCAGATAGCGCAAGTGCAAATTTAAACTTTTTTGCTGTTCGTCTGAAATTTGCACAAAAGCGCCGTTTTAGCCCTGTTTGATGCGTGCTGGCAGCGCGGCGAGGCTATCAATCACCCAGTCTGCTGCAGCTTCGCCTTCAGCGGTGACCGGCTTACCACTACGGACCAGTACTTTCTTACCCACGCCTGCAGCCTGACCCGCCAGCATATCTTCCAGCTTATCGCCCACCATATAAGAAGCCGCCATATCAATGTGCAGTTCCTGCTGCGCCGTTAACAACATCCCCGGCTGTGGTTTGCGGCAATCACACACCTGGCGAAACTCTTCAACAGTCGCCTCAGGATGATGCGGACAGAAATAGATGCCATCGAGATCCACATCACGATCGGCTAATGACCAGTCCATCCATTCGGTCAGCCGCATAAAGGTATCTTCGGTAAACATGCCGCGCGCAATACCAGACTGATTGGTCACTACGACCAAAGCAAAACCCATCTGCTTCAGTTGTTGTAGCGCCTCAATCGTGCCGTCAATGAACTGGAAGTTATCAATTTCATGGACATAGCCATGGTCGACGTTGAGGGTGCCATCGCGATCAAGAAAAATGGCTGGGACTTTATTCGCCACGTAGAAACTCCTGCTGTAAAAATTGCCGATCAGTATCGCATGATTGCTATAAAAGGGAGAATGCCAGATTGAATCACTTCCATTGATTTAGACGTCTGGATGCCTTACCATCCATCCAGCTTTGACAGCATATCAGGCTTAACCGCCTGCCACACCACGGACAACGCAACACGATAATAAATAACGTAATGATTAAATTAGAAAATATCACCAAGGTGTTCCAGCAAGGCAACCGCACCATTCAGGCGTTATCTGACGTCAGTCTGCACGTGCCTGCCGGACAAATTTATGGCGTCATCGGGGCTTCCGGTGCCGGCAAAAGTACATTGATCCGTTGCGTTAATCTGCTTGAGCGCCCGACTTCGGGCCGGGTACTGGTAGATGGTGCTGACCTGACTGCACTTAGTGAACGCCAGTTAACCCAGGCGCGTCGTCAGATCGGCATGATCTTTCAGCACTTTAACCTGATGAACTCCCGTACCGTCGCCGGCAACGTTTCACTGCCGCTGGAGCTGGGTAACCTGTCACGCGAGCAGATTAAGGCGCGGGTCGCTGAATTGCTGGAACTGGTCGGCCTGTCCGATAAGCATGATGCCTGGCCCGCAAACCTTTCAGGCGGCCAGAAGCAGCGCGTCGCCATTGCCCGCGCTCTGGCCAGTAATCCTAAGGTGCTGTTGTGCGATGAAGCCACCAGCGCGCTCGATCCGGCCACGACCCGCTCGATTCTGGAGCTGCTGAAAGACATTAACCGCCGTCTCGGCCTGACCATCCTGCTGATCACTCATGAAATGGATGTGGTGAAACGCATCTGTGACCAGGTCGCGGTTATCAGTCAGGGCGAACTGATCGAGAAAGACAGCGTCAGTGAAGTCTTCTCGCATCCGAAAACGCCGCTGGCGCAGCAGTTCATTCAGTCAACGTTGCATCTGGATATCCCGGATGACTATCAACAGCGTCTTTCGGCCGTCGCCAGCCATGACAGTGTGCCGCTGCTGCGTCTGGAGTTCACCGGTAAATCGGTCGATGCGCCACTGTTGTCGGAAGCGGCCCGCCGTTACAACGTCAATAACAACATTATCAGTGCCCAGATGGATTATGCCGGCGGTGTGAAGTTCGGCATTATGCTGGCCGAAATGCACGGCACAGAAAGCGATACCCGTCAGGCCATCGCCTGGCTGCAGGAGAATCACGTGAAAGTAGAGGTGTTAGGTTATGTCTGAGGCGATGATGTGGTTGCTGGGGCGCGGCGTATGGGAAACGCTGATGATGACCTTTGTCTCGGGCTTCTTTGGCTTTGTGCTGGGGCTGCCGGTCGGCGTGCTGCTGTATGTCACCCGTCCAGGCCAGATTCTTCAGAATCAGGGACTCTACCGGGTGCTCTCGGCGCTGGTGAATATCTTCCGTTCGATTCCCTTCATTATTCTGCTGGTCTGGATGATTCCGTTCACCCGCGTCATCGTCGGCACTTCAATTGGCTTACAGGCCGCCATCGTGCCGTTAACCGTCGGTGCCGCACCTTTTATTGCGCGTATGGTGGAAAACGCCCTGCTGGAGCTGCCAACCGGACTGATTGAAGCGTCACGCGCGATGGGCGCCACGCCAATGCAGATCGTCCGTAAGGTTCTGCTGCCGGAAGCGATGCCGGGCCTGGTCAACGCCGCGACGATTACCCTGATTACGCTGGTCGGTTACTCAGCAATGGGTGGTGCAGTCGGCGCTGGCGGTCTGGGTCAGATCGGTTATCAGTACGGTTATATCGGCTACAACGCCACCGTGATGAATACGGTATTGGTGTTGTTAGTGGTTTTGGTGTATCTCATTCAATTCTGTGGCGACCGCATCGTACGTGCGGTGTCCCATAAGTAAGCCAGCAATAACACTATTAAGGAAAGGATATGTCTTTCAGATTTAAAAAAATTGCCGCTGTGGGTGCACTGATTGGCGCGATTGCGCTGGCAGGATGCGATCAAAAAGAGAAAGATCCCAATCATATCAAAGTGGGCGTGATTGTCGGTGCTGAGCAGCAGGTAGCTGAAGCGGCACAGAAAGTCGCGAAAGAGAAGTATGGCCTCGACGTTGAGCTGGTGACGTTTAACGATTACGTGCTGCCTAACGAAGCGCTGAGCAAAGGCGATATCGACGCGAATGCCTTCCAGCATAAACCGTATCTGGATCAGCAGATCAAAGATCGTGGTTATAAGCTGGTCTCCGTCGGTAACTCCTTCGTCTACCCAATCGCGGGCTATTCGAAAAAGATTAAATCACTGGATGAGCTGCAGGACGGCGCTCAGGTGGCGATTCCCAACGATCCGACCAACCTGGGCCGTACCCTGCTGCTGCTGCAGAAAGTGGGTCTGATCAAACTGAAAGATGGCGTGGGCCTGCTGCCGACCTCGCTGGACATCACCGAGAACCCGAAGCATCTGAAAATTGTTGAGCTGGAAGCACCACAGCTGCCACGTTCACTCGACGATCAGCAGATTGCGCTGGCGGTCATCAACACCACCTACGCCAGCCAGATTGGTCTGACGCCAGCCAAAGACGGTATCTTTGTCGAAGATAAAGATTCCCCTTACGTGAACCTGATTGTGGCGCGTGAAGATAATAAAGATGCGGAAAACGTGAAGAAATTCGTTGAGGCTTATCAGTCTGACGAAGTCAGCGAAGCCGCGAATAAAGTCTTCAACGGCGGCGCCGTTAAAGGCTGGTAATACGGTTACTCATTTCTACCAGGGCGGCGCGATGCCGCCCTTTCTGTTATTGGGTCTCCTGCCCGACTTGTTATTTATTCTGGTCCTTGTTTCAATAACGCCACTTTTTGAAACCTGAGGATGTTGCCATGCGTTTTTTACCGCTCTGCTTGTTAGCATTGATGCTGACCGGGTGTGTCCATGAATATCACCCGATAAGCAGCGCACCTTCTCGTCCGCAGCAATCCAGCGAACCGGCCCGCAAACCTGCGTCGCGTCCTGCGCCGGTTAAGCTCTACACCGATGCGGCTGACCTGGTCAGCAAACCATTCCGTGATTTGGGCGAAGTCTCGGCTGAAGATTGCCAGATCAGTAACCAGAACTCGCCGGCTAACATCGCCACCGCGCGTAAACGCCTGCAGATCCGCGCCTCGCAGATGAAAGCCAACGCAGTGCTGCTGCATAAATGTGAAATTGTGACCGGAACGCCAGGCTGCTACCGCCAGGCGGTATGCCAGGGTTCGGCGCTGAAAGTCAGTAATCAATGAGTGAATTCGCCTTTGCGCAAATTGGGGTAATCCGCTCACCGTGGAAAGAGAAGTTTGCCGTACCGCGCCAGCCCGGTCTGGTGCAGGACGGCGGCGGCGAGCTACACCTGCTGGCACCCTATAACCAGCCGGAAGCGGTACGCGGGCTGGAAGCCTTCAGTCATCTCTGGCTGCTGTTCGTGTTTCATCAGACCATGGCCGGTGGCTGGCGACCGACGGTCCGTCCGCCCCGGCTCGGCGGCAATGCGCGCATCGGGGTGTTCGCGACCCGCTCAACCTTCCGCCCTAATCCGATTGGCATGTCGCTGGTTGAGCTCAAGGGCATTCATGTCGATAAACAGCAGGTGATCCTGCAGCTTGGCAGTCTGGATCTGGTCGACGGAACGCCGGTGGTTGATATCAAACCCTATCTGCCGTTTGCGGAAGCGATACCGCACGCCGAGGCTGGTTTTGCTCAGGCCGCACCGGCGGCTGATATGCCGGTCCGCTTCTCGGCTCAGGCGCAGCAGCAACTGCAACAGCAGCAGGTGCGCTACCCGCATCTGGCGCGCTTTATCAGTGAGGTGCTGGCGCAGGACCCTCGTCCCGCTTACCGTAAAGGTGAAGTGGAGCAACGGGAATATGCCGCCTGGCTGATCGATTTTAATGTGCGCTGGCGCATCGACGAGGCCGGAACGGAAGTGATCGCCATCGACCCGCGTTAAAACCCGCTTTTGAGCCGGTGATCTCACTGGTACACTAGCCGCCAGCAAAATTCTGTCTGTGACTTTCCGATCAACTGGAATCGTAATCAATGCGTACTACTCAATATCTGCTCTCTACTCAGAAAGAGACGCCTTCCGACGCTGAAGTGATCAGCCATCAGCTGATGCTGCGCGCCGGAATGATCCGCAAACTGGCTTCTGGCTTGTACACCTGGTTGCCGACCGGGGTGCGCGTGCTGAAAAAAGTCGAAAACATCGTGCGTGAAGAGATGAACAACGCCGGCGCGATTGAGATTTCAATGCCGGTGGTGCAGCCTGCCGACCTGTGGCAAGAGAGCGGTCGCTGGGAAGAGTATGGCCCGGAACTGTTACGTATTGCCGATCGCCACGATCGTCCGTTCGTGCTGGGTCCGACGCATGAAGAAGTGGTCACTGATCTGATCCGCAACGAGCTGAGCTCTTATAAGCAGTTGCCGCTGAATCTGTATCAGATTCAGACCAAATTCCGTGATGAAGTGCGCCCGCGTTTTGGCGTGATGCGTTCACGTGAATTCATCATGAAAGATGCTTACTCGTTCCACGTTTCGCAGGAGTCACTGCAGGAAACGTACGAGGCGATGTATCGCGCTTACAGCCAGAGCTTCACCCGTATGGGACTCGATTTCCGTGCGGTGCAGGCGGATACCGGCTCGATCGGCGGCAGCGCGTCACATGAGTTCCAGGTGCTGGCGCAGAGCGGCGAAGATGATGTGATCTTCTCTACTGACTCTGACTATGCGGCTAACATTGAACTGGCCGAAGCCGTTGCTCCAGCTGGCGAACGCGCCGCGCCGACCCAGGAAATGCGCATCGTTGATACCCCAGATGCCAAAACCATCGCCGAACTGGTTGAGCAATTCCAGCTGCCGATTGAGCAGACAGTGAAGACGCTGATCGTCAAAGGTGCGGAAGAGAGCGGCCATCCGCTGGTTGCCCTGCTGGTCCGCGGCGATCATCAGTTGAATGAGATCAAAGCGGAAAAAGCGGAGATCGTCGCTGCGCCGCTGGTGTTCGCCACCGAAGAAGAGATCCGGGCTGCCGTCGGTGCGGGTCCGGGTTCTATCGGTCCGGTCGGGCTGAAGATGCCAATCATCGCCGACCGTACCGTGGCGAAGATGAGTGATTTCAGCGCTGGCGCAAACGTCGACGGTAAACACTATTTTGGCATCAACTGGGAGCGCGATCTGCCGCTGGCCAGCGTGGCGGATATCCGTAACGTGGTCGAAGGCGATCTCAGCCCGGATGGCAAAGGCACGCTGCAGATTAAACGCGGCATCGAAGTGGGTCACATCTTCCAGCTTGGCACCAAATATTCTGACGCGATGAAAGCCTCGGTTCAGGGTGAAGATGGCCGCAATCAGGTGATGAGCATGGGCTGCTACGGCATCGGCATCACCCGTGTCGTCGCGGCGGCGATTGAACAGAACCATGATGAACGCGGCATTATCTGGCCTGCGGCGCTGGCACCGTTCGAAGTGGCGATTCTGCCAATGAACATGCAGAAATCGTTCCGGGTTAAAGAGCTGGCGGAAGAGCTCTACGCGACGCTCCGCGCCAAAGGTGTGGATGTCATTCTGGATGACCGTAAAGAGCGTCCGGGCGTGATGTTTGCCGACATGGAACTGATTGGTGTGCCGCACACCATCGTGATTGGCGATCGCAATCTCGACAATCAGGAGATTGAATATAAAGCGCGCCGTGCCGGTGAGAAGCAGATGATTAAGCAGGATGAGATCGTCGACTTCCTGCTGAAGGCTCTGAATAAGTAAGTTCTTAGCGATAGTCAAAGCGGGCTGAATCTGGCTGCAACGGATGAGCTCAACGCGAAGGAAACCGGGTCAGAAGAGGAAAGCGTCCCGCCGCCTGGATAAAAACGCCGGGAGCGTTTTTGAACAACGCATAACGTTGGCCCGTCTACGGGCGCACCTCAGGGATGAGGTGCGTAATTGTGCGGGCCGAGCGGCCATAGATGGCTTTAGCGACTTTCCGATCTGACCTTGTCCTCTGAGCAGGCTCGATTTCATCGCCGCACGAACCTGACTTTTTCAGCTCTCAAACGCCCCGCTTGCGGGGCGTTTTTTATTGTACTTTGCCGCGCATCGACTTAGTGGTACTGCGCCGTGCTTTCCCCTCCAGCCGTCGCTCTTTAGAAGCGCGGGTCGGCCGCGTCGCGCGCCGGGCCTTTTCCACCGTACTCAGTTCCCGAATCAGATTCACCAGACGCTGAAGCGCGGCTTCACGGTTCATCTCCTGACTGCGATGCTCCTGCGACTTAATCACCACGATCCCTTCGCGGGTAATCAAATGATGACTGGCGCTCAGCAATCGCTGTTTATAAAAGTCCGGCAACGAGGACGCGGCGATATCGAACCGCAAATGTATCGCCGTGCTGGCTTTATTGACATGTTGTCCACCGTTGCCTTGCGCACGAATCGCGGTCAGCTCAATTTCACTTTCCGGGATTTCAACACTGCGTGACAGCATAATCATCTGCCACCTTTCCCTGCGCTTATAGCGCTTACTGCCGATAACCTGTTCATCAACTTAACCTTTTGTGCTTTGACTCTTTCCGCGTCAGACAGCGGAATCTGTCACTTTAGCAGTGATTTGCGCGCTGTTCCTGCTTTAAGCGGGCTGATTTCCTGCAAATGGCTGTGATATAGTCGCCAGTTAACCAGAGTATTGACGCTCTGCTGAGGAGGGCCACGTGCAAAATTATTGTGAGTTAGTTCGCCGAAAATATGCCGAAATCGGCAGCGGGGATTTAGGTTACATACCCGATGCGATTGGCTGCGCATTGAAGGCGCTTAATGATATTGCCGCAAATACTGCGCTAAACTCTTCTGTCAGGGAACAGGCGGCCTACGCCGCTGCTAACTTATTGGTGAGCGACTATGTTGATAAATGAAGCGTACCAACCCATCAATTGCGATGATTACGACAATCTGGAACTCGCCTGCCAAAATAACTGGATGCTGTCGCTGGAGATGAAAAATGGCGAGCAGCTCAAGGCGAAGGCCGGCGAGATATTTTCACGCAAGAATGTGGAATATCTGTCCATTGATCTTGCCGGTGAAACCCGCGAGTTACGCCTCGACCATATCGCCAGCTTCAGTCACCCTGAACTGGGAACGGTCGTTGTCAGCGCAGAATAATCCACGTTTTCCGGGCGGGACTTTCCCGCCCTCTTCCGTTTCAGGGTTGTAACGATCCGTAGTAGGCCGCCAAATCTGCCATATCGGCATCACTTAATCCCGCGACGAACGCTTTCATCACTTCAGCCTGCCCCCCGTTACGCTCACCTTCCTTATAAGCCTGCAGGGCATGTTCAAGATATTCAGCGTGTTGCCCGGCCAGATTGGGATAGAGCGGCACCGTGGCTTTTCCTGCTGCACCGTGACAGGCCATGCAGCTGGCTGCCTTCTGCGCCCCACTCTGCGCATCACCCGCCGCCCAGGCCGGTAGCGCGGCGGCCACTAAACACGCCGCGATCCACGTTTTCATCATTGCTCTCCTGCGTTTCTATTTCGAATGCCAGACAACCTGCCAGCCATCCGCATCGATGGCCGCGCCCTCACGGGTAATGAAAAGATCCGGCGCGCAGATCAGCGTCTGGTTGTAAAAAATTAATGGAATCCGTTCGCGTTGCCACGGCGGAATGTGCAACGCCTGCCACAGCTTCTTCATTTCCCGTCCGCCGCTACGCCCTGCCAGATGAACCTGGCCCTGCGCATGGAACCGCACGCTGATCTGCTCATCCGGCTGGGGAAGACGTAACGGGCGCTGGGCCTGGCTGGCCTGCAGCAGGCCAAGATTGTCCGGCAACGCCAGCGGCTGGCTAATATCGGGCCACGCCAGCTGGATATCGCGTAGTGAGCTGAGCCGCGGCAGCCAGTAGAGCTGCTGGCGATAGCGTCGCAGTTCAGCCTGACCAGACTGCAGCCGCGGCTGGGCATCTTCGCGACTCGCCATCACTTCATGGCGGACACGGTTCAGCGCATCGCGTGACGGCATCGATCCGCCCTGCCCGGCAATCCAGCGGCGCAGCAGCGCATTGGCGCGCGCCTCACTCATCGTCAGTAAAGGTGGAAAGTGTAAGCTGCCGTCGGGCTGAGTCAGTGCGGCGAGCTGTTCGGCCAGCAGCTCATCCAGCAGCTGCTCCTGCTCAGCACAGAGTGCCGCGCTGCGCGCCGTCGCCTCGGCAAAATGGGGCCAGCGCTGACTCAGTTCCGGCAGCAGACGCTGGCGCAGAAAGTTACGGTCGTAGCGCAAATCCTGGTTGCTCTCATCCTCAACCCACACCAGTTGATGCGTTCGGGCATAGTGCTCCAGTGACTGGCGGGAATGATTAAGCAACGGACGTAGCAGGCGATGCGCGCCCAACATGCGGGATGGCGGCATCGCGGCTAAGCCCGCCGGACCACTGCCGCGCTTCAGCGCCAGCAAAAAGGTTTCGCATTGATCGTCGAGATGCTGGGCAGTGAGTAACGTTTCGCCAGGCTGTAGCGCCGCGCTCAGTGCCTGATAGCGGGCAGTGCGGGCGGCGGCTTCAATGCCGCTGTCGCGGCTATCGATCCTGACCCGCAGCACCTCGCAAGGTAGCTGCCATTGCTGGCAGAGCGCCAGACAGTGCGCCGCCCAGCGATCGGCATTAGGACTCAGGCCGTGATGAACATGCAGCGCCCGCAGGCGGGATTGAGGAGAGTGCTGCTGCCAGCGCCATGCCTGATGCAGCAGGACGGTGGAATCGAGTCCGCCACTGAATGCCACCACCAGCGCGGCATCCGGTTGCAGCAAAGAATCAAGAGCGGACAAAGACATGGTGCAATCCAGAAAATCGGGCCACCGGATGTGGCCCACTGAGCGCGCTATTTTACGCCTGATAAAGCTCCAGCGGCAAACCATCTGGATCGGCAAAGAAGGTGCACTGTTTACCGGTCAGCTCATCAATTCGGATCGGTTCGCACACCACGCCTTTCTCCGCCAGCGTTGCGGCGGCGGCGGCGACATCCGGCACGGTAAACGCGAGGTGACGCAATCCGCAGGCTTCAGGATGACTGACCCGTGCCGGCGGCTCAGGGAAAGAGAAGAGTTCGATGGTGTACTGGCCCTGTAACGCCAGGTCCCCTTTCCAGGAGTCGCGCGCTTCGCGGTAATATTCGCCCATCAGGCTGAAGCCCAGCACGTCACAATAGAACGCTTTGCTGCGCTGATAATCTGACGCGATGATCGCAATGTGGTGGATAGCCGTTAACTGCAGCATTTCAATTCCTTAATTTCAGACGAGCGCCTACCTTACGCAGGCACCCGATAGCTGACAATCTACAAAGTTCTTAACTGGCGTCGTTTTTCAGCACCCGAACGCGATATTCCCCTTCGTCGGTCAGCGTGGCACCATGGATATCGGTTTCAAAGCCCGGATAGTGGCGGCCAATGCTGCACAGCATTAACAGGAAATCGAGTACCGCACGGCTCTGTTCCGTGATCATCTCACCCGGCATCACCAGCGGCACGCCCGGCGGATAGGGCAAAATCATGTTGGCTGACACCCGCCCGACCAGCTCGCTGATATCGACGGTTTCAATATTGCCTTTCACCTGCTGCTGGAAAGCCTGATGCGGCGTCATTTTCATCTCCGGCAACACATCAAACGCCTGCAGCATCAGACGCGGCAGATCGTGATGGCGGATCAGCTGATGGATGCCCTGCGCCAGCGTCTGGATCCGCATATTGCGATAGAAGTCGGGATCTTCAGCGTAGAGATCCGGCAGCATATTTTTCACCCGCAAATTGAGATCGTAAGCGCGCTTGAACTCGGTCAGTCCGCGCAGCACGCTCATCGCTTTGGTTTTGTCGATGCCAATACTGAACAGGAACAGCAGGTTGTAAGGGCCGGTTTTCTCTACCACGATGCCGCGTTCATCCAGAAACTTCGCCACCAGCGCAGCCGGGATCCCCTCTTCGGCCATCTCACCCAGTTCGCTCATGCCCGGCGTCAGGATGGTGACCTTGATCGGATCGAGATACATGTGATCGCGATCGGCCTGGGTAAAGCCGTGCCACGCCTCGTCGCCAGGCTGGATCGGCCAGCACTGCGCCTCATCGATCTGTTCCGGCTGCCAGACATCAAAGAACCAGCTGTCAGACTCTTCACGCAGACGCTGGATCTCGCGGCGGAAATGCAGCGCGCGCTCCACCGAACGGTTGATCAGCCGCTTGCCCGGATTACCGCGCAGCATCGCCGCCGCGGTTTCAATCGACGAGACAATGGCGTAGTTCGGCGAAGTGGTGGTATGCATCATGTAGGCTTCGTTAAAGGTCTGCTCGTCGTAGTCGCCTTTAATATGAATCATCGACGCCTGTGAAAAGGCCGCCAGCAGCTTGTGGGTCGACTGAGTTTCGTACACCACTTTGCCCGGAATACGTTCGCCGCTCATGCCGCTTTTACCGGCGTAAATCGGGTGAAAATTGGTATAGGGCACCCAGGCGGAATCAAAGTGAATCGACGGCACATCCAGCGTCTCTTTAATGTACTGGGTGTTATAGAGCAGGCCGTCATAGGTCGAGTTAGTGATCACCGCATGGACCGGCCAGCTGGCACGTTCCGTGGCCGCGACTTTCTGTGTGATGCTGGCGCGGGTAAATTCCTGTTTTGGAATCCCGCCAAGAATACCCAGCGCGTTGCGGGTCGGCTTCAGCCAGATCGGGATCAGATCGCTCATCATCAGCAGATGCGTCAGAGACTTGTGGCAGTTACGGTCGATCAATACCGTGCTACCGGCCGGTGCCGCATACATGCCGACAATTTTATTTGAGGTCGAGGTGCCGTTGGTCACCATGTAACTTTGCTCCGCGCCAAAGGTGCGCGCCACATACTCTTCCGCTTCCAGATGCGGACCGGTGTGATCGAGCAGCGAGCCCAGTTCAGTCACTGAGATCGAGATATCGGACTTCAGGGTATTCGCGCCGAAGAAATCGTAGAACAGGCAGCCGACCGGACTTTTCTGGAAGGCGGTCCCCGCCATGTGACCGGGCGTGCAGAAGGTATATTTCCCCTCTTTGACATAGGTGAACAGCGCTTTGGTCAGCGGCGGCGTAATGTGGTCAATGTAGTCATCGGTGTACTGGCGGATATGCAGCGCGATATCGTCGGCGGCATTGAGCGCGTATTCAAAGAAGTGCAGCGGCATCCGCATCTCATTGATGCTGATATCCATCTGCGAATGGGTGTTGATGAAAGCATAGAGCGGCAGGTATTCGTTGAGCTGATTGATCTCGCCACAGAGTTCCGGGCTGTTATGCGCGTCCCAGTCGAAGATCACGCCGCTGATACGCGGATTGTGTTCAATCAGTTTCAGCAGATCGTCGCTGTTTTTTGGGTAAAGTAGCTGAAAACCTTGCAGATTTAATGCCGCGTCGAGTTCACGCAACGGCTCATCTTTATAAAACACGCCGTGCGCGCCCATGATCGCCAGAATATTCAATGCTCACCTCCCTTTGTCGTGGCATCGGGTAAGCATATACGCTAACCGATTGAAGGTGTAGCCAGCCGGCAAGCCACCTGCCGGATGAACAGCATGAAGGCGCAACGGTGGGCATTAAACAGACAGGAGAGGCTGGCGGCATAAAAAAAGCGGACCGGAGTCCGCTTTTTTAGCTATCTACCTAATCAGAATCAGGCGTAGCCGTAGCTCATCAGGCGCTGATAACGACGATCCAGCAGCTCTTCCGTGCTCAGGCCGTCGAGATCGGCCAGGTCGGCCAGCAGCTGCTGTTTCAGCGACTGCGCCATATCGACCGGATGACGGTGCGCTCCACCCAACGGCTCAGGAATTACCGAGTCGATCAGCTTCAGTTCTTTCAGACGGTGAGCGGTAATGCCCATCGCTTCCGCAGCCAGAGGCGCTTTATCGGCGCTCTTCCACAGAATCGAGGCGCAGCCTTCCGGTGAAATCACTGAATAGGTGCTGTACTGCAGCATGTTAACTTTATCGCCCACGCCAATCGCCAGCGCACCACCAGAACCGCCTTCACCAATTACGGTACAGATGACCGGCACTTTCAGGCCCGACATCTCACGCAGGTTGCGCGCAATAGCTTCTGACTGACCACGCTCTTCAGCACCCACGCCCGGATAGGCGCCTGGGGTATCGATGAAAGTGATGATGGGCATTTTAAAGCGTTCAGCCATCTCCATCAGGCGCAGCGCTTTGCGGTAGCCTTCCGGTGCTGGCATGCCGAAGTTACGGCGAATTTTCTCTTTAGTTTCACGCCCTTTCTGGTGGCCGATGATCATCACCGGACGGCCATCAAGACGCGCAATACCGCCGACAATCGCTTTGTCATCCGCATAAGCACGGTCGCCCGCCAGCTCATCGAAATCGTCGAACGCGTTACGGACGTAGTCAAAGGTATAAGGACGCAAAGGATGGCGCGCCAGTTGGGCGATTTGCCATGCGCCTAAGTCGGCGAAGATTTTACGGGTCAGCTCAACGCTTTTTTCGCGCAGGCGCTGAACTTCTTCGTCCAGATTAACGTGTTTATCATCCTGACGGCCAATCGAGGTCAGCGAATCGATCTTCGCTTCCAGTTCTGCGATCGGCTGTTCAAAATCCAGGTAATTAAGACTCATAATGTTCCTGTTTTAGTCAAACTCCAGTTCCACCTGCTCCGATCCAATCAACGAGCGCAGATCGTTAAGTAAACGATCGCTGGGCGAAATTCGCCACGCTGCACCAAAGCGCAGCTTCGCTCGCGCGTCGGCTCTCTGATAGTAGAGATGCACCGGAATGGTCCCTGAGCGATGAGGTTCCAGGGACTGACGGAGTCGGTTTAATAGCTGGTCATCAATTTGCCTGTCCGTCAGCGAGATAGCAAGTCCGCGCGCGTATTTTTCGCGCGCTTCGTCGATGTCCATGACTTCCCGGGCGGTCATTTTAAGGCCGCCGCTGAAGTCATCAAAGCTGACCTGTCCGCTGACGATCAGGATACGGTCTTTCTCCAGCAACTGCTGGTATTTGTCTAACGCATCGGTAAATAACATCACCTCAAGACGGCCGGAACGGTCGTCCAGAGTACAGATACCAATTCGGTTGCCGCGTTTGGTCACCATTACGCGTGCAGCGATCACCAGACCGGCCGCGACGGTAATTTTACCGCGATCGGTAGGATGCATATCTTTCAGCCGCACCCCGCCGACATAACGCTCAATTTCTTTCAGATACTGATTGATCGGGTGGCCGGTCAGATATAACCCCAGCGTTTCCCGTTCGCCATCGAGCTGAACCTGTTCTGGCCACGGCGTCACGCTGGCGTAGGATTTCTCAACCTGCTCCGGCTCCTCGGCCAGCACGCCGAACATGTCAGCCTGACCAATCGCTTCCGCTTTGGCGTGCTGATCGGCGGCTTTCAGCGCGTCACTGAGTGAACTCATCAGCGCGGCGCGGTGCGGTCCGAGACGATCGAAGGCGCCAGACATGATCAATTTTTCCATCACCCGACGGTTGATCTTTTTGGTGTCGGTTCGGGCGCAGAGATCAAACAGTTCGCGGAAGTAGCCGCCTTCGTTACGGGCATCAATGATCGCTTCGATCGGGCCTTCGCCGACGCCTTTTATTGCGCCGATACCGTAGACGATCTCGCCCGCTTCATTGACGTGGAACTGATAGAGACCGGAGTTGATGTCTGGCGGCAGCACTTTCAGTCCCATGCGCCAGCATTCATCCACCAGACCCACCACCTTCTCGGTGTTGTCCATGTCAGCGGTCATGACCGCCGCCATAAATTCGGCCGGATAGTGCGCTTTCAGCCACAGCGTCTGATAAGAAACCAGCGCATAGGCGGCGGAGTGTGACTTGTTAAAGCCATAGCCTGCAAATTTTTCTACCAGATCGAAGATTTTCATCGACAGTTCGCCGTCGATGCCCATTCTTTCCGCACCGTCCCGGAATACCGAACGCTGCTTGGCCATCTCTTCCGGTTTCTTTTTACCCATCGCACGGCGCAACATATCCGCGCCGCCCAGGGTATAACCGGAGAGAACCTGGGCGATCTGCATCACCTGTTCCTGATAGAGGATGATGCCGTAGGTTGGTTCCAGTACCGGCTTCAGGCTTTCGTGCTGCCACTGAATATCCGGATAGGAGATCGCTTCACGACCATGTTTACGGTCGATGAAGTTATCCACCATGCCGGACTGCAGCGGACCGGGACGGAACAGCGCCACCAGGGCGATCATATCTTCGAAGCAGTCAGGCTTCAGACGCTTGATCAGATCCTTCATGCCGCGTGATTCCAGCTGGAACACCGCGGTGGTTTCCGAGCGCTGCAGCATGTCGAAGCTTTTCTTGTCATCCAGCGGGATGGCGGCGATATCGATCGGCTCCAGGCCCTGCTTTTCCCGGCGCGGGTTGATCATCTTCAGCGCCCAGTCGATGATGGTCAGCGTACGCAGGCCGAGGAAGTCAAACTTCACCAGCCCGGCATATTCCACGTCATTCTTATCGAACTGGGTGACCGGAAACTGGCCGTGCTCATCGCAATAGAGCGGTGCGAAATCGGTAATTTTGGTCGGCGCAATCACCACGCCACCGGCATGTTTACCGGCGTTACGCGTGACGCCTTCCAGCTTACGCGCCATATCAATCAGCGCCTTCACCTCTTCATCCGCGTCATACATGGCCGGCAGCTGCGGCTCCGCGATAAAGGCTTTTTCCAGCGTCATGCCCGGATCGGGTGGGATCAGTTTTGAAATGCGATCGACAAAACCGTAAGGATGCCCCAGTACGCGGCCCACATCGCGGATCACCGCTTTCGCCGCCATAGTACCAAAGGTGATGATCTGGGAAACCGCTTCGCGTCCGTACATGTCAGCGACATGCTCAATCACCTGATCGCGCTTTTCCATACAGAAATCGACGTCGAAATCGGGCATCGACACACGTTCCGGGTTAAGGAAACGTTCGAACAGCAGGTCAAATTCCAGCGGATCGATATCCGTGATCTTCAGGGCGTACGCCACCAGCGAGCCGGCACCAGAGCCACGGCCCGGTCCGACCGGTACGCCGTTATCTTTCGACCACTGGATAAACTCCATCACGATCAGGAAGTAGCCTGGGAAACCCATCTGGTTGATAACGTTGAGTTCAATCTCCAGACGTTCATCATATTCCGGGCGTTTCTCTGCGCGTTCCGCTTCATCGGGGAACAGGAAAGCCAGACGATCTTCCAGTCCTTCACGCGACTTCACCACCAGATAATCTTCGGTGGTCATGTCGCCGGTCGGGAATTGTGGCAGGAAATACTCACCCAACCGGACGGTAACATTACAACGCTTAGCAATCTCTACGCTGTTTTCCAGCGCTTCGGGGATGTCCGAAAACAGCTCGCACATCTCCGCTTCGCTGCGCATATATTGCTGAGGACTGTAGTTGCGTGGACGTTTTGGATCGTCCAGCGTGTAGCCATCGTGGATGGCAACGCGGATTTCATGGGCGTCGAAATCCTCTTCATTAATGAAGCAGACTTCGTTGGTGGCGACGACCGGTACGCCTTCTGCGATTGCCAGTTCAACCGCCGCATGCAGGTAGCTCTCTTCATCCTGGCGACCGGTGCGCACCAGTTCCAGATAGTAGCGATCGGCAAAATGCTGCTGATAAAACGCCAGACACTGCGAAACCAGCGCCGTATTGCCACGCAGCAGGCTGCGTCCCACATCGCCGCGACGTCCGCCCGACAGCAGGATCAATCCCTCGTTTAACTCCACCAGCCAGTCACGATCGATGATCGGTCCGGCCACGCCGTAACCTCGCTGATAGGCGCGGGAAATCAATAGCGTCAGGTTCTGATAACCGGTGTTGTTAGCGGCCAGTACCGTCAGTTGGGTTAACTCATCCCCCATCAGTTCGCTGGCGACGTTGAAGTCGGCGCCAATGATCGGCTTGATCCCTGCGCCGTGCGCGCCACCGTAGAATTTCACCAATCCACACAGGTTAGTAAAATCGGTAATCGCCATCGCCGGCATACCCAGGGCAGCCGCCTTCTTGATCAGCGGCCCGGTTTTCGCCAGGCCATCAACCATCGAATAGTCACTGTGGACACGCAGATGTATAAAACGGGGTTCAGCCATATCAGTTTCCGGTTAAAACAGTGTCAGGCTATTAAAGCGTAAGGGGCTGGCGGGCTGCCAGTACGTCGGCATCAATCAGCGCGTTGCGTACCGGAGCAAAACTGCGACGGTGGTGCGGCGTGGCGCCATACTGCGTCAATTTTTCCATGTGCAGCGCCGTCGGATAACCTTTGTGCTGCGCGAAACCATACTGCGGGAACAGCAGATCGAGTTCCGCCATCTCACGGTCACGCGTCACTTTGGCGATGATGGAGGCGGCGCTAATCTCTGCGACCAGGCTATCCCCTTTCACCACCGCCTGCGACGGCATCGGCAGCGCCGGACAGCGGTTACCGTCAATCAGCACGTAGTCCGGCAGAATGTGCAGACCGGCGACCGCGCGCTGCATTGCCAGCATGGTGGCGTGCAAAATGTTCAGCTGGTCAATTTCTTCCGGTTCCGCACGACCCAGACTCCAGGCCAGCGCTTTTTCTTTAATTTCGTCATACAGCGCCAGCCGGCGTTTTTCTGACAATTTTTTCGAATCCGCCAGGCCAACGATCGGCTTCGCCGGATCGAGGATCACTGCGGCAGTGACGACCGCGCCGACCAGCGGCCCGCGCCCTACTTCGTCCACGCCGGCAATCAGCCCGGCAGCAGGATAGATAAAATCAGGCATTGGCCAGCTCCAGTACCGCATCCGCCGCTTGTTCATCGGCGTTCCAGCGGATCTGTTGATGTAATTCATGAAACGTCTGCAGCAGAGTGTCGCGCTCAGGCCCGGCGTGCAGCAGCGGATCTAAGGCGGCTGCCAGCGCATCCGGCTGACATTCATCCTGCAGCAACTCGGTCACCAGCTCGCGCCCGGCCAGCAGGTTGGGGAGCGAAACGTAGGGCGTTTTCACCAGCCGCTTCGCCAGCCAGAAGGTAGCAGGCTTCATCCGGTAACCGACCACCATCGGGCATTTTGCCAGCATGCATTCGAGTGCGGCAGTGCCGGACGCCAGTAATGCGGCGTCGCTCGCAATCATCGCTTCACGCCCGTGACCATCTAACAGATGCATCGGGAGTTCAGGTGCCACTTCGGCTTTGATTTTCTCAAACTGCTCGCGGCGTCGGGCGTTAACCAGCGGCACCACAATCTCCAGCGCCGGATAGTGCTGACGCAGTCGCTGGGCGGTTCTGAGAAAATCACCGCTGAGCATCTCCACTTCTGCACCGCGACTGCCAGGCAGCAGCGCCAGGCAGAGCGCATCATCGGCAATCGCCAGGTGACGGCGCGCGGCCAGCTTATCGGGTTGCAGCGGCATTGCATCCGCCATGGTATGGCCGATAAAGCGACAGGGGACGTTATAACGATCGTAGAAGGCTTTTTCAAACGGCAGAAACGCCAGTACCAGATCGGTGTTACGGCCAATCTTAAACACGCGCTTTTGCCGCCATGCCCAGACGGACGGGCTGACGTAGTGGATAGTGCGAATGCCCGCGCGCTTGAGGTTGCCTTCCAGCGTGATATTGAAATCGGGCGCATCGATACCGACGAACACATCCGGTTGCAGTTCGGTAAAGCGCTGAGTCAGATCGCGGCGGATGGTCAGCAGGCGTCGCAGCCGGCCCAGCACTTCAACAATGCCCATCACCGCCAGTTCTTCCATCTCGTACCAGGCTTCGCAGCCTTCCGCCTGCATCAGCGGACCGGCTACGCCGACAAAGCGAGCCTCAGGATGGCGCGCTTTTAACGCGCGGATCAGACCGGCACCAAGAATATCGCCGGAGGTTTCTCCGGCGACCAGGGCAATCGTTAAGGGACGCGCTGACATGGATTAACGAATTAATCCACGGGTTGAGCGGGCAAAGAAATCGTAGAAAGGCTGCACTTCGCTGTGCTGCTTCGCGATCGCTTCAATCTCCGGCTTCACTTCATCCAGCGTTCTGCCGCTGCGATAAAGCAATTTGTAGGCATTACGAATCGCGTGTAGTGACTCTTTGCTAAAGCCACGACGCTTCAGACCTTCAATGTTGATCCCGAACGGCGTGGCGTGGTTGCCCTGAGCAATCACGTAAGGCGGGACATCCTGCGCTACGCCGGAACAGCCGCCAACCATCACATGCGCACCAATTGTGCACCACTGATGTACCGCCGTCATGCCGCCAATAATGGCGAAATCATCGACCGTGACGTGACCACCCAGGGTCGCGTTGTTGGCGAAGATGCAGCGGTTACCGATCACGCAGTCATGCGCAATGTGCGCATTCACCATCAGCAGATTATCGCTGCCCACCTGGGTGACATGGCCGCCCTGCGTCGTGCCGCGATGAATCGTCACGCTTTCACGGATGCGGTTGCGATCGCCGATTTCAACCCGCGTCGGTTCACCGGCATATTTCAGATCCTGGTTCACTTCACCAATCGAGGCGAACTGATAGATCTGATTATCTTTGCCGATACGCGTATGGCCGTTAATCACGACGTGTGATTTCAGGACCGTTCCCTCACCGATTTCAACGTTGGCCCCAACAAAGCAAAACGGACCAATGTGAACGTTAGCGCCAATAATGGCGCCTTCTTCGATGACAGAACTGGCATGGATAGTGGCGGTAGGATCAATCACGAATTATGCCTCCCGGCTACGGGCACACATCATGGTCGCTTCACAAACGATTTTGCCATCGACGGTCGCCACGCCTTTAAAGCGGGTCAGACCACGGCGGGTTTTCTCGAAAGTGACTTCCATGATCATTTGATCGCCCGGCACGACCGGACGCTTGAAGCGGGCATCGTCGATACCGGCAAAGTAGTAGAGTTCACCCGGTTCCAGTTTACCCACGCTTTTGAACGCCAGAATACCGGTGGCCTGCGCCATCGCTTCCAGAATCAGAACGCCAGGAAAAATCGGTTTACCAGGGAAGTGCCCCTGGAAAAACGGTTCATTAACAGAAACGTTCTTTACTGCGCGCAGGTATTTGTGCTCTTCAAATTCCAGCACACGGTCTACCAGCAGAAACGGATAGCGGTGCGGCAGCAGCTCTAAAATCTCTTCAATTTTCAGAGTATGAGTTTCAGTAGTCAAAATACTCTTCCCGTCCTAAAAATCTGATGACATCAATAACACGGCCTGCACAGATCAATATGATCGTCCGCAGGCCGCAAATAGGTTCTGTGGCGCCTGGCTTCCCTGCTTAACACTTTTATTATGAAAGCCGGTCAGTTTTGGGATGGCGGTTAGTCGTCTTTACCGACCTTGCGCTCGATGGCTTTTAAGCGTTTGCTCATGTCATCGATGTTCATCACCAGCGCTGCAGTTTTGCGCCAGGTTTTGTTGGGTTGTAGCGGAATGCCCGACGAGTATACACCAGGCTCTGTGATCGGACGCATGACCATGCCCATACCGGTCACCGTCACTTTGTCACAGATTTCCATATGACCGTTAATGACGCTGGCACCACCAATCATACAATAACGACCAATTTTTAAACTACCCGCCATGATCACACCGCCTGCAACCGCAGTATTGTCACCAATAACCACGTTGTGGGCGATCTGACACTGGTTGTCTATGATAACACCATTGCCGATCAGAGTGTTATCCAGCGCACCGCGATCAATGGTGGTACAGGCACCTATTTCCACACGATCGCCGATAATGACAGCACCTAACTGGGGGATTTTCACCCAGTTACCGCGATCGTTGGCATAACCAAAGCCATCAGAACCAATGACGGTACCGGACTGAATCAGACAATCCTGACCGATCTGAATTTCATGATAAACCGAGACATTGGCCCACAAACGCGTGCCGCTGCCGATGCGGGTTTTTTTGCCAACAAAGCATCCCGCGCCGATCACCACATTGTCGCCCAGTTCAACATCCGCTTCGATCACTGCATTCGCGCCAATGGCGACATTCGCGCCGAGTCGGGCGCTGGGATCGATAACGGCGCTGGGCGCAATATTGCTGGCCGGTTGAGGCGTAGTATCGAGTATTTGCGCCATACGCGCATACGTCAGGTAAGGGTTTTTCACTACCAGCGCTGCGGTGTGGCACCACTCCAGATCCGCTTCCGTCAGCACCACGGCTGAGGCCTTAATCAGGGCGAGTTGCTCGCGGTAACGGCTGTTTGCAAGAAAAGTGATTTGGCCAGTTGTGGCGGATTGCATAGAAGCAATGCCGGAGATGACGATATCGCCATCTCCGTGCAATTCTGCATCCAACTGCTGGGCTAAATCAGCCAGTCGAATAGATGACATCAATTATTTAACCTGTTTCAGCACGTCGGCAGTGATGTCTTTTGCGTTTGATGCATAAGCCACCGCGTTAGCGTCGATTACGACGTCGTAGCCATCGCTGTCAGCGACTTTCTTCACGGCATCCTGAATACGGCTCAGCAGCTTGTTACGCTCTTCCATCTGACGACGGCGATTATCCTGCTCGAAAGCCTGCGCTTTAGAGGAGAAGGCTTCACGCTGCGACATCACGTCTTTTTCCATACGGCTGCGTTCGCTGGCCTTCATGGTAGAACCGTCACGCTGCAGACGCTGCATTTTGGTTTGCAGATCGCGTTCCTGGCTCTGCAGTTCGGTGGCGCGGCCTTTGAACTCATTTTCCAGCTGTTTAGCAACAGTCGCACGTTGCGGTAACTGTTGGAAAATGCTGGACACGTTTACCACTGCAATTTTGTCAGCAGCCTGAACACCAGCGGAAACCGCTAAAGCAAGACCCAGACCTGCGGCACACAACAACTTTTTCACTATAAACTCCTTACCATCAACGTTTGTGTCAGCGACACAGTGTTTGCCCCGGAACAGCAACATGAGCTGCCCGGTAGCAAGACTTCAGCTATGCATCCTTGCTCAGAACATTACCAGGTTTTACCAATGTTAAACTGGAACTGCTCTGACTTGTCTCCATCAATTTTCTTGATCGGCTGGGCGTAAGAGAACACCAGTGGGCCGAGCGGCGACATCCACTGCAGCGCAACACCGCTTGATACGCGGATATTGTTTGGATCGCTGTAGTCCGGAATACCCGCTGCACGCGTTTCCGCCGTATTTTCCCACTTGGTATCCCACGCCGTACCGGCATCGACAAACACCGAGGTACGGACCGAGTTAGCATACTTCTCGCTCAGGAACGGCGTTGGCGTAATCAGCTCCAGGCTGGCTATCGCCATGGCGTTACCGCCCACCGCATCATCCGACTTACAGATACCGTTTGGATCGGCGATCCGGCAGTTGGACGAGTTATTATTGTAGTACGCAGCCTTCGGACCAATCGTATTGGACTGGAAGCCACGAACGGTGCTGGAACCACCGGCATAGAAGTTCTCATAGAACGGCATCTCTTTGCCGTCGAGACCATCGCCATAACCGACACGACCACGGCCTAACAGCACCCAGGTGCGATCCTGGTTAATCGGCACATATTGCTGAGTATCCAGCGTGGCCTTGTAGAAGCTGTTATCCGAACCTGGAATGGTGACCTTACCGTTCAGGTTGGTCCGGTTACCGGAGGTCGGGAAGAAACCGCGATCCAGGGTGTTATAGGTCCAGCCGTAGTTGAAGGTGAAGTCATCTGCTGAGAAATCCCCTTCGTCATTGAGCTGCTGCGGCTTGCCGACCGAATTAAGATAACGCCACATCGCAACCTGCGGCTGCATGTTTGACAGGTCATTATGGACATAGCCCAGACCGACGCGCAGGGTGTTGTTTTCATTAATCGGGAAGCCAAGCGTTCCGTCTACACCATAACTTTTGTTGGTATAGTCAGAAAGGTCAGCATTGTCTGCTTTAAAGTCGTTATAGAACAGACGACCACCCAGACTGACACCGTCAACGGTGAAGTAAGGGTCAGTCAGCGAGAACTCGGCATAGGTCTGGTAGTCATTTTTGGTACCGCTGATGCCAACGGTATTACCAGTGCCCAGCCAGTTGTCCTGCGTAACGCCGACCTGGAAGCTGACGCCACTTTCGGTGCCGTAACCGACGCCGAAGTTAAAGGTACCGGTGTTACGCTCTTTAACTTTGTAGACCACGTCAACCTGATCAGGCGAACCGGGCACACGCTGCGTATCGACATCGACGGTTTCGAAGTAGCCGGTACGGTTCAGACGCTCTTTGCCCTGCTCAACCAGATCGCTGCCCAGCCATGCCCCTTCCATCTGACGCATTTCGCGACGCAGCACCGAATCTTTCGAGGTGTCGTTGCCTTCGAAACGGACGTTACGGACATAGTAGCGGTTGCCGGCATCCACATTGATATGCAGTTTTACCGTCTTATCGGCATCGTTGATTTCTGGCTGAGAAACCACGCGCGGATAGGCGTAGCCATAGCGACCCAGCAGCTTCTTGATGTCATCTTCCATCTTCGTGACTTTCGCGCCGTTATACAGCTCGCCCGCCGGAATCTTGGTCAGATGTTCAATTTCTGCTGAATGGCCTGCCATGCTGCCATTGACGATCACGCCAGCGATTTTGTACTGATCGCCTTCGGTGATGTTGACCGTAATGTAGATGCCCTTCTTGTCCGGCGTCAGGCTGACCTGCGTGGAGTCGATGTTGAAGCGGGCATAACCGCGATCGAGATAGAAGCTGCGCAGGGTTTCAAGGTCGCCCGCCAGTTTCTGTTTCTGGTATTTACGATCGCCGACCACGTTCCACCACGGCACTTCATCGCGCAGCTGGAAACGGGAGATCAGTTCATCGGAACTGAAGGCTTTGTTCCCGACGATGTTGATCTGCTGAATCTTGGCAGAGACACCTTCGGTGAACACCAGTTTCAGATCGACACGGTTACGCGGCAGCGGCGTAACGACCGCTTTCACGCTGGCAGTATATTTACCGACGCTGTAGTAGAAATCTTCCAGTCCCTTCTCAATGGAAGAGAGCATGGTACGGTCCAGCGCTTCGCCGACGCGTACACCAGAGGCTTCCAGATTTTGTTTAAGCTGATCCTCTTTCACCGCTTTGTTACCGGTGAAGGTAATGCTGGCAATGGTAGGACGTTCTTTGACCTGGACAATCAGCGTTGTACCGTCTCGCAGGACCTGAACATCCTCAAAGTTGCCAGTAGCGAACAGCGAGCGAATGGTATTTCTGACATCATCGTCATTCACCGTATCGCCAACCCGTACTGGCATGCTCAGCAGAGCCGCGCCGACGGCGACTCGCTGCAGCCCTTCGAAATGAATATCCTTCACCACGAAATCGTCTGCACCGTAAACGGTGGCGCTGCTAAACAGCAGCGACGCTATGAGCAACTTTTTCATCGCCATCGTTATTATGCGTTTTCCTAACACATCCCTCGAATGTTCGCGTTTCCGCGATTACAGACGGGAGAAATCATTGAAAAGTGCAAGCCCCATTAACAGCACCAGTAAAATCGAACCGATGCGATAACTAAAGTCCTGAACTCGCTCGGACACCGGTCCACCTTTGATCTTTTCGATCGCCAGGAAGAGCAAGTGCCCACCATCTAAAACCGGCAGAGGAAACAGATTGATGATGCCCAGGTTGACGCTAATCAACGCCAGAAACATCAGGTAGTAAATCAACCCATACTCTGCTGACAATCCTGCACCCTGCGCAATCGAAATTGGTCCGCTCAGGTTGTTCAGCTTTACATCACCGGTTATTAACTTGCCCAGCATAGAAACGGTGAGCTTCATCAGTTGCCAGGTTTTTACACTGGCTTCGCCGATTGCCGCAAACGCGCCATACTGTCTTACCGTTTTATACTCTTCTGGCAGTGGAACAATTCGGGGAATGACGCCCGCAAACCCTTCCGCTTCGTTGCCAGGTTTCGCCTCTGGCGTCATCGTCAGCGTGATGTTGTCACCGCCGCGATCCACCTCAAGCGCCATGCTTTTGCCGGGATTATCCCGGACCTGAGCGACAAAAGCCTGCCACTGCGATAATGGCTGACCATCGACTTTAACGATCCTGTCGCCTGCTTGCAAACCGGCTTCACTGGCTGGCGAGTTCGCCTGAACTTCGGCGAGGGTGGTTTCTATCTGCGGACCGCGCGGACGAATACCCAATGCCACCACCGGGTCCTGCTTATCAGGTTCAAACTGCCAGTTACGTAAATCCAGCGGCTTCTGTTGCGTGGCCTCTTCGCCGAAACGCGCCACGGTTAAGGTGGCAGTGCTGTCGCCGATTTTACCGACCAGCGCCATGCGTACAGCATCCCAGTCAGGCGTTTCGATACCGTCAACCGCCTTTAGTTCCATGCCAGGCTTAATTTGCGCTTCTGCAGCCACCGAACCGTTTAAAATTTCGCCAACGACCGGACGTACGCCAGGCACGCCGTGAATAAACACAACCCAGTAAGCGAAGATGGCGAAAAGGAAATTGGCGATGGGACCGGCCGCAATGATCGAGGCTCGTTGCCAGATAGCTTTGTTATTGAACGCCTGATGGCGCAGCTCAGCCGGTACGCTTTCAACGCGTTCGTCGAGCATTTTGACGTAGCCGCCGAGTGGGATCAGCGCGATAACAAATTCGGTGCCGTGACGGTCGCGGCGCTGCCAGAGTGACTTACCGAAACCGATGGAGAAGCGCTCGACTTTGACACCGCAGCGGCGAGCGACCCAGAAGTGGCCAAACTCATGTACGGTAATCAGCACGCCCAGCGCGACGATAAAGGCGACAAAACTCCAGATTATACTCAACATCGTTGCCTGTCCTTAAAGGGTGCGGAACACCAGCAGCAGTAAACAGGCAAACACCGGCACTGCCGCCGTCAGACTATCGATGCGATCCAGAATGCCGCCGTGACCGGGAATCAGGTTGCCACTGTCTTTAATCCCCGCTTCACGTTTGAACATGCTCTCGGTCAGGTCACCCAGCACCGAGGCCAGCGTGGCGATAATCGCGCAGATCACCAGCGTGCCGGCTGATACCGTCAGCGGTGCCAGCGTGGCAAACAGCAGTGCAATCAGCGCCGACGACACCAGACCGCCAAGAAAACCTTCCCAGGTTTTACCTGGAGAGACTTTCGGTGCCAGCTTGTGCTTACCAAACATTTTGCCAAACATGTAGGCACCCGAATCGGCGCCCCACACCAGCAACATCACAAACAGCAGCCACCAGGCACCGGCGAAATGGTCGGTATCGTAATGATACTGACGCAGCGCCATCATGCCCCAGAAGAAAGGCACCAGCGTTAACACGCCAAACAGTAAGCGGAGCGGACGCGAATGGCGCCAGAACGACGCCGAAGCAGGATAGGAGAGCACCAGCAACAGCGCAACAACCCACCACACCAGCGACGCCCAAAGCGAGGTCGCGACCTGCGGCAGATGCACATCATGTTGATAAGGTGGCAAGGTAAACAGCATCAGCGCCAGCAGCAGCCCACAGAGCACGGCCAGCCAGATGCGTTGTTGACGGGACGCCATGCCAGCCAGTTGCCCCCATTCCCAGGCAGCCAGCATGCAGATAACGATGGTGGTAATAGCAAAACCCACCGGCGGTAACCAGAACAGAGCAGCAATTACCAGCGGAATTAATATCAACGCGGTAATCAGACGAGACTTCAGCAAAGGTTACCCCCAGATTGCTCAGGCGCCGCCTGGTGCAGCGCCGCCAAAACGACGCTCCCGCAGAGAGAATGCATTCAGTGCACCTTCAAAAACGTGTTCATCGAAATCCGGCCAGAGCACATCGGTAAAATAGAATTCAGCATAGGCAATTTGCCACAGCAGGAAGTTGCTAATCCGATGCTCTCCCCCGGTCCTTATCACTAAATCCACTGGCGCCAGCTCATGCATACAGAGCTGCGACGTCAGGCTCTCTTCGGTAATCTGGTCAGGACGCAGTAAACCTTCCTGTACCTGTTCTGCCAGTTTTTTCACGCCTTCGATAATATCCCAACGGCCGCCGTAGTTCGCAGCGATGTTGAGCGTCAGGCCATCATTATTTGCGGTCAGCGCCTCAGAACGACGAATCCGCTCCTGAATACGCGGGCTGAACCGGCTGGTATCGCCAATGATGCGTAAACGGACATTGTGCTTGTGCAGGCTCTTTACTTCACTGTCGAGCGCCCAGACAAACAGCTCCATTAATGCGGTGACTTCCTGCGCCGGACGGCTCCAGTTTTCACTACTGAAAGCATAGAGCGTCAGCGCCTCAAGGTTGTTACTCACGGCAAAACTGACCGCGCGGCGAACCGATTTCACGCCCGCTTTGTGGCCGGAAATACGCAATTTTCCCTGATTTTTGGCCCAGCGACCATTGCCATCCATGATGATAGCGACGTGGCGCGGACCGGTTCCCTGCTGGTCATCAGTGTTGTTGTGATTGTTAGACGACATAACGCGTACTCTATTCCTTTCATCAGAAATGCTGTGGTTTCTGAATACATTGCGCCCGATCTAAATCCTGACACCTTATGTCAGGCTACACCGAATCCGGTGACAGACCGTGAAACGCGAGCCAGCGACTATACCATTTTCACCTGAAGCGAACAAATGGCCTCATAACGATCGGCGTCACGACGTGAAGCGCGACAACATTTCTGTCGCCAGCGCGCGTGCGGTGCGATCGATTTCAAGGACAGCGTCCACCGAATCCGGTTCCGGACACGCCTGTGCCGCCAGCACAGCGCTGTTCAGCGCGGCGATGTCGGTAAAGCGAATCTGGTGATTCAGGAAAGCCGCAACGGCAACCTCGTTGGCAGCATTGAGCGTGGTGGTCGCCGCCTGCCCTGCTTCACAAGCGTCGATCGCCAGCTTCAGACAGGGGTAGCGACCAAAATCAGGTTCTGCAAACGTCAGCGCCGACATGCGGGTGAAATCCAGCGGCGTGACGCCAGCGTGAATACGCGCAGGCCAGGCCATGCTGTGGGCAATCGGCGTACGCATATCGGGAGAACCCAACTGAGCCAGCACGCTGCCATCGCAGTATCGCACCATGGAGTGAATCACCGATTGTGGGTGCAGTATCACTTCCATCTGCGCTGCGCTGGCATTAAACAGCCAACGGGCTTCAATGTATTCAAGACCTTTATTCATCATGGTGGCCGAATCAACGGAGATTTTTCGCCCCATTGACCAGTTCGGATGTGCACAGGCCTGATCCGGCGACATGGCGCTAAGATCCGCTAAATCTGTGTCACGAAAAGGACCACCTGATCCCGTAAGGATAATCGACTCAATGCCGTTATCCTGCAGGTCAGCGTAACCTAACTGATGCTGGATGGTAGCCGGTAAACTCTGAAAAATGGCGTTATGCTCGCTGTCGACCGGCAGTAATTGAGCATTATGATGGCGCACCGCCTCCATAAACAAACGGCCGCAGGTGACAAGCGATTCTTTATTCGCCAGCAGCACGGTTTTGCCGGCGCGGATCGCTGCCAGCGTCGGCAGCAGACCGGATGCGCCGACAATTGCCGCCATCACCTGATCGACCTCATCCAGCGCTGCCAGCTCACAGGCTGCCTGAACGCCGGAGAGCACTTCAGTGTTTACCTTGAGTGCTCTCAGTCGCTCACGCAACGCGGCTGCTGACGTTTCGTCGGCCATTGCGGCATAGCGCGGATGGAAAGTGGCACACTGTTCGGCCATCAGCGCTACGTTTTGGCCGGCAACCAGCGCCGTAATCTGGTAACGCTCCGGATTGGCGCGCACCACCGCCAGGGTACTGGTGCCGATCGACCCGGTTGAGCCCAGCAGAGTTAATCGCTTCATGATGCTATCCATGTGAAGTCAACAGACGTGCCCGCAGGCACAATGTAAAACGCCGCCAGATGTCGCATTCATACGAATACCTCTCTGTACGGCGTTTTGTCCGGCAGTGATGGGATTAGAAATCCATCAGCTCCGTCTCTTTTTCTGACAGTGCAGCATCAACTTTCTTGATGTGTGCATCGGTCATTTTCTGAATTTCATCCTGCGCACGACGCTCGTCGTCTTCGCTGATCTCTTTATCTTTCAGCAGCGCTTTGATTTTATCGTTGGCATCGCGACGGACGTTACGTACCGACACGCGGCCCTGCTCGGCTTCGCCGCGCACGATTTTGATCAGGTCTTTACGGCGCTCTTCCGTCAGTGCAGGCAGCGGAACACGAATATCCGTGCCGGCTGAACTTGGGTTCAGGCCCAGATCGGAGGTCATGATCGCCTTTTCGACTGCCGGACCGAGGGAGCGATCAAACACGTTGATTTTCAGCGTGCGTGAATCTTCCACGGTGACGGAGGCGAGCTGACGCAGCGGCGTTGGCGTACCGTAATATTCGACGACGATGCCGTCGAGCAGCGAAGGTGAAGCACGACCGGTGCGCACTTTGCTGATGGTGGTTTTGAATGCTTCGACGCATTTGTCCATGCGCGTATCAGCATCTTTTTTGATGTCGTTAATCACGTTGAAACCCTTGGATTCGGTTTGACCTGGCCAGTTCCGGCATAACCGGAAGCGGGATCGATAATCATCGATAATCCTGACTGGTGCGCGATGCGTTATCATCGCGCTGACAGAATATACCTTATTTTATCTCGCCTCGGGTATTAATGCGTAATCAGGGTGCCTTCTTTTTCACCCATCACTACGCGACGCAGTGCGCCAGGTTTATTCATGTTGAAGACGCGGATCGGCAATTTATGATCACGCGCCAGAGTGAAGGCGGCAAGATCCATCACTTTCAGCTCCTGATCCAGCACTTCAGCGTAGGTGAGCTGTTCATACAGCGTCGCGTCCGGGGTTTTCACCGGGTCGGCAGAGTAAACGCCGTCAACCTTGGTTGCTTTCAGTACCACGTCGGCTTCAATCTCAATGCCGCGCAGGCAGGCAGCAGAGTCAGTGGTGAAGAACGGGTTACCGGTACCGGCAGAGAAAATCACCACGCGGTTGTTGCGCAGCAGGCTAATCGCTTCCGCCCAGCTGTAGTTGTCACAGACGCCGTTCAGTGGAATTGCCGACATCAGGCGTGCGTTCACATAGGCGCGGTGCAGTGCATCACGCATTGCCAGGCCGTTCATCACGGTCGCCAGCATTCCCATGTGGTCGCCCACGACGCGGTTCATGCCAGCCTGTGCCAGGCCTGCGCCACGGAACAGGTTACCCCCGCCAATCACAACGCCAACCTGGATGCCCAGTTCAACCAGTTCTTTTACCTCTTGTGCCATACGGTCAAGCACACTCGCGTCAATACCAAAACCTTCAGCGCCTTGCAGGGCTTCGCCGCTCAGTTTCAGCAGGATACGTTGATAAACAGGTTTTGCGTTGGTCGCCATGGTCAGTTCTTCCTGGAAGATAGGGTGATAAGGAGAAGTAAAATCTGATCGATCATCCGCTTACCGCAATCAAATTGCTATTGGGATGAAACTGAAAACGTGTCTGTTGCGGTTCACAGACAAAAAAGAACCGCCTTCTGGCGGTTCTTTCAGAGCATTAAGACTGTTTGGACATGGCTGCAACTTCTGCAGCGAAGTCAGACTCAACTTTCTCGATGCCTTCACCCACTTCGAAGCGGATGAAATTGATGACGTCAGCGCCCTGCTCTTTCAGCGCCTGGCCAACGGTTTTGCTTGGGTCGATAACGAAAGCCTGACCGGTCAGAGAAACTTCGCCGGTGAATTTCTTCATACGGCCTTCAACCATCTTCTCTGCAATCTCTTTTGGCTTGCCAGACTGCATCGCGATGTCCAGCTGAACCTGGTACTCTTTCTCTACCACGTCGGCAGAAACGTCTTCTGGCTTAACAAACTCAGGCTTGCTCGCCGCAACGTGCATCGCGATCTGCTTGATCAGATCTTCGTTTGCGCCAGTGGTTGAAACCAGTACGCCGATACGTGCGCCGTGCAGGTAGCTGCCCAGCTCTGCGCCTTCCAGGATTGCCACACGGCGGATGTTGATGTTCTCACCGATTTTAGCAACCAGCGCAACGCGCTCTTCTTCGAACTGCGCTTTCAGGACTTCAACGTCGGTAACGCGATCCGCTGCAGCCGCATCCAGAACTTTGTCTGCGAATGCCTGGAAACCACCATCTTTCGCAACGAAGTCAGTCTGGCAGTTCACTTCCAGAATCACGCCGTAGTCACCAACGATTTTGGTTTTGATTACGCCATCAGCAGCAACGTTGCCTGCTTTTTTCGCTGCTTTGATTGCGCCAGACTTACGCATGTTCTCAATCGCCAGCTCAATGTCGCCGTTCGCTTCAGTCAGCGCTTTTTTGCAATCCATCATGCCCGCGCCAGTACGTTCGCGCAGTTCTTTTACCAATGCAGCGGTAATGTCAGCCATTCCAGAATCCTCGGTTCGTGCCCCGGTACGTTTGCACCCACAGACACTTATTTGCGGAAAATTTACTCTGTCCCGCTGTCCCGAAGGGAGCGTGACAGACTTAGATAAAATAAAGGGGCCAGCATTGGCCCCTTACAGATCACATCTGAATACTAAGGGCTCTTATGCAGAGCAAACCTTATTAAGCGTTTTCTAAAGACGCTTCTTCAGCTTGCTCAGCCAGGTCCTGAGAACGGCCTTCGCGCACGGTGGTCGCAACGGCAGTCAGGTACAGGTTTACAGCACGGATCGCATCGTCGTTACCTGGGATAACGAAATCAACGCCATCTGGATCTGAGTTGGTATCAACGATAGCAAATACCGGGATACCCAGGTTGTTTGCTTCTTTGATTGCGATGTGTTCGTGGTCGGCATCAACAACAAACAGCGCGTCTGGCAGACCGCCCATATCTTTGATACCGCCCAGGCTGTTTTCCAGCTTGGCCAGCTCACGCCCACGCATCAGCGCTTCTTTTTTGGTCAGTTTGTCGAAAGTACCATCCTGAGACTGAGTCTCAAGATCTTTCAGACGTTTGATTGACTGACGTACGGTTTTCCAGTTGGTCAGCATGCCACCTAACCAGCGGTGGTTTACGAAGAACTGGTCGCAGCTCAGTGCAGACTCTTTTACCGCTTCAGCAGCAGCGCGCTTAGTACCTACGATCAGGATCTTACCTTTACGGGAAGCGATCTTGTTCAGTTCAGCCAGAGCTTCGTTGAACATAGGGACAGTTTTTTCCAGGTTGATGATGTGAACCTTGTTACGAGCACCAAAGATGAATGGCTTCATTTTTGGGTTCCAGTAACGGGTCTGGTGACCGAAGTGAACACCAGCCTGGAGCATGTCGCGCATGGAAACAGTTGCCATGATAACCTCTAAAAGTTTGATTGGGGTTGGGCCTCCATGTATCCCATACGACCGACCTCTTTCAAGGCACCCCGGCGTATGTGTCGATACATGTGTGTTTTATTACACATAATGAGAGTTATGCGTTTCCTGCCGACCGATAGACCCAGCCTGCAGAGAATCGTCGGCGCGCTTTATACCATAACCGCGCCCTGGACGCCAATAAATGATCGCTGACGGAGGCCAGCGCGTTCTCTATTTGGCAGCCCATTTACTGGCTGCTAACATGACAGCACAGAACTTATTATTGTCGAAAATTTCGACAAATGCGGATTAATTTAATGGCAATTTCAATTAAAACCCCTGAAGAAATCGAAAAAATGCGCGTTGCGGGCCGTCTGGCTGCCGAGGTGCTGGAGATGATCGAGCCACACGTTCAACCGGGTGTCACCACCGGTGAGCTGGACCGCATCTGCCACGACTACATCACGCAGCATCAGCAGGCAGTTTCTGCCTGCCTCGGCTACCACGGCTTTCCGAAGTCGGTCTGCATTTCGGTCAATGAGGTAGTCTGTCACGGTATCCCCAGCGATGACCGCCAGTTAAAAGATGGCGACATCATCAATATCGATGTCACCGTGATTAAAGATGAATACCACGGTGATACCTCGAAGATGTTTATCGTGGGTAAGCCGACCATTCAGGGCGAGCGTCTGTGCCGCGTCACGCAGGAGAGCCTCTATCTTTCATTGCGCCTGATTAAGCCAGGCATCCGTCTGCGTGAGCTGGGCCGCGCGATTCAGAAATATGTGGAGGCGAATGACTTCTCGGTGGTGCGTGAGTATTGCGGTCACGGCATCGGCAAGGGCTTCCATGAAGAGCCACAGGTGCTGCATTACGATGCGGACGATGGCGGCGTGGTGCTGCAGGCGGGCATGACCTTTACCGTAGAACCGATGGTCAATGCGGGCGATTACCGCATCCGCACCATGAAAGATGGCTGGACGGTAAAAACCAAAGATCGCAGCTTGTCCGCGCAGTATGAGCATACTATTGTGGTGACGGAAAACGGCTGTGAGATCTTAACCCTGCGCAAAGATGACACCCTGCCTGCGGTGCTGGTTGCTGAAGGGTAATTCCCCCACTACAGAATCAAGCCGGCGCTATGCCGGCTTTTTTTTGGCTGAAGAAGAGAAGAGCTGCATGAGCGTGAGCCTGTCGGAAGAGGTACAAAACGGTCTGGTCGATTCCCCGGCCGAATGGGATGACGATCAGCTCACCCGCGACATCCTGAAACAGCGGCTGGAGCAGTTTCATCAGTACCTGTCCACCGCGTTCGACGCCGGTGAACCGGTCGAGCCGCTGATTGACGCCCGCACGCTATTTATCGATCGCCTGCTGCGTCGCCTGTGGCGCTTCTTCGGCTTTGACCCGATGAGTGATATCGCCCTGGTGGCCGTCGGCGGTTATGGCCGTGCCGAACTGCATCCGCTGTCGGACATCGACGTGCTGATCCTCAGCCGTCAGCCGCTGGATGACCAGGCGGCACAGCGCACCAGCGCGCTGCTGACCCTGATGTGGGATCTGAAGCTGGAAGTCGGCCACAGCGTGCGCACTCTGGAAGAGTGTCTGCTGGAAGGCTTATCGGATCTGACCGTTGCGACCAACCTGATTGAGTCACGGATGCTGACCGGTGATGTGGCGCTGTTTCTTGAACTGCAGAAAAACGTCTTCAGCGACGGATTCTGGCCCTCGTCATCCTTTTTCGCCGCCAAAATCGAAGAGCAGCAGGAGCGCCATAAACGCTATCACGGCACCAGCTATAACCTTGAGCCAGACATCAAAAGCAGCCCTGGCGGTCTGCGCGATATCCACACTCTGCAATGGGTGGCGCGCCGCCATTTTGGAGCCACCACGCTGGATGAGATGGTCGGCTTCGGTTTCCTCACCGAAGTGGAGCGCAGCGAGCTGAACGAGTGCCAGGAGTTTCTCTGGCGCATCCGCTTCGCCCTGCACCTCTCCCTGCCCCGCTACGACAACCGCCTGCTGTTCGATCGTCAGCTCAGCGTGGCGCAACGCCTCAACTATCAGGGCGAAGGCAACGAGCCGGTCGAGCGGATGATGAAAGATTTTTACCGGGTCACGCGGCGGATAGGTGAACTGAATCAGATGCTGCTGCAGCTGTTTGATGAAGCCATTCTGGCGCTGCCGACCAGTGAAAAGCCCTGCCCGATCGACGATGACTTTCAGCTGCGCGGCGACCTGATTGACCTGCGCGATGCCACCCTGTTTGAGCGTGAGCCGCAGGCGATTCTGCGCATGTTCTACGTTATGGTGCGCAACGACGCCATTAAAGGCATCTACTCCACCACGCTGCGTCATCTGCGCCATGCGCGCCGCAATCTGAAACAGCCGCTGTGTCAGATCCCGGAAGCGCGTCGCACCTTTATGTCTATTCTGCGTCATCCTGGCGCCGTCAGCCGGGCGCTGGTGCCGATGCATCGTCACAGTGTGTTATGGGCTTACACGCCGCTGTGGGGTCATATTGTCGGCCAGATGCAATTCGATCTGTTCCACGCCTATACCGTTGATGAGCACACCATTCGCGTCCTGCAGAAGCTGGAGAGTTTCGCCAGCGAAACGACCCGATCGCAGCACCCGCTGTGCGTTGAGCTCTGGCCGCGCCTGCCGCAGCAGGAGCTGTTGCTGATGGCTGCGCTGCTACATGACATCGCCAAAGGGCGCGGCGGCGATCACTCGATTCTCGGCGCCCAGGATGCGCTCGACTTCGCTGAAATGCACGGCCTGAACTCGCGTGAAACCCAGCTGGTCGCCTGGCTGGTGCGCCATCATCTGCTGATGTCAGTCACCGCGCAGCGCCGCGATATTCAGGACCCGACGGTGATCCAGCAGTTCGCCGAGGTGATGCAGAATGAAAACCGGCTGCGCTATCTGGTCTGCCTGACCGTGGCGGATATCTGCGCCACCAACGAAAGCCTGTGGAACAGCTGGAAGCAGAGCCTGTTGCGCGAACTGTTTTTCGCCACCGAGAAACAGCTGCGGCGCGGTATGGAGAACAGCCCGGACCTGCGCGAACGGGTGCGCCACCATCGTCTGCAGGCGCTGGCGCTGCTGCGGATGGACAATATCGATGAAGAGCGGTTGCACCAAATCTGGAACCGCTGCCGCGCCGACTATTTCCTGCGGCATACGCCGAATCAGATCGCCTGGCATGCCCGGCATCTGATGGGCCACGATCTGACAAAACCGCTGGTGCTGGTCAGCCCGCAGGCGACGCGCGGCGGCACCGAGATTTTTATCTGGAGTCCGGATCGACCGCACCTGTTTGCCGCCGTGGCGGGCGAGCTGGATCGCCGCAACCTCAGCGTGCACGATGCGCAAATCTTTACCAGCCGCGACGGCATGGCGATGGATACCTTTATTGTGCTGGAGCCCGATGGCAGTCCGCTGTCACCCGACCGCCATCCGATGATTATTCAGGCGCTGGAACAGGCGATTACCCAGTCAGACTGGGTGCCGCCGCGAACCCGTCGTCCGTCGGCCAAACTGAAGCACTTCAGCGTGGATACCGAAGTCAATTTCCTGCCAACCCACACCGACCGCCGCAGCTACCTGGAACTGGTGGCGCTCGATCAGCCCGGCCTGCTGGCGCGGGTCGGTGAAGTGTTTGCCGATCTCGGCGTCTCGCTGCACGGCGCGCGCATCAGCACCATCGGCGAGCGGGTCGAGGATTTGTTTATTCTCGCCAACAGTGAGCGCCAGGCGCTGAGTGAAGAAATGCGTAAAGCGTTGCAACAACGGTTGACAGAAGCCCTTAATCCAAACGATAAAGTGTGACCAAAGTCGATTTGTGAATCTTAAACTTTTTACTGGTGTCGGGGGATTGCCCGGCACTGCACATGACAGATCAGGAAAAAAATATGCAACAGTTACAGAGCGTTATTGAATCCGCCTTCGAACGTCGTGCTGATATCACCCCAGCCAGCGTCGACAACGAAACCCGTGATGCCATCAACCAGGTGATCTCTCTGCTGGACAGCGGTGCACTGCGCGTTTCCGAAAAGATCGACGGCGAGTGGGTAACGCATCAGTGGCTGAAGAAAGCGGTCCTGCTCTCTTTCCGCATCAACGACAACCAGGTAATGGAAGGCGCGGAAACCCGTTTCTACGACAAAGTACCCATGAAATTTGCTGGCTGGGATGAGACGCGTTTCAGAGAAGCGGGTTTCCGTGTCGTGCCACCTGCGGCGGTGCGTCAGGGTGCCTATATCGCCCGCAACACCGTGCTGATGCCTTCTTACGTCAACATTGGCGCCTTTGTGGATGAAGGCACCATGGTGGATACCTGGGCGACCGTGGGTTCCTGCGCGCAGATCGGTAAAAACGTTCATCTCTCTGGCGGCGTGGGTATCGGTGGCGTGCTGGAACCGCTGCAGGCAAACCCGACCATCATCGAAGATAACTGCTTCATTGGCGCACGCTCTGAAATCGTTGAAGGCGTCATCGTTGAAGAAGGTTCGGTGATCTCGATGGGCGTTTACATCGGCCAGAGCACCAAAATTTATGACCGCGAAACCGGTGAAGTGCATTATGGCCGCGTGCCGGCGGGCTCGGTGGTGGTTTCCGGTAACCTGCCCTCTAAAGATGGCAGCTACAGCCTCTACTGTGCCGTTATCGTCAAGAAAGTAGATGCGAAAACGCTTGGCAAAACAGGTATCAACGAACTGCTGCGTACCATCGACTAATGTCACTGACGGGCTGGAAACCGGCCCGTCATCTTTTCTTTACAGCCATTCCCAAATAACATGCTTCGCGCCGCGAATTAACTGGTGCGTTTAGTTTTTATTCAGGTCATAATCCGCGCCAGTTAAATCCCGTCGCGCAATGTTCATCCAGCTTATTTATGTCTACAGTTGTTTAACGTCATGAACACGACTGCGCGCTTCTCACTTTTTGATGGAAACAACGCTATGTATGACAATCTGAAAAGCTTAGGTATCAGTAATCCGGACGATATTGATCGCTACAGCCTGCGTCAGGAAGCCAATAACGATATTCTCAAGATCTACTTCCGCAAAGACAAAGGGGAGTTTTTCGCCAAAAGCGTAAAATTCAAATATCCGCGTCAGCGCAAAACCGTAGTAGCCGATCACGCCACGCAGGGCTACAAAGAAGTGCAGGAAATCAGTCCTAATCTGCGCTATGTGATCGACGAGCTGGACCAGATTTGCCAGCGCGACCAGGTTGAAGTGGACCTGAAACGCAAAATCCTTGATGACCTGCGTCATCTGGAAAGCGTGGTATCACACAAGATTACCGAAATTGAATCTGATCTGGAAAAGCTGACCCGCAGCGGTCGTTAATTCCCTGCCAGACCAGCGATGAAAAAGGCCAGCACTGCTGGCCTTTGCTTTTTCTGCCGCGCCGTTTCTCTCAGCCCTGCTCATCCAGCTGCAGTGCCACGTAGAGCAGCAGCCGATCGTCAAAATGGCTGAGATTCAGCCCGGTTAACTCCGAAATCCGGTTCAGTCGATATTCCAGCGTATTGCGGTGGATAAACAGCGCACGTGCAGTCGCACTCGGCTGCACATTATGCGTAAACCACGCAATCAGCGTCCGTCGCAGCAAGCCGTTGTTATCCATGCTCTTGAGCTTCGCCAGCGGCCGCGCCAGTTCATTGGCCTGCCAGCCGCCGCGCAGGCTGTCGAGCAGCACCGGCAGCACCAGATCCTGATAAAAATAGCTGCGCACGTCCGGCATCCGCTGTTTACCAACCATCATGGTGGTGCGGGCAGTTCGGTAAGAACGTGCAATGCTGCCAGGGCCGGTGAAGAAGTTCCCCAGCGCAATCCGCATCCGCAGATGACCACTCTCTTTCATCCGCTGCAACAGCTGCTCTACCCGTCGGCGGTGATCCTCCTGATCGTAACGTCCATGCCCGTTCAGGGCCGGTTTCAGCACCACCATTTCGGTTAGCGAAACAATGGCGATCAGATTGTCACGCTCCGGCGTGGTCAGCAGCGTTTGAAGCTGTTGCAGTTCTGACATGGCGCTATCCACACCGAGCTGGCCGCTATCGACCTCAACCACAGCGACCACCCGCGGCTGGTTAAGATCGATGCCGAGCCGCTGCGCCCATTCGGTTAGCTGGGGCGACAGGGTATCGCTGCGAATCAGGTTCAGCACCAGCTCTTCACGCAGGCGGCTGTCCTGCGCCAGCATATGCAGCAACCGCGCCTGCTCCAGCATCATCTCTGCCGTCATACAGACCAGTTCACCATAATGGCGCAGCGCCAGCGGCTCACCTGTCAGACCGATCACCCCGACAATATCGCCATCAATCCGCAACGGCAGGTTAATGCCCGGCCGTACCCCGTGCAGATGTTTCGCCACCGCTTCATCAATATCGACCACCCGTCCCTGAGAGAGCACCAGCAGCGCGCCTTCGTGCAATTCCCCAATCCGCTCGCGATCGCCGCTGCCGATAATCCGGCCACGCGCGTCCATCACGTTGACATTGCTGTCAATAATTTTCATGGTGCGCGCCACGATATCCTGCGCCAGCCGGGCATCAAGATGATAGGTAGCCATCCATTACTCCAGAAAAAGAGGGGGAGAGATAGAATACGCATGGAAGGCGGCCAGAACATTGTGCAACTGCACAGAGCCAGCCGGGCATTTAGCGAATTTGCGGTCAGCATCACATTCTGCCCGGTGACGGACAGAGGAAATAAAAAAGGCGGACCGAAGTCCGCCTGATAGCCTTGCGTTATCGCTTACTGCATCAGCAGGTAGATGCTGCTGTCGCCGCGCTTGACGTTCAGCGCCAGTACCGACGGTTTAGAATCAAGGATCTTACGCAGTTCGCCCAGATTGGTCACCGGCTGCTGGTTCACGCCCTGAATCACATCGCCCTTTTTCAGGCCGATACGCGCAGCAGCGCTGCCCGCTTTGACGTTATCCACGCGAACCCCTTTATCGCCGACTTCGCTGTTGCTGAGGTCCGCGCCTTCAATACCGGTGTAGATGGTGGCGGATTGCACTTTCGCCTGGCTGCTCTGCTGCAACTGAACCGAAACATCCACTGGCTTACCGTCACGCAGCAGGCCCAGCTTCAGGGTGGTGCCGATGGGCAGCGAACCCACTTCGGCACGCAGCGCCGCAAAGCTGGTCAGTGGTTTACCGTTCATTGACACCACCACATCGCCCGCTTTGATACCGGCTTTCGCCGCTGCCGAACCTGGCAGCACCTGACTGACAAAGGCACCGCGCTGCGCATCGACTTTCATCGCTTTCGCCAGCTCAGAGTTCAGCTCGGTACCCAGCACACCCAGCTCACCGCGCTTAACCTGACCAAACTCCACCATCTGCGCAGTCAGGTTTTTCACCATATTACTCGGGATGGCAAAGCCGATACCGATGTTGCCGCCATCCGGTGCCAGAATCGCCGTATTGATACCGATCAGCTCACCGTTAAGATTAACCAGCGCGCCGCCGGAGTTACCCCGGTTGATCGCCGCATCGGTCTGGATAAAGTTCTCGTAATTCTCCACGTTCAGGCCGCTGCGGCCCAGCGCGGAGACGATGCCCGAGGTCACGGTTTCACCCAGGCCATACGGGTTACCGATCGCCACGGTGTAGTCACCGACCCGCAGATTGTCAGAGTCGGCCATTTTCACTGCGGTGAGGTTTTTCGCATCCTGCAACTGAATCAGGGCAATATCGGAGCTTGGATCTTTGCCGATCACTTTCGCGTCATAGCGACGGCCATCGCTCAGCTGAACCTGAATTTTGGTGGCGTTATTCACCACATGGTTGTTGGTGACCACATAGCCTTTTTCAGCGTTGATCACCACACCCGATCCCAGCGCACGGAATTTTTCCTGCTGCGTATTCGGGCCAGGCGCGCCGCCCTCAGCACCGCCGCCGCTCTGGCACATCGGTGAACTCTGGAACGGTGAGCCATCCTGGCAGAAAGGCGAATTATCGCCAAAGAACTGCTGGAACTGCTGCGGCATACGCGGCGTTTTTACCGTGGTGGTGCCTTCTACACTAATACTGACCACTGAAGGCATCACCTTCTCCAGCATCGGTGCCAGACTTGGCAGTTGCTGACTATCAGAAGAGGCGGTTTGCGCAGCGGAAACGGTCACGGGCGCCAGTGCCATACTCAGGCTCAGGGCCAGCGCACTTAACATTAAGCTCTTTTTTTTCATTTTTTGGTTTCTCTTGAGGATAACTGTCCAGACCATTGCTGTGGTCGATGAGTGAGATAATTGTTTTAGCGCGAAGTTCCTTTTAAAGTTTCAACCAAAGGTAAAAATTTATTCCCGACCTTTACAATTGACGATTATTCGACGGCCATTAAACGCCGGTACTCATCCCAGGCGTAGAGATCGGTCATCCCGCTAATATAATCCTGAATCAGGCGAAAACGATAATAACGTTCCCACAACAGCCGCTCATATTTATGCTCTACCACCAGCGTACGCATTTTATGCAGATAGGCTTTACGGTGTTTGCCGGAGAGTTTATGGAACAGCCGGGTCTCTATCGGGTGCTGCCGCAAAAAGTCCTCGTTTATCAGGGTAGTAAAGGCTTCGTAATTGAGACGCATCAGCGGTTGATAAATTTCCAGCAACCCCTTGATCACCCGATAGCCCTGTAATTCCAGCTGTTCTACTTCGGAATGATTAAATACCTGCTGGCGCGCTACCGTTTTGAATAACTGCAGCAGACGGCCCTCTTCGCCATCATCTTCCAGCAGCGCATGATTGAAGTGACCGTCGAATATCGCGGGCAGATTATCTACAAAACGCTTCACGGCATAGGTCACTAACACACTCTGAACATTTACGCGTAATGACATAAAAAATTGATCGCTGCGGCTGCGGCGTTTTTTACTGCAGGCTTCACGCCAGGCTTCGCCAATGGTGCGGCTGAATGCGTCATTATTTTTAACCGGACCCCAGGCTTTATTGAGAAATTCATACAAACTCTCAACATTAAATATATCTTTTTCTACAGCGTCGTCCAAATCGGCAATACAATAGGAGATGTCATCGGCCGCTTCCATTATATAGGTCAGCGGAAAACGGTGATGTTCGGCCATATTGGTCGCGGCGCGCAGGTCGCTAATATAGTCCTGCTCGGAAAGATAAAAGCCTGGCTTCTTCATTAATACGCTAAATTCAGCGGGCTTCTCGCCCTGCCACCAGGCTGGCGCGGTATATTTGAGAATGCAGGCCACCTGCGAATAGCTGAGGTTGAGTTGCAACAGGCTATGGACCATCCGTATCGCCTGTGCATTGCCTTCGAAATGACACAAGTCCTGACGGATCATCGCATTTAACTGGTCGAAGGCGCGGCGTTGCGTGTCGCCTTCCACGCCCGCCACCAGCGGATCGACCAGCTCAGCGGGAAGATTATCTTCAAACCAGTCGTTGATCGCCGCCTCGCCGAAATGACCAAACGGCGGATTACCCACGTCATGCAGCAGGCACGCCATCTCGATCAGGCTTTCAAATGCGCCTTCCAGCTCGTCCAGCCCATACTGCGCCAGCCCGCCCTGCATTTTCAGGGTCTGCAGGATCTCCTTGGTGATGTAGCGACCGGTCTGCTGCACTTCCAGCGAGTGGGTCAGCCGTGAGCGCACCGCGGCGTTACGCTCCAGCGGAAAGACCTGGGTTTTCTGCTGCAACCGGCGGATGGCCGCGGAATTAATGATCCGTCCGCGGTCGCTCTCAAAGTGGCGGGTAATGTAATATTCCCCCTCCGGATCTTTTCGACTGGTATAAGGGCGTGAGAAGCTGATCTTCTTCCTGAAATTGATCGCTGACATTGATTACCCCTTATTTTTTCGTGAATTAATCCCCTGTTAGCCATGCTAGACTATGCCCTAAATTTCGACCTTTTACATTAGCGGGACTCACTATGAAAGCAGGCATTATTGGTGCGATGGAGCAGGAAGTTACCCTGCTGCGCGACAAAATCGAAAACCGTCAAACTTTATCGCTGGCTGGCTGTGAAATTTATACCGGCATCCTGAACGGCGTTGAGGTTGCACTGCTGAAATCGGGCATTGGTAAAACCTCCGCCGCGCTGGGTACCACCCTGCTGCTGCAGCTGTGTAAGCCAGACGTGGTGATCAATACCGGTTCTGCCGGTGGCTTAGCCTCTTCGCTGAGCGTGGGCGATATCGTGGTATCGGAAGAAGTGCGTTATCACGATGCTGATGTCACCGCCTTTGGTTATGAGCCAGGCCAGATGGCCGGCTGCCCGGCAGCCTTTGTCGCCGACAGTGGTCTGATTGCCGCCGCCGAAGCCTGCATTCAGCAGCTCGATCTCAATGCGGTACGTGGCCTGGTGGTCAGCGGTGACGCCTTTATCAACGGTGCCGGGCCGCTGGAACGCATTCGTCAGCAGTTCCCGCAGGCGATCGCCGTAGAAATGGAAGCCGCGGCCATCGGTCACGTCTGTCACCAGTTCCAGGTGCCTTTTGTGGTGGTTCGCGCTATCTCTGACGTCGCTGACCAGGCTTCGCATCTGAGCTTTGATGAGTTCCTCAGCGTTGCGGCTAAGCAGTCGTCGCTGATGGTGGAGAACCTGCTGGCGCGCCTGGCGCGTGGCTAAATCGCTACTGCTCTGCTGGCTGCTGCTGATCAGCGGCAGCCTGCTGGCTTCCCCACCGCGTGTTATCACCCTCGCTCCCCACCTGACTGAACTCGCCTTTGCCGCCGGGATTACCCCGATTGCGGTCAGCGCCTGGTCTGACTATCCGCCGCAGGCGAAACCGATTGAGCAGGTTGCCAACTGGCAGGGAATTAACCTCGAACGTATTCTGCAACTGAAGCCGGATCTGATTTTAGCCTGGCGTGGCGGCAACCCGCAGCGGCAGATCGATCAGCTACAGCAGCTCGGAATGAAAATAGAATGGGTCGATCCGGTTACGCTGGATCAGATGATCGCCACGCTGGACAAGCTGGCGCAGTGGAGCCCGCATCCCGAACAGGCCGTGAAAGCCGCACAGCAATTGCGACAGCAGGAAGCCGGGCTGCGTCAGCGCTACGCTCACCTGCCGGTGGTGCCGCTGTTTTTACAGTTTGGTCAGCAGCCGCTGTTTACCGCCGCCAGATCGACCTTACAAAACGAGATCATTGAACTCTGCAGCGGTCGGAATATCTTTGCTGACAGCCGTGTCAGCTGGCCGCAGGTCAGCCGCGAACAGGTGCTGATGCGTCATCCGCAGGCGATTGTGATCGGCGGGACTGCCCGCCAGGCTGAGAACGTCCGGACATTCTGGCAGCCGCAGCTCAGCGTGCCGGTGATCGCGATTAATGATGACTGGCTCAGCCGTCCCGGCCCACGGCTGATACTGGCGGCCGGACAGCTGTGTGCCGCCCTGCATCCCGCACAAAAATCCAACTAATCGGTTAAAGAAACAGCCTTTTTTGCCGTTAATCAAGATATGAGACGCGCGCGCCACGTATGCTCGCCGTCCTTTTAGCGCTTAGCGCTTTTTGAACAACACCAGGAACCTTACATGACCAGAGCACTGCTACTAGCGATGGGGCTGCTGATCCCGGCGTACACGCTGGCGGGATCGGTGAGCGGCTCTATTGGCGTCAGGCTTGTCATCTTTTCACGCTGTGAAATTCAGCGTCCTGAAGCGCGGTCTGTGCCGCAGATCGACTGCGGCGGACAGACAAGTGCGCAACCGCGGGTGACGCGCAGCGTCATTCAGTCAGAGGGGAGTGAAAGAAAAAACCATCAGCTGGTAACGATAGAGTGGTAAGCGAGGCCGTCAGGAAGACGGCCTGCATCATCAGATACTGAACGAAGAACCACAGCCACAGGTGGTTTTGGCGTTCGGGTTAGTGACGATAAAACGTGAGCCTTCCAGCCCTTCGGTGTAATCCACCGAACCGCCCACCAGATACTGCAGGCTCATCGGATCGACCACCAGCGAAACGCCCTGTTTCTCGATAGTCATATCGCCGTCGTTCATCTGGTCATCAAAAGTAAAACCGTACTGGAAGCCGCTGCAACCTCCGCCGGTGATATAAACGCGTAATTTCAGCGCCGGGTTCTCTTCGTCGGCAATCAGGTTCTTCACCTTGGTGGCTGCTGCGTCGGTAAACTGCAACGGCAGTGCTGCTACATCATCACTCATGTTTTACTCCGCTAAACGTCCAGGTCAGAAAACGACCTTAATACCGCTATTATCTGCCAGCACCTCAGCGCAATCAAGCTCTGCCCTTCGCACTCTGTGCCGCTTTCACTAAGGTTAAGTATAGCGGCTGGTGAAACCGGCTTTCGTCTGCTGCGCCTCTTCCGTAGAATGGCGCGATATTTTTATGAACCGCTGGAGCCGAAAATGAGTAAGTCCGAACAACTGTTTGCCGAGGCACAACGCCTGATTCCGGGTGGCGTAAACTCGCCGGTACGCGCATTTACCGGTGTGGGCGGCGTTCCGCTGTTTATCGAACACGCCAATGGCGCCTACCTGTATGACGCCGATGGCAAAGCCTACATTGATTATGTCGGATCATGGGGCCCGATGGTGCTGGGGCACAATAACGCCGGGATTCGCAACGCGGTGATTGAGGCCGCTGAGCGCGGTCTGAGCTTTGGCGCGCCAACGGAGATGGAAGTCACCATGGCGCAGCTGGTGTGCGAACTGGTGCCGAGCATGGAGATGGTGCGCATGGTCAACTCCGGCACCGAAGCCACCATGAGCGCCATTCGCCTGGCGCGTGGCTTTACCGGCCGCGATAAAATCATCAAGTTCGAAGGTTGCTATCACGGCCACGCCGATCATCTGCTGGTCAAAGCCGGCTCGGGCGCATTAACTCTCGGTCAGCCTAATTCACCAGGCGTGCCGGCCGATTTTGCGAAGCATACCCTGACCTGCACCTATAACGATCTCGATTCAGTCCGCACCGCCTTTGAACAGTATCCCGCAGCGATCGCGGCGATCATCGTCGAGCCGGTCGCCGGCAATATGAACTGCATTCCGCCGCAGCCAGACTTCCTGCCCGGCCTGCGGGCGCTGTGTGATGAGTTCGGCGCGCTGCTGATCATTGATGAAGTGATGACCGGTTTCCGCGTGGCGCTGGGCGGCGCGCAGGAGTATTACAACGTCCGTCCGGACCTGACCTGCCTTGGAAAGATTATCGGTGGCGGGATGCCGGTTGGCGCGTTTGGCGGCCGTCGTGAAGTGATGGCGGCGCTGGCCCCGACCGGTCCGGTCTATCAGGCGGGTACGCTGTCGGGCAACCCGATCGCGATGGCGGCCGGTTACGCCTGTCTGACTCAGATTGCGCAGCCTGGTACCCATCAGACGCTGGATGCCCTGACCCGCAAACTGGCGACCGGCCTGCGTGACGCGGCGCAGCAGCAAAACATTCCGCTGGTGGTTAACCACGTCGGCGGCATGTTTGGCCTTTTCTTCACCGATGCTGACAGCGTGACCTGTTACGCCGACGTCACCCGCTGCGATGTGGAGCGCTTTAAAACCTTCTTCCACCTGATGCTGGAAGAAGGCGTCTACTTTGCGCCGTCGGCCTTTGAAGCGGGCTTTATGTCGCTGGCCCATAGCGAAGAAGATATTCAGCGCACCATCGACGCCGCGCGTCGTTGTTTCGCGAAGCTGTAATCGCCAGTAATAGCAATCTCAGACCGGCAAGCGCCGGTCTTTTTTTTAGCCTGAACGCCGCAGCAGCCAGATAAAGTAAGGTGCGCCTAAAAAGGTCGCCATCAGCCCGGCCGGGATTTGATCCGGAAACGCCAGCATCCGCCCGCACCAGTCCGCCAACACCATCAATCCCGCCCCCAGCAAGCCTGACAGCAGCAACTGCGGTAAGGCCCGCCGGAAGCCCAGCATCCGGGCCATATGCGGTGCCATGAGTCCGACAAAGCTCAGCGGTCCGATAGTCAGCGTGGCGCTGGCAGTCAGCGCCGCAGCCAGCAGCAGCAGGCTGAGCCGGGCCGGGGTTAATGCCATGCCAGCCGAGCGTGCCGTTGCGCTACCGAGCGGCAGCAGCGTCAGCCAGCGGCTGGCCAGCGGGGCCAGCGCCACCAGCAGCAGCGCACAGATCGCGCTCTGTATCGCCTGACTGCCGCTGATGTTATAGGTGGAGCCGGAAATCCAGCTCAGCAGGCCGCCCATGCGCGGATCGCCACTGGCCAGCAGCAGCATCAGCAGCGTGACAAAGGCGCTGTTAAGCGCCATCCCCGCCAGCAGCATCCGCTCCGGCGAGAAGCCGCCGCGGCTGGCTACAGCCATGATCACCAGCAGGGTCAGCGCTGCGCCGATCGCGCCAGCGGGCAGCAGCCACATCAGCGCATCGCCCGGCACGAAGAACATCATCACCACCACACCACAGGCGGCACCGGAACTGATGCCGAGCACTTCCGGGCTGGCCATCGGATTACCGGTCAGACGCTGGATCAGACTGCCCGCCACGCCGAGCATCAGCCCGGTCACCAGCGCGGCCAGCACGCGCGGGGCGCGCCACGGCAGCAGCTGATGCAGCATCTCGCCCGCAGACCAGATCCAGCCCTGCGCATTGCGGCCAAACGCCAGGCCGCCCCACGCCAGCAGTGCCAGCACCAGCAGGCCAGCCAGTGCCCAGCGCAGCAGATGCTGTCGCTCAGCCGGAACCTTATCGCCCTGGTTCAGCGCCGGTGCCACCGAGCCGGTCCGCAGTCGTGGCAGCAGCCACAGCAGAATCGGCACGCCCAGCAGCGCGGTGGCGGTGCCGGTCGGGATATCGCGCCAGTGGACGCTCAACCACTGCACGCAGCCATCCGCCAGCCACAGCAGCAGCGCGCCGATCAGCGGTGCCAGCATCATCCGGCTGATTAACCGGCGTCCACCCAGCAACTTCGCCAGCAACGGCGCAAACAGCCCGATAAAACCGATAATCCCGGCGACATTGACCAGTTGCGCGCTGAGCAGGATCGCCAGCGCCAGCGCGCCGATACGCGCCAGCGACAGCGCCAGTCCCAGATTCTTCGCCACGCCATCATCCAGCCCCATTAGCGTCAGCGGACGCAGCAGCGCCAGCGCCAGCAGCAGTGCCAGCAGCAGACGCGGCCAGAGTTGCAGCACGTTTTCCCAGCTCATCTGATTCAGCGCGCCGGTGCTCCACAGGAACATGTTCTGCAACTGATCGTGATTGAAGATGGCAAAAATCTGGTTCACCGCGCCGCTGTAGAGACTCAGCACCAGGCCAGCCAGAATCAGGGTGACCGGTGACAGACGCTTGCGCCACGCCACGCCAAACACCAGCACGCCAACCCCGACGGCCCCGATCAGGGCAGCGAACTGCTGAGTGATCGCGCCGCCGGGCAACTGCCACAAGGTCGCCACGGTGATGCCGAGCTGTGCGCCAGAGGAGACACCCAGCGTGGTCGGTTCGGCCAGCGGATTACGCAGCACCTGCTGGAACAGCAAACCGGCTAAGCCCAGCCCGGCCCCAACCAGCAGCGCCAGCGCCAGACGCGGCAGCAGGCTGTAGTGAAACACCATCTGCGCCACGTTATCGGTGACAGGCGACCACAGCGCCTGCGACCACTGCGCCGGCGGTAACGCCTGCTGCAGGTTAACCAGCGTCAGGCCCGCCGCCAGCAGAAACAGCAGGCTGAGCAGCGCCGTGGGAAACAGAGCATGGCGCATCAGTGCGTCTCCAGCGCGCGTTCCAGCACGCGCACAAAGTGCAGCGCCGACAGCGTCGCGCCGTAATACCAGACCGCCGGTACGCGCTGAAAGCGCCCGGCCCGTACAAACGGCATTGACTGCCACAGCGGGCTACGCATCAGTTGCTGCATATCCGCCTCGTTATCATGATCAAAGCAGATGACATCCACCTCGCTCAGCGAGGCCAGCTGTTCGATACCCACCACCGCGCTGCCCCAGAAGTTGGTTTCGCCCTGCCAGCCATTTTTCAGGCCCAGCAAGGTCATGACTTCAAGAAACAGGCTGTTTTTGCCGAAGGTAATAGCGTGGCGACTGTCGAGCAGCGACATCAGCAACAGCGTCCGTCCGGCATAAGGTGCCAGACGCTGGCGCGCCGCAGCCAGTTCATTGTCGACCTCGCGCAGATGCTGCCCGGCCACCGCGCTTAATCCAAGGCGTGATGCCAGCTGACGAAGCGAGGCGCGCGCGGTGCTAAAAGGTTTACCGTCACCGCTGTTCAGATCGAAACCCATAATGGGCGCAATACGCGTCAGCTTCTCTTTCGACGGGCCGTAGCCGTTAGAACAGAGGATCAGCGACGGCTGCATCTGCGCCATCAGTTCCAGATTCGGTTCAGTGCGCAGGCCCACATCCACCACCGCGTCGGGCAGTGACGGCTCGCCGACCCAGATGTTGTAATTGTGCAGATCCGCTACCCCATAGGGCGTGACGCCAAGCGCCAGCAGCAGTTCGGTGGGTAGCCATTCCAGGGCAATAATGCGCGACAGATCTGGCGTGGCAGCGCCCAGCGGCAGGCTGCGGAGCAAGGGTGCAGCCGCCAGCGCCAGCATCAACCTGCGGCGTAACAGATCGGGCATGAGGCCATCCTTAGTAGACAAAACTGACCGGGGCGCCGCCCTGCGGATGCGGTAAAATGCCCATCGGTATGCCGTAAATCTCGCCGAGCACCTCAGCCTGCATGATCGTCTCCGGCCCGCCCTGGGCGATTAACGCACCCTGACGTAGCGCCACCAGATGATCACAGTAGCGTGCCGCCATATTGATATCGTGCAGCACCGCAATCACGGTCAGCCCGCGCTCACGGCTCAGCGTCTGAATCAGCGCCAGGACCTCGACCTGATGGGCGATATCCAGCGCCGAAGTCGGCTCATCCAGCAACAGACAGCGGCTGTTCTGCGCCACCATCATCGCCAGCCAGGCGCGCTGACGTTCACCGCCCGACAGGCTATCAACTAACCGTCCGGCGAAGGCGTTCAGCCCGACGCGCGCAATCGCATCCTCGACCCGGTCGCGATCGTCCTGACCAAAACGCCCCAGCGCGCCGTGCCACGGATAGCGACCAATCGCCACCAGCTCGCGCACCGTCATGCCTTCCGCGGCCGGTAGCTGCTGCGGCAGATAGGCCACCTCACGGGCAAAAGCCTTGCTGTTCCAGCGTTCAACCGGCTGCTGGTTGAGCAGCACCTGGCCGGTGCTGGCGCTCTGATGACGACCCAGCATTTTCAGCAGCGTCGATTTACCCGAGCCGTTGTGACCAATCAGCGCGGTGACTTTGCCTGGCGGAAAGGTCAGCGACAGCGGCTGAAGGAGAGTACGACCCGGTACCTGAAAACTGGCGTTATCCAGTGTAAAGGTCGCGTCTTCTGCGTGCGGATGCGGCATGGTTATCCCTGTGAACGGGCGCCGCAGCGCCCGGATCAATCAAAATCTGAAAGTGGCAGTACCCACAATCTGGCGTTCCGCGCCCCAGTAGCAGGCGTAGTCACGGTAGCAGCTGGCGACATATTCACGGTCAAACAGGTTGTTGACGTTGACGCCCACTGTCGAGCCCGGCAAACCGAAACGCGCGAGATCGTATTTCAGCGCGGCATCGACCGTGGTGTAACCGGCCACCTTAAAGTTCTGGTTCGAGAGTCCAGCAGCGCTATTATCTGTGGTTTCAGCATACAGCCCCTGACTTTCACCCACGTAGCGAACCCCAGCGCCGATCGTTACCCCTGACAAAGCGGTCTCGTGGAAGGTGTAATCACTCCACAAGGAGGCCATGTGCTTCGGCACCTGTACCGGCGTTTTGCCTTTCAGCAGCGTATCTTCGGTATATTCCGCATCGGTATAGGTATAGGACGCGGTCAGGTTGACGTTGGCATTGAGCGCCGCTTTGGCTTCCAGTTCCACACCGCGCGACCGGATTTCACCGCCCTGCACGCTGAAACTGAGATTACCGGGTTCAGCCGTCAGGTTTTTGGTTTTGGTCAGCTGGTAAACGGCGGCGGTAAGCACCACCGGACGATCTTTGGGAACATATTTCACGCCAGCTTCATATTGCTTCGCGCGTGAGGGATCAAAGGGTTGACCGCCGGACGTAGTGCCGGTGTTGGGAATGAATGATTCGCTGTAGCTAAAGTAGGGAGCCACACCATTATCAAACACATAGTTCAGACCACCGCGCCAGGTGAATGCCTGGTCGTGATTTTTCACTTCGGTACTGCTGCTGCGGTTAAGCGCAGAGGTCGTGGCGTAATCGTAACGGCTGCCTAACGTCAGTACCCAGCGATTCCACTCCATCTGATCCTGTGCATAAAGACCGGTTTGTTCTTGTTTATTGAGATAGTGATAAGGGTATGGCGTACCGATTGCAGTGTCATTGCCATATTGGGGGTTGATCGCATTAAGTGGCGTAACAGTGCCGAAGGCAGCATCAATATCGTTACGGGTCCGTTGATAATCGACGCCCAGCAGCAGCGTGTGATCCAGCTGGCCGGTGGCAAATTTCGCCTGCGCCTGAGTATCGACCGCAAACTGATTGAGCTTCTCTTCAGAAATGGCGGAGCCGCGATTAATCTCCTGAGTTTGCGGATTAAAACCGCTGCCATAAATACTGCGGTAATCGGTGCGCAGGTCGGCATAACGCAGGTTCTGGCGCACCGTCCAGGTGTCATTAAAGCTGTGCTCGGCGTTATAACCGACCATTTTGGTGTTACGCGAAATCTTGTTGCTCTGCTCGCCTTCATCAAAATTGGTTGGCAGTTTGTACTCGCTGCCATCAGGACGGGTAATCGGCACCACTGTACCCTGGCGCGGCAGCCAGCCGTAATAGCCGGTTTCCGGCTCGTTCTGGAAATAGGTCAGCAGATCAATACGGGTACGGTCATCCGGACGCCAGCTGAATGCCGGTGCGATGGTGTAACGCTTCTCTTTGTTCATCGCCTGCTGCGCATCCTGACTGCGCGCCTGACCGGTCAGACGATAGCTGTAGACGCCATCATCATCCAGCGCGCCACCAAAGTCGAAGCCGGTTGAGAACAGGTTATCGTTGCCCATCTGGAACTGCACTTCACGCAGGGTTTCCTGAGTCGGACGCTTACTCACCAGCGAGACCACACCGCCGGGATTGCTCTTGCCGTACAGCACCGACACCGGACCACGCAGCAGTTCAGCGCGCTCCAGGAAGTAAGGATCGATGGCGAACTCAGAGTAGTTATCCCCCTGCAGTTTCAGGCCATCCAGGTACTGGTTGGTATTGGTTTCGCTGAAGCCGCGAATCGACAGGGCATCAATCACGTCTGAACTGCCGCGGTTGCCGGTCAGCACGCCAGGCGTGTAGTTAAACGCCCCTTTGACGCTGGTGACGTTACGCATTTCCATCTCTTCGCGTGTCACCACGGAAACAGACTGCGGATTTTTTTCGATCGGCGTATCGGTTTTGGTCCCGGTGGCGCTCTGTTTCGCCGCGATAGTCGCCGCTGGTCCCCACGCGCTTTCGGCTGGCGCGCTGGCACCGCCGTCTGCTGACACCACCAGGGTCTCCTCCGCCAGCAGGTTACTGCTCAGGCTGGTCAAAGCCAGCGCAATCATGATTCCCAAAGGCTGGCGGTAAAACTGTTTTTTTACAGAACAAGGAAAAGTCGTTCGCGCATTCATAAAGGTGTCTCTTAACTATGAGGGATCGGCAGGCGAATCGAAACGATAATGATTATTATAACGGTCGGATAATATGCGAAACGCCGCCGGGACTGCAAGGATAAATCCCAGGCGTGACGCCGTTTGCAGCGCGATTAACCGGTATTGATCAGGCACAAAAAAAGGGCGCCGAAGCGCCCTTTTTAACCAGTCTGGTGAAATTATTTACCAAACATATCTTTTATCCACCCCGCTACGCCGTCGCTGTCTTTCTGCTCCTGCGGTTGCTGAGCCGGTTGTTGCTGTTGCTGCTGCTGTTGTTGCTGTTGCTGATCAAACAGCTGTTGCTGCTGCTGGACCTGTTGCTGCTGCTGCTGACACAGCGCATTCGGGTCCAGCGCCCAGACCGGCAGTGAACGCCAGGTGCTGCTGCCACTGCCGCAGACAAAGTTGCCAGCCGAGTCGATGTTCATCAGTGATACATCTTCCGGTGGCGTCAGCTGCAACGGCATCGGTGCCTGGTTGTCAAGGTAGCGGCGATAGAGCTGCATCGCCCCGCTGGCGCCATAGAGTTTGGTCGGCTGGTTGTTGTCACGACCGACCCAGGTAATCGCCACTTCTTTACCATCGATACCGGCAAACCAGCTGTCGACCAGATCGTTGGTGGTTCCGGTCTTGCCCGCCAGGTGGGCATTCGGGAAACGCGCCCCCAGCGCACGCGCCGTACCGTGATCCGCCACCTGCTGCATGGTGTAGAGCGTCAGATAGGCCGCCTGAGCTGGCTCAACGCGCTGCGCCTGCGGATAGCTCTGATAGAGCACGCTGCCATCTTCCGCAATCACCGAGCGCACCGCCGACAGCGAAGCGCGGTTGCCGCCGCTGGCGATCGACTGGAACGCCTGCGCCACTTCAACCGGCGTCAGGTTCAACGCACCCAGTAACATCGCGGGCACCGGATGCAGCTGATCTTTCGGCACGCCCAGCTTGTTCCAGGTATCAACCACCGCATCCAGACCCAGCGTCATCCCCAGATTCACCGTAGGCACGTTCATCGAGTTGGTCAGCGCATCCACCAGCATCACTTTGCCGCTGAAGCGACGGTCGTCGTTCATCGGTTTCCAGACGCTGCCGTTGGGCTGCTTCAGCGCAATCGGCTCATCGGCGATCCAGCTGTTCAGGCGATAGCTGTTCGGCTGACTCAGCGCGGTGAGATAGGTCGCCGGTTTGGCCAGTGAACCGATCGAGCGGCGCGCCTGCAGCGCACGGTTGTAACCGGCATACTGCGGATCGGCACCGCCGACCATGGCGCGCACTTCACCGCTGAAGCGGTCAACCACCACCATCGCGGTTTCCAGATCTTTCAGGCCACGCTGTTTTTTCAGCGTGGGAATGCCGTCGATCACCGCTTTTTCCGCCGCATCCTGCGAGACCGGATCGAGGGTGGTGAAGATCTTCACGCCGGAGAGATCTTTCACCTTGTCGCCGAGCTTCGCCTGCAGTTCATTACGCACCATCTGCATAAAGGCTGGCTGCGGCGTAATCACCCCGCCTTTCGGCTGCACGCCCAGCGGACGCGCCGACAGCATGTCATACAGCTCCTGGTCGATCACTTTCTGCTGCTGCAACAGGCGCAGCACCAGATTGCGGCGTTCCAGCGCCAGTTTCGGGTTACGCCACGGGTTATAGAGTGACGCGCCTTTCACCATGCCGACCAGCATCGCCTGTTGATCCAGACTCAGCTCATCAACCGGGCGACCAAAGTAGTAGAGACTGGCCAGCGGGAAGCCGCGAATCTGATCGCTGCCAGCCTGACCGAGATACACCTCGTTCAGGTAGAGTTCCAGAATGCGGTCTTTGCTGTAGCGCGCATCCATGATCACCGCCATGTAGGCTTCACGCGCTTTACGCCACAGCGAACGCTCGTTGGTGAGGAACAGGTTTTTTACCAGCTGCTGGGTCAGCGTACTGCCGCCCTGCACCGCTTTCCCGGCCGTGATGTTGGCGAGGAAGGCGCGACCAATCGAATAGGGGCTGATGCCGTCATGTTCGTAGAAGTGGCGATCCTCGGTGGCAATCAGCGTATCGACCAGCAGATCCGGGAAACCGGCGCGCGGTACGAACAGACGCTGTTCACCGTTCGGCGATTGCAGCATGGTGATCAGTCGCGGATCGAGGCGGAAAAAGCCAAAATCGCGGCCGGTATCGAGGTTTTTAATCTCGCTCAGCTCATCTTTGCTGAAGCTCATCCGTGCGTGGATCTGCCCCTCTTTACTGTCGGGGAAATCGAACGGGCGACGCAGCAGATCAATGGTGTTGCCTTTGACCGAAAACTCGCCAGGCCGGGTGATGCGTGACACCTCGCGGTATTGCGTCCCTTCCAGCAGCGCGACCATTTCACTTTTGTTGTAGGCCATCCCCGGTTCAAGGCTGACCATACGGCCATAAACGGTGGCGGGCAGTTGCCACACTTTACCGTCTATCCGGCTGCGAATTTCCGAGTCGAGGTAGACGCCCCACGCGGCCATGACCACCACAAACACCAGGAACAGCTTAATTAACCATCCCAGCCAACGGCGTTTGCCGCGCGGCGGTTTTCCACCTTTACCTTTACGTGGCACCGGCGCTTCCTCCTCGTCATCATTAAAATCGTCCTGATCGATATCCTGTTCGATATCCCTGCGGCGTCCCCGGCGCGCGCTGCTGCGCGGCGGCAACGGTTTACCTTTGCGCCCAATAGGTTCGCGATCGTTCCCAGACATTGCTTTTATTCTCCAGGCATAGCTTACGGCTGCGCCGCTACTCTAACTGCTTTCTGGCGTTCCGCATGGCAGAACCCTCTGAATTCGATCCAGCGGTCTCAACCCTGCGGGGACATTTTTTTGGTGCGCCTTGTTGGCAAGGCGGTGGCCGGATCGTCTGGCCAGGGATGTTTAGGATAGCGTCCTTTCATCTCTTTGCGGACCTCCGGGTACGCGCCGCGCCAGAACGCCGCCAGGTCACGGGTAATCTGTAACGGGCGCTGCGCCGGTGATAACAGCTCCAGCACCAGCGGCACCCGACCTTCCGCAACGGCAGGATTGGTGGCTTCGCCAAACATCTCCTGAATCCGCACCGCCAGCGCCGGTGGCTTGTCTGCATCATAGCGGATCGGCAGCCGGCTTCCGGTCGGCACAGTGTAATGAGTTGGCAGCGCACTATCCAGCCGCTGACGTTGTGACCATGTGAGTAAATGTAATAGCGCGTTGACAAGGTCTACCGATTGCAGCGTTTTCAGATCGCGCACGACGGACATCTGCGGCAATAGCCACTGCGGGAGGCTGTCGAGCAGCGCGGCGTCATCCACCGCCGGCCACGACTCTTCCGGCAACCACTGTGCGGCACACTGGATGCGCAGCCGCAACTGCTCCGCCTGCGGCGTCCAGCCCAATACCGCCAGACCTTTTTCGGCGATCCAGCGCAGCATCGCTGCGTGCAGCACCGCCGGTTCCGGGCGGGCCAGCGGCTGGGTTTTCAGCACCAGCGCGCCAATCTGCTCACGCCGGAAAGCGCGCAGCGTGCCTTTCTCCTCATCCCATTCCACTTCGGTCCGGCGTTCAATCAGCGCTGGCTGCTGCTGACACAGCGCCTCAATATCGACCGGCAGCGCCAGCAGCATTCGTGCGTCCGGCGTGGCGCTGACCTGCAACAGCGCCGGAGCGATCAGCCACGCGTTGCGGGTCAGGCCATCCTGCTGATCCAGCCGGGCGCCCAGTCCATTGGCCAGCTGATAACGGCCGCTCTCGTCGCGCCGTCGCGCCAGTCGATCGCCAAATCCTGCCGCCAGCAAGCTGGCGAAGCGATCCTCATCCACCCGACCGCCGCTGACCTTGATCCGTCGCTGCCACTGCTGCGCCCGACGCAGCCACTGCGGTTGCGGCCGGTGCAGCGCATCACGCAGATCGGCACTGCCGCTGCGCGGCGGATCTTCCAGAATCGCCACCAGCAGCGCCGCGCTGGCGACCGCATCAGCATCCTGCCCGGCGGCGCACAGCATCGCCGCCAGCCGGGGATCGCAGCCCAGCGCGGCCATCCGCCGTCCCAGCGGATTGAGCAGTCCATGATTGTCCAGCGCGCCGAGGCGGGTTAACTGTTGCTGCGCCGCTGCCAGATGTCTGGCTGGCGGCAGATCAAGCCACTGCAGCTGTTGCGGCTGGGTACAGCCCCACTGCAGCAGATCGAGCCACAGTGAGGAGAGATCGCTGTGCAGGATTTCCGCTTCGCTCTGTGCCGCCGCGCGTGACGCCTGTTCCTGCGGCAGCAGATGCAGGCAGATGCCCGGCATTAAACGTCCGGCACGTCCGGCGCGCTGGGTCATCGAGGCCTGACTGATGCGCTGAGTCTGCAGACGCGTCACGCCGCTGCGGGCATCAAACAGCGCACTGCGTTCCAGCGCACTGTCGACCACCAGCCGAATCCCCTCAATGGTCAGGCTGGTCTCGGCGATATTGGTGGCGAGCACCACTTTGCGTCTTCCCTGTTCGGCGGGCAGAATCGCCCGACGCTGTGCCGCCAGCGGCAGTGCGCCATACAGCGGCGTCAGGTCGATGTCGTCACTGATGCGTGATTCCAGTTCGCGCTTAACCCGTTCGATTTCCGCCACGCCAGGCAAAAACAGCAGCAACGAGCCCTGCTCCTCGCGCAGCAGCTGCGCCACTTCACGCGCCACAGCCTCTTCAAAACGTACGTTAGCGTTCAGTGAGGCGTAGCGCCGTTCAACCGGGTAGCTGCGCCCTTCTGAGACGATCAGCGGCGCATCCGGCAGCAGCGCCGCCAGCCGGGCGTTGTCCAGCGTGGCGGACATCAGCATAATCTTCAGGTCATCGCGCAGTCCCTGCTGGACATCCAGCAGCAGCGCCAGCGCCAGATCGGCCTGCAGGCTGCGCTCGTGGAACTCATCGAGGATCACCAGCGCAACCCCGTCCAGCATCGGATCGTGCTGTAACATCCGGGTCAGCATTCCTTCGGTCACCACTTCCAGCCGGGTCTGTGGCCCGACGCAGCTTTCGCCGCGCATCCGGAACCCGACCGTGGCACCCGGCTGTTCGCCCAGCTGCTCCGCCAGCCGCTGCGCCACGTTGCGCGCCGCCAGCCGTCGCGGCTCCAGCATAATGATCCGGCCTGGCAACTCCGCCTGCTGCAACAGCTGTAGCGGCAGCCAGGTTGATTTGCCTGCGCCGGTCGGTGCCGCCAGCAGGATTTGTGAGGCGCGGCTCAGCGCTGCCAGAATGTCAGGCAGCACCGCGCTGACCGGTAAATCGCTCACAGCAAACTCCGCTTCTGCCTGTGCTAAGATGGCGCGCATTGTAGCATTCATCCGTGATATTTGCCGGAGAGCGCCATGGCGACACAACGCTTATTTTTTGCCCTCAGCCTGCCCGACGCGATGCAGCAACAGCTGGTGCGCTGGCGGGCCGATACCTTTCCCGCCGAGGCGGGCCGACCGGTCGCCGCCGCCAATCTGCACCTGACGCTGGCGTTTCTCGGTGAGGTGACGCCAGAGACCGCGCAGCGGCTGCAAACCCTGGCATCGCGCATTGTGCAGCCGGCGTTTGATCTCGATCTGGATGATGCCGGTCACTGGCCGCGTCCCGGCGTGGTGTGGCTCGGCTGCCAGCGCGCGCCGCGCGGTCTGTTGCAACTGGCCAGCCTGTTGCGGGCGCAGGCCGCCCGGCACGGCTGTCACCAGAGTCCGCAGCCGTTTCATCCGCACATTACCCTGTTGCGCCATGCAACCCAGCCGGTGGCCCTGCCGCCACGCGGCTTTCACTGGCGCTTTCGCGTCAGCCAGTTTTCTCTGTTCGCCTCCGACTACGTGCAGGGCCGGACCCGCTATCGCGCGCTGGCCAGCTGGCCGTTACAGCCTTAATCCAGGAACCTTATGCACTTTTCTCCCCCCCTCAAACCTGCCCGTTTGATCGCCCGTTACAAACGCTTTCTGGCCGATGTTGAGACGTCGGAGGGTGAAATCCTGACCATCCACTGCGCCAATACCGGCGCCATGACCGGCTGTGCAACGCCTGGCGATCGGGTCTGGTACTCCACCTCAGACAGTCTGACGCGAAAATACCCGCACAGCTGGGAGCTGACCGAAACGCAACAGGGCCACTGGATCTGCGTCAATACGCTGCGCGCCAATCAACTGGTGGCTGAAGCGCTCGATCAGCAACGGCTGCCCGAACTGGCCGGTTATTCGCAGCGACAGGCCGAAGTGAGATATGGCAGTGAAAAAAGCAGAATTGATTTTCTGCTCAAGGCGCAGGACCGACGCAACTGCTATATTGAGGTGAAATCCGTAACCCTTTTACATGAAGGAAAAGGTTATTTTCCGGATGCGGTGACGGTTCGGGGACAGAAACATCTGCGCGAGCTGGCTATGGTCGCGGCAGAAGGTCATCGGGCCGTTTTGTTGTTTGCCGTTCTGCACTCGGGGATTGAGGACGTTTCCCCGGCGCGTCACATTGACGTGGCTTACGCAGAGCAACTGGTCCAGGCGCAGCGGGAAGGCGTGGAGGTTTTAGCGTATCGGGCGGACTTATCCGCAGCGGGCATGTTTCTTAAAACGCCGCTGAACGTAACCTTGTAATATCTTTTGCAATTTTATGTGGTAAGAATGTTCTGAGCTAAGGCCCAATTACGCTGTTCCTCACAGGCTTGTCAAGGTGTGTTCACGAATAATTGCCAACCCTGACTGCTTCTGTTATTTATAGCGGCCTGTTTTTTTCCCCAATGGGGGATCGATGTACCCCGTAGATGTCAAACAGCAGGCTAGCAGCAACGCACCTGCAAGACGAAAGTCGAAGGGTATAGTGCGTGTTATCCAGGAGAAACAACATGCAAGAAGGGCAAAACCGTAAAACATCGTCCCTGAGTATTCTCGCCATCGCTGGGGTGGAGCCTTATCAGGAGAAGCCGGGCGAAGAGTATATGAACGACGCGCAGCTGACCCATTTTCGCAAGATTCTGGAAGCCTGGCGTAATCAATTGCGGGACGAGGTCGATCGCACCGTATCGCACATGCAGGATGAAGCTGCTAACTTCCCCGACCCGGTTGACCGTGCCGCGCAGGAAGAGGAGTTCAGCCTGGAGCTGCGTAACCGCGATCGCGAACGTAAACTGATTAAAAAGATCGAGAAAACACTGAAGAAAGTTGAAGATGACGACTTCGGTTATTGCGATTCCTGTGGCGTTGAGATTGGTATTCGCCGTCTCGAAGCACGTCCTACTGCCGATCTTTGCATCGACTGTAAGACGTTAGCAGAAATTCGTGAGAAACAAATGGCCGGCTAATGCCGCGTCCAGCACGTTGCCACGCAGTGGAACAACAACCGTTTTTTCCGCTGCGTGGTCACGTTTACTGCCTATGACCACCTCCTGTATTGGCCGCTTCGCCCCTTCCCCGTCTGGTGAACTTCACTTTGGCTCGCTGATTGCTGCATTAGGCAGCTACCTGAGTGCGCGTGCGCAGCAGGGTCTCTGGCGAGTGCGAATTGAAGATATCGATCCGCCGCGTGAAGTCCCGGGCGCAGCAACCAGCATCCTGCATCAGCTGGAGCACTACGGTTTAACCTGGGATGGTGAGGTTCTGTGGCAGTCACAGCGCCACGATGCCTACCGCGAGGCGCTGGCCTGGCTACAGCAGCATCGACAGAGTTACTTCTGTACCTGCACCCGTCGCCGCATTCAGCAGATTGGCGGCTTTTATGATGGCTACTGCCGCGATCGGCAGCGCGGGCCGGAGAATGCGGCGCTGCGCCTGCGGCAGCACAACCCGGTACTGGCGTTTGACGATCGGTTACGCGGCAACGTGCAGGTGGACCCACGACTGGCGCAGGAAGATTTTATCATTCACCGCCGCGATGGGCTGTTTGCCTATAACCTGGCGGTGGTGGTTGACGATCATTTCCAGGGCATTACAGAAGTAGTGCGCGGCGCGGACCTGATTGAGCCCACGGTACGGCAGATTGCGCTTTATCAGCAGTTTGGCTGGCCGCAGCCCGATTATCTGCATCTGCCACTGGCGCTGAATCACGATGGCAATAAGTTATCGAAGCAGAACCATGCGCCGTCCTTGCCCGATGGCGATGCGCGACCGCTGTTGGTTGCGGCGTTACGCTTCCTCGGCCAACCTGTTTCCAGCGGCTGGCAGGACTTAACGCAGGACAAACTGCTGTCTGAGGCGGTGTCGCAGTGGAATATCGCTTTGATGCCCCATGACAACGCCCTGAAACCGGATGCAGAGACAACAGCATTCTCAAATCGTTCTCAACAGGCTATGATTAGCCGCTGATTTTACCTACACCCTTTTACGCCACTGTCGAGGTGTCCCATTTTTACCCGAGTAGCTAATTTTTGCCGGAAAGTCCTGAAGCGTGATGAAGAGGAAGCCCCTGCAGAGGTTGAACCAGAGCGTCTTATGACCATCATTCCTCGTGAAAGCCACACCATCTCACGCAAAGACATCAGCGAAAATGCCCTCAAAGTGCTCTATCGCCTGAATAAAGCCGGTTATGAAGCCTATCTGGTAGGCGGTGGCGTGCGCGATTTGCTGCTGGGGCAAAAACCCAAGGATTTCGATGTCACGACCAACGCCACGCCAGAGCAGATGCGCAAGCTGTTCCGCAACTGTCGCCTGGTGGGTCGCCGTTTTCGTCTGGCGCACGTGATGTTTGGTCCGGAAGTGATCGAAGTTGCGACCTTCCGCGGTCATCATCAGGTGGAAGAGAGCGAGGACGATCGCAACAATTCGCAGCGCGCCCAGAGCGGTATGCTGCTGCGCGATAACATCTTCGGTACTATCGAAGATGATGCCCAGCGCCGCGATCTCACCATCAACAGTCTTTACTACAGCGTCGCCGATTTCAGCGTGCGCGACTATGTCGGCGGCCTGAACGACCTGCAACAGGGCATCATTCGCCTGATTGGCGATCCGGAAACCCGCTATCGCGAAGATCCGGTGCGGATGCTGCGCGTAGCGCGCTTTGCCGCCAAGCTCAATATGAGCATTGCGCCGGAAACGGCCGAGCCGATCCCGCGTCTGGCGTCGCTGCTGCGTGATATTCCGCCTGCGCGCCTGTTCGAAGAGTCGCTGAAGCTGCTGCAGGCGGGTTACGGTTACAGTACCTACCTCAAGCTGTGTGAATATCAGCTGTTCCAGCCGCTGTTCCCGACGCTGGCGCGCAACTTCACCGAGCAGAGTGACAGCCTGATGGAGAAGATGCTGGCACAGGTGCTGAAAAACACCGATAACCGCATCCATAACGACATGCGCGTTAATCCGGCCTTCCTGTTCGCCGCCATGTTCTGGTATCCGCAGCTCGAAACCGCGGAGCGCATTGCGCAGGAGAGCGGCCTGACCTATTTCGAAGCCTTTGCGATGGCGATGAACGATACGCTGGATGAAGCCTGCCGCGCGCTGGCGATCCCGAAACGGATTACCTCGCTGATTCGTGATATCTGGCTGCTGCAGTTACGCATGTCGCGTCGCCACGGTAAACGCGCCTGGAAGCTGATGGAGCATCCTAAGTTCCGTGCCGCCTATGACCTGCTGGCCCTGCGCGCGGAAGTAGAGAACAACCCGGAACTGCTGCGCCTGAGCCAGTGGTGGGGAGAGTTTCAGGTGGCGGCTCCGCCCCATCAGAAAAACATGCTGAACAACCTGGGTGACGATCCGGCGCCGCGTCATAAATCGCGCCGTCCACGCCGTCGTCCATCAGCTCCGCGTCGCGACAATCAAAACGCCTCATGACCCGGGTTTACCTGGCATTAGGCAGTAATCTTGCCGATCCGCTGCATCAGGTTGATGCAGCGCTGACCGCACTGGATGCGTTGCCGCACACGCAACGCATTGCCACCTCCCCGTTCTACCGCACGCCACCTTACGGCCCACCCGATCAGCCTGATTTCCTCAACGCCGCCGTGGCGCTGGAGACCTCACTGAGTGCGGACGCGTTGCTGGATCATACCCAGCAGATTGAACGCGAACATGGCCGGGTCCGCAAGGCGGAACGCTGGGGCCCGCGCACGCTGGATATTGATGTGATGCTGTTTGGCGAAGCGGTGATTAACAGCGATCGGCTGATCGTCCCGCATTATGACCTGCTGAACCGCGCCTTTATGCTGGTGCCGCTGCTGGCGATTGCCCCTGACGCCACGCTGCCGGATGGCCGGGCGCTGAGCGCTATTCTGGCAACGCTCGATAGCCGCGATATCCGTCTCTGGCGCGCCTGAGCACACAATCTCACTTCTTCGATTCCGCTCCTGAACGCTATCCAGTAAACTGCGCCCATCAGAATTTCTGAGTAGAGAGCGCCATGAAACCCACCACAATGTCACATCTGCGTCAGTGGAAAGCCGACGGCAAAAAATTTGCCACGCTGACCGCCTACGATTTCAGTTTTGCCCGCCTGTTTGCCGATGAAGGCATTCAGGTGATGCTGGTTGGTGATTCCCTTGGCATGACGGTACAGGGTCACGATTCCACCCTGCCGGTCACGGTCAGCGATATCGCCTATCACACTGCCGCCGTACGGCGCGGCGCGCCTCAGGCGCTGCTGCTCGCCGATTTGCCGTTTATGAGTTACGCCACGCCACAGCAGACCTTCGACAACGCCGCTCAGCTGATGCGTGCCGGAGCCAACATGGTGAAGCTGGAAGGCGGAAGCTGGCTGGCAGAGACGGTGCGGATGCTGACCGAGCGTGCCGTGCCGGTTTGCGGTCACCTCGGGCTGACGCCGCAGTCGGTCAATATCTTTGGCGGTTATAAGGTGCAGGGCCGCGATGAAGAGGGCGCAGAGCAGCTGGTGAAAGATGCGCTGGCGCTGGAAGCGGCAGGTGCGCAGCTGATGGTGCTGGAGTGCGTACCGGTTTCACTGGCTCAGCGCGTGACCGCTGCGCTCTCTATTCCGGTGATCGGCATTGGTGCCGGTAACGTCACCGATGGACAGATCCTGGTGATGCACGATGCGCTGGGCGTGACCGGTGGCCATATTCCCAAATTTGCCAAAAACTTTCTGGCCGCGACCGGTGATATCCGCGCCGCGATTCGCCACTATATCGCCGACGTCGAAGCCGGAATCTATCCGGCGGCAGAGCACAGTTTCCAGTAATTCAGGAGAGTCACCGTGTTGATCATTGAAACGCTGCCCATGCTGCGCCGGGAAGTGCGTCGCTGGCGGCAGCAAGCTAAGCGCATTGCGCTGGTACCGACGATGGGCAACCTGCATGAAGGCCATTTAACGCTGGTGGATGAAGCGCGTGCGCGCGGCGATATCGTGATTGTTTCGATCTTCGTCAACCCGATGCAGTTTGATCGTCCTGACGATCTGGCGCGCTATCCACGTACTCTGCAGGAAGATTGTGAGAAGCTGAATCGTCATCAGGTTGATGTGGTGTTTGCCCCGTCGCCGGCTGAAGTCTACCCGCACGGCCTGAAGAATCAGACCTTTGTTGAAGTCCCGGTGCTCTCTTCGCTGCTGGAGGGCGAGACGCGTCCCGGCCATTTTCGCGGCGTGGCGACCATTGTCAGCAAGCTGTTTAACCTGGTGCAGCCGGACATTGCCTGTTTCGGTGAAAAGGATTTTCAGCAGCTGGCTATCATTCGCAAGATGGTGGCGGATATGGGCTTCGACATTGAGATTGTCGGCGTGCCAACGGTGCGCGCCAAAGATGGCCTGGCGCTGAGTTCGCGCAATGGCTACTTAACCGCTGACGAACGTAAGCTGGCACCTGCGCTGAGTCAGGTTATGAATCAGATGGCGGCGCGGCTGGCTGACGGCGAACGCCACATTGAAGAGATTATTGAACAGGCGAATCAGACGCTGCTGGAACGGGGATTGCGCCCGGATGGTTTGGCCATCTGCGACGCGGAAACGCTGCAACCCCTGACGGTTGATAGCCAGCGCGCCGTGGTGCTGATGGCGGCCTGGCTGGGTAATGCCCGTTTAATCGATAATCAAACTGTGGACCTGACGCAGTAAGCTGCAGGTCATTTTATTCCTCGTCTGACAAGGTTTCTGGCTATGATCCGTACCGTTCTACAAGGCAAATTGCACCGCGTGAAGGTGACACAGGCGGACCTCAACTATGAAGGTTCCTGTGCCATCGATCAGGACTTTCTCGATGCGTCCGGCATTCTGCAATATGAAGCGATTGATATTTATAACGTCACCAACGGCCAGCGCTTTTCCACCTACGCCATTGCCGCTGAACGGGGTTCAAAAATCATCTCGGTCAACGGGGCAGCAGCGCGTTGCGCCTGTGAAGGCGACATTCTGATCATCTGTTCTTACGTGCAGGTCGAGGATGCAGAAGCGCGCCAGTGGCAGCCTAAAGTGGCCTATTTTGAAGGCGATAACCAGATGAAGCGGCTGGCTAAAGCTGTCCCCGTCCAGGTTGCCTGACCTAAAAAGGGGCGCCGATCGACCATCGGTGCCCCTCTTTTCACTTCACCCGCCGTGTTACACCGGTTTAGTGGCAAGCGTTTTAGACGGTTTTTTCATGGTAAACAGGAAGTTGAACCAGCCACGTTTCCTGAGCAGACACAGCGTCCACGGCAGCGCCAGCGCCACCAGAAAGGCCGATATAAATTTCAGATCGTTGACCCAGGCTGACGGGCTTTCAAACTTCACCATCTTGCTGAAGAACTGAATCGCCAGATAGTGCGACAGGTAAAAGACGATAGAATTGACCCCGATATAGTAGACCAGCCCCGACTTTAACTTCAGCGCAATCCAGACAAAAAACGGTACTGACAACAGCGCCAGCGGCGACAGTAACGCCGGGGAGTGGGTTTCCAGCATAAAGATATTTAAGCAGGAGAGCAGCACAAAGCTCAGCAGTGAAAGAATGAGCGTCGGCCCATGCTGCACCTTATCAGCGATATCAACCTGTTTTCTGACGATGTAATCACCCAGGTAGAAGAAGACGAACAGATAGAACGCCTTATTGACGTGGGTATTATCAAAGCTGGCAAAGATGCTGTCAGGATCGATCGCTGGTAATCCCCAGCTCAGCCCCATGCAGACCGCGAATACCAGCAGGAACGGCAGGTGACGGGCAAAAATAATCACCACGAAGAAAATAAACAGCGACTGCAGGAACCAGGTCATATCTCCCCCGCCCGTCAGGTGGGAAAGAATAATATTCAGTGGTGATTGCGGGGTATTGGCCATTGAGCTGAAGACGATCTTTAACCCGCCATAAATAATCACCCAGACCACGAACGGATAGAGAATACTGCGGATCTTATTATTAAAAAAAGGACCCAGCCCTTTTCTGAGGCCCGCATCAACAAATAAGCCTGAAACGAAAAACATCAGTCCTAGTCGAACGGGTGCAAGCATTTCATTTAACAGGCTACTGAAGGCGGTAAAGTGTCCGGCATTATTATGTACGGCGATGGTGCTATGCAAAAAAATGATGGCGAGAATACTTAATCCCCGCAGATTATCGATCCACGTAATACGATTCATCTTTTCCTGCCTTGTATTTAATAGTGGCCCTGATTGCAGACCATTTTCTTATTGAATACTCAACATTCCCACTTTCTGTCCGTGAGCAGAGGAACAACGTTAATCTGGCGATATCCTGATCACTATTGTACAAATAAACAACAGCCAGCATTTAATCCAATTCCTAAAAAACTTTAAGTTTTTTAAAATCATGATGATATAAATAAAAAAGGAATTATTATCAGATAATACTCAAGTTTATCAGCCAGTAGCCGGAATCAGTTCTGCCGCAGCGGAAAGCTAATAATGAAGGGGGAATTTATGATGTCATTAAAACGTTAAACTTAATACTATCAACCAGATTAAGGCGGATGATTTCCAGGCGGACAAAAAAAAGCCACGCTGTTATCACCGCGTGGCTTTAATTTTATTTTATTGATCAGGTACGTAATCCGCGCCCGCGCTGAATCAGGGTATAGACCAGCCCGTAGAACACCACGATAAAGGCGATCAATACCGACAGCGTAAATACCAGCGGCACGTCGTTAATGCCGAGGAAGCCGAAACGGAAGCCGCTGATCATATAAACAATCGGATTCAGTTTTGAAACGGCCTGCCAGAATGGAGGCAGCAGCGTCAGGGAATAGAACACCCCACCGAGGTAGGTTAACGGCGTCAGCACAAACGTCGGGATCAGGCTGATATCATCAAAGGTTCGGGCAAACACCGCATTCAGCAGACCGGCCAGCGAAAACAGCACGGCGGTCAGCAGCAGCGTCACCGCCACCATCGTCCAGGAGTGGACATGGAACGGCACAAAGAACAGCGAAATGGCGGTGACCAGAATGCCGACGCAGACGCCACGAGCCACGCCGCCGCCCACGTAACCGGCAATGATAATGTGGGTTGGCACCGGCGCCACCAGCAGCTCTTCAATATTGCGCTGAAACTTGGCGCTGAAGAACGATGAGGCCACGTTCGCGTAGGCATTGGTGATCACCGCCATCATGATCAGACCCGGCACGATAAACTGCATATAGCTGAAACCGTGCATCTCACCAATCCGGGAGCCGATCAGGTTACCGAAGATGATGAAGTAAAGCGTCATGGTGATCACCGGCGGCACCAGCGTCTGGATCCAGATGCGGGCGAAACGGTTAATCTCTTTGGCCCAGATGCTCTTCAGCGCCACCCAGTACAAATGTGTCATGCTTTTGCTCCTGTTTTTCCCTGCGTCAGGCCGACGAACAACTCTTCCAGACGGTTGGCTTTGTTACGCATACTCAGCACCTGCACGCCCTGCGCACTGAGCTGGCTGAACACGCTGTTCAGGCCCTGCTCGCGCAACACTTCCACTTCCAGCGTCGAGGTATCCACCAGACGGTACTGAAACCCTTCCAGCGTCGGTAATGGGCTGCGCGGTGCCAGATCGAGAATAAAAGTTTCCGATTTGAGTTTGGAAAGCAGTTCTTTCATCGAGGTGTTCTCGACCAGCTCCCCGCTCTGGATAATGCCGATATTGCGGCACAGCATCTCGGCCTCTTCCAGATAGTGAGTGGTGAGAATAATGGTAGTGCCTTTGGCATTGAGATCTTTCAGGAATACCCACATTGAGCGGCGCAGTTCAATATCAACGCCAGCAGTCGGCTCATCGAGGATCAGCAGCTTAGGTTCGTGCATCAGCGCCCGGGCGATCATCAGACGGCGCTTCATGCCACCGGAGAGCATCCGCGCGCGTTCGCTGCGTTTGCCCCACAGATCGAGCTGTTTCAGGTACTTTTCTGCCCGTTCATTGGCTTCGCGGCGTTCAACACCGTAGTAACCCGCCTGGTTGACGACGATTTGCATCACCGTCTCAAACGGGTTGAAGTTAAATTCCTGCGGCACCAGGCCGAGCTGACGTTTGGCGTTGACCACATCTTTTTCCAGATCGTAGCCAAACACCCGGACGCTGCCGTCAGATTTGTTCACCAGCGAGCTGATAATGCCGATGGTGGTCGATTTACCGGCGCCGTTCGGTCCCAGCAGTGCATAAAAATCACCGGCTTCAACATTAAGATCGATACCCTTCAGCGCCTGCACGCCGCCGGGATAGGTCTTGGTCAGCCGGGAAAGTTCCAGTGCATATGTCATTCCGAATCCATACCCTGTATTGATGGCAATCTGATGCCGTTTAAATTTGTGAAGCCTTCGCCTATAGTACGCCCACGCACTCTGCGCAGTAACCGGTCGCTCAACGCCATGACAGATATCGATACCCTGATCAGTAATAACCGTGAATGGTCTAAATTACTGGTCGAAGAAGATCCCGGCTTTTTTGAGCGGCTCGCCCAGGCACAAAAACCGCGCTTCCTGTGGATTGGCTGTTCTGACAGCCGCGTCCCCGCCGAACGTCTGACCGGACTGGAACCGGGTGAACTCTTTGTCCACCGCAACGTTGCCAATCTGGTGATTCACACCGATCTCAACTGTCTTTCCGTGGTGCAGTACGCCATCGAAGTGCTGGAAGTTGAACACGTCATCGTGTGCGGTCACTACGGCTGCGGCGGCGTGCAGGCGGCGATGGATAACCCGGAACTGGGGTTGATCGACAACTGGCTGCTGCACATCCGCGACCTCTGGTACAAGCATAGCGTGTTGCTGGGGGAACTCCCGCCGGATAAACGTCTGGATAAACTGTGCGAAATCAACGTCGTTGAACAAGTCTATAACCTGGGACACTCAACCGTGCTGCAATCTGCCTGGAAACGCGGGCAAAATGTCTCACTGCATGGCTGGGTTTACGGCATTCATGACGGCTGTCTGCGTAACCTTGACGTTACGGCAAACAGCCGCGAAATCCTTGAACAACGTTACCGTCACGGCATCGCTAATCTGCTGTATAGCGAGAAATAAGCGGCATCAGGCGCGACACAGCCTACACGAAGCCGGCGCGGCTGGCCTTGGAAGAATGTGCGGTGCGGTGTGCGCGACTCAGGATTCGGTCGGCACCACTTTGCCGATATAGGGCAGATGACGATAGTGCTGCGCATAATCGATCCCGAACCCGACCACGAACTCGTCCGGAATCGCAAAGCCGACGTACTCCACGTTGACCTCCACTTCCCGGCGTTCCGGCTTGTCCAGCAGGGTACAGATGGCGAGTGACTTCGGCTGACGCAGCTGCAGAATTTCACGCACCTTGCTCAGGGTATTACCGGAGTCGATGATATCTTCGACAATCAGCACATCTTTGCCACGAATATCTTCATCCAGATCTTTCAGGATTTTCACATCGCGGCTGCTGGACATGCCGCTGCCGTAACTGGACGCGGTCATAAAATCGACTTCGTGCGGGACGTCAATGGCACGGCACAGATCGGCCATAAACATAAAAGAGCCGCGCAGCAGCCCCACCAGCACCATGTCACTGCCGCTGTCACGGTAGTGGTCATTAATCTCTTTGCCCAGTTCAGCGATGCGCGCGGCGATTGCCTGTTCAGGGATCATCACTTCAACAGTGTGTTTCATTGCTTTCAGCCCGGTTACGTCAGAAAAGCCACGAAGTCTATCATAGTCATCAGCGTGGCGGCTGCGATCGGCGCGAAGCAAACGATACCGTAGCGAAATTTATTGCCGCCCGCCGCGGGGTCGTTGCAATGCGCATTACCTTAGAACTTTCTGGCATTTACCAGCATGATTCGCTGCATGGTAGCCTTTATCCAACATATCATTACTCCACTCGCGCCGCAGGCCGGAGATCTCAATGACGTCATCAAGCAAGAAAACTCACATCGGCGATCGCCCGCTGCATCCTGAAACTCAGATGCTCAATTACGGCTACGATCCCCGTCTCTCTGAAGGTGCGGTCAAGCCACCGGTGTTCCTGACCTCAACCTTTGTCTTTGACAGCGCCGAAGAAGGACGGGATTTCTTCGATTACGTCTCAGGCCGGCGTGAACCGCCCGAAGGGAAAACGGGCGGGCTGGTCTATTCGCGCTTTAACCATCCCAACAGTGAAATCGTTGAGGATCGGCTGGCGGTCTATGAGCAGGCGGAGAGCTGTTCACTGTTCTCTTCCGGCATGGCGGCGATCGCCACGGCGCTGCTGACCTTTGCCCGACCAGGCGAGGTGATCCTGCATTCGCAGCCGCTGTATGGCGGCACCGAAACCCTGCTCAGCAAGACGATGCACAATCTGGAGATTAAGGCGGTCGGCTTTAGCGACGGGAATGACGAGAACCGGGTGCGTGAAGCGGCGCAGCAGGCGATGACGCTGGGCCGGGTCGCGATGATCCTGATCGAGACGCCAGCCAATCCGACTAACAGCCTGGTGAACATCCGCCTGATGGCGCGCATCGCCGATGAGATTGACCAGCAGCAGGGCTCTCGCCCGATTATCGCCTGCGACAATACGCTGCTCGGCCCGCTGTTTCAGCAGCCGCTGACGCTGGGTGCCGATCTGTCGCTCTACTCCCTGACCAAATATGTGGGCGGTCACTCCGACCTGATTGCCGGGGCAGCGATGGGCAGTAAAAAGTTAATGGCGCAGGTCCGCGCGCTGCGCAGCGCTATCGGCACGCAACTCGATCCGCACTCCAGCTGGATGCTCAGCCGCTCGCTGGAGACGCTGTCGCTGCGCATGGAGAAAGCGTTTCACAATGCCGAGGCGGTGGCCGCCTTCCTGCGCGATCATCCGAAGGTGGCCAAGCTGCACTGGCTGCCCTATCTGGATGCAGAGAGTGCCGAAGGCAAAACCTACCGCGAGCAGTGCAGCGGCGCCGGTTCGACCTTCTCGTTTGATATTGTCGGAGGTCAGCCCGCTGCATTTCTTTTTCTCAATGCGCTGGCGCTGTTCAAGCAGGCGGTGAGCCTCGGCGGCACCGAGTCGCTGGCCAGCCATCCCGGCAGCACCACCCACTCTGGCGTGCCGCAGGCGGTGCGTCAGCGTATCGGGATCACTGACGCCACGGTGCGGCTGTCGATCGGCATCGAGAACGCGGGCGACCTGATTGAAGATATCCGGCTGGCGCTGGATCAGGCCTGATTTCAGCTGACGGTGAACCCGAGCATCATGCCGGTATCTTCATGCTCCAGCAGATGACAGTGGGCCATGTAAGCATGTTCGGCGGCGGCGACGTAATTGAAGCGCACCAGGACTTCGCTGCGCCAGCCGTCGACATTCACCATATCTTTCCAGCCCTGACGATGCGGTGCCGGTGGCTTGCCGTTCTCTGACAGAATACGGAACTGGGTGCCGTGAATGTGGAACGGATGCAGCATCGCGTCGCCCTCGCCGGAAATCGTCCATTTCTCAAACTCGCCCAGCTTCACCGCAAAGGACGGTTTCGTCATGTTGAACGCCTGGCCGTTGATCTTATTGCCGTTTCGGAAATCATAACCGGCCGGTTGTGCCATGCCGTGCATACTGTGATCCATACCTTCCATCGGCGGCATCGGCTCTGCCGTCTTTTTCTCCTGCATCTGCGGCATCGCGTGGTGGCCGCCCTTGCCCATCGCCTTGTCACCGTAGCGCTGCATCAGCGCCTGCATACCCCGTTGATCCAGTTGCGGGTCCATCATCAGTTGCAGCCAGCGCGTGTTCAGCCCCTCGGTTTTCGGCACTGGCGGCAGCGTTGCCAGCTGATCCGGCAGCGTGGCGCTGGCCATCACCCGCAGCGGCAAAATCTGCACCAGCGGCAGCGGCTGGTCGAACGGTGCCAGCGTCATGCCCATCTGCCCGACCGGCAGCGTCACCAGATCAAAGGCTTTCCCATCCGAGGTATCGATCATCACTTCAAAACGTTCGCCCGGCAGCATCGGCAGTGACGCCAGCTTCACCGGCTCGGTCAGCAGCCCGCCGTCGCTGGCGATGACATAGAGCGGACGCTGGTCACTGGCGGCAACCTGCAGCGAACGGGCATTGCAGCCATTCAGCAACCGCAACCGCAGCCAGCCGCGCGGCACCGCATGTTGCGGGTACTGCACGCCATTGGTCAGCATCATGTCGCCAAACCAGCCAACTGCTGCGCGCATCACATCCAGCTGGTAATCAATCTGACTGCCATCTTTGGTCAGCTGTTTATCCTGAAAGATCAGCGGCACGTCATCCACGCCCCATTGGGTCGGCAGCCGCAATTTACCCATTTCATCATCTTCCAGCAGGATCAGCCCGGCCAGCCCCTGCGCCACCTGATGCCCGGTTTTCCCATGCAGATGCGGATGATACCAGCAGGTCGCGGCCGGTTGATCGGGAGTAAAAGAGACCTGTCGCGAGCCGCCAGCCGCGATGCTGGCCTGTGGACCGCCATCGACGGCGCCAGGGATCTCCAGTCCATGCCAGTGCAGCGTAGTGGCTTCGCTGAGCCGGTTATGTATGTTCACCGTGGCGGGCTTGCCACTTTGCAGCTTTATCGCCGGGCCGAGTAAGCTGCCGTTATAACCCCAGGTCGGCACCGCCTTACCGTTCCACTCCGTAGTGCCCTGCATAGCGGTCAGCGAGTACTGGCCCCTGGCATCCGGCAACAGCAGTGACGGAATCGGTAACAGCGGCCGGCTGGCGGCCATCAGCGAGCGGCTCCAGAGCGGCAGCGCCCCGGCCGCACTCAGGGCGGCCGTGAGTTTCAGGAATTGGCGACGTTGCATGGTAATCATCCTTGTAGCATGAGAGCAGACAGCCTAAACCCTGACCTTATGGGAAGGTCAAGCGTTACGCACCGGAATCAGCCGAAAAAAGGCGGAGAGCCGCACGGTACGGCAAATTAATCGAAAACCTGATAGTAACTGTGCTAACGTCATTAACAATATCCATTGAAGAGAACGATTATGAAGCAAAGCTTTAAGATCCTGCTGCTGACAGGACTCCTTGGCTTCTCCTCCACCAGTTTTGCCCTGAGCGAATCCGAAGCGGAAGATCTGGCCGATCTGACGGCGGTGTTCGTCTATCTGAAAAATGATTGCGGCTATCAGGATCTGCCGGATGCGCAGATCCGTAAGGCACTGGTGTTTTTTGCTCAGCAGAACCGCTGGGATTTAAGCAACTACAGCAATTACAACATGAAGGCGCTGGGCGAAGAGAGCTATCGTGACCTGAGCGGCATCGCCATCACCAACGATAAAAAATGTAAGTCGCTGGCGCGCGATTCGCTGAGCCTGCTGGCTTACGTCCGCTAATCCTCCTCTCTCTTCTGCTGGACATTTGACCGTGCAACCACGGTCAGAGTTAGCTATGATGTGCCGCCCATTTTCATGGCGATGTCATCAGAGGAGAGCCCCACCATGGCCCAAAATGAAATGTGGTATGAAACCCTTCATGCCGGTTTTGGTCAGTATTTCACCATCGATAAACAGCTCTATCGTGAGAAAACTGCGCATCAGGATTTAATCATTTTCGAAAATGCCGCGATGGGTCGCATCATGGCGCTGGACGGCGTGGTGCAGACCACCGAGCGCGACGAATTTATCTATCATGAAATGATGACCCACGTTCCTCTGCTGGCGCACGGCGCGGCGAAAAGCGTGCTGATCATTGGCGGCGGCGATGGTGCCATGCTGCGTGAAGTGTCGCGTCATCCGCAGATCGAAAAGATCACCATGGTGGAAATCGACGCTGGCGTGGTCACCTTCTGCCGCCAGTACCTGCCGAACCACAGCGCCGGTGCCTATGACGATCCGCGCTTTACCCTGGTGATCGACGACGGCGTTAACTTCGTCAATCAGACCACCGAAAAATTTGATGTCATCATCTCTGACTGCACCGATCCCATCGGTCCCGGTGAAAGTCTGTTTACCTCAGAATTTTATGCCGGCTGCAAAGCGGCCCTTAATGAAAATGGCATCTTTGTGGCGCAGAATGGCGTCTGCTTCCTGCAACAGGATGAAGCGGTCAACAGCCATCGCAAACTGGGCCACTATTTTTCCGATGTCAGCTTCTATCAGGCGGCAATTCCGACCTATTACGGCGGCATCATGACCTTTGCCTGGGCGAGTGACAATCCGGCCCTGCGCCAGATCGATAGCGCTACCCTGCAGGCGCGTTTTGAGGCCGCTGGCCTCACCTGCCGTTACTACACACCGGCAATCCATACCGGCAGTTTTGCCCTGCCGCAATATCTGTTGAATGCGTTATCCGCCACGCGCTGATGGCACATTTCTAAGGGGGTGAATAAAATTGCAAAAGCTAAAACTACATGGCTTCAACAACCTGACTAAGAGCCTGAGTTTTTGTATTTACGATATTTGCTATGCGAATACTGAAGCTGAACGCGATGGTTATATTGCCTACATTGATGAGCAATATAACGCTAATCGTCTGACCGAAATTCTGACCGAGACCTGCTCGATCATTGGTGCCAACGTGCTGAACATTGCGCGCCAGGATTATGAGCCGCAGGGCGCCAGCGTCACCATTCTGGTCAGCGAAGAACCGATCGATCCGAAAGATATCGATAACTCGGAACACCCTGGCCCGTTGCCAAATTCGGTGGTGGCCCATCTGGATAAGAGCCATATCTGCGTACACACCTATCCGGAAAGTCACCCGGAAGGCGGACTCTGTACCTTCCGCGCCGATATTGAAGTCTCAACCTGCGGCGTGATTTCACCGCTGAAAGCGCTGAATTACCTGATTCACCAGCTGGAATCTGACATCGTGACGGTCGATTACCGGGTGCGCGGTTTTACCCGTGACGTAAAAGGGATGAAGCACTTTATCGATCATGAAATTAATTCGATCCAGAACTTCATGTCGGATGATATGAAGGCGATGTATGACATGGTGGATGTGAACGTTTATCAGGAGAACATCTTCCATACCAAGATGTTGCTGAAAGAGTTCGATCTCAAGCACTACCTGTTCAACACCCAGCCTGAAGATCTCAGCCCGCAGGAACACAAGCGAATCACCGACCTGCTGTGGAAAGAGATGCGTGAAATTTATTACGGCAGAAATATCCCGTCAGTGGGCTTAAAGACGCTGTAATCGTAGGTGGCGGCGCGCTGACTGCAACAGCGGGCGCGCCTTCCCTCCCTGTCACTTCAACTTCCCCATCATCGCAACGTCTCCAATACCCGATCGCCAACAATAATTTTTCCGTCTGAGGATGATATTTTCAGCGCTGGACGCTTCTCTTTCATCCCACGACAGGCAAAAAAATGGCAAGAATTAACGTAATGGATTTCGATGCCGTACCGGACGCCACCTCTCTTTCTACCCAGGCGATTCAACGCGCCATCGACAGCGCAACCGACGGCGATACCGTACTGATTCCGGCAGGACGCTTTCTCAGCGGAGCACTTTTTTTAAAGAGCAACATGACGCTGGAGCTGGCTGACAATGCGGTGCTGCTTGGCAGTCAGCAGCTGGAAGATTATCCACAAATCGACAGCCGCGTGGCGGGGATTGATATGGTCTGGCCGTCGGCGCTTCTTAACATCAATCATTGCCGAAACGTCACGCTGTGCGGCAATGGCACAATTGATGGGCAAGGCACCGTCTGGTGGCATAAATTCTGGGGCGATGATGAAAACAGTGGGATGCTGGCGGAATACAGCCAGCGCGGCCTGCGCTGGGTGGTGGATTACGACTGCCAGCGGCCACGCAACCTGGTGGTGTATCACAGTGAGAACGTGACGCTGGCGGGCTTTACCTCACGGGATTCCGGCTTCTGGAATGTTCACATCTGTTATTCAACGCAGGTTATTTTGCAGGGTCTGCGGGTGCTGAACCAGACAGGCCCCAGTACCGACGGCATCGATATTGATTCCAGCCAGCAGGTTCGCGTCGAAGGCTGTACCGTTTCCTGCAATGACGACAATATCTGCGTGAAATCGGGACGCGGTGCCGAAGCGCAACAGCTGGGCAGAACGGCGCGCGATATTATTATTCGCGACTGTACGCTGCTGAAGGGCTCGGGCATTACGCTGGGGAGCGAAACCTCTGGCGGTATTGAAAATGTCATAATCGAGCACAATCGCTTTTCCGGTACCGGAGTCGGATTTCGCATTAAGTCAGCCCGCAACCGCGGAGGATGGATCAGCAATATTATTGTCCGCCACCTGACGCTTGAGGATGTTTGCTATCCCTTTATGCTCCAGCTGAACTGGTTCCCGCAGTACAGCTACAGCGCGCAGTCAGCCGACGCAGAACAGCCGCCGCACTGGCGAAAACTGGCATCGGGCGTAGAGGGGCTGGCCGGGCTGACGCGAGTGGAGAATATTACCATCAGCCACATTACCAGTAGCCTGAGCCAACCCGCCCTGTTTTCACGCGCGTTTTTCATTGAAGGCGCGGCGGAACAGCCGATTGATCAGTTACGTTTCAGTGATATCCGGCTACAGGCGCAGGAATTTGGCAAGATAGCCGGCGTCAGTAATCTGATCTTTGAACGGGTCAGCGTTGATGCACCCGCCGCAACGCTGACAGAGAATGATGCTTATCATCGTTAGCGATACCTCTGACGACAGATGGCTGCGGGACAAGCCCATTGAAACGTCTTCAGGTTGAAGTCAGTGCGAGCGTAATCCCGCGCTCGCGCAGGGCGAGGCCGACCTCTTCCTCTAACCGGCAGTCAGTGACCACATCGGTCAGGCTTTCCAGCGGCACGGCGCAAAACAGCGACCAGGAACCATATTTGCTGCTGTCTGCCAGCAATATCCGACGAGAAGCATTGGCCAGCAGATCGTGTTTCAGTCCGGCTTTTTCCTCCGTCGGCGTGGTAATACCGCGCTCCAGGCTCCACGAGTTACAACTGACAAAAGCGATATCGGGATTGATGCCGCGCAACAGCCGACGGCCGTGCTCGCCAATACAGGACTGGCTGGAATCATCAATGCGACCCCCGATAATCGTCACCTCAATCTGCCTGAATTCCGACAAAAACAGCGCAATGTGCAGATCGGCGGTAATCACCCGCAGCGGCAGATGGGTCAGCTGCCGTGCCAGCTCCAGCATGGTGGTACCGGCATCCAGCACCACCGAATCGCCCGCCTGAACAAAACGGGCAGCACAGGCCGCAATCGCCTGCTTTTCGGCCAGGTTACGCTGCATTTTCTCCAGCGTCGTCGGTTGCGTGGGAATAAAGCGGTTGAGAGTAACACCGCCATGACTGCGGCTGATGACTCCTTCTTTATCCAGCTTAATCAAATCACGTCGAATGGTAGCCGGTGAGGCGGAGATGGCACTGACCAGTTGCTCAACAGTCACCAGATTATGGCTTTTCAGGTAATCCATAATCTGGTCAAGACGGCTCTGTCCCTTCATATTTCCCTATGCGAGCTGCATCGCGAGTTTGATAGAGATCGCCATGCTGTCAGACTTCGCTTTACCTGTCCAGGCGATATCAAACGCGGTGCCGTGGTCCGCCGAGGTGCGGATAAACGGCAGGCCCGCCGTGATGTTAACCCCGTCGTAGAATCCCAGCAGTTTAAGCGGAATATGCCCCTGATCGTGGTACATCGCGACCACCATGTCATACCGTCCATCCTGGCACTGCAGGAACACCGTGTCCGGCGGACAAGGCCCGTAGACATCAATCCCCTGCGCTTTCATCGCCTCAATAGCGGGTGCCACGGTGGTGATCTCCTCATCGCCAAACAGCCCGTTTTCACCGGCGTGCGGATTCACGCCCGCCACGGCGATACGCGGGGCGCTGTAACCGACACGACGCAGGAAGGTGTCCGCCATCCCGATCACCGTCTCAATGCGTGAGCGGCTCAGGGTATCGAGGAATTTACGCAGCGCAATATGGGTCGTGACATGAATCACTTTCAGCTTATCGGTATAGAGGACCATGGCGTAATCACGACTGTTAGTCAGTTTTGCCAGTAACTCTGTGTGACCTGGATAAAGATGGCCCGCCGCATGCAGCGCCTCTTTATTCAACGGCGCGGTGGCAATGGCGTGTACTTCGCCCGCCAGCGCAAGTTCGGCGGCACGCTTTACGCAACGGTATGCCAGATCCCCTGCCTGAGCCTGCACTTTCCCTGGTGCTAGCGATGCGGGATCTTTTAACGGCTCATCAATAACATTGATTACCCCTGGCATAAAGCGTGCCTCCGAAACCCTGTTAATCAGGTTAAGTTCTGAGGGAGGTGTAATTGCTAAAGCCTGGATGCGCTTTAGCGTGAGCAGACAACCAATCACCACGACCTTCGCGCCAGAGAGCTCGCTACCGGCAAGGGACTTAATGATAATTTCAGGACCGATCCCTGCCGGATCGCCCATGGTGACTGCAACGATTTTACTTCCCACTGTACATCTCCTCGATAAAATAAAGTGCATCACGCAGCGTGGTTTGACAGCCAAAACCGCCCGCTTTGGTGATTACCGGCAAGTCATCAATTTCACTATTAATAAAGGTGCCGCAGGGTATGCAGGGAGCCACTTCCGCATTGATACGATAGCCTTCAGCCCCCAAGGCGCGGGCGACAGCAATAGCGATATCGCCACCCGTCAGAAACAGACCGCCAATCTGCGTATGCGTGATAATACGCAGCGTTATTTCGCCCAGCGCCTGGCTGATACGATCCCCCAGTTGCTGACGGCTGAGCTGCATCGTTTCGCAAAGTTGCTCAATACGGCGTCGTTCATCACTATCACGACAGGTACGCAATGCGCAGTGACGGCGGGTTTTCAGCATGTCGATAGCGCGTCCGGCAATCTGCTGGCAAGCGTGAGTCGCGTCTTCCAGCAACAGGGCTTCGACGTCGATATCAACAATCCCCAGCAGCTCTTCCTGTTGCGCAAAAGTAATCTGTTGCCGGGTCACTTCGCTCATTGAACCGGCAACCACCAGCACAGGCAGCCGCTGCCTGTCGCTAAGGTAACTTTCAGCGGGCAACGCATTAGCAAACCCTGCGGCACCGACTAGCAGTAATGAGGTGGTGAGGTGAGGAAGACACTGAGCCAGCAAAGCCAGATCACTTTCCTGCACGGCATCAATAACGACGATACCGCGCTCCTGATGACCCAGCGCCGCCAGCCTTTCGGCAAGTCTGCCACTGCGCACAACGGCCAAATCCACTTCATAAACAGGTATCCGGGTTTGCGCCTCAATAAGCGTCCGGATATGTGAAGAGAGGATCGGCGTTTTCGGATCGCTGGCATATTCCGTTTCAGCCAGTGGCACATCAAAAACCCGGCATTCTCCCTGCAACGTTGTTCGTCCCGCAGCCGGAATAGCCGCCGCGATAAGGGCAAGCTGCGCACCACTGGCCTGCATCGCAGCCTCGATCTCAGCGCCGACATTGCCACGAAAGGTTGAGTCAATTTTTTTATACACAACAGGCCGATCAGCGCTGCCGCAAAAAGGTTGTAATGCGGTCAACACTTTTTGGCGGGCATCGTCAGGTGTCAGCGCCCGGCTCTCCGTGTTGATAACCAGCACATCACACCCCCGCGCAGGCTTGTGCTGGTCGCTCAGCAGCACATCGATCCGCGCGCCTTTTTTAGCCAGCTGCACCCCGGTATCATTTGCACCAGTAAAATCATCGGCAATGACGACCATTTTCATGCAGCATTCTCCTCTCTGGCCGCTTTCGCAGAGACGCGTCTGGCGACCCATGAACTGAGGACAGGAGTCAGGATCGCCGTGGTGATAACTGAAGCTGCAATCAGGGGCGCCGCCGCCGCCGCCACCGCTGCCATCGAAGGATCAGCCTGGGCTATGGCCAGCGGTGTCGCCACGGCATTACCCGCCGTGCTGGAGGCCGCTGCACCCGCAATACCCGATCCACCCACCAGGCGATCGGCGCGAATATTAAAAAATCCGCCCACAAAGGTCGTGATGAACCCTAAGAGAATGCCGGCCAGTCCGCCCTGAAGAAGCATCTCCAGATTGATGCCAGCCCCTAAGGCAAAAGCGAAGAAAGGGATCAACAGCGGGCCGCCTTTGGTGAGAAATTCACGCATATTGTGATCAAGGTTTCCGAGTAGCATACCGACCAGTAAAGGCACCAGCACCGCGACCAGAGCCATCAGCGGAATATTGGCCATACCGGCCGCCCCCAACGCGATCAGGGTAAAGAAAGGACCATCGTTCAGCGATAATACCGAGATAGCACCGACATCCCGCTCATTGCCAAACTCGCCGACCAGCGCAGCATACAAGCCTCCGTTAGAGTTGCTCATTGCTGCAATAATGGCGATGCCAGTCAGGCCGAATATTCCCTCTGCCCCGAACAGATGTTCGACTCCCAGACCCAGTGCAACCGCAACCAGCAATTTAGTCAGCGTGATGGTTCCACCCTGTAGCAGCGCATGAGGCGCAGCTTTAAAACTGATGCCTGCGCCCATGCACAATAAAAATGCGCCAATCAGTGTCGCTGCGCCATTTTTAAACAATGCGGTCGTGAAACCGCCAATATTCAGCGCTGCAGGATAAAAGGTGTTGATCAACGCACCGATAACCAGCGGGACGACCATCATCCCTCCCGGGACTTTTTCTATTGCCGCCTTTAGTTTCATATTACACCCAGAATGATTTTAAATAGTCAAAATGATTGTAATAGATCAAATAAAAACAAATGTGAGGTCAGTCGCAGATAAATAATAATCAAAATGATTAATTTTGCTCATTTGGTCCTGCAGGTTACAACCAGCAGCCAGACCGGCGATCCTCAACAGAGCGGGTAGGAAGAGACAGAAAGACAGGAATGGAGGTAATGAAAACCGAATCAGCGGGAAGCGCACCCGGCGAAACTAAACAGGTGCACTCAAAGGGAGCGGGATTAACAGGCCGAAAAGTTACGTCCGGCTTTTATTACCATACTGATTGACGAACTGGCGATAGGCGGCGATCACCAGCAGGAAATCTTCAATGCCGCAGAATGAGAGGCTCTCTTCGTCGTAGTAGTTCATCCCCTCTTCCATGCCGTCATCTTCCAGCGCCAGCAGGTTGGCGCGGATCATCACCTCTTCCTCATCCAGCAGGATGGTGTACTCGCTGCCGACGCGCTGCCATTGCCGCACGCTGCCTTTCACATCTTCGATTGCGGCTTCGACTTCATCCAGCAGGCCAGGATCGTCTCTGACCTCTTCATTGAACCAGTGGCCGACCGCTTCGTGATCCATCGACATGCGCACCTTAATCTGGCCGGTCACATCGCGTAAAAATTCATATTCCATCGCCCGTTCCTCTCTACATCATCGCGTCACGTTATCAGTGTCAGCGCTGCCTCAACGGCAAAGTGTGACAAGTGGCGCATTATTGCAGGCTGTCCGGCGAAATGCAGCTTTTCATCGCGCCGGTTGCCGTCGCACAGACGAAAAAAAGGGGCGAATCATCGCCCCTTTTTACGGCTATCGGTCAGTGAATCAGACTGCAGTCTGGAAAATCACGCCGTCAGCTTTGTCGGTGTACTGCGTCAGCTGGTCGAAGTTGAGATAGCGATAAGTGTCGCTGGCGGTTTTATCCACCTGCGCCATAAATTGCTGATACTCATCCGGCGTTGGCAGACGGCCTAACAGTGAGGCCACTGCCGCCAGCTCGGCTGATGCCAGGTAGACGTTCGCGCCGGTACCCAGACGGTTCGGGAAGTTACGGGTTGAGGTGGAGACCACCGTCGCACCGTCCGCCACGCGTGCCTGGTTACCCATGCAGAGTGAACAGCCTGGGATCTCGATACGCGCCCCGCTCTTACCGAATACGCTGTAGTAGCCTTCTTCGGTCAGCTGCGCCGCATCCATCTTGGTTGGCGGTGCCACCCACAGACGAGTCGGTAACTGCCCTTTATGGCTATCCAGCAGCTTACCGGCTGCACGGAAGTGACCGATGTTGGTCATGCACGATCCGATGAAGACTTCATCGATCTTCTCGCCCTGCACATCAGAGAGCAGACGGGCATCATCCGGATCGTTTGGTGCGCAGAGGATCGGCTCTTTAATATCTGCCAGATCGATCTCAATCACCGCGGCATATTCCGCATCCGCATCCGCTTCCAGCAGCTGTGGATCCGCCAGCCATTTCTCCATCCCTTCAACACGACGCTCCAGCGTACGACGATCGCCATAGCCTTCAGCAATCATCCACTTCAGCAGAACGATGTTGGAGTTCAGGTATTCAATGATCGGGTCTTTATCCAGCTTGATGGTACAGCCCGCCGCTGAACGTTCCGCTGACGCATCTGACAGCTCAAACGCCTGCTCGACTTTCAGATCCGGCAGACCTTCAATCTCCAGGATGCGGCCAGAGAAGATGTTTTTCTTACCTTTCTTCTCAACGGTCAGCAGACCCTGTTTGATGGCATACAGCGGGATGGCGTGAACCAGATCGCGCAGCGTAATGCCTGGCTCCATTTTACCTTTGAAGCGCACCAGCACCGATTCCGGCATGTCGAGCGGCATCACGCCGGTCGCGGCGGCAAACGCCACCAGGCCTGAACCCGCCGGGAAAGAGATACCGATCGGGAAACGGGTATGTGAATCACCGCCGGTGCCGACGGTATCCGGCAGCAGCATACGGTTCAGCCAGCTGTGGATGATGCCGTCACCCGGACGCAGCGACACACCGCCACGGTTCATGATGAAGTCGGGCAGCGTATGGTGCGTATTCACATCCACTGGCTTAGGATAAGCCGCGGTGTGACAGAATGATTGCATCACCAGATCGGTTGAGAAACCGAGGCACGCCAGATCTTTCAGCTCATCACGGGTCATCGGACCGGTGGTATCCTGCGATCCTACTGAGGTCATTTTCGGTTCGCAATAGGCGCCCGGACGAACACCCTCAATGCCACAGGCGCGGCCGACCATCTTCTGTGCCAGCGAGAAACCGCGGGTGCTCTCCGCGACATCTTTCGCCTGACGGAATACGGTGCTGTGCGGCAGACCCAGCGACTCACGCGCTTTGGTGGTCAGGCCACGACCGATGATCAGCGGAATACGGCCACCGGCGCGCACTTCGTCAATCAGCACTTCAGTTTTCAGTTCGAAGCTGGCCAGCAGTTCGTTGGTCTGATGGTTGCGCACTTCGCCTTTGAATGGATAGATGTCGATGACATCGCCCATGTTCAGGTTGTTCACATCCACTTCGATCGGCAGTGCGCCCGCATCTTCCATGGTGTTGAAGAAGATTGGAGCAATTTTGCTGCCCAGCACCACGCCGCCGCCTTTTTTGTTCGGCACGTTCGGGATGTCGTCGCCCATAAACCACAGCACCGAGTTGGTGGCGGATTTACGTGAGGAACCGGTACCGACGACGTCACCGACGTACGCCAGCGGGAAGCCTTTAGCCTGCAGCGCCTGGATCTGTTTGATCGGGCCAACGTTGCCTGGCTCATCCGGCTCAATGCCTTCACGGGCATTTTTCAGCATCGCTAACGCGTGCAGTGGGATGTCAGGACGTGACCAGGCATCCGGAGCCGGAGAGAGATCATCGGTGTTGGTTTCGCCGGTGACTTTGAACACCGTAACGGTAATTTTTTCAGCCAGTTCAGGGCGTGACAGATACCATTCCGCATCGGCCCACGATTGCATCACCTGCTTCGCGTATTCATTGCCCGCTTTCGCTTTCTCTTCCACGTCATAGAAGCTGTCGAACATCAGCAGCGTGTGTGAAAGGGCTTTGGCCGCGATCGGTGCCAGTTTCTGGTCTTCCAGCGCATCGATCAGCGGATGAATATTATAACCGCCCTGCATGGTGCCGAGCAGTTCAACCGCTTTTTCAGGAGAGATCAGAGGAGAGGTGGCTTCGCCTTTGGCGACAGCGGCCAGGAAACCCGCTTTAACGTACGCCGCTTCATCGACGCCCGGTGGAACACGGTTGACCAACAGATCGGTCAGAAATTCTTCTTCACCCGCAGGTGGATTTTTTAGCAGTTCAACCAGCGCGGCCATTTGGGAAGCATCTAAAGGCTTAGGTACGATCCCTTCTGCGGCACGCTCGGCAACGTGCTTACGGTATTCTTCTAGCACGACGTTATCCTCGCTCTCATTATGTAGGGCTTTCCGACCACCTTGCTCACTTATGGAGAACAACCTTACCTTATGATGTCCAGGTTGAGGTGCCCGGTTTCGCGGAGGGCAGAATAGCAGGATTTCGGGTGTTTGTTAATCTGTTTACAAAAATACAACATTAAATGCATAACCGTTTCTGCCGGTTTCCTGCCTGCTGGCACCGGGCATCTGAACCACAAACAGGCCAGCAAAGCAGGCGATCGCGCGGCAGAAAAGCGTCACGACTGAATAACGCGCCGGTCAGGTTTAATCAGGCAGTGAATTGTCTGAAATGCATAACGCGCAGGAATAGAAGACGCGGCAGGATTAACGTTTTGGCGGGAATGGCCCGGATTGGGCCGTGGCCGTTAAGGCCAGCCTGAACCGGCCTGATAGCGTAACGGCTAGAGCGTGGTTTTCATTTCGCGCAGTGATTCAGGCCAGTCGCCAGGCCAGACATAGTGATCTTTCAGAATTCTGGCGCTGTAGTCGAGGCAGATTTTCACCGGCAGGTTGGGATAGATTCTCTCCATCTCCGCGATCAGCTCCTCGCTGTTGTTAACCCGATGCAGCGCATTAATAAAATCGTTGATATAGCGGCGGGTAAAGCCAATTGCTGACGGACTCAGCGTTGGCGTAGTGCAGGAGTGACCGGGGATCACCACTTTCGGTGCCAGCGCTTCCAGCGTATCCAGACTCTGCATCCACTTCGCCATCCGTTCCGGCGTGCGCATGTCGGCAATCCAGACGTGGGCATCGGCAAACACCACATCGGAGGCGATCAGCGTGCGGGTCGAAGGGATCCAGAGTGGTGTCACCCGGATACAATCGCCGCTGAGCAGTCCGAGGATGTTAATCGGCTGGCCTTCCAGATAGAGCGTCTCCTGCTCAATCTCGGTAATCGGATAGGTGGTGCGAGCCCCATTCGCTTTCAGAACCTGCCTGCCCCAGTAATCAATTTTGAAGTCAAAAGCGTCGTTAACGTCTTCCGCCACCTGCTTGTAAGAGAGGATTTCAGCACGCGGGAAAACAGACTTAATGACTTCAAGACCAAGAAAGTGATCGGGATGCAGGTGGGTAATGAATATCCGTTTTAGCTCAAGACCGGTTTCAATAATCTCTGCCACCAGTCGATGCGCATTTGCCAGGGTAAACTGCGCATCCACCATCATCACCTCTTTTTCGCCCATGATAAGAGTGGAGCTGACCCCGAATCCATCATGGGCATCACTGCTGATAAAAACCTTTGTCGATAATTCCATTTTTCGTCCTCGCAAAACAGATCAGAAGCTACAAGACAGAAACTGCTATTAAGAAGAGGTCGTCATGACCTCTTCTGTGCAGGCTTAATTTTTCAGATTGTCCGGAAAGTTCGCTGGCAACTGGTCAGGTGGGCAGTCGATCACGCTTTCGTTATTTTCACCCACATCGCGGATTACGGTCAGCGTTGCGAACTCATCAATCACTTCGGTTGGATAAGCCGGACCCGCTTCGCGGAATTTTGCCATCTCTTCCAGATGATCATTCTGGAAGCAGACGGTTTTTTCCGGGTTGTTCATGACCCAGCGTGGGAAGAAGATGGTGCCATGGAAAATTTTATCAGCCAGATTAACGGCCAGGCTGACATCGGTGCCGGTTGGTTCAGTCCAGGAAACTTTATAGACATCCTGCGCCAGACGAACAACATAGACATGCTGATTTTTAACCCAGCGATTACCGACCATACCGCTGTGAATGCGATAGTCGATGGTGCTGGCATTTTTGATGTAGAGCTCGTAATTCCAGCCGTTGTCATAGGTGTAAACCAGATGTTTGCCGACGATGCCTGACAGGTCATGTTTATCAAAAGTGCTCATGATTAATTCCTCATTTGTTTTCCTTGAGGAGATTATTGCGCGTTACAAAAACGATTAATAACGCTATTTTTAACGCTAATTCATTCAAATTTTCGATGAGTATCCATGCATAAAACGACACTCGAACAGTGGTTCCTGCTCGACTCGGTAGTAAAGGAAGGCAGTTTTGCGCTGGCGGCAGAAAAAAATAACCGTAGCCAGTCCTCAGTCAGCTATCAGATTGGCCTGTTGCAGCAGCGACTGGACATCGCGCTACTGCAACAAGAAGGACGACGCGCGGTACTGACGGCGGAGGGCGAGCAGTTGCTGGCGCAGGCGCGTCCGCTGCTGACCGGTTTTAGCAGCCTGGAAGCGCAGGCTGCCGCCTTGCAGCGCGGTGAACCCTCGCGTGTCGACCTGATGGTCGATGCCATCGCGCCCAAGCCACTGCTGTTTACGGTGCTGCATCAGTTTCAGCAGCGTTATCCGCACGTCCGCGTCTGGTTCAGCGAAATCGTCCGCAGCGAAACGTCCGCCAGACTGGCCGAGCAGCAGGCCGATCTCTGGCTGGTAGCGCGCAGTGATGACGAACCGTTAGCCGGGGAAAGTCTGATGAGCGTTGACTTTATTGCGGTCGCTCATCGCGACCATCCCCTGCACAGCGAACCGGCACCGCTCAGTGCCGCCACTCTGGCGCGCTGGCCCTGCATCACCATCCTCGATCGCCAGCAACAGCAGCAGTCAGAGGTCAGCGGTGAGCAGGCCGAGAACTGGTCGTTCACCACCCTGTCGGCAGCCATTGAGGCGGTGCAGCATCAGCTGGGCTATGGCTGGTTGCCGGAGAAGAACATTGCCGCGCTACTGGCCAGCGGCGAGCTGCGCCCGCTCCCGCTGCTGCAGGGCCGTAGACGCTCAACCTCGCTGATGCTGCGCATTAATGAAGAGAGATTGCCAGGCAATGCGGCGATCGCCGTACTGGCGCAGATGTTTATCGACCAGGTGGCGGTTGATCGGCAGAGTTGATGGGTTGTGGATGGTTTGCGCGAGAGGATGAGTAAGGGTTGAGGTGGTTTTTCCCGGTTGGTGTGGGGAACAATGGAATGCCTGCAGCGCCGCCATCCTGCGCAACGGTTTATCCCCGCTCGCGCGGGGAACACGGCAGGTGGTTTTCAACGTCAGTGATCGAGCGCGGTTTATCCTCGCTGGCGCGGGGAACACAGGGGCAGGATTTATTTGATGAACCCGCATTAGGGTTTATCCCCGCTGGCGCGGGGAACACTTCGACATGTTCTTGATCATCCTCATTGCCGCCGGTTTATCCCCGCTGGCGCGGGGAACACGTCAGTCAGGGAGCGTGAAACGCACTGAGTGCCGGTTTATCCCCGCTGGCGCGGGGAACACATTTTTTGGGAGAAGCGACAAAAGCGCTCGGCCGGTTTATCCCCGCTGGCGCGGGGAACACACCTTCCCCTCCGCACATGTTGAAGTTTTCGTCGGTTTATCCCCGCTGGCGCGGGGAACACCTTGGTCAAAAGTAAACATATATAGCGGTTCCCGGTTTATCCCCGCTGGCGCGGGGAACACATCTGGATCTGCAAACGATTCTAGCGGATTGGCGGTTTATCCCCGCTGGCGCGGGGAACACGCCCAGCCATTTCAGCCAGCCGTCACGGATCTCGGTTTATCCCCGCTGGCGCGGGGAACACAGATGGAGACGATCTCTCACACAGAGAACAATCGGTTTATCCCCGCTGGCGCGGGGAACACCGTTCCGCAATCTCTATAACAGCGATCGCCAGCGGTTTATCCCCGCTGGCGCGGGGAACACCCCCTGGTGAGCAACGCGTATTGCTGCGCCACCGGTTTATCCCCGCTGGCGCGGGGAACACATCTATATAATCTAAAAGATTCATATAATTATCGGTTTATCCCCGCTGGCGCGGGGAACACAGTGGAGGGAAATATAGTCACCAAGAGGAAACCGGTTTATCCCCGCTGGCGCGGGGAACACACATACAGCAGCGCGGTGTTGGGATAGCGAAACGGTTTATCCCCGCTGGCGCGGGGAACACCAAAGAGCTAAGGGTACAGAATAACGGAAGACCGGTTTATCCCCGCTGGCGCGGGGAACACAAAAAAGCAAGCCCGAGGATAAATTTTCCCATCGGTTTATCCCCGCTGGCGCGGGGAACACACCTTCCAGTGCGCTTGAGTGGGCTTGAATGGCGGTTTATCCCCGCTGGCGCGGGGAACACCTCGGCGGCGGCATTGCCGAGAATAAAAATCGCGGTTTATTCCCGCTGGCGCGGGGAACACATTCCACATCGCTCGATCGCCGAGAAATCTGGCGGTTTATCCCCGCTGGCGCGGGGAACACTTTTATTGATAAAAAACCCTGTCGGATTATTTCGGTTTATCCCCGCTGGCGCGGGGAACACAACTAAAACCGCATCCGTTGATCATGATGGTCCGGTTTATCCCCGCTGGCGCGGGGAACACGCGGGTGTGCCGTCAGGCGCAGAAAATACGCCCGGTTTATCCCCGCTGGCGCGGGGAACACCGGGACGCCCAGCGCGGCATGTGGGCGGATGGCGGTTTATCCCCGCTGGCGCGGGGAACACCATATCAGGCCAGTGACACGGCGGCACTTTCGCGGTTTATCCCCGCTGGCGCGGGGAACACATCGCCTTCTCGGGTTGTAGGATATTTATCAAGGGTTTATCCCCGCTGGCGCGGGGAACACCCGGATATCATCGCAGACTTCCGTTCTTTACCCGGTTTATCCCCGCTGGCGCGGGGAACACACAGTGCATATTTCGATGTGATCACTGAAGAGCGGTTTATCCCCGCTGGCGCGGGGAACACAAAGTATTTCAATAAATAGTGAGGCTGTATGACGGTTTATCCCCGCTGGCGCGGGGAATACTGAGTTAAGAATGAAGCGAATGATATGGACAACGGTTTATCCCCGCTGGCGCGGGGAACACAACGGTTTTGCGCTCTCGGCTACCCTGCGCGGCGGTTTATCCCCGCTGGCGCGGGGAACACAGATTTCACGTAGCGTTGCGGATTCAACGTTTCGGTTTATCCCCGCTGGCGCGGGGAACACAGGCCGCGGAGGGTCGCCATCGCGCCGGCTACCGGTTTATCCCCGCAGGCGCGGGGAACACCCGGCTGGAATGGGGCAGGACAATTTGTGTTGCGGTTTATCCCCGCAGGCGCGGGGAACACCATATCTGCGGCTGGCGGTGAATATTTGGCGGCGGTTTATCCCCGCAGGCGCGGGGAACACCCCCAAAAGCAACCGGCAGCGCAATCTGCGACCGGTTTATCCCCGCAGGCGCGGGGAACACGCCGCCTCGGTTCCGTTCATCCAGGTTTCAGCCGGTTTATCCCCGCAGGCGCGGGGAACACAGTGGATCAGATCGTCGCGCAGACCGAAAAGAGGTTTATCCCCGCAGGCGCGGGGAACACATCCGTAGAGCGGTTACCCCAGAACCGGAAACCGGTTTATCCCCGCAGGCGCGGGGAACACTCGCAGGGCGCCCACCGCCTGTTTTTTTTGGAGCGGTTTATCCCCGCAGGCGCGGGGAACACTCTTAACGTAGAGAACTGAATTATAAAGGTTTTTTCGCCACCACTAACTCTACCAAATTATCTGATTTTTTAAAGATCGCTAACTCATTGATTATCAACAGGTCGGAAAGAGACTAACCGGATACCGTCCATCTCCACCGGCAAACGCCGATTGTCACCTAAAGTCTGAAACTCAAAACCAGATTCATTATTACTCGCCCATGCCATTACGACATTGCCCGTTTCGAATAGCCTGCTAATCTGTTGCCAGATCATCTCTCTGCTACGACGAGATACATCACCAACATAAACCCCGGCGCGGACCTCAAGCAACCAGATAGCTAGCCGGCCCCTTAGCCTGGGGGGTACATTCTCAGTAACGACCATCAACATGCTCATGATCATGCACTCCGGTGTCCGGCATCACCAAAAGGAGCAGGTTCAGGGATTGCAATCGGCTGAGCATCCTTAGGTGGTGGTGGAGGTGAAATACCACCTGCAGAAAGCACATCCTCGATTAAAGGAATAAGCCTGGCGACAGTTTTACTGGTACGGAAGAGATCACGGCATGCCAACCTGACCTGTTTTTCCGCATCCTGCGGACGGCGGGCGGCAATTTCAAATGCGGCGGGTACGACTGTTTCAAATTTAATAATATCGGCAATATCATAGATAAATGAGAGTGGCTTGCCACTGTGTACAAATCCAATCGCTGGTGCATATCCAGCGGCGAGTACTGCAGCTTCAGTGATGCCATAAAGACAGACAGTTGCCGCGCTGATGCACTGATTAATTATGTCTCCTTTATCCCAGTCTTTGGGATCGTAACGGCGTCCTTGCCATCTGATGCCATACTGCTTCGCCAATAGCTGATAAATACCTTTAACACGAATGCCTTCAATACCCCTTAATTGCTCAACAGAACGCCGGGACGGGGCCTCTTCACCAAAACGCAGTTCAAACATTTTACGAACAACTTTAAGCCGCAGATTTTCATCAAGTGCCAGTCTGGCCTGATAAAGCAGCTTATCGGAGCGCGCTCCTCCTGGCTGTCCTGAAGCATATAGCCTCACACCAGCTTCGCCGACCCATACCAGCAGTGTACCGACCATTGCGGCCAGTTTTATCGCAGCATGTGATACCCGGGTTCCCGGCTCCAGCATAATGCAGGCTACATTGCCTACCGGGATATGTGTACGCACACCAGAGGCATCAACCAGAACAAAGGCACCATCAAGGACATCAACCTGACCATATTTCAGAAAAATCAGAGAGATGCGGTCTTTTAGAGGAAGTGGAGCTAAAGGAACATAAGTCATTATTACATCCTGTAAAAGCGGCATCACGCCGCTTTATCCCTGTTTCATGCCCGGCCAAGCGAGAGTAATCCGCACCCCATACTTTTTGCAGGGCCGATTCCAGAAAGAATCAGAGAAGCAAATGCTTCTGCGTCACTGATTGTCAGTACTCCATCAAAACAGACGGTCTGAATTTTGCCAGCCATCTCTTTTTTATGGAACAACATCACAGGCTCTTTCACCATTCGAGCGGATTCCAACTGTGCGACAGGGGCCAGTTTGCGCACCAGCCATTTCATGCACTCCTCATCACCGAGCAACGGAACCCGACAGGTTTTTATTTCTCCACGGGAATTTAAGCGAGCCTGCTCATCTTTAATGCTTTTAACCGGATTGGCCCGTAGCCGGAAGCAATATCGACCATGCGGCAAAACCGGACTAAACGACTTCGTTGCCAGCACCGTAGCTACTTTTGCCTGCTGCGGTGGGTGAACCGATTGCAGCAATACGTTAAGACCTTGTCTGGCCTCCCCGCTTCCAACTCTGAACAGAAAGTCGCGCTGATCCTGTGGGCGATCAGGAAACAGCTGCCAGAGCGCACGATGAAGCTGATAGGGATCTTTAGCCCAGCGCCAGTCGACAAGTACTTTACTCAGGAACATTTTCGTCTCCCTGAATCACAAACCACGATCGTCTGGCGAACTGTCGAGGCAGATCGATGATGGGCTCATCACGCACCGACAAACAACGCTCATCTCCGGTTAATGGCTCCTCACTGTAAATAGCACCACCTCCAGGTGCCCCTGTAGCTAAAGCTGCAACAGGATTTATAGCCTGCTGAACAGCGCCAAACAGTGGGCGGGAAAGTGGACAGCACCGTCTTCCAAGATAGGGGGTGTAACGGGGACGCTGAACCGCGTCGATAAGCGCTGACAATGTATAGCCGTGCTCCTGTGAACCCGGGGTCCATATCGCAACCGTAAAGCTGGCGTCATACAGATATTCACGCCGGGTGATAATGGTATCGTTCATCTTCAGGCTTCCCGGTTTTTCTCTGGCGTCCTTGACGGTATGAAAATCGGACATGTTCACGCACTGATAGCCGGTCTGGTTATCACAACGAACGGCAAACCGTGTGCCTGCTGCAAGCTTTCGCAGTGATGCGCGATCGTTGCGTTTAATACCCAGGCAGGCACCGAGTAATCCCAACAAGCCACTGCGGCCGGGGAAAGGGGCACTCGGTCGGATGCCTTCAAAAGTCGGTAATCCCCACGATTGCATCGGCCCGCTTAGCTGCAAAATCAAATAATCCTGCATCTCAGACCTCGCCGTTATTACCTATCCAATGCTTAAGCGCGTTCAGATCGGGCATCTGCATCACCTTTTCTGCAGGCGCAACGTCATCCAGCACGAACTGGGCCGCTGGCCCATCCAGACCATAACCACGGGATACTTTCGTCCAGTAGGTGTTAAATTCTTCAATAGAAGGACGCAGGAATCCCTCTTTGCTGGCGGGCACCGGTTTTTCAAAGGCATTTGCCATCGACACAGGCAAATCAGAAAAATTAACCATCACCATATCCGCTGGGTTGAAAGCCGCAAAGCTATGCTGCTTGCCACCCGGTATTTCTGTTGCCAGCATGTGGGCCAGATGGGCAGCAATCTCCAGCGCCTGCTGACGTGTGGCACCGCCAAGGTTCTCCTGAAGCTGGGCCAGGTTCAGACTGGCATAACGATAGAAAACACCTGATGAGAACTCCTGAGTGCCCAGATGAGCCGCACCAGTACTTTCATGCAGATCATCAACGGCAGTGAACCAGTCAATGTCAGAATCAACAACATGCGTAGTTATGGCGTGTGCCAGTGACATTGCACCATCAACTTTACCCAGTTCGCTCATCAGGCCACTGGTCGCCATCCGGCCACTCAGCGCGATGTCCACCGCGCTGCTGAGCGTGGCACGCAGCCCCGTAACCTGATCTTTTAACGCTTTTGCCCATTTTTTCTCATCGGTACCCAGCGCACTGTTTTCCGGGGTGTTGATTTGCTGACAAAACCAGTCAATCTCATCCATTACCCACGGCGAAACAGCGCCCCCATCGATTGTCTCTTCCTGAGCAACACTTTTGCCACTGAGCAGACTCAGCGTGGTGTTAATGACTTCCGCAGGATATTTTTCTGACAGTTTCTGATGGACGAGATCCCGCAGCAGTTCCAGATGAATTGTCCGGATACTGGACCCACCAATATGGCGTTGATAATAGTCGCTTTTGCGAATTGCCCTTTTCAGGCTTTGGCTCGAGATGCGTACGCGACGTTTGCCGCCAAATACCGCATCCTTTTGCATATTCATATCATCGCGGTTAAGGCAGGATGGGCTATGAGAAATCAAAATATGAAAGTTAACAAAATTATTCATCGGGTATCCTTACTCGGTTATTTTTTGGAAGAAGAGAGAACAAAATTTTCAATTAGCATGCGGCGTTCGCGTTTGCCCCACCATTGCAGTTGTGCAGCCAGCGAAGGCCAATGCAATACAGGCTCTGCATGAATTAACATGCGTCTTAGCTGTACCATATCGTTGGGATATTCCTGCCGGACAAGTTGCATTACGCGCATTAGTGATATTTTTTTACTTAGTGCCAGCGCCTTACCCAGGGTAAGTGATTCATCATCGCTGTTTTTAATCGCCCCGGTAGCCAGGCAATAGATCATTCTTTGCAATGCGTAACGCTTTTCTGGCCAGCCAAACTTGCCAGCTAACACATAGAAAACAGGAATTTCCAGTAGCTTATCTGGTGATTCAGCACGTCTTAATTTCGCCTGACTACCTTTGTCCAGGTCGGACCAGGCGTCATAAAGCGCCTTAGCGTCAATGGGTGGGTTCATCAGCTTGCTCTCCTTGCATTTTTAAAGCAGATAACTGTGTGAATAACACGCGACGGGAAATTGCCAAGGCCTGAATCAGTTTCACGTGGTGGGCATAGGGGTTAGTAGCGGTTTCAAACAACGTTTTACATAAAGCAGAAAGGTAATGATGCAGCGATTCCAGCTCTTTTAAAGGCTGTTCATAATTTATCGTCGCCAGCAGCCGGGTAATATAGATGTCGCTTTCGCGATAAAAACGACGTTCGGTCACATCATGCACCGGAATACCAGAACCGATAATTTCGCTATCCTTCATCCCCTCAACAAAAAGATAAAGTGCTTTACGCAGTGCAAGCCGATACCCCTGACCGATGTTAATAATCTCATTAATAATATCCTGATGACGATCCCAGCCTTGGCTGAATACCATCACCTCATGTCGCCGCTCCACAATTGCTGCCTGATTATTACGATAACCACCAATACTCATATACAGCGGTTTACCGTTGGCGAGTTGTCGCGCCTGTTCAATCACCAAAGCCGGACGACGACCTTCCTGATTCTTTTCTAACTGCTGAGAGATCAACAACCGGCCAACCTGCGTCCAGCAAGGGATCGGTAATGTGAAACCAATATGACGTTTTTCAGATATACCCTTTTTAGTCTGTTCCACGCTGGGAGAGTGAGGGTGCAACCAGAAGCCTTCGACGGTGTAGTTAAATTTGGCTTTGAGAAAACTCTGGTAACGTTTATCTACCAGCGATCCGCAGGTACTGCACTGACCACCCGATGAGGGAGATGAGAGTTCAATATGTGCGGGCTGCCAGAACAGACCCCGTGCCAGCCCGATGCTGTGCGCCGGGATTTTTTCATTACTGCCAATCGGTTTCTGCCAGGTAAAAGCCTGATGGCGCTGTTTTTGCCAGTCAGGATAGTTTCTTTCCAGGCTCTCAGCGTTGAGTACGTTGGCCCATATTGTGGAGCGCAGGCACCTCTGTTGGATCAGCGTGGTTATAGGCGCTCCGCCCCGTAAACCACTTTTAAATCCACCGCCAAATCCAGGGGCATTCCCAGCCTGATTGAACAGAGCAATAGCGGCACATCCGCCACAAAGCGCCTCACCCTGCCCTGGCTGATTCACAAATGCACAGCTGGTGGAACCGGTCAGGCCAACCATGAGCTTATCCATGCCGGTGACCTCTTTGGCGACGACGCCCTGGACTTGCATAAAGGGATGCTCAGGATGGTTCAAATCAAAACTCTCTTCCCAGCCAATAAGACCTGCTGAAAATTCCTCTCTTGTCAGCGGCTTTTGTATGCGCTGGATACTGTGCGCCATCTTCTCAGGTGGCCAGAGTAACTGCACGATGCAAATCAGGAGCTGGCAGGCTGCCATTTCCATATCGTCCCGTGGGAGAGAGAGTGATCGTAGCTGTGGTCCACATAGCAACGTTTCCAGGCTTATCTGCTCAACTCCGCTGCCAGCAACCGGTCTGACCGGGATCCATCGATCCGTGAGTAAATTCATTGAGTTCCTCTCTGATAGTTAAACTGAATAATATTCATCCCCACTTCCTTTGAATAAACCAGACGGTAATCAGTCGTCTCAGCGATCCACTCACCTCCCTGTATTGTTCCGGCAACCCATACAACCCCTTCTTCATCTGGCTCAAGTCTGAATCTCCGTTGCCATCCTCCCGGGACATTAACCCGGTTAAGTGCCAGCGCCTCTGGCAGGGAAAATTCAGATAGCTGGCTAAGATATTGCCCGTCGGAGAGTTGTCTTCCACTTTCTGTTTCTACAAAAGGGATCAGTGGCAAGCTCATTTCACCATCACGGGTTACCGCGCGAATATGGACATCGTCATCGGCAAAAGGAATAGCCCTTGCTGCCTGGTTCAATGAGAGTCTTGCGTTGTAACGTTTTGATTGTTCTTCAGATTCAAAACGTGCCAGCCCATCGGCAACCCACTCAGGTTCCGACTCGTCCGTTTCATCCCGATAGACATCGTCAATCCAGAGCCGGTAGGCCTGCGGAAAGCAGAGAGCTGACTGACCCAGTTGTTCCAGCCGCTGTTGAGTGCGCCACATAGCACGAGTGTTGGTGTAGACGTAATTACTGTTGCCATAATCAGTGGTGGAGGGAAGCAGTACTGTCATTTTCGGCTGCTGATAACCTTTAGGTCTGCACTGACGGGAATGACGATGCAGCCGTCCAGCACGCTGGAATAGTAAATCTACCGGGCAAAGCTGCGTTATCAGCCAGTCGAAATCGACATCCAGAGACTGTTCCACCACCTGAGTAGCTACCAGAATGCGCCCGACGCTGCGGTCGCCTGACACGCCAAAATAGCGCAGCGTCAAATCCTCTTTATTAGCCCGGTCAGTTAAGGTAAAGCGGGAGTGGAACAAAATGATCTCCAGTGACGTGCTGGCACACAACTTTTGATAAACCTGCTGGGCGACATCCACCAGATTGCAGATCAGACAGACCTGTGCCCCCTCCTGAGCGGCAGTAATCATCTTCTCAAGCAGCCCCGCATCCGGTTGCATTTCATTGAGGTAACAGCGCTCAATACTGAGCTGAAAGATGGGCGGTAAATACTGTGGGGTAGCGCTGAGATCGAAGTAAAGTTGCCGATTCTGCTGTTGCCAGATGGCCAGAGGATATTCATCCGTCGGGGATGAGGAGTCTGGATTACCGTAAGTTCTGAGTAAGCGCTGTTTCAAGGATGCCGGCAAAGTAGCAGATAACAGTAATGCACTTTGCCCGGCCAGCGCCTGCTGTCGCAGTACCTCCTCCAGCAGGCTGTGCATATAGGTGTCGTAAGCATGTACCTCATCAATCAGCAACACACTGCGGGCAATGCCAAACCCCCGAATAAAACGATGCTTAACCGGCAACACAGAAATAAGCACCTGATCAATAGTGCAGACACCAATCTGCCCCAGAAAAGCGCGCTTATTACTTCGGCACAGCCACTCGCAGCATTGAGCCCAGGCTTCCTGTTCCTGCACGCTTTTGCCACGAGATTTGATAGTGTCAAAATCAGTGCTGAACCGGGAGTTACCATGGGCAAGGATCAGATTAGGCTGTTCAAACAATTTTGAGGCCAGCTTATCCAGTCGGTTCAACATGGCGTTGGCAGTTGCCTGGGTCGGAAGTGCAAAAATAATGCTGTCGGCATAACCACCGTCTAACAGCCGCCATGCATAAGCCAGCGCCGTTTCAGTTTTTCCCGACCCTGTTGGGGCTTCGATGATGGTCAGGCCGGGTTGATGCGGTAATTTATTAACCAGCGTCTGGAGTTGACGTGGCTGATGACCCATATCAAGTAACGCTTCTGTCCCGCCCCAGGGTTTAACAACACTCAATAATCCGCTGCGCTTCAGAACCAGCGGCGCATCAACAGCATAACGGCGGGAAAAATAGTCATGCAGAGGTTCTGGTTCTGACTGGTAAGGAAAAGTGTCTTTAGTGCTCCAGGAACCCAGCCAGTCTGATATAGAGCAGAAACCAGCCAGCAACGGTGAACAGGATGGCGGGTTATCATTTAAGGATAGCCCAACCGGTTGCAGGAACAGGGCTGCCAGCGCGTCGAGCCATGACAGGCGGGCCTGCTTATCTCTCTCTCCCAGCGGCTTTAATTGAAAGCTGAGTGCTAAATCTGATGCTGGAAGGTCGATATGCTGATGAATATAACCATGATGCCCTGCGACAGCTTCCATCCAGGGAAACCATTGCTCTTTGGGATGTGTATTGAACGTAATAAAAGCGCTGTCATAATCATTATCTGCATCAAAATCCTGCTTAAACCAGTAGAGACCGCCCTGCCCGTGATCCCACCTTTTACCAATAGCATTTTTGCCTGAGGGAACGGCATTTAATGCCTCCCAGGCACTCCAGCACTTAACCTGGAATCGTATATCCCATTTACCTAAATCATGCAGTGCGATAAAAAAAAGCAGCCAGCCGCGATATTCTGCCTCGTTCGCTCCCTGAGAAAACTGTTTTCTTAATGCAGGAGCGTGATCCCACCAGTAGGCGGCTACGGCAGCGACATCAAGGCAGTGATAAGGCAATAGGTGAGACTCGGCTGGAGCATTATCCTTACTACGATTCGCCTTTCCCCAGTAACGATAAAGATCATACCTTTCCTGGCACATAGCTCTCCCTAAAAATGTAAATTGACAATGAATTTTCTTATATTCATATCGACCATTTACAGATGCGGCACTGATAAGCCTTTAAACCGCCCAGGTTTAATCTCATATCTGACTCAACCCACAATATTGGCAACTGGCAATATATACGCGCCACTGAGAAACATCTGTGTGATCAAAGTCAAACTTATCACTAAGAGGAGGTGAGCAACGGCTAAAGATGCCATTTTAGGATTTTTTATTAGTTGTATAGTTTAGTGATACAGGCATCTAAAAAAGTAGATTACTAACAATAAAAATAGTGAAAGAAAGGGAATTTATTTAATAAACGGCTATGTAGCCATAGCGAATGTCATTATATAATATATCAAACTATCGGAGATCAAGACTTCTATCCGGTTACAGGAATATGTAGTAATTCCTGCCTGAGGTCTCCATGTTCTGAATACCCCACGCTGCCGAATGGCTTCTTCAACCAGTACGAAAACTTTTTTATCCCCTGGTGTCATAACTTTTTTTAAACACAAATAAACTCTGTTCCGCAACCAGTCAATATACCTTCATACGCCAATCGCGATAGTTTATTTACCACCCGGTTTTAACCGACTATCAAAACGGAACGGAATAGCCTCAGCCTTCTGAACAATGGTGTAGAAATCAGGGTGTTCAGGGTTTAACAGGTAGTTATATTCCACGGGCGACAGAGCGCTGGGGACGCGCAACGCTATTGAACCTCTGGTAAAACACCAGGCATCTCCATATTCGGCCAGCTCCGGCGGCGCATCTTCGCTGGCCCAGTTATCCGGCAATTCATCCATATCGGCTGTCTGAATCTGGTCATCAGGTACATCAATGCGCAATAGCGTAAAATAATCCATGATGTGCGCCGAATGCAGATGCACCAGGGTTTCCAGCATGGTCAGTGACGCTGTTTCTGACAGATAAACCATGGAGACCCCAACGCTGTTCCAGCGGCCTCCAGCCTCTTTTGCGCCAAATCCTGTCCAGGCTGTGGAGAGGTATTTTGTTTTTGTCAGCCGGTAGAGAATCAAGAGTAAACCCCATGTTCCAGGCGAGTGATCAATTTCATCACCTCGTAAGCCCCGGTTTCGGATGCCATCAGTTCAGCTGGCACTTTCCAGCTCAGCGCCCTGTTTGGCTCATTCAGCCATTTTTGCGCCTCTTCCTTATCACCTTCAAACAGTTCTACCGCCCGATCGATAACGCGAATGATGCGCACCAGCCGTTCACTTTGTTCGGCGCTGAATCGCGCTTTCAGGCCGCGACTAAATGTTGTTGACGGAATGCCGGACATTTTGCGCAGATCGTTTTGCGTTATGTTTGCCCAGTCAGCGATCAGGTTAGCAACCTTGCCATCAAGGCCTTCACTAATCTGTCCCAACAGTGCCACACCATCAGAATGGTTCAGGCCGGCCGCCTGCCATAAGCGAGGCTGCCGGATCTGTGTTGCAGAAAAGCTAAATGTTTTCATGAGAAACCTCCATTTGGTCATTTGATTATAACCATATGGTTGGGCAGGCGCAAATATCAGGTGCCTGGAAGAAATGCCTGGGGACCGGGTAAAGCAGCGGACCCAGCTGGCGAGGGGAATACTTGCTGCCAGAATGGGGATCGCACCATCCACGCATTCCCGAATAAAAAAAACATCACATCGGCCAGCGTCGAAACCCTGTCCAGGTAAGCGCGCGGCGTGAATGCGATGACACTCTTTTCGGTTAAATCTGGAGTTACAGTGCCGAAAAAGAGGGCTTTACTGCCTGGAAGGTAGCTCTGCGGTCAAAAATAACGCATGTATTAGCATGGGCCACTTTCCTGATCTATCGGTTTGTTGCCTGTTTCCCCATTAACGGGCTAAGAGTAAACGATGCATCCGTTTACCGTTATTCAGAAAGTAAGCGCCGAAATCCGTACTTAATGTCAACGTCTGCGCGAAACCGAACGCCATTGTCACCTTCACATAGCCATGCAGCCGCACCGAAATCATCAGGGCCGTTCTTTCACGATATCGACGGAGAAGGAAACCGCTCGCCGCAGAATAGCGCTAAGGCACTTTCCGTTAGGGCAGCCAAATGGAATAGGGTATAGAGTTCCATTTTTGTAAAACAAAGCTGACAAGGATATTAGCCCTTGAGCTAAGTTAGCCTATAAGCTAATATAATTTCAGGGAGGATCGAACATTGTTTGAGGTCATTTATCACGACAAGGCCGAAGCCGAGTTAAAAAGCCTCCCGATAGCCGTCCGGGTAAAGTTTGACAGGCTGGTGACAAAACTCGAAGCCGACCCCCGACTGTTACGCGAGCCGCACACAAAAGCGCTGGGCGATGGCCTGTACGAAGTCAGAACGATGGGCGGGGACATTTCGCGGGGGCTTTGGGTTTATCAGGCAGGGCAAAAAATCTACATGCTGAGAATTTTTATCAAGAAATCACAGAAAACGCCGCCCGCTGAAATAGAAATAGCCTGGCAGCGACTGGAGGAAATGAAGCGTGAAATACAAAACTCATAAAGAGATTCATTCTGAAATGATGCGCGATGATGAATATCGCGCCGCTTACGAAGCCGAAGAACGGAAAGAGCGCCTCCAGGCACTTTTGCTGGAATGGCGGAAACATGCCGGACTGACAAGTGCACAGGTCGCTGAGCGCATGGGCGTTAAGCCGCCGACAGTGTCCCGAATGGAAAAAAACATTACGTCGGCCAGTGTCGAGACAATCGCCCGCTACGCTAAAGCGTGTGGAGTTGAGTCTGCAACGCTCTATTTTTGAGCCAACAAAGCCTGCTTATCTGCGTCATGCTTGTCAGTTAATAAAATAAGGCCCGGCAATTCGGGCCTCTGATGAAGTTCAACCGGGCTGAAATCCTGATCCCTTCTTTCCCCCGCTAAACTTTCCTGTAAATTTATATTCATTGATAGGCTTAACTGCCTGAAATCAGGCTTAAACGCGGGCTTTTTAGAAAGGTGGCTTTTCGCTCTATTTAGAGTTAGCCGTAACGGGTGTGTTATCTATTCATTCATTGAAATCATTTACCTCTATTTTCCTGATTGCAGTGGTATGTTTTTTTCTTCATTAATGTCACCAGATCGCGATAGCAATTTATATTAAGTTTTTAATATCACAGTCATGACGATGAATCACCACAGCCGGGCAACACTGCAGTCGCGTCCAGCCTATCCACGCTGGACCAGACAGGCCCCTCAAAACGACACTGCCTCGGTTTACCCCCGCTGGCGCGGGGAACACATCGCCTTCTCGGGTTGTAGGATATTTATCAAGGGTTTATCCCCGCTGGCGCGGGGAACACCAAAGAGCTAAGGGTACAGAATAACGGAAGACCGGTTTATCCCCGCTCACGCGGGGAACACCTGCGCGAGGGCATCATCGGACGTATTGAGGGCGGTTTATCCCCGCTCACGCGGGGAACACGCCGCGTACCACTCGCCGGACTCGTAAACAGGCGGTTTATCCCCGCTCACGCGGGGAACACAAAGAGCCGCCATAATTGGCGGCCCTTACTCACGGTTTATCCCCGCTCACGCGGGGAACACTCTAAAATTATCCGTTTGATTACTAACTACTTTTTAGCCACCACTAATTCTACCGAATTTTACACCCAGACTTAACCCAAATGCACACTTAATCGCCAGCACAAAATTCAGGCAAAAAAAAGCTCCCGTAAAGGGAGCTTTTCTATCGGGCAATCAGGCTTATTTCTTTTTCGCTTTCGCGTTAGGCAGATCGGTGATGCTGCCTTCAAAGATTTCTGCCGCCAGACCCACAGACTCGTGCAGCGTCGGGTGAGCATGGATGGTCAGCGCAATATCTTCCGCATCACAACCCATCTCGATCGCCAGACCGATTTCACCCAGCAGCTCGCCGCCGTTGGTGCCGACAATCGCGCCACCGATCACCCGGTGCGTCTCTTTGTCGAAAATCAGTTTGGTGATGCCGTCTGCACAGTCAGAAGCGATAGCACGACCTGAGGCTGCCCATGGGAAGGTGGCGGTCTCGTAGCTGATGCCTTTCTCTTTCGCTTCTTTCTCGGTCAGACCAACCCAGGCAACTTCTGGCTCGGTATAGGCGATGGATGGGATCACTTTCGGATCGAAGTAGTGCTTCAGACCGGAGATCACTTCCGCCGCGACGTGGCCTTCATGCACGCCTTTGTGTGCCAGCATTGGCTGACCGACGATGTCGCCGATAGCGTAGATGTGCGGCACATTGGTACGCATCTGCTTGTCGACGCGAATGAAGCCGCGATCGTCCACTTCCACGCCCGCTTTGCCGGCATCCAGACCTTTGCCGTTCGGTACACGACCGATAGCCACCAGCACCGCATCGTAACGCTGTGCTTCGCCTGGTGCTTTTTTACCTTCCATGGAAACGTAAATGCCATCGTCTTTTGCTTCAACGGCGGTCACTTTGGTTTCCAGCATCAGGTTAAATTTCTTGCTGATTTTTTTGGTGAAGACTTTCACCACATCTTTATCCGCAGCCGGGATGACCTGATCGAACATCTCGACCACATCGATCTCTGAACCCAGCGCATGATAGACCGTCGCCATTTCCAGACCGATGATACCGCCACCCATAACCAGCAGGCGCTTCGGTACTTCTTTCAGCTCCAGCGCATCGGTTGAGTCCCAGACGCGTGGATCTTCATGTGGAATGAACGGCAGTTCGATTGGGCGTGAACCCGCAGCGATGATGGCGTTATCGAAGTTGATGGTGGTCGCGCCGCCTTCTCCTTCAACCACCAGGGTGTTAGCACCGGTGAATTTGCCCAGACCATTAACCACTTTCACTTTACGACCTTTTGCCATACCTGACAGGCCGCCAGTTAACTGGTTAATTACCTTTTCTTTCCAGCTGCGAATTTTGTTGATATCAGTCGATGGCTGACCAAACACAATGCCGTGCTCTTCAAGGGCTTTCGCCTCTTCAATCACTTTAGCAACGTGCAGCAGCGCTTTAGATGGGATACAACCGACGTTCAGACAAACACCGCCAAGGGTGCTGTAACGCTCTACCAGTACGGTTTCCAGACCTAAATCCGCGCAACGGAAGGCTGCAGAGTAACCTGCAGGACCCGCCCCAAGTACTACGACCTGGGTTTTAATCTCTGTACTCATCATGACCTCTTATTTGATATCCGGCGGGTCAGACGTTCTTATGATGCCCTTGTTCCACCGGGACTTTCACCGCAAGAGTTTACAGAATTGTTAACAAACTGCCAACCGCGGTGCGACGAATCGTTACAGGAAGGCCGGCTTTCGCCGGCCTTCTTCACATTTACATAACTAAACGACGAATGTCGGACAGCATATTGCCGATGAGAGTGATGAAACGCGCACCATCAGCACCGTCGATAACACGGTGATCGAAGGAAAGAGAAATTGGCATCATCAGACGCGGCGCAAACTCTTTACCATTCCAGACTGGCTCCATCGCCGACTTCGAGACGCCAAGGATAGCCACTTCCGGCGCGTTGACGATCGGCGCGAAGTGTGTGGTACCCAAACCGCCAAGGCTGGAGATAGTGAAGCATCCGCCCTGCATGTCGCCTGCCGTCAGCTTACCGTCACGCGCTTTCTTCGAAATCGCCATCAGTTCACGCGACAGCTCGGTAATGCCCTTTTTGTTCACGTCTTTGAAGACCGGAACCACCAGGCCATTTGGCGTATCAACCGCCACACCGATGTTGATATATTTTTTCAGCGTCAGCTTCTGCGCATCTTCTGACAGCGAGCTGTTGAAGCGTGGCATCTGCTCAAGTGCCGCAGCGACCGCTTTCATGATGAACACCACCGGGGTGTACTTCACGTCCATCTTACGCTTCTCGGCTTCCGCATTCTGCTGCTTACGGAACGCTTCCAGATCGGTGATATCGGTTTTGTCGAAATGCGTAACGTGCGGGATCATCACCCAGTTACGGCTCAGGTTCGCGCCAGAAATTTTCTGGATGCGTCCCAGTTCGACTTCTTCGATTTCGCCAAACTTACTGAAGTCCACTTTCGGCCATGGCAGCATGCCAGGCAGACCGCCGCCGCTGGCAGCAGCCGGTGCTGCTTCAGCGCGTTTCACGGCCTCTTTAACGTAGCTCTGCACGTCTTCTTTCAGGATGCGACCTTTGCGGCCGGTGCCTTTGACTTTCGCCAGGTTAACACCGAACTCACGCGCCAGACGACGGATCACCGGGGTCGCGTGAACATAGGCATCGTTCTCTGCGAACTCGCCTTTGCTCTCCGCTTTGGCGGCGGCTGGTGCCGCGGCTTTAGCTTCGGCCTTCTCTGCCGGTGCCGGGGCATCCTGTTTCGCTGCTGCAGGAGCGGCGGCTGGCGCAGCACCTTCAACTTCAAACACCATGATCAGCGAGCCGGTGCTGACTTTGTCGCCAGTCGCCACTTTCAGCTCTTTCACGGTGCCCGCGAACGGTGCCGGGACCTCCATCGAGGCTTTGTCGCCTTCCACCACAATCAGTGACTGCTCAGCTTCAACTTTGTCGCCGACTTTCACCAGCACTTCAGTGACTTCAACTTCGTCACCGCCGATGTCCGGAACGTTAACCTCTTTTGCGCCCGCTGCCGCAGCCGGAGCCGTTGCCGCTTCTTCTTTAACTTCAGGTTTCACGTCAGCGGCCGGCGCTGCGCCTTCCGCTTCAAACACCATGATGTGTGAACCGGTGCTGACTTTGTCGCCGGTCGTGATTTTGATCTCTTTCACGGTACCCGCGAACGGGGCCGGGACTTCCATCGAGGCTTTGTCGCCTTCCACCACGATCAGGGACTGTTCGGCTTCAACTTTGTCGCCAACCTTCACCAGAATCTCAGTGACTTCGACTTCGTCACCGCCGATATCCGGAACATTGACATCTTTGCTGGCGGTAGCAGCGGCAGCCGCTGGCGCCGGGGCCGCGTCTGCTTTTTTCTCTGCGGCCGGTGCCGGTGCGGCTTCTGCCGCACCTTCCGCGTCAAACATCATGATCAGCGAGCCGGTTTCTACTTTGTCACCGGTGGCGATTTTGATCTCTTTGACCACGCCAGCCTGCGGCGAAGGCACTTCCATTGAGGCTTTGTCGCCTTCCACGGTGATCAGCGACTGTTCGGCTTCCACCTTGTCGCCAACTTTCACCAGAATCTCGGTGACTTCAACTTCGTCAGACCCGATATCCGGTACCTTAATTTCGATAGCCATTACTCTATTACCTCTTAAGCCAGACGCGGGTTAACTTTATCGGCATCGATACTGAATTTGGTGATCGCGTCGGCCACCACTTTCTTCTCGATCTCGCCGCGTTTAGCCAGCTCACCCAGCGCGGCAACCACCACATAAGATGCATCCACTTCGAAGTGATGACGCAGATTCTCACGGCTGTCAGAGCGACCAAAGCCATCGGTACCCAGTACACGATAATCGCTGGCTGGGACATAGCTACGAACCTGCTCAGCGAACAGCTTCATGTAGTCGGTTGAAGCGACGGCCGGTGCATCGTTCATCACCTGCGCGATGTAAGGCACGCGCGGTTCTTCGGTCGGATGCAGCATGTTCCAGCGCTCACAATCCTGGCCATCACGAGCCAGTTCGGTGAACGAGGTGACGCTGTAGACGTCAGAGCCGATACCGTAGTCTTTCGCCAGGATCTGCGCAGCTTCACGTACGTGACGCAGGATAGAGCCTGAACCCAGCAGCTGGACTTTGCCTTTGCTGCCCTCGACCGTTTCCAGCTTGTAGATACCCTTACGGATACCCTCTTCCGCACCCTGCGGCATCGCTGGCATGTGGTAGTTTTCGTTCAGCGTGGTGATGTAGTAGTAGACGTTTTCCTGCGCTTCGCCATACATCCGCACCAGACCGTCATGCATGATCACCGCGACTTCATACGCGTATGAAGGATCGTAGGAGATACAGTTCGGGATGGTCAGCGACTGAATGTGGCTGTGACCATCTTCATGCTGCAAACCTTCGCCGTTCAGCGTGGTACGACCGGAGGTGCCGCCGACCAGGAAGCCGCGCGCCTGTTGGTCGCCCGCCAGCCACATCAGATCGCCGATACGCTGGAAGCCGAACATCGAGTAATAGATGTAGAACGGGATCATTGGCAGGTTGTTGGTGCTGTAAGAGGTCGCCGCCGCCAGCCAGGATGAACCTGCGCCCAGCTCGTTGATCCCTTCCTGCAGAATCTGGCCTTTCTCGTCTTCTTTGTAGTAAGCCACCTGCTCGCGGTCCTGCGGGGTGTACTGCTGACCGTTCGGGCTGTAGATACCGATCTGACGGAACAGACCTTCCATACCAAAGGTACGCGCTTCATCGGCGAGGATCGGAACCAGACGATCTTTGATCGACTTGTTCTTCAGCATCACGTTCAGAGCACGCACAAAGGCGATGGTGGTTGAGATCTCTTTGTTCTGCTCTTCCAGCAGCGCACTGAACTCTTCCAGCGCTGGCATCTCCAGCTTTTCGGTGAACTTCGGCTGACGCGTCGGCAGGTAGCCGCCCAACTTCTCACGCTGACCGTGCAGATAGTTGTACTCTTCAGAGCCTTTGTCGAAGGTCACGTATGGCAGAGATTCAATCTTGTCATCCGCTACCGGCACGTTGAAGCGATCACGGATATAGCGCACGCCATCCATGTTCATCTTCTTCACCTGGTGAGCAATGTTTTTGCCTTCCGCGGTGTCGCCCATACCATAACCTTTGATGGTATGCGCCAGGATCAGCACCGGTTTGCCTTTGGTGTCCTGCGCTTTTTTCAGTGCCGCGTAGATTTTCTTCGGATCGTGGCCGCCACGGTTCAGTGCCCAGATTTCATCATCGGACATATCTTTAACCAGCGCGGCGGTTTCCGGATATTTACCAAAGAAGTGCTCGCGCACATAGGCACCATCACGGGATTTAAAAGTCTGGTAATCGCCGTCAACGGTTTCGTTCATCAGCTGAATCAGCTTGCCGCTGGTATCTTTGCGCAGCAGCTCATCCCAGCGACCGCCCCAGATGACTTTGATCACTTCCCAGCCAGCACCGGCAAAGATGCCTTCCAGCTCGTTGATGATCTTACCGTTACCGGTGACCGGGCCATCCAGACGCTGCAGGTTGCAGTTGATGATGAAGACCAGGTTATCCAGTTTTTCACGGGTGGCGATGGTGATTGCGCCTTTTGATTCCGGCTCATCCATCTCGCCATCACCCAGGAAGGCATAGACGGTCTGTGCAGAGGTATCTTTCAGGCCACGGTGTTCCAGATATTTCAGGAACTTCGCCTGATAGATAGCCGACAGCGGACCCAGACCCATGGAAACGGTCGGGAACTGCCAGAATTCCGGCATCAGTTTCGGGTGCGGATAAGATGAGAGGCCTTTACCAGCCACTTCCTGACGGAAGTTGTTCATCTGCTCTTCGGTCAGACGACCTTCAAGGAACGCACGGGCGTAGATGCCTGGGGAAATGTGGCCCTGGAAGTAAACCAGGTCGCCGCCATCCTTCTCACTGCGCGCGCGGAAGAAGTGGTTAAAGCACACTTCATAAATGGTGGCAGAAGACTGGAAGGAGGACATATGGCCACCCAGTTCCAGATCTTTCTTCGATGCGCGCAGCACCGACATGATGGCGTTCCAGCGGATCGCGGAACGGATACGACGTTCAAGAGAGGTGTTGCCCGGATAGTCCGGTTCATCTTCAACGGCAATAGAGTTGATATAGTTGCTGATTGCAGAAGATCCTGCAGCAACGTTCACGCCGCCTTTGCGGGCTGCACCCAGTACCTGATCAATCAGATACTGCGCACGTTCAACACCTTCTTCACGGATGACCGATTCGATCGCCTGTAGCCAGTCACGAGTTTCAATCGGATCCACGTCATTGTGTAAACGTTCTGACATGGGTGTGTTCCTTATCTGTGTCTAATACGTTGAATAATCGGGAGCCTGTTACAGCACATGCAGGCAGGCTCGTCGCACATGTCCGTACGATCTTTGTCGCACGTTATTCCTTACGTTGCTGTAAACGACGCAGGGAGCGTTCTCGACGGCTCTGCTCCCGACTTCTGTCCAGCAAGATTTCCTCAATGAACGCCAGGTGACGGTGTGAAGCCTCGCGCGCTTTTTCCGGCTCACGAGCCACAATCGCCTCAAAGATTCTGGCGCGGTGACCGCTCACTTTCGCCAGCATTTCCCGGCGCGAGTAGAGCAATTCGAAATTCTGACGGACGTTTTGTTCCAGCATAGGGCCCATAGAGCGTAGCAAATGCAAAAGCACGACATTATGGGCTGCTTCTGTGACAGCGATCTGATACTGCATCACTGCGTCCGCTTCGGCGTCTAAGTCGCCGCTGTCCTGTGCCTGCTGGATCTGCAGATGGCAATCACGAATCCGCAGCAGATCCTCTTCGGTACCGCGCAGTGCCGCATAATAAGCGGCGATGCCTTCTAAGGCGTGGCGCGTTTCCAGCAGATCAAATTGTGATTCCGGATGGTCGGCGAGAAGCTCTACGAGTGGATCGCTCATGCTTTGCCAGAGATGCTCCTGTACGAACGTTCCGCCACCCTGACGGCGTAGCAGTAATCCTTTGGCTTCTAAGCGCTGGATTGCTTCGCGGAGGGACGGACGTGAGACATCGAATTGTTTGGCGAGTTCGCGCTCGGGGAGCAGCTTCTCTCCCGGACGCAGCGTCCCTTCCATGATCAGGGATTCGAGCTGTTGCTCGATGGCGTCGGAGAGCTTGGGTTGGCGAATCTTACTGTAAGCCATCTTCCCTTCTTATTAGCCAATCGTCCGGAGTAAATTGGTAATACCAATTGTCAAAAGGTGCCGGTAAAGTAACAAAGTATTCACCTTGTGTCTATATGGTCCCGGTCACATTCCGCAACGGTGAAAGCCAGTGGTGACGCTAACTTGCGGTTAAAAAAATGAAAAATCACCCTGGAAGTAAATGTTAAATAACTTCACTTTTACCAAACCTTACACCCGTTTAGCCGCTAACCGCAGCGGCTACCATAAGCGAAACCTATTCGTCATCGGCATCATTTCATGGCAGAAATTTGCCTGTCACAGACGTGAGCTGGCGCTGTTTTTTCAGTCAATGCCCAGCACGAAAAGCGAAAGCAGGTGCAAAGCGATTCGCTTATCACTATTCTTGTCGCCAGGGTAGCGCCTGGCAGCAGACAGCACGCCGGATACCGTAAAATAATCAATACGTTAATGTAACCACTTCCTTACAGCGGACTGCGCTGCGAACGAAGAATAAAAACATCACGAGGTTTGTATGGAACAACAGCAAGGCGAAGCGCTGAAACGCGGTCTGAAGAACCGCCATATTCAGCTCATCGCGCTGGGTGGTGCGGTGGGGACCGGCCTGTTTCTCGGCAGTGCGTCGGTCATTGAATCCGCCGGACCGGCAGTCATTCTGGGGTATGCCATTGCCGGTTTTATTGCCTTTTTAATCATGCGTCAGTTGGGCGAAATGGTCGTAGAGGAGCCGGTTGCCGGCAGCTTCAGCCACTTCGCCTATAAATACTGGGGCAACTTTGCTGGCTTCGCATCGGGCTGGAACTACTGGGTGCTCTATGTGCTGGTAGCGATGGCAGAGCTGACCGCTGTCGGTAAATATATCCAGTTCTGGTGGCCTGACTTCCCGACCTGGGCCTCGGCCGCCATCTTCTTTGTGATGATCAACGCCATTAACCTGACCAACGTGAAAGTGTTTGGTGAGATGGAGTTCTGGTTCGCCATTATTAAAGTGGTCGCGGTGATTGGCATGATCCTGTTCGGCGGCTGGCTGCTGTTCAGCGGCCACGGCGGCCCGCAGGCCACCGTACGTAACCTGTGGGAACAGGGCGGATTCTTCCCGCATGGCCTCGGCGGGCTGGTGATGGTGATGGCGATCATCATGTTCTCGTTTGGTGGTCTGGAGCTGGTGGGGATCACCGCGGCAGAAGCGGATAATCCGGAAACCAGCATTCCTAAAGCGACCAATCAGGTGCTGTGGCGCATCCTGATTTTCTATATCGGTTCGCTGGCGGTGCTGCTGTCACTGATGCCGTGGACCCGCGTTACCGCAGACGTCAGCCCGTTCGTCTTCATCTTCCACGAACTGGGTGATGCGATGGTGGCTAATGCGCTGAACGTGGTGATCCTGACGGCGGCGCTGTCGGTCTATAACAGCTGCGTGTACTGCAACAGCCGTATGCTGTTTGGTCTGGCGCAGCAGGGCAACGCGCCGAAAGCGCTGCTGAAAGTGGACCGCCGCGGCGTGCCGGTGCTGACCATTCTGGTGTCAGCCGTCGCCACTGCGCTCTGCGTGTTAATCAACTACCTGATGCCGGGCGAGGCTTTTGGCCTGCTGATGTCACTGGTGGTTTCGGCGCTGGTGATCAACTGGGCGATGATCAGCCTGGCGCACCTCAAGTTCCGTCGTAAGAAAGATCAGCAAGGGGTGACTACCCGCTTCAAAGCGCTGCTCTATCCGGTAGGTAACTGGATTTGCCTGATCTTCCTGGCGGCGATTCTGGTGCTGATGGCAACCACGCCGGGCATGGCGATCTCCGTCTGGCTGATTCCGGTCTGGCTGGTGATTCTGGGGATTGGTTACTTCATTAAGAATCAGGCCCAGAAAGCCTGATAAGCCCTGACCTGCTGCAGCGCCGGGCGTGCTGCAGCAGGCATTCCGCCTCATCCGCCGCCTGGCGCTAAAGCCCGATCCAGTTCACACTTCTCCCCGCGCACCTGTTTTGTCCATCTTCATGGCGATTTACTCCCAGTCATCTCTCTGATTTAGCGACAATAATTCCTGTTCACACCGGATGCGCAGGAGAGAACCATGAAAGGTGCAGCCCTCTCGTTTCGAGAAAAACTGGGTTATGGCATGGGCGATGCCGGATGCAACATGATTGGCGGTGCCATCATGCTGTTCCTCAACTACTTCTATACCGATGTTTTTGGTTTAGCCCCGGCGCTGGTCGGCACACTGCTGCTGTCGGTGCGGGTGCTGGACGCGGTGACCGATCCGATTATGGGCGCGGTTGCCGATCGCACCCAGAGCCGCTGGGGCCGCTTCCGCCCGTGGCTGCTGTGGGTCTCGGTTCCCTATGTGCTGTTCAGCGTGCTGATGTTTACCACGCCGGACTGGACCTACCATAACAAGGTCATCTGGGCGTTCGTCACCTACTTCCTGATGTCGCTGACCTATACCGCCATCAACATTCCTTACTGCTCGCTGGGCGGCGTGATTACCAACGATCCCGGCGAACGCGTCTCCTGTCAGTCTTACCGCTTCGTGATGGTCGGCATCGCTACGCTGATCCTGTCGATGTCGCTGCTGCCGATGGCGGAATGGTTTGGCGGCGAAGACAAGGCGCGCGGCTATCAGATGGCGATGACCGTGCTGGCGACTATCGGTCTGGCGATGTTCCTGTTCTGCTTTGCCACGGTGCGTGAGCGTATTCACCCCGCCGTTCCCAGCAATGACGACCTGAAGAAAGATCTGCGTGACGTCTGGAAAAACGATCAGTGGGTGCGCATTCTGTTGCTGACCTTCTGCAACGTCTGTCCCGGCTTTATCCGTATGGCCGCCACCATGTATTACGTCACCTGGGTGATGGGGCAATCGACCCATTTCGCCACGCTGTTTATCAGCCTCGGCGTGATTGGCATGATGTTCGGCAGTACGCTGGCAAAAGTGCTGACCGATCGCTGGTGTAAGCTCAAGGTCTTCTTCTGGACCAACATTGCGCTGGCGCTGTTCTCCAGTGCGTTTTACTGGATCGATCCGCACGCCACGCTGATGGTGGTGATCGCTTACTTTGTGCTGAATATCCTGCATCAGATCCCGTCGCCGCTGCACTGGTCGCTGATGGCCGATGTTGATGACTATGGCGAATGGAAAACCGGCAAGCGCATCACCGGTATCAGCTTCTCCGGTAACCTGTTCTTTCTCAAAGTGGGACTGGCGGTCGCCGGGGCGATGGTCGGCTTCCTGCTGTCGATCTACGGCTACAATGCCGGGGCTAAACAGCAGTCGCCGGAGGCCATTAACGGCATCATGCTGCTGTTTACCGTGATCCCGGGCATTGGCTATCTGATTACGGCAGGTGTGGTACGGCTGATGAAGGTCGACCGTAAAATGATGCTCACTATTCAGCAGGATCTCGCGCTGCGTCGCGAAAATTTCCGTGATTTACAGACTGTTCGCACACGCGACGGCGTTGTCCCGCAAACCGGAGAATTAAAATGACCGCTATCCTGCCTAACCCTTTTATCGAGCAGCGCGCCGACCCGTTTATTCTGCGTCATGATCAACACTACTACTTTATCGCCTCAGTGCCGGAATATGACCGGCTGGAGATCCGTCGTGCCGATACGCTGGCCGGTCTGCGCACTGCCGAACCGGTAGTGGTATGGCGCAAGCCGGACAGCGGTCCCTGCAGCGAGCTGATCTGGGCGCCGGAACTGCACTTTATCGACGGCCAGTGGGTGATCTACTTCGCGGCTGCGCCGACACGCGACATCAAAGATGGCCTGTTTCAGCACCGGATGTATGCGCTGGTGTGTGATGCGGCCGATCCGCTGCAGGGTGAATGGCAGCCGTGTCGTCGGGTATTCAGCCAGTTCGACAGTTTCTCGCTGGATGCCACCCACTTCGTGCATCAGGGCAAGAACTGGTATCTGTGGGCGCAGAAAGATCCGTCGATTCCCGGCAATTCCAACCTCTATCTGGCCGAGCTGCTCAACCCCTGGACGCTGAAAGGGACGCCGGTGATGCTGAGCCGGCCTGAATATGAGTGGGAATGTGCCGGGTTTAGCGTTAACGAAGGCGCGGCGGTGATCCGCCACGGTGACCGGCTGTTTGTCACCTACTCGGCCAGCGCCACCGATGAGAATTACTGTCTGGGCCTGTTGTCGATTGCGATGGATGCCGATCCGCTCGACGTCACGGCATGGCAGAAATCTGCCCGGCCGGTGTTTGTGTCGAGCTGGGATAATCATCAGTATGGGCCGGGCCACAACAGTTTTACCCAGGATGAGGCGGGACGCGACGTGCTGGTTTACCACGCGCGCAACTACACCGAAATTGAGGGCGACCCGTTATGGGACCCGAACCGCCATACCCGGCTGAAGTATTTTGACTGGCGGGCAGATGGCACACCCGATTTTGGCGTCCCGCCCGCCGATCACACCAGCGTGCCGTAGATCGTCAGCAACGCCACGGCCACGACCAGCACCAGTGAAGTTCGTTTTGCTAACGCCACGGCAACCCGTGGCGTTTCGACTTTATCGGTGTGCGGATCGCGCGACAGCGAGAACTGCGCCAGGCTGGTCAGCACCTGATACTGCGAACGATGACGGTCGGTGAGCGAGGCAAACCACGCCGGCAACGCTTTCTCGCCGTGCCCCAGCAAGGCGTAGGCCACACCGGCCAGTCGCACCGGGATCCAGTCGAGCACATGCAGTATGCCATCGACGCCAGACTGCGCACGCGCCATCGGCGTGCCCTGTTTTGCCAGCCAGCCCTGCCAGGCACGCAGGAAGGCGTATCCCACCAGCAGCACCGGACCCCAGGCCCCGCCGACCACCAGCCAGAACATCGGCGCGAGGTAGAAGCGGAAGTTAATCCAGATCAGCGCATTCTGCAGTTCGCGCAGAAATTCGCGCTCGCTGCACTCTACCGGCACACCATGTATCAGAGTCAGCTCGGCCGCCATCGCCTGATGCGCAGCCGCATCATCATGACTGGCCGCTTTCAGGTAGGTGTGATAATGCTGTCGCACCGACCCCGCGCCGATACACAGCAGCCCGACGACGATCCAGAACAGCAGTTGCAGTACGCCAAACAGCAGGCCTTTCAGGCTCCAGACCACCAGCGCCGTCACGGCCATCACCAGTAGCGTCATCAGCAGGGTACGCACCATTGAGACATGCTGGCGGCGACGAAAAAATGGCTCCAGCCGGTGTTCCAGCTGCCAGTGCTCGCCCAGCTTAAACAGGCGTTCCCAGCCTAAAACCAACAACAAGGTAAACAACGTCATACTGACTCCGCAAAAATCAGGATTTTTGCTGCGTTAACAGCTGCTTATAGTAGCCCCAGTCAAAAGCAGGTCCGGGATCGGTTTTGCGCGCCGGTGCGATATCACTGTGTCCGGTAATGCGCGCAGGCGTCAGCGGGTAGTGCTTCAACAGCAGTTGCGTGACCCGTTGCAGCGACTGGTATTGCGCTTCGGTATAGGGATCGCTATCCGTACCTTCCAGTTCAATACCGATGGAGAAGTCGTTGCAGTTCTCACGGCCTTCAAACTGCGACACGCCAGCATGCCAGGCACGTTTATCAAAGGAAACGTACTGTACGATCTCGCCATCACGACGAATCAGGCAGTGCGCCGCCACGCGCAGTGCGGCAATGTCTGCGAAATAAGGATGCGCATCCGGCGGCAACGTGCCGGTAAACAATTTATCGATCCACGGGCCACCAAATTCGCCTGGTGGTAAGCTGATATTGTGGATCACCAGCAGCGAAGGCGCCTCATCGTCGGGTCGCTCATTACAATGCGGCGAGGGGACCTGACGTACCCCGGTCAGCCAGCCATGTTCAATTTTCATGCTGCATTTCCTTATTCAATCAGGCTGAGAATAGCATGAATAGTAAGGGATTATTGCCTCTAAATGCGTCGCTGAGCCGCCAGACGAGCGGCGCGTGTTAAGGATACTAAACAAAATTACGTCCATCGCTGGTACGCGATTACGGTTCAGGCTATTGTGGACACCTTACTCACCATCCCATTTTGGAGTTCAACGCTTATGTCTTCGCGTGGTTATGATCCAGACAGCCGCCGTCAGGCTTTGATTAGACGCATCGAAGGTGATATTCCCGAGGCGGTTGCGCGTGCGTTGCAGGAAGATCTTGGCGGCGAAATTGATGCCGATCGTGATATCACCGCTCAGCTGTTACCGGCTGAAACGCAGGCCCATGCTCAGGTGATTACCCGTGAAGCGGGTGTTTTCTGTGGTAAACGCTGGGTCGAGGAGGTGTTTATTCAGCTCGGCTCACACGCAACCCTGACCTGGCATGTCGCAGATGGTGATCGGATCGAAGCTGACCAGCCGCTGTTCGATATCAAGGGTCCGGCACGATTGCTGTTGACCGCTGAACGTACCGCGCTCAATTTTGTTCAGACCCTCTCGGGCGTTGCCACCGAAGTCAGCCGCTATGTGGCGCTGCTGGCGGGCAGTCAGACGCAACTGCTGGACACGCGAAAAACCCTGCCCGGCCTGCGCACCGCACTGAAATATGCCGTCCTGTGCGGCGGCGGCAGTAACCATCGCCTGGGCCTCTCCGATGCCTATCTGATTAAAGAGAATCACATTATTGCCAGCGGATCGATCCGTCAGGCGGTGGAAAAGGCGCAATGGCTGCAGCCGGATGTGCCGGTAGAGGTAGAAGTGGAATCGCTGGATGAGCTGAGTCAGGCGCTGGAGGCAGCAGCAGATATTGTGATGCTGGATAACTTCAGCCTGGAGCAGATGCGTGCGGCGGTAGCGCTGAATCAGGGGCGCGCGCTGCTGGAAGTCTCGGGCAACGTCACGGAAACCACGCTCCCCCAGATTGCGCAGACCGGCGTCGATTATGTCTCGGTGGGTGCGCTGACCAAACATGTGCGTGCACTCGATTTATCGATGCGTTTTCAGCAGCAGTAAGCTCTCGCGCCGTGCCGCCAGCACGGCGCTTTATGCGATCCCGCTTCCATAACGATTTCGGCTGCACTGCAAGCCATGACTCTCTTCTCGTCTTCTTTTCCATTGTTTCACTCTGCGTCTGTGATTCCTCAAGCCCCTTTTTTAGTCTGTCGGCTTCTTAAACTGGAGAAGACGAAATGGATTATCAACGTGGATTTACCCTGGTCGAACTGATGATTGTGGTGGGCATTGTGGCGATCCTCAGCGCCATTGGCCTGCCTGCTTACCAAAACTATCTGCAGCGCGCGGCGCTCACCGACATGCTGCAAACGATGGTGCCGTATAAAACCGCAGTGGAGCTCTGTGCGCTGGAGCGCGGCGGCCCGACGCCCTGTCAGGCTGGCGAACACGGCATTCCTGCTGCCAGAAGCTCGCGCTATGTTTCTGCCCTGAGCGTCACCAATGGCGTCATCACCCTGACCGGCCAGGAGAGCCTGAATGGGTTAAGCGTCGAGATGTTGCCGGTATGGGACAGCACCGAAGGCGGCATCAGCTGGCAACGTAGCTGCACCAGCAGCAACAGCAGCCTGCGTGACAATTGCCTTGAGCAGTTCCGCTTTGCCGATAAAGGAGCCGCCGATGAAGCCTGATGCGGCGATTGCGGCATTATGCCAGCGCTATCGCGCCCTGGTGCTGCACCAGGATGCCGGCCAGCTACGGGTTGCCGTGGCGGAAACGGTGCCGCCGGGGCTGGCTGAGGCTCTGCATTTTGCCAGCCAGTGCCAGATTGAGATTGAGTGCTGGCCCCAGGCGCGTCTCGACCAGTTGCAGCACAGTGAAAAACCGCTGTCAGCACGCGAAGATGCTCCTTCAGAGTCAGCCATTGAGGCAACGCAGCAGATACTGCAGCAGGCGCTGGAGCGTCGCGCATCAGACATTCACATTGAACCCTGGCGGGATGGGCTAAGAGTCAGGCTGCGGATTGATGGTGTCCTGCATCCGCTCTCTGCACTGCCAGCCATCCCGCCCGCCGCATTGCTGGCTCGTCTTAAAATCCTTGGCGGCCTGGATATTGCCGAACGCCGGTTACCGCAGGATGGTCAGTTCAGCCTGGAGATTGCCGGCAAACCGGCCTCGTTTCGCCTTGCCACGCTACCGATTCACGGCGGGGAAAAAGCCGTGGTCCGGCTGTTGCAGAGTGAAAGCGCCGCACTATCGCTGGATAAGCTGGGGCTTCCCGCCGCCCAGTTACGCCTGCTCTGCTCGGCGCTGGCGCAGCCACAAGGGCTGATCCTGGTGACCGGACCGACCGGCAGCGGCAAAACCTTCACGCTCTATAGCGGGCTCAGTGCGCTGAATACGCCCGACAAAAACCTCTGTAGTGTTGAAGATCCGATAGAGATACCGTTACCCGGCATCAATCAGACGCAGATTCACAGTAAAAACGGGCTCGACTTCCATCGCGTGCTGCGTGCGCTGCTGCGTCAGGATCCGGATGTGATTATGGTCGGCGAGATCCGCGATGCAGAAACCGCCGAGATTGCGGTTAAGGCCGCACAGACCGGGCATCTGGTGCTCTCGACTCTGCATACCAACTCAACCGCCGAAACCCTGACGCGCCTTCGACAGATGGGTATTCCCGGTTACCTGCTGGGGTCGGCGCTACGGCTGATCGTGGCGCAGCGCCTGGTACGGCGTCTCTGCCCGCACTGTCGTCAGCCGGCTCAGGCGGTAGCGCACTACCCTGCCGAACTCTGGCCCGGGACCTTACAGACCTGGCGCGCGCCCGGCTGCGATCACTGCTTCTCCGGCTACTTTGGCCGGCTGGCGCTGTTTGAACTGCTGCCGGTGAACGCCAGGCTGCAAAACGCCATTGCGGCAGAGATGCCGCTTGAGAATCTGCTTGCTCTGGCAAAGCAGCAGGGGCTGCGTACCCTGCTTGCCTCCGGGCTGGAGGCGGTGAGCCGGGGCGATACCTCGCTGGAAGAGATGCAGCGGGTTATCGGACTGGAAGATGGCTAATCCGGCGCTGTTTCGCTGGCAGGCCGTCGATAGCCAGGGCGAGCTGCAAAGCGGTCAGCTGCTGGCTATCGACAGTGAAAACCTGTTGCTGATGCTGGCACAGCGCGATCTGCTGCCGGTCAGCTGGAAACGTGACAAGGTCTGGCGCCAGGCGGACTGGAAATGGCAGCACAAAACCGATCTGATTCGCCAGCTGGCTACCCTGCTTAAAGCCGGTTTGCCGCTGGCCGAGAGTCTCGCCCTGCTGGCTGAAGGCCATCCCCATGCTGGCTGGCGTGCATTGATGATGGCGCTGCATCATCGGGTCATCAGCGGTCAGCCCTTTTCACAGGCGCTGCGTGAGTGGCCGCAGATCTTTCCGGCCCTTTACCCGGCTTTGATGGAGGTCGGTGAACTGACCGGACAGCTGGATGTTTGCTGCAATGAACTGGCCCGGCAGCAGACCCGCCAGCATCAGTTATGGCGTCAGGTCGTAAAGGCGCTTCGCTATCCTCTGTTCATTCTGCTGGTGGCGCTGGCCGTCAGCTGCGGCATGCTGCTGTTCGTTCTGCCGGAGTTTGTCGCGGTCTACGCCTCGTTTGACGCGCCCTTACCAGCCTTTACCGCCGCAGTGATGCAGCTTTCTGCCGCGTTGCAGCAGTGGGGGTTGCTGATAGCCAGCGTACTGTTGCTGACGCTGGTGAGCTGGCAGCAACTGCGGCGGCGCTCAGCAGACTGGCAGCGACGGGAACAGCGACTGTTTTTACGTCTCCCGCTGCTCTCCGGGCTCTGGCGCGGTTCACAGTTAACCCAGATTTACACCATTCTGCATCTGACGCAGCATGCCGGATTAACCCTGTTACAGGGACTTGCCGCCGTCGAGGTGACACTCTCTTCACTGTTATGGCGGGAAGCGATTGCCGGTTTGCAGCAGCATATCGCCGAAGGGAAACCGCTGCATCAGGCGCTGGCGCAGCATCCACTGTTTACCGCGCTCTGTGGTCAGTTGATTCGCGTCGGTGAAGAGGCGGGTGCATTGGATTTGATGCTGGCACGGCTGGCTGAATGGCATGAGGGGCAAACCCGTGAACGGGCTGACACGCTGGCCGCCTCGCTGGAACCCATGATGATGGTAGTGATTGGCGGCATTGTCGGCACGCTGGTGATCGCGATGTATCTGCCGGTATTCGGATTAGGTGATGCGATGCATTAAGGCGCGCATTTTGCGCGCCTTAATGTGAAGTCAGATAAGTAAGATGTGACACCCGCTGAGGAGCCTCAGATGGAGGTCGATCGATGGATGAGCAACCCTAAACCACGCCTGGTGCGTCGGTATCGGAACTGACGGTCAAAGCCTGACCGCCGGTAACCGATCAACCATCATTAACTCGCCATCATCAGCCATCTGCCATCTGCCACTGACCATCTATCACTGATCATCTGTCACTGACTATTAATCACTGACTCTCGCTGGATCATTAACGATTAAAAACGCGGTTTTCCTGCTCGGCTACCCGAATAAAGGTCGTGCGTTTCGTCAGCTCTTTCAGACGCTCGGCACCTACATAGGTGCAGGCTGAACGCAGGCCGCCCAGAATATCACGCGCGGTTTCAGCCACCGGGCCGCGCAACGGCAACTTCACGGTTTTCCCTTCCGCTGCACGATACTCTGCCACACCACCGACATGACGCTTCATTGCCGACTCTGAACTCATGCCATAAAACAGCATGAAACTTTCGCCATTTTCTTCGACGACTCGCCCTTCGCATTCATCGTGTGCGGCCAGCATTCCGCCCAGCATCACGAAATCAGCGCCGCCACCAAAGGCTTTGGCAATATCGCCCGGCACCGAACAACCGCCGTCGCTGACAATCTGACCGCTCAGGCCGTGCGCCGCATCAGCACACTCAATCACCGCTGAGAGCTGCGGATAACCCACGCCGGTCTTCACCCGTGTGGTACAGACCGATCCGGGTCCTATGCCCACTTTGACAATATCGGCACCTGACAGAATCAGCTCTTCTACCATTTCTCCGGTCACCACATTTCCGGCACAGATCGTTTTGCCAGGAAAGGCTTCGCGGGCACGCTGCAGAAAATCGACAAAATGCTGGGAATAGCCGTTGGCAACGTCAATGCAGATAAACTGCAGTTTCTCTGACAGCGCCATAATGGCGTTCAGCTTAGTGAAATCAGCTTCAGAGGTACCGGTAGAGACCATTACCGAGTTCAAAACCGTCTCGGGCACGCGCTGAATGAAGGCACGCCAGTCATCTACGCTGTAATGCTTATGTACCGCCGTCAGAATATTAAAGCTGGCCAGCGCTTCCGCCATCAGAAAGGTGCCGACGGTATCCATGTTAGCGGCAATCACCGGCACGCCGCTCCAGCTCAGGCCGGAGTGCTTAAAGGTAAAACTGCGCTCCAGCTCAACCTGTGAGCGGCTTTTCAACGTAGAACGTTTTGGCCGGATTAAGACGTCTTTAAAGCCCAGTTTCAAATCTTCTTCAATACGCATCTGTTATGTCCTGGTGAGTGGCAACGAACCGCGGTCCGCGAAGCCAGCACGGCTCCAGTGACCTTATGATACGCGCGTATCGTCCGGCGACAAGACTGCGAATTTCACTTTATTTACGCTACAATCCGTTAAATTTAGCTGAGTGTTATCGTTGTGATCTGGCGCGCATTTTTGCCTTTGTGAACCAGACCTTTAACATGAACCTGTGTCCAAAAGAGAAGTCAGATGGGAAATAGGCCCTATACCATAGCGCTGACAGGGGGAATCGGTAGCGGTAAAAGCTCGATTGCCCGGCAGTTTGCTGCGTTCGGGGTCAACATTATCGATGCTGACCTGATTGCACGGGAAGTCGTTGAGCCCGGAACGCCCGCGTTACAGGCGATAGAAGCGCGTTATGGCGCCGCTATCCTGACCGAACAGGGCAGCCTGGATCGTGCGCGGTTACGCGATATTATTTTTCAGACGCCGGAAGAGAAAAACTGGTTAAACGCCCTGCTGCATCCGCTGATTAACGCCCGCACCCAACAGCTGATCGCCGAAGCCACTTCGCCTTATGTGCTGTGGGTAGTGCCATTACTGGTAGAAAATCAGCTACAGCACCAGGCTGATCGGGTACTGGTGATTGATGTCGACGAAGCGACGCAGATCGCCCGCACCCGGCAGCGCGACCAGATTTCACTTGCTCAGGCGCAACGTATTCTTGCGGCACAGGCCACGCGGCAGCAACGCCTCGCCTGTGCCGATGATATTATTGATAACAGTGGCGAGCCTGAAGACGCATTGCCACAGGTTGCCGAACTTCATCAGCGCTATCTCAGGCTGGCGGCAACGAAACAGGATTAACACCATGAGCACACCCGTTCTGTTTGAACATCCCCTGAATGAAAAAATGCGCACCTGGCTACGGGTTGAGTTTCTGATTAATCAGTTAGATGAGACCATCCCGCTGGATAAAACCGTCAACGCCCTGACCTTTTTTCGTCTGATCGGCGAACTGCTCGATATTTTTGAGCGCGGCGATATGCGCACCGAGTTACTGAAAGAGCTGGAGCGCCAGCAGCAGAAGCTCCGCGCCTGGGCGGATGTGCCCGGCGTGGATATGACGCTGGTCGATGCCCTGCGTGACAAGTTAAAAATGCAGGCAACCCAGCTGATGAATGCGCCACGGATGGGGCAGCAACTGCGTGAGGATCGCCTGATTGCGCTGGTGCGCCAGCGTCTGAGTATCCCAGGCGGCTGCTGTAGTTTTGATTTGCCTGGCCTGCACATCTGGCTGCACCTGCCGCAGGAAGCGCGCAATGCTCAGGTCGAGGCCTGGATGCAGACGCTGGTGCCGCTGCATCATGCGCTGGCGATGATCCTCGATCTGATCCGTCAGTCAGGCACATTTCGTACCCAGACCAGCCTGAATGGCTTTTATCAGGACAATGCTGAAGGTGCGGACCTGCTGCGCCTGCAGCTGTCGCTGGAGGATGCGCTCTATCCACAGGTCTCCGGACATAAAAGCCGTTATGCCATTCGTTTTATGCCGCTTGATAGTGAGCGTGGCGAGGTTCCGGCCCGACTCAATTTTCAACTGGCCTGTTGTTAGAGGTGAATATGCAGCAAGAAGTGATGACCGTCGCCTGTCCACAGTGCGGCAAAGATGTGATTTGGGATGAGCTCAGCCCGTGGCGGCCGTTTTGCAGCAAGCGCTGCCAGCTGATCGATTTAGGGGAATGGGCCGCTGAAGAGAAACGTATTCCCAGCAGCGGCGACCTGAATGACAGCGATAACTGGAGTGAAGAGGACCATTAATCGTCAGGTGGAGCCCACGGCTCCGCCCTGTCAGAGCTCGCCGGCGACCAGGCGAGCAATCAGTGGGTGATTGGCCGGCGGAAACTCCTCGGCGACCAACGCCTGCTGATCAACCCAACGTTGCGGCTGCCCCTCTTTGCCCCACGGCTCGCCCTTCCAGCCTTCGACCAGGAAGAAGTGCAGCGTTACCCGTAAATCCTCATAACTGTGGTCAGCCTGTCCAATCGGATGCGCCTCGGTAACCTCGATGCCGGTCTCTTCATGCAACTCGCGAATCAGCCCCTGTTCAGCGCTCTCACCCGCTTCGATCTTGCCGCCGGGAAATTCCCATTTATTGGCCATATAGGAGGTTGCTGCGCGCTGAGCAAGGAAAATCTGTTTATCGGCATTGCGGATAATACCAACCGCGACCTGCAGGTGCTTCATGAAGAATATCCTGGTAATGTTGGATGAATGAAGGATGAGTGTAAAACAGGGTGTGACGGATGTTAATCGCTTTGGCCTGCCGCCCTCATCCGGCTCAACGCTGCGGCAATAAAAAAGGAGCCAGAGGCTAATGCTCGTCAGTTAAGCGACAGGTGATAACGCAGTCTGGTGCCGGGCCGGGGCTGGCGCGGTCCTCGCGCCGCTGCGCGGTGCCTTCACTTCATTTCTCTGCCTCACAGCCCGGCAGCAGCAGAGGTGCGCAGGCCCGCACTCCGGCACGCCTGCCCAAAAAAAAGCTGCCACGTTTAACCGTGACAGCCTTTGCAAATCTAACCTTAACTGATCAGCATTGAGCCAGAGGCTCCTTTTTCATCAGTGCTTAATCTCAGGCCAGACGACCGTGGCACTGCTTATACTTTTTACCTGAACCACATGGGCAGGGATCGTTGCGGCCGACTTTGCGTTCGCCACTCTGCTGCGCCAGCGCTTCTGCCGCCAGCGTCTCTTCTTCAACGTGACTCAGTTGCTGCTGCTGGGCCAGACGTTCAGCCTCTTCGCGACGTTGCTGCTCCATCGCTTCAACCTCTTCCGGCATCCGCACCTGCACTTTGCTCAGCGTACTGATCACTTCATATTTCAGTGACTCCAGCATGGCGGCAAACATGGCGAACGACTCACGTTTGTACTCCTGCTTCGGATCTTTCTGCGCGTAACCACGCAGATGGATACCCTGACGCAGGTAGTCCATCGCTGCCAGATGCTCTTTCCACAGCGAATCCAGCGTCTGCAACATTACGCCTTTTTCGAAGTTACGCATCATCTCAGCGCCAACCACCTCTTCTTTGGCGGCATAGTTTTCCATCGCATGCGTCATGATGCGCTCACGCAGCACCTCTTCATGCAGATCCGGCTCTTTATCCAGCCATTCCGCAATCGGCAGGTTAAGATCGAAATCGGTACGCAGACGCTCTTCCAGACCCGGCACATCCCACATCTCTTCCAGTGACTGCGGCGGAATATAGGTATCGATGGTCGCTTTATAGACGTCATGGCGAATGCTGTTGATGGTTTCGCTCACATCCGACACATCCAGCAGTTCGTTACGCTGGCTGTAGATGGCGCGACGCTGATCGTTGGCTACATCATCATATTCCAGCAGCTGCTTACGAATATCGAAGTTACGGCTTTCCACTTTACGCTGCGCGTTGGCAATGGCTTTGGTGACCCACGGGTGCTCAATCGCTTCACCTGGCTTCATCCCCAGTTTACGCATCATGTTTGAGACGCGATCCGAGGCAAAAATACGCATCAGCGCATCTTCCATTGACAGGTAGAAGCGTGAAGAACCGGCATCTCCCTGACGACCAGCACGACCACGCAGCTGGTTATCGATACGACGCGATTCGTGACGCTCGGTACCGACAATGTGCAAACCACCGGACGCCAGTACTGCATCATGGCGAATCTGCCATGCGGCTTTGATCTCTTCGATTTGTGCTTCGGTCGGGTTTTCCAGTTCAGCGACTTCAGCGTGCCAGCTGCCGCCGAGCATAATGTCGGTACCACGACCGGCCATGTTGGTGGCGATGGTGACCGCACCAGGCTGACCCGCCTGGGCCACGATCTCCGCTTCGCGGGCGTGGAATTTGGCGTTCAGAACGTTGTGTTTGATACCGGCACGCGTCAGTTCGTTCGAGACCACTTCCGATTTTTCAATCGAAATAGTCCCGACCAGTACCGGCTGGCCGTTGGCGGTCCGCTCACGGATATCTTCGATGATCGCATCGATCTTCTCTTTCTCGGTCATATAGACCAGATCGGCCAGATCTTTACGCACCATCGGGCGGTTGGTCGGCACCACAATGGTGTCGAGCTTGTAGATAGAGCTGAATTCGAACGCTTCGGTGTCTGCCGTACCGGTCATACCGGCCAGTTTTTCGTAAATACGGAAGTAGTTCTGGAAAGTGATAGAGGCCAGCGTCTGGTTCTCGTTCTGGATCTCAACGCCTTCTTTGGCTTCAATCGCCTGATGCAGACCGTCAGACCAGCGACGACCCTGCATGGTACGACCGGTGTGTTCATCCACGATCACCACTTCGCCATCTTTCACGATGTAATCGACATCGCGGGTAAACAGTGCATGGGCGCGCAGTGCCGCAGTAACGTGGTGCATCAGCATGATGTTGGTCGGCGAATAGAGGGATTCGCCCGCTTCCATGATGCCCTGGCTGACCAGCAGCTCTTCCACTTTGACCAGACCGCGTTCAGACATATGCGCCTGACGCGCTTTTTCATCGACCCAGAAGTCGCCTTCACCCTGATAGGTTTCCGTATCTTCTTTATCCTGGCGAACCAGATGCGGGATGATCTTGTTCACTTTGGTGTAGAGCTCAGAACTGTCTTCCGCGGGTCCTGAAATGATCAGTGGCGTACGCGCTTCATCGATCAGGATGGAGTCAACTTCATCCACCAGCGCGTAATGCAGTTTACGCTGCACGCGCTCTTCCGGGCTGAAAGCCATGTTGTCGCGCAGGTAATCGAAGCCATATTCGTTGTTGGTGCCGTAAGTGATGTCAGCTGCGTACGCTTCGCGCTTCGCCACCGCAGGCAGGCCCGACATGTTGATGCCGACGGTCAGGCCGAGGAATTCAAACAGTGGGCGGTTATTCTCGGCATCACGCTGTGCCAGATAGTCATTGACGGTAACGACGTGTACGCCTTTACCCGAGAGCGCATTCAGATAGGCTGGCAGCGTTGCGGTCAGGGTTTTACCTTCACCGGTACGCATCTCCGCGATGCAGCGGTCGTTCAGCACCATACCGCCAATCAGCTGGACGTCGAAGTGACGCATACCGAACACACGCTTACTCGCTTCACGCACGGTAGCAAACGCTTCCGGAATCAGGCTTTCCAGCGTCTCGCCTTTTTTCAGACGTTCGCGGAACAGTTCGGTTTTGCCTTTCAGTTCATCATCAGAGAGCTTTTCAAAATCCGGCTCCATCTTGTTGATGACGTCTACCACTTTACGCATGCGACGCAGAGTACGATCGTTACTGCTACCAAAAACCTTGGTTAACATTTTGATTAACATAGTAAATATATTCTCAATTCAGCCGGAGCATTCCGGCCTGCAAAATCTAAACAGAGTGAATAAAACCAAAAATATTAGCAGAACAATCGGGCGGGTCCGGCGCGAATACCATGCACGCGGGCATGCCATTCAACCCATGAGCGGGTTGGCGCGGTAAACAGAGGCGGCGTTGAGAGCGTCTGCGGCGCAGCGCGCAGCGCAGAGTGAGATGTCAGTAAATCATGCAGCGAATCGATCAACGCCAGCTTTTGAGCCGCCAGCGGCAACGTCTGCTGTTCCGCCTGCGCCTGGGGCGTGAGCGTGAAAGAGAGGTGGCGAATAACAGTGCGGATGGCGTGCTGGTGCCAGTAGTCGACATTGAAACTGGGACGGCGTGCCGCTTCCTGAAGGCGAATCAGGTGATCAAAGCGCGCGGCGTTACCCATAAACAGGCTACTGGCTGGCGATTCAGACGAGGTATTGAGTTCAGAACTTTGCGCGCAGGCAGGTAAGCCGAGACTGGCCGCGACCATCCCTAACAGGAGATGAGGCCAGAAATAGCGTCTACCTAATTGTCGCCAGCGCAGAAGAATTCCGATCACAACCTTTCCATCGCGCATGCTCTGTTGCGCTTCCGTTTTTGTTCGTCCGCCGCGAGCCGCAGCGGTATTCAGCCTGTAAAAGCGCCAGAGATAGTATCACTAATGTGGGGCATCCACACCTGGGATTAAAGTGGCGGTGCGAGAAATCGCGCGCGATTGTACATCAATTCAGCAAATAAAGCGGTGTGATGCGAGCCGTGTCGCAATAGCCGGGAACGGGAATGAAGGCAATAAAAAAACGGCTGGCGCCGCTGACCGGAGAGGGTGTCAGCATAACCAGCCGTTTCACGTTCTGAGGTAATTAAGCCAGAACCAGATTCGGTGCTTTGAATGCCAGCGGCAGTTCAGCTTCGTCTTCGAAGGTTGCCCATTCCCAGGCTTCCTGCTTAGCCAGAACCGCTTGCAGCAGCTTGTTGTTCAGTGCGTGGCCCGATTTGAACGCAGTAAATGCGCCAATGATGTTATGACCACACATAAACAGGTCGCCGATAGCGTCCAGCATTTTGTGACGGACAAACTCGTCTTCAAAACGCAGGCCTTCTTCATTCAGTACGCGGAAATCATCCAGACCTATCGCACAATCTAAGCTACCGCCCAGGCACAGGCCTTTAGACTGCAGATATTCGATTTCACGCATAAAGCCAAATGTACGCGCCCGGCTGATTTGACGAACAAAGGCGTCAGCAGAGAAGTTCATCGCATAACGCTGCGAGCTGGAATCGATCGCCGGGTGTTTGAAGTCGATGGTGAAGTCGAGCGAGAAACCGTTGTACGGTTTGATCTCGGCCCATTTGTCACCCTCTTCCACACGCACGGTCTGCTTAACGCGCACAAATTTCTTCGCGCTGTTGAGCTGCTCGATACCCGCATCCATCAGCAGATAGATAAACGGTGCTGCGCTGCCATCCATGATCGGGATTTCCGGTGCATCGACTTCAACAATAATGTTATCGATACCCAGACCCGCCAGGGCGGCATTAAGGTGTTCGACCGTTGAAATACGCACGCCTTCATCATTCACCAGGCAGGTACTCAGCATGGTGTCGCGCACGTATTTTGCATCAGCCGGAAAATCTACCGGTGGATTCAAGTCGGTGCGACGATAGATGACCCCGGTATTAGCCGACGCAGGGCGTAATGTCAGGGTGACTTTCTTGCCGGTATGCAAACCGACGCCAGTCGCCTGAACAATACGTTTTAGTGTCCTTTGTTTGATCATCGTATTATCTCGCAATATTACCTTTCCGACCGCCAGTATACTTTACCAGCGGGCAGACACTTTAGCACAAAGAGCGGAGAAACCCAATTATAGGGTTAATCCTAGTCGGCCTGCTTACGCAAAAATGCCGGAATATCAAGGTAGTCTGGCTCTTTGTTCGATTGCGCAGCCTGGTCGTTAACCACTTTGGCCGCCGGTTTCTGCTCCTGCGGCAGCGGTGACATACCGTGCTGCTGATAGCGATGATCCATCACTGGCTGGCTGGCAGGCTTGTTAGTCACCAGCGTAATTTCTGGACGTTTGTCCATGCCGATACCGGTTGCCACCACGGTGACGCGCAGTTCGTCGTTCATTTCCGGATCGAGTGAGGTACCGATTACAACGGTCGCGTTGTCAGAAGCGAAGGCGCGGATAGTGTTACCCACGGTTTCGAACTCATCCAGACGCAGGTCGAAACCAGCCGTAATGTTGACCAGCACACCGCGCGCGCCAGAGAGGTCGATATCTTCCAGCAGTGGGCTGGAGATCGCCATTTCAGCCGCTTCTTCCGCACGGTCTTCGCCACAGGCAACGCCTGAACCCATCATCGCGTAGCCCATTTCGGACATCACGGTGCGCACGTCAGCGAAGTCGACGTTCATCAGACCCGGACGGGTAATCAGTTCGGCAATACCCTGAACCGCACCTTTCAGCACGTCGTTAGCCGCGCCAAAAGCATCCAGCAGAGAGATACCACGACCCAGAACTTTCAGCAGCTTGTCGTTTGGAATAGTAATCAGTGAATCGACATGCTTAGAGAGTTCCGCGATCCCCTGCTCGGCAAACGCCATGCGCTTTTTGCCTTCGAAGTTGAACGGCTTGGTGACAACAGCAACGGTCAGGATACCGAGATCCTTCGCCACTTCCGCCACCACAGGTGCTGCACCGGTACCGGTACCGCCGCCCATGCCCGCTGCGATAAACACCATGTCTGCCCCTTCCAGCGCAGAACGCAGTGCTTCGCGATCTTCTTCTGCAGAGTTACGGCCGACTTCCGGGTTCGCACCCGCACCCAGACCTTTGGTAATGTTATTACCGATCTGAATCGTCTGGCCGACAGCTGTTTTACGCAGCGCTTGCGCGTCGGTATTCACAGCGAAGAATTCTACACCTTCGATACGCTCGCGTACCATGTGCTCTACGGCGTTACCGCCGCCACCGCCGACGCCGATGACTTTAATCACCGCGTCATTGGTTAATTCCATAGGTTCAAACATGATTTCTCTCCGTTATGTGCCTGTCGCCTGGAGATCACTAAAGAAAACAGCATGATCCCCTTTCACAAAAATTAAAACTCTTTTTTCAACCAACTATTGATGCGCTTGAACCAGTTGCCTACAGAGACCCGTTTTTCGGTCTCGGCATCGCCGTTCATGTGCGACTCTTTGCCGTAATGCAACAGTCCCACCGCGGTGGAGTAGTATGACTCCTGCGCATAGTCAGTTAAGCCGGTAATATTCAGCGGTTGTCCAATGCGCACCTGCGTATGGAATACGCGTTGCGCACAGGCCGCCAGTCCTTCAATTTGGGCCGCACCGCCGGTCAGGACTATGCCCGCGGCCAGGTGGTGCTTCACGCCCTGCTGACGCAGTTGTTCCTGTAACTGCAGAATCTCGTCATTGACCAGATTCAAAAGCTCGGTATAACGCGGCTCAATCACTTCAGCCAGCGTCTGACGTTGCAGGCTGCGCGGTGGACGTCCACCGACGCTCGGCACCTCAACGTTCTCATCTTTACCGACAATCGATCCCAGCGCGCAACCGTGACGCACTTTGATCGCTTCTGCATCGGTCGGCGGTGTGCCGAAGGCATAGGCGATGTCGCTGGTGACCACGTTGCCTGCATAAGGAATAACCTTAGTGTGCCGTAAAGCGCCGCCGGTATATACGGCAATGTCCATTGTACCGCCACCGATGTCGACAACACAGACACCCAGCTCACGTTCGTCTTCGGTCAGGACCGCAAAACTGGACGCCAGGCCGGCAAAAATCAGTTGGTCAACTTTCAGGCCACAACGTTCAACGGCTTTTACAATATTTTTCGCCATATCGTTGTGGCAGGTGATCAGGTGCACTTTTGCCTGCATGCGCACGCCGGACAGTCCGACCGGGTTTTTGATCCCTTCCTGATAATCGATGGCGTATTCCTGAGGAATAACATGCAGGATGCGATGCTCGTCACGCACACGCACCGACTTAGCGGTATGCACTACGTTCTCCACATCATCCTGAGTCACTTCCTCTTCGGAAATCGGAACCATCCCGATTTCGTTCTGACAACTAATATGTTTGCCCGATAACGCAAGGTAGACGGAGGAAATCTGGCAGTCCGCCATCAGCTCAGCCTGATCGATGGCGCGCTGAACGCATTTCACCACCGACTCAAGGTCATTCACGCCACCTTTATCCATACCGCGGGACGGGCAGCTGCCCACCCCAATAATGTTGACCATACCATCGGGCAGAATTTCCCCAACCAGGGCGGCAACCTTCGCGGTGCCAATTTCGAGTCCAACTACCAGTTTTCTGTCCGTTGCCTTGATCATTGTTGTTTAGCCTGTGCCTGGTTCTGTTGCTGATTACTGTCCTGTGGCTCCATCACGACCGGCGTCCAGCCAACAGAGGCGCCCGAGTCGTATCGTAAATCCACGTAGCTGATACGTTTGCTCTCGTTCTGACCTTGCTGTTGCAGCACCGGGTAGAGCTCAATAAAGCGGTTCAGGCGCTTCATGGTGTCGCTGCGCCCCAGTTCAATGCGTACATCGTCGCTGGTGACCAGCTGCCATGAACGCCGGGCCGTCATCGACGCGACCTTCAGGGTAAACTTTCTCGCCTTCAGGACATCGTCCATGCTGTGAAAACCCGCCAGCACCTCTTTCTCGCTGCCTTCCGGCCCATACAGCATCGGCAGAGTCTCCTTGCCGATATGGTTGGCCGGCACGCTGAAGGAGACGCCATCCGCGTCTACCATGTGCAGATCGTTCCAGCGCGCCACCGGCGTATACTCCACCAGATGTATCTTCAGTTCGTCCGGCCACTGTTTACGCACGCTGACCTGCTTGATCCACGGCAGCCGCTCAATCTGCTGCTGCAGAATATCCACATCCTGCGACATAAAGGTGCCCGGCGCGCCAAGTGACAAAATCGCCTGGCGGATGTCATCGTGGGTGGTGTAATGGGTTTGTCCCGTCACCACCAGTTTCGACAACGGCAGCCGCGATGCATCGTTCATCCACTTCAGCACCACCAGCCCGCCAGAAATCATAATCCCGATTACGATCAGCAAAAAAACGATGCCGAACAGTCGGGCTCCGTTACTGCGCCCGGAGCGTATACGCTCCTGCGGTTCACGGTTTCGAACTCTCATCGCCGCCTGTGACATATCAGTCGGCCAACTCCAGAATATGGGCAACCAGCTGCGCGAAGCTCATTCCGGCCTGTTTCGCTGCCATCGGCACCAGGCTGTGGCTGGTCATTCCCGGTGAGGTATTAGCTTCCAGCAACTGGAAGTTGCCTGCACCGTCGGCCATCACATCCACCCTGCCCCAGCCGCGACAACCCAGCGCATGCCAGGCTGCCAGCACCAGCTGCTGCAATTCCGCTTCACGCGCCGGGCTCAGATCGGCCGGACAGACGTACTGAGTATCGTCAGAAATATATTTTGCTTCATAGTCATAGAACTCGCTGGCGCTCTTTATTTCAATCGACGGCAGAATGCGATCGCCGACAATCGCCACCGTGTACTCCGCACCGCTGAGAAACGCTTCAACCAGCACGTTATCGTCGTGTTGAAACGCCGTCGCCAGCGCGTCAGGCAAATCACTCAGTGTGTTGACCCGGCTGATCCCGACGCTGGAGCCTTCACAGGCGGGCTTGACGAATAAGGGCAGACCCAGCGCCGCGATGGCGGTATCGGTCGCGGTATCCAGTCCGGCATCGAACTGCTTGCGCGTGAGCCAGACAAACTGACCCGACGGCAAGCCGCGTCCCTGCCACAGCAGTTTGGTGCGGAGCTTGTCCATGGTCACTGCGGATGCCATCACGCCGCTGCCGGTATAGGGCAGTTGCAGGAACTCCAGCACCGCCTGCAGCGTGCCATCTTCACCGCCGCGGCCATGCAGGGCGATAAAGGCTTTGGTAAAGCCCAGCTCTTTAAGTGTCAGCACTGACACGTCGCGGGTGTCGACGGCGTGCGCATCAATACCGCTTTCACGCAGTCCGGCCAGTACAGCCTGACCCGACATCAGTGAAACCTCGCGCTCGGCGGATGAACCGCCCATCAATACGGCGACTTTGTCAGCCATGACGGTCCTCCGCTTTGCGTTCCGGCTGCAGTTTGCAGTCCGCCAGCTTGCGGGCGACCTTGCCGACGTTGCCGGCACCCTGCACCAGAATCAGATCGTTGCCAGAGAGCAGTGGCGCCAGCATTTCCGGCAGTGCGTCATGTTCCGGCACCAGAATCGGATCCACTTTGCCGCGATTGCGAACCGCGCGGCACAGCGAGCGGCTGTCCGCGCCTGGAATCGCCGTTTCACCCGCCGAATAGACATCCAGCATCAGCAGCACATCGACCTGCGACAGCACGTTCGCGAAGTCATCAAACAGATCGCGGGTACGGGTGTAGCGATGTGGCTGAAACACCATCACCAGCTTTTTATCCGGCCAGCCGGCGCGCGCCGCTTTGATCGTTGCGTCCACTTCGGTCGGATGATGGCCATAGTCGTCAACCAGCATCGCACTGCCAGTCTGACCGTTAACCGGTTCTGTCGGAAATTCACCCAGCAGATCAAACCGGCGACCGGTGCCCTGGAAACTCTCCAGCGCAGCCAGAATTGCGTTGTCCTCAATGCCCTCTTCGCTGGCTACGGCCACTGCTGCCGCCGCGTTCAGCGCGTTATGACGACCCGGCGCATTCAGGGTTATCTGCAGCAGCGGTTTGTCCTGACGCACCAGGGTAAAGTGCCCCTGCGAGCCGCGCTGATGGTAATTTTCAATGCGGAAGTCGGCGTCATCGCTGAAACCGTAAGTGGTAATTTGACGCCCCACTCGCGGGATCAGGTCGCGGATCACCACATCATCCACACACATCACGGCACGGCCGTAAAACGGCAGGTTGTGCAGGAAGTTAATAAACGTCTGCTTCAGATTCTCGAAGTCACCCTGATAGGTATCCATATGGTCGGCTTCGATGTTGGTGACAATCGCCACCATCGGCTGCAGATGCAGGAACGACGCATCGCTCTCATCCGCTTCCGCAATCAGATAACGGCTGCTGCCCAGACGTGCATGAGTGCCTGCGGCTTTTACCAGGCCGCCGTTAACAAAGGTCGGATCGAGGCCGCCCTCTGCATAAATACTCGATACCATCGCCGTGGTAGTGGTTTTGCCGTGGGTGCCGGCAACGGCAATGCCATGACGGAAACGCATCAGCTCGGCCAGCATTTCGGCCCGGCGGATCACCGGGATACGCTGCTCGCGCGCCGCCACCAGCTCAGGGTTGTCCTGCGCAACGGCGCTGGAGACCACCACCACACTGGCGTCGGTGACATTTTCAGGGCGATGGTTGAAATAAATGGTGGCACCCAGCGCAATCAGGTTCTGGGTCACCGGGTTAGGGGCCAGATCTGAACCACTGATATGGTAGCCTTCATTTGCTAACACTTCGGCAATACCGCCCATGCCTGCACCGCCGATGCCGACAAAGTGGATGTGCCGGACGCGACGCATCTCGGGCACGATAGTTCGCAGTTTTGCCAATTGTTGTGTATTCATCGCTCTCAATTACCTGCTCTTTCAGTTTGTGCTCAACCCGAGCACGGGTCAGACGCGCTGACCGGAATGATTACTTTGCGGCGCGAGCCACTTCCTGCGCGACCCGATCGGTCGCATCGGGAATCGCAACCTGACGGGCCTGTTCAGCCATCGTCAGTAACGTCGGGCGATCCCAGTGGCGCAGCAGATCCGCAACCGCCTCCGCCGTAAACTGCGGCTGCTCAAAAATTCGGGCCGCGCCGGCTTTTTCCAGCGGCAGCGCGTTCCAGTACTGCTGGCGATCTTTGTGCTGAAACGGCACGAAAATCGCGGGTAATCCTGCGGCGGCGACTTCGCTCACCGTTAAGGCACCGGAGCGACAGACCACCACATCAGCCCAGGCATAGGCGGCGGCCATATCATCAATAAACTCGGTGACCTTGTGCTGGGGCTGACCCGCCTGCTGATAGGCTTTTTCCACCACCTGCAAGCCGCCCTTACCGGTCTGGTGCCACAGCGTGATCGCCTCGCCCAGCTCCGCAGCAACCTGCGGCAGTGTCTGGTTGAGTACCCGCGCGCCCTGACTGCCGCCAATCACCAGTACCCGGATCGGACCCGTGCGACCGGCCAGACGCTCAGCCGGCAGCGGCAGAGCCAGCACATCGGTACGCACCGGATTGCCGACCACATCAGCTCGGGGAAAGGCACCGGGAAACGCCTGCAGCACTTTGGTGGCGATCTTCGCCAGCCACTTGTTGGTCAGGCCGGCAATGCCGTTCTGCTCATGCAGCACCACCGGGATGCCACAGCTCCAGGCCGCTAAACCGCCGGGTCCGGAAACATAGCCGCCCATTCCTAACACCACATCCGGTTGCCAGGCTTTCATGATGCGTCGCGCCTGACGCCAGGCGTTAAAGATGCGCAGCGGGGCCAGCAGTAACGCCTTAAAGCCTTTGCCACGCAGTCCGCTGATGCGGATAAAATCGATGTCGATGCCGTGCTTTGGCACTAAATCCGCTTCCATACGGTCGGCGGTGCCTAACCAGCGGACCTGCCAGCCCTGTTCCATCAGATGATGGGCGACAGCCAGACCGGGAAAGACATGCCCACCGGTTCCGCCCGCCATCACCATCAATCGCTTACTGCTCATCGACCACCTCGGGTAAACGCCTGTGCTTTTGCCAGTCGCGTTTCATAATCTATGCGTAACAAAAAGACGATGGCGGTCGACATGATAATCAGACTCGACCCGCCATAACTGATCAGTGGCAGCGTCAGACCTTTGGTCGGTAACATACCGGCTGCCGCGCCGACGTTGACCAGCGCCTGGAAGCTAAACCAGACACCGATTGAACAGGCCAGAAAGCCGGAAAAACGCTGATCAAGCTCCAGGGCACGGCGGCCAATCGACATCGCACGAAAAGCGACGAAGAATACCATTAACAGCGCCATAACCACACCGATGTAGCCGAGTTCTTCACCGATAATCGAGAAAATAAAGTCGGTGTGTGCCTCCGGCAGATATTCCAGTTTCTGCACCGAGTTACCCAGCCCCTGGCCCCAGAATTCACCGCGACCAAACGCCATCAGCGACTGAGTCAGCTGGTAGCCGCTGCCAAACGGATCTTCCCACGGGTTCCAGAAGGAGGTGACGCGGCGCATACGGTACGGTTCCGCGATGATCAACAGCACCACAGCAAAGATGCCGGAGCCGATAATCGCCAGGAACTGCCACAGCTTGGCCCCCGCCAGGAACAGCATCGCCAGTGTGGTCACGAACAGCACCACCACGGTACCGAGGTCCGGCTGCGCCAGCAGCAGCACTGCCAGCACCACCATCACGCCCATCGGCTTACAGAAGCCCCAGAAGTTGTTACGCACCTCTTCCACTTTGCGCACCAGATAGCTGGCGAGATAGCAGAACAGGGTTAACTTGGAGAGTTCTGCTGGCTGAATACGCAGCGGTCCGAGCGCGATCCAGCGCGACGCGCCGTTAACCGAGCTACCCACTACCAGTACAATCAGCAGCATCGCCACCGAGGCCATCAGCATGACGTTGCTGTAGCGCTGCCAGAAATCCATCGGCACCCGCAGCGTCACCAGCGCCATGCCGATTGCCAGCGCGATATAAAACGCATCACGCTTAGCGAAGTAAAACGGATCGTCATTAAGACGCTGACCCACCGGCATTGAGGCGGAAGTCACCATCACAAAACCAATTACCGCCAGGCCGAGCGTCAGCCACAGCAGCGTGCGGTCATACAGTACCAGCGAGGTGTCATCGCTTTCGCGCGCCCCCATCACCCAATCCTGCAGGCGGCCTGAGAAGAAACGCGCCAGTCCGGCGCCAGGAATACGCATCAGCTCAGCTCCTTCACCAGTTGCGCGAACTGTTCGCCACGCTGCTCAAAATTACGGAACTGATCGAGACTGGCGCAGGCCGGTGACAACAGCACCATGTCGCCTGACTTCACCTGCGGGGCGATCTGCTCCATCGCCTCACGCAGCGTTTCGGTGCGTACGGCAATCTCCGGACGCAGCGCGGCCAGCGCATCGCCATCACGGCCAAAGCAGTAGATCCGCAGATTATCGCCCTGCAGATAAGGCGCCAGCGGGGAGAAATCGGCTGATTTGCCGTCGCCGCCCAGCAGCAGCCATAAGGTGCCGCTGACCTGCAGGCCATTCAGCGCGGCTTCAGTGCTGCCGACATTGGTGGCTTTGGAGTCATTGATCCAGCGCACGCCCTGATGTTCATGTACCAGCTGGAAGCGATGCGCCAGACCGTTGAAGCTGGTGAGCGCCGCCAGGCTGGAGGCGCGTGGCAGGCCGACCGCATCGGCCAGCGCCAGTGCAGCCAGCGCATTGGTATAGTTGTGTTGCCCCACCAGCTTCATTTCAGCGGTGTTCAGCACCTTCTCGCCCTTCACCCGCAGCCAGACGCTGCCCTGCTGCTTGTTGAGGTGATAGTCACCAAAGTCGATACCAAAGCTGATGCAGCGCGCATCCGCGCCACGAACCGGCATGGTCAGGGCATCATCGGCATTGACCACACAGACCTGCGCATTTTCATAGATGCGCAGCTTGGCGGCGCGATACTGCTGCATACCGAGCGGATAGCGATCCATGTGATCTTCGGTGACGTTAAGCACGGTCGCCGCCGCCGCTTTCAGGCTGTGGGTAGTCTCAAGCTGGAAGCTGGAGAGCTCCAGCACATAGAGTTGCGCCGGCGATTGCAGCAGGCTCAGCGCCGGCAGACCAATATTCCCGCCTACGCCCACCTGCCAGCCAGCGGCTTTCGCCATCTCGCCGACCAGCGTGGTGACGGTGCTTTTGCCGTTGGAGCCGGTAATCGCCACAATCGGTGCCTGCGCTTCACGGCAGAACAGCTCGATATCACCGACGATTTCAATCCCGGCGTCGACCGCCTCGCTGAGAATCGGATGCGCCAGCGCGACGCCCGGGCTGGCGACAATCAGGTCAGCATCCAGCAGCCAGTCAGCATTAATGCCGCCCAGATGGCGTTCCACCTGCGCTGGTAATTTCTCCAGCCCCGGCGGCGACACACGGGTGTCCATCACGCGAGGCGTTACGCCCTGCGCTAAAAAGAAATCAACACAGGAGAGACCGGTGAGGCCTAACCCGATGATGACGACTTTTCTACCCCGATAGTCAGCCATGATTAACGCACCTTCAGCGTGGCCAGGCCAATCAGCACCAGCATTAGCGAAATAATCCAGAAGCGCACAATGACGCGCGGTTCCGGCCAGCCCTTCAGTTCATAGTGGTGATGGATCGGCGCCATGCGGAAAATACGCTGGCCGCGCAACTTAAACGATCCCACCTGCAGGATCACCGACAGCGTTTCAACCACAAATACGCCGCCCATGATCACCAGTAAAAACTCCTGACGCAGCAACACCGCAATGGTGCCCAGCGCGCCGCCTAACGCCAGCGATCCCACATCGCCCATAAAGACCTGGGCTGGATAGGTGTTGAACCACAGGAACCCCAGCCCTGCCCCGACGATGGCGGTACAGACGATCACCAGCTCACCGGCATGACGCAGATAAGGAATGTGCAGGTACTCAGCAAACTTCACGTTACCGGTTGCCCAGGCGACCAGCGCGAAGCCCGCCGCGACAAATACCGTCGGCATAATCGCCAGCCCATCAAGGCCATCGGTGAGATTGACGGCGTTGCCGGTACCGACAATCACAAAGTAGGCCAGCACCACATAGAACAGACCAAGCTGCGGCATGATGTCTTTGAAAAACGGCACCACCAGCTGCGTGGCGGGCGTATCTTTTCCCGCCACATAAAGCGCAAACGCAACGCCCAGCGAAATCACCGACATCCAGAAATATTTCCAGCGGGCGATCAGGCCTTTGGTGTCTTTGCGCACCACCTTGCGGTAGTCGTCAACAAAACCGATGATGCCGAATCCGATCAGAACCACCAGCACGCACCAGACATACGGGTTAGACGGGTAAGCCCACATCAGCACCGAGATGGTAATAGAGGTGAGGATCATGATGCCGCCCATGGTCGGCGTACCGCGCTTACTGAAGTGCGATTCCGGGCCATCGTTACGCACCACCTGGCCAATCTGCAATTTTTGCAGCCAGGCAATCAGGCGCGGTCCCATCCACAGCGAGATAAATAACGCGGTCAGCAGGCTGACAATGGCGCGAAACGTCAGATAGGAAAAGACGTTAAAGCCGGAATAAAAAGCGACCAGATGCTCGGCCAGCCAAACTAACATGTTCCTTTCTCCTGTAAGCTCTGTACTACCTGCTCCATGGCGGCACTACGCGAACCCTTAATCAAGACAGTCATTTCTTTGTGTTCGGACAACAGCTGACGCAAACGTTCAGTCAGCGCAGTTTTATCGCTGAAATGTTCACCAGCACCACTGCTCTCGCTGATCAATTGACTCACGCTACCCACGCTCAGTACCCGATCGATACCCACGGCACGCGCCGCCAGTCCGACTTCACGGTGACACTGCTCGCTCTCATCACCCAGTTCCGCCATATCGCCGGTCACCATCACCCGGTAACCCGGCATTTCTGACAACACCTGGGCCGCGGCGGTCATCGATCCGACGTTGGCGTTATAGCTGTCATCCAGCAGCAGCTGGTGCGCATTTAAGCGTATCGGGAATAAACGCCCCGGTACCGACTGCAAGGTTTTCAGACCCTGCTGGACCGCGCTCAGCGGCGCATCAACCGACAGCGCCAGGGCCGCGGCGGCCAGCGCGTTGGCAATGTTATGCCGTCCCGGTAGCGGCAGCGTAATCGCCACTTCACCGCGCGGCGTGACCATCACAAAATGGGTGCCATCCTGCGCAATGGTGATGTCGCGGGCAGCGAAGTCACATCCCGCCGCGTCAGGCGAGAAGCGCCAGACCGTCTGGCCCTGCAGATGTGCCTGCCAGTTCGGCCAGTCGTTGCTATCCGCGTTGAGGATTGCCGTGCCGTTGGCGGGCAAGCCCATAAAAATCTCGCCTTTAGCTTTGGCGACACCGGCCAGCGAACCAAAGCCTTCCAGATGCGCCGCCGCCAGGTTATTCACCAGCGCACTTTCCGGCCGCACCAGATCGGTGGTGTAGGCGATTTCGCCCTGATGATTGGCACCCAGCTCAATCACCGCATACTCATGGTCTGTCGTCAGACGCAGCAGCGTCATCGGAACACCAAAATCGTTATTCAGGTTACCGGCGGTATAGAGCGTTTCACCACACTGACGCAGGATCGACGCGGTCATCTCTTTAACCGAGGTTTTACCGGATGAACCGGTCAGTGCCACCACGCGGGCGGTCGACTGCTGACGAACCCAGGCCGCCAGCTTGCCAAAACCGAGTCGGGTGTCGGCAACCACCACCTGAGGGACCGCGACGGGTAAATGCTTACTCACCAGCAATGCCTGCGCGCCGTTAGCAATCGCGTCGCCGACGAAGTCATGGGCATCGAAACGCTCACCCACAATCGCGATAAACAGGCTGCCCGCCGTCACCTTGCGGGTGTCGGTGGTGACGTCAGTTACGGTTAAATCACTGCCATACAGCGTGCCGCCGGTGATTTCCGCGAGCGTATGTAAGGAGACCGGAATCATGCCGCGCCTCCCAGCAGCGCCGCTACCGTGGCGCGATCGGAGTAGTCCAGCCGGCGATTGCCGATGATCTGGTAATCTTCGTGACCTTTACCCGCCACCAGCACAATATCTTCCGGCTTCGCCTGCATAATGGTGCTGGTGACCGCCTGCGCGCGGCCCGCAACGACGCGGGCACGGCCTGGGTCCAGCAAGCCGGTCAGAATGTCCTGCACAATTGCCTGCGGATCTTCACTGCGTGGATTGTCGTCGGTGATCACCACCCGATCGGCGAACTGCTCAGCGATGGCCCCCATCAATGGACGTTTGCCTTTGTCGCGATCGCCGCCGCAGCCAAACAGGCACCACAGCTGACCTTTGCAGTGCAGCCGTGCCGCTTCCAGCACTTTTTCCAGCGCATCCGGCGTATGGGCATAATCCACCACCACCGTTGGTTTGCCGGCAGCGCTGAACACTTCCATCCGGCCATTGACCGGCTGTAACTGCGGTGCGGTGTTGATCAGCGCATCAAGCGGATAGTCGAGCGCCAGCAGCGTCGCCAGCGCCAGCAGTAAATTGCTGACGTTGAACGCGCCCATCAGACGGCTGTCGATTTCGCCTTCGCCCCAGCTGGAGCTGAAACGGATATGCGCGCCGTTATCGTGATACTGCACCGCGTCGGCTTTCAGCCAGCGACCGTGACAGCCAGGCTGTAAATTATTTTCCATCGTTACGGCGACCGCATCAGGCAGATTTGCCAGCCAGCGACGGCCGACTTCATCATCGGCGTTCAGAATCGCCTGTCCGACCTGATGCTCAGAGAACAGCAGCCATTTAGCGGACTCATAACGCTGCATATCACCGTGGTAATCGAGGTGATCGCGGCTGAGATTGGTAAACACAGCGGCTGCAAACGGCAGCGCCGCCACACGATGCTGCACCAGCCCGTGCGACGAGACCTCCATCGCAGTCAGCGTAGCCCCCTGTTCTGCCAGATCGTGCAGCAGATGCTGCACATCGACCGCCGAGCCGGTGGTGTTTTCAGCCGGGATAAGCTGACCGATCAATCCGTTACCTACTGTTCCCATGACCGCACTGGTTTCGCCCAGCAGGCTGGCCCACTGCGCCAGCAGCTGGGTAGTAGTGGTTTTACCGTTGGTGCCGGTGACGCCAATCAGCGTCTGTTTTTCACCCGGCTGCTGGTAAAAACGGCCAGCCAGTGCCGAAAGACGCTGATGCAGCTGCGTCAGATAGATAACCGGTACGCCGTGCATTTCACGGATTTCGCCGTCGGCCGCCTCTCCTTCCGCTTCCGCGATCACGGCGGCTACGCCCTGTGCAATCGCCTGCGGAATGAAACGGCGTCCATCGGCCTGATGGCCTGCAACAGCGACAAACAGATCGCCGGATGCCGCAATACGGCTATCCAGTGTCATGTCACGCAGTGGACGCGCCGGCGCGCCTGGCACCCAGGGGCTGAGTAAGTCGCGCAGGTTACGATCTGTCACTTGATTCCTCACTTCTGTTAGTCACCAACTCGTTCTTGTCATTGGTCGGTAACGCATCCGGCTCGATGTTCATGGTGCGTAATACGCCGCCCATGATGGCACCAAACACCGGCGCAGAGACCGCACCACCGTAATACTTGCCGGCCTGGGGATCGTTGATCACCACCACCAGCGCGAATCGAGGATGACTGGCAGGCGCGACACCTGCGGTATAAGCAATGTATTTATTGACGTAGCGTCCATCCGGCCCGACCTTTTTCGCCGTACCGGTTTTGATCGCGATGCGATAGCCTTTAATCGCCGCTTTAACACCACCGCCACCGGGCAGCGCCACGCTTTCCATCATATGCATCACGGTTTTAACCAGTGACTCATCGAAAACGCGTTGTCCCGCGACCGGCGGATCGACTTTGGTAATCGACAGCGGGCGATTAATGCCATAGCTGCCAATGGTTGCGTAGACTCGCGCTAACTGTAACGGCGTTACCATTAGCCCGTAGCCGAAAGAGAAGGTGGCCCTCTCTATGTCAGACCACCGTTGTTTTTGAGGGTATAAGCCACTGCTTTCCCCGACCAGCCCCAAATTGGTCGGTTTGCCCAGTCCAAAGCGCGCGTAAGTATCTACCAGCGCTGAGGATGGCATCGCTAACGCCAGACGTGAAACCCCGACGTTACTCGACTTCTGTAAGACCCCTGTCAGGGTCAGTTCGCTGTAGCGCGCCACATCTTTGATCTCATGACCATTAATGCGGTACGGCACGGTATTCAGTACGCTGTTCTCTTTCACCACGCCGCGTTGCAGTGCGGTCATTACCACCATGGGCTTGACGGTAGAGCCAGGTTCAAAGATGTCGGTGATGGCGCGGTTACGCATCAGATCTTTTGGCGTGTTGCTGAGGTTGTTCGGGTTGTACGCCGGGCTGTTGGCCATCGCCAGCACTTCACCGGTATTCACATCGACCAGCACTGCCGTGCCCGATTCCGCTTTGTTAAAGGCCACCGCGTTGTTCAGTTCGCGATAGACCAGCGCCTGCAAGCGCTCATCAATACTCAGCGTCAGGTTATGCGCGGCGCGACTGTCGACCGAGGAGATATCTTCAATCACCCGGCCAAAACGATCTTTACGCACCGTACGTTCGCCCGGTGCGCCGGTCAGCCACTTATCGAAACTTTTCTCAACGCCTTCAATGCCCTGACCGTCGATGTTGGTAAAACCAATCAGATGGGACGTGACCTGTCCGGCCGGATAGTAGCGACGCGACTCTTCGCGCAGATGGATACCGGGCAGCTTGAGTTTTTTGACATATTCGCCAATAGCCGGATTGACCTGGCGCGCCAGATAGACAAAGCGGCCTTTCGGGTTAGCATTTACTCGAGCGGCCAGCTGGTCGAGAGGAATGGAGAGCGCATCTGACAGCGCCTTCCAGCGGCTGTCCAGCGTCACGCCACCCCCGGCATGAAGTTCTTTAGGATCGGCCCAGATGGCGTTAACCGGCACGCTCACCGCCAGCGGACGGCCAGCGCGATCGCTGATCATGCCGCGCGAGGTCGGCACCGCCTGCACGCGCAGCGAGCGCAGATCGCCCTCTTTCACCAGCTTGTCAGGGTTAATAACCTGCAGCCAGGCCACACGCGACAGTAAGCCTCCCAGCGCCAGCAAAATACAGCCGCACAGCAACGCAAAACGCCAGCTTACAAAGCTGGCTTTATCTTCCGGTTTCTTCAACTTCAGCGTTCTGCCTGCGCCGCTCATTCGCTATCTGAGGTCCTTATTTCTGCACCACAATATTTTCTTGTGAAGGATCAACGTGCTGCAATTGCAGCTTCTCGGTTGCGATTCGTTCAACACGGCTGTGATCGCCCAGCGCGTTCTCTTCCAGGATCAGGTTGCGCCACTCGATATCAAGCGCATCACGCTCCAGCACCAGTTGCTCACGCTGTGCGGTCAGCAACCGCGTTTTATGCGTGGTGGTGACCACCAGTACCGCAGAAACCAGCACGGCGATCAGCAGCAGAAACGGGATCTTGCCTTTTCGCAGTAGATCCCCGCCAATTACGGCGGGCAGGCTGTGGCGCTCATTACCGATCATGCGTCGGTCTTCTCCGCAATACGTAATACCGAACTGCGCGCGCGTGGGTTCTCAGCGACTTCCGCGTCGCCCGGCGACAGTTTGCCCAGCAACTTCAGTTCACGTCCGCCCAGCGCACGTAACTGCTGTTCGGTCATGGGTAATCCGGCTGGCACTTGCGGTCCGCGGCTCTGATCGCGCATAAAGCGCTTCACCAGCCGATCTTCCAGCGAGTGGAAGCTGATCACCGACAGCCGCCCCTGCGGCGCCAGTACCTCAACCGCGCCTTTCAGCGCAATGTCGATCTCTTCCAGTTCACTGTTGATCCAGATGCGAATCGCCTGGAAACTGCGCGTCGCCGGATGTTTGAACTTATCTTTGATCGGCGTAGCGGCGGCGATCACCTCTGCCAGTTCTCTGGTCCGGGTCATCGGCTGCTCGCGGTTGCGCTCGACAATGGCGCGGGCGATACGTTTAGCAAAACGTTCTTCACCGTAGGTCTTCAGCACGAAAGCGATGTCCGCTTCTTCGGCGTGGAGCAACCATTCCGCGGCAGAATGGCCGCGCGTCGGGTCCATCCGCATATCCAGCGGTCCATCGCGCATAAAGGAAAAGCCGCGTTCGGCATCATCCAGTTGCGGCGATGAGACGCCCAGATCGAGCAAAATGCCGTCAATTTTACCGACTAATTCACGCTCAGAAACGTACTCTGCCAGCGCGGAAAAAGGACCATGAATAATTGAGAAACGCGGGTCGGTGATCTCAGCGGCCGCGGCAATAGCTTGCGGGTCACGATCGATAGCGATCAGCTTCCCCTCCGCGCCAAGGTGCGAAAGAATTAAGCGCGAGTGACCGCCACGACCAAACGTGCCGTCGATGTAGATGCCGTCTTCCCTGATGTTGAGGCCGTTAACCGCCTCATCTAACAGCACGGTGGTATGTTTAAAATTTTCCTGCATAGCTATAGCGACAAGTCCTGCAACCGCTCAGATAAAGGTTCCTGAGCCGACTGTTCTGCGTCAATATCTTCCCTGACTTGTTGATACCAGGTCTGTTCATCCCACAGTTCAAACTTGTTGAACTGTCCAACCAGCATCACTTCTTTGGTTAATTTGGCGTGCTGACGAAGCGTATTCGCCAGCAACAAGCGGCCTGCATTGTCCATCTGACACTCACTGGCATGCCCCAACAACAGGCGCTGCACGCGGCGCTCAAGCGGGTTCATACTGGATAAGCGAGCAAGCTTTTTTTCAATGATTTCCCATTCGGGCAGGGTATAAAGCAACAGGCATGGCTGGTGGAGGTCGATGGTACAGACCATCTGCCCCTGCGACTCACCGTTCAGTAAATCGCGATATCGCATTGGTACAGCGAGCCGCCCTTTACTGTCGAGATTGACTAACGTTGCTCCACGGAACATGTCAGCCTTACCCCCTGGTTACCCATTTACGCCACTTTATCCCACTTTTTACCACGAAACGAGTTTAAGGACCCGATGAAATCCTTGTCAAGCCGGAGCGGCAGTTGAATATCACTCTTTACAGGCCGGAAAATTAGCCTCCGGTGTCGATATATTCAAAAAAGGGGGAAAAATAAAAATTAAACCGATGAATACCTGAATAAAAATAGCGGCGCGCAAAAAAATGGCTAAAAATGAAACAATGTAAAGCGCTAAATATTTATCGTGGTTTCTGAGACGGCGGCGGCATTTTAGGGGATTTCCGAAAGGAAGCCCAGCGGCTTCAGGCAAGACGGGGAAGAAGGTTTGTTGAAGATATAAACAAATAATATAAATAAAGCTTTTTGATTTGTTAGATTCAATGAGCAGAATTTACGCTTTTTTACCTCAAGTGATTTTTTTGTCGATGTCAGAACAGCAATTTAAAACGGTGGGCAGCAGTAATACTGCCCGTGACTCATTTAACTTTCCGGCTTAATTGTCCACGGCGGTATAAATTACGCCGGATGCGGGTTAAACCCGGTTTAGGTTTTCTCGGTTCGTCTAACGACGCTAAAACCAATTCCAGTACCCGCTCTGCCACATCCCGGTGACGCTGCCCGACCGCCAGTACCGGACACTCCAGAAAGTCCAGTAATTCGTGGTCGCCAAAAGTGGCAATAGCCAGCTCGGTGGGAAGCCGCCCGTCACGTTTCAGCGTGACATCCATTACGCCCTGCAGCAGACCAAACGAGGTGGTGAACAGCGCTTCAGGCATCGGGTGATCTTCAAGATACTGTTCGAACAGTGCGGCCGCTGCGCTGCGCTCAAAACTGTTGCAGTAGATGTAGTCAATCGGACGGGTATCCTCTTTCCACGCCTCGCGGAATCCCATCTCGCGCAGGAAACTGACCGAAAGCTCAGGCAATGCGCCGAGGAACAGCACATTCTTCACCTCAAGCTGCCGTAATTCCGCCGCCAGCATATAAGCGTCATCCTGATCGGCGCCCACCACGCTGGTGAAGTGCTCACGATCGAGCGCGCGGTCTAAGGCGATAATCGGTAGCGGATCGTTGATCCAGCGCTGGTAAAACGGATGCTCTGGCGGTAACGAAGTTGAGACGATAATCGCATCAACCTGCCGCTGGAGCAGATGTTCAATGCAGCGCATCTCATTATCAGGCTGGTCTTCCGAACAGGCGATCAGCAGCTGATAGCCACGCTGGCGTGCCTGACGTTCAAGATAATTTGCGATGCGGGTATAACTGGTATTCTCAAGATCGGGAATAACTAAGCCAATGGATCGCGTACGCCCGGCACGCAGGCCAGCCGCCACCGCGTTAGGGTGGTAATTGTGCTCACGCACCACCGCCATCACTTTCTCAACGGTTTTGTCGCTGACACGATACTGCCGCGCTTTGCCATTAATGACATAACTGGCCGTGGTGCGCGACACGCCTGCCAGGCGCGCAATTTCATCCAGTTTCACGATAACCCTCAATCAAGGCCGCTCGAACGACAAAAATAGCCGCAGTTAAGCTATGGACAACTCATGGTTATCATCTAACAGCAGAAAAGTGCGCGGAGCAACCGCTTTTCTGAATGTAACCCGCCTGGCGCATAAAAAATAAAAAAACCCGGCATTTCGCCGGGTTAGAGACATCCTGAGTGATGACGTAGCGTGATTAACGCATGATGCGATCGCCGCGTGACACGCCGACGATACCGGAGCGTGCGACTTCAACAATTTCCGCCACGTCACGCACCGTCGCCAGGAAAGCGTCCAGTTTGTCACTGGTGCCCGCCAGCTGAACCGTGTACAGCGTTGGCGTCACGTCGATGATCTGACCCCGGAAGATCTCCGCGTTGCGCTTTACCTCTTCCCGGCCGTAGCCACTGGCCTGAATCTTCACCAGCATGATCTCGCGTTCAACGTAAGCGCCCTGCCCCAGCTCGGTGACGCGCAGCACGTCTACCAGCTTGTGCAGTTGCTTCTCAATCTGCTCCAGCACCTTCTGATCGCCGACCGTCTGAATGGTCATCCGCGACAGGGTCGGATCGTCGGTTGGCGCAACGGTCAGACTTTCGATGTTATATCCGCGCTGTGAGAACAGGCCGACGACGCGGGATAATGCGCCGGATTCGTTCTCCAGCAGAACCGATAAAATGCGACGCATAGTTATGTCCTCTCCGTTTTGCTTAACCACATCTCATCCATGCTGCCACCGCGAATCTGCATCGGGTAAACGTGCTCGCTGCCGTCGACGGTGACATCCACAAACACCAGACGGCCCTGCGCCAGCGTTTCCAGCGCCAGCGCCAGCTTCTCTTCCAGCTCAGCCGGATGCTCAATGGCGATCCCCACATGGCCGTAGGCTTCAGCCAGACGGACAAAATCGGGCAGCGACTCCATATAAGACTGGGAGTGACGGCCAGAATAGATCATATCCTGCCACTGCTTCACCATGCCAAGGAAACGGTTGTTGAGGTTCAGCACCAGCACTGGCAGATTGTACTGCAGCGCGGTGGAGAGCTCCTGAATGTTCATCTGGATACTGCCGTCACCGGTGACACAAATAACGGTTTCATCCGGCAATGCCATTTTCACACCCAGCGCCGCCGGCAGGCCAAAGCCCATGGTGCCGAGGCCACCGGAGTTGATCCAGCGGCGTGGCTTATCAAACTGGTAGTAGAGCGCTGCGAACATCTGATGCTGACCAACGTCAGAGGTGACATAGGCGTCCCCTTTGGTCAGGCGGCAGATGGTTTCGATGACCGCCTGCGGCTTGATTTTCGCGCTGGTGCGATCAAACTCCAGGCAGTGACGACTGCGCCAGCCCTCTATCGACTGCCACCAGTCGCGCAGGCTATCGAGCGGCTGTTTGCTGTCGGTTTGAGCCAGTAACTCCAGCATCTGCTGCAGCACCTGGCGGGCATCACCCACGATGGGAATATCGGCCGCCACCGTTTTCGAAATGGAGGTCGGATCGATATCGATGTGCATCACCGTGGCATCCGGGCAATATTTTGCCAGGTTATTGGTGGTACGGTCATCAAAGCGCACCCCGACGCCAAAAATCAGGTCAGCGTTGTGCATCGTCATGTTGGCTTCGTAAGTGCCGTGCATCCCCAGCATCCCCACGCACTGACGATGAGTGCCAGGAAACGCACCCAGCCCCATCAGCGAGGTGGTCACCGGAATATTCAGGCTCTCCGCCAGCTGCAGCAGCTCCGCCTCACAGCCTGCGGTAATGGCACCCCCGCCGACATACATCACCGGTTTGTGCGCGGCCAGCAGCGTATTCAGTGCGCGCTTGATCTGCCCTTTATGCCCCTGAATCGTCGGGTTATAAGAGCGCATGCTTACTTCTTCCGGCCAGTGATAAGGCAGTTTGTTGGCCGGATTCAGAATGTCCTTCGGCAGATCGATCACCACCGGTCCCGGACGTCCCGTGGAGGCCAGCCAGAATGCTTTTTTCAGCACCGTCGGGATCTCTTCGGTGTTTTTCACCAGGAAACTGTGTTTCACCACCGGACGGGAGATGCCGACCATATCGCACTCCTGAAAGGCGTCATAGCCGATCAGCGACGACGGCACCTGGCCCGACAGAATCACCAGCGGGATTGAATCCATATAGGCGGTTGCGATACCGGTAATCGCATTGGTGGCGCCGGGTCCGGACGTCACCAGCACCACGCCGACTTCGCCGGTCGCGCGCGCCAGGCCATCAGCCATGTGCACCGCGCCCTGTTCATGGCGCACCAGAACGTGGTCGATACCTCCGACGGTTTGCAGCGCGTCGTAAATATCTAATACCGCGCCACCCGGATAACCGAATACCTGCTTAACGCCCTGATCGATTAACGAACGGACGACCATTTCGGCTCCTGACAACATCTCCATCTTCTGCCTCCAGGCGTGAGGACCGGGCTGCGCTAACGTGCCTTGCGCGTTACGTCACCCCGATACCTGCTTTGCCAATGTAAGATCAAAACCTTATGTTTATGCCCGCACGACGGAAACGCATTCCGCTGTCCGGATACAGAGAATTCTGTTGAGTTCATTGTTTTGAGAGTAGGTCGATTACCATAACCGCAGTTAACCTGGCAGGCAAACCGCAAACTCGCGCAAATTAAACCGTGCGAACGTAAAGGCTCTGCGCGATAAGAAAGGGCTACGCCGATTAAACTAATTACGCCGCAGAACCGCAGAGGAAAATGCTGGCGATGAAATTATTTTCAGCGCGATCTAAGAAATAGCGAAAAGTTATTGCCGCCTGACACAGCCCACAATTTCCTGTCTCATTTCTTTTCTGGCGTAATTAACCTTAAAACCATAAAAGTTCATACGATTATGCTGAACAGGCGAAAATAATTGTCACCAGGCTGCGTGACAGAGAAACCAAATAACCTTTTAATTTCAATAAATTAAAAAACAACAGGCGTCATCACACCGCCCACAGCAACCCGTTTTAACCCGCACCGCGTAGGCTGCTGTGCATTACGCTGCTTCACCGATATCTGACAGAATATTTTCCTTCATCGCCGCAAAAAATAGCCCTTCATTCAAGGTTGACATCGCTGGGGGATTCCAGTACCAATATGTGCAGCACAAAATTTTATGAGGTTTGAATCCATGTTTCGTTCTTCTCGCCTACTCGGTCTACTACTAAACGCATTCAGTTTGCGCGGTAGACTTGTGGGCGGAATCAAACACTGATTCAAACCTGCTGAAAGTTAAAAACCCGCGCCTGTCGCGGGTTTTTTTATGCTCGTTGCAAGGCAAGAGAAATGCATAAGGATGATTACGATGAGCCAGCAAGTCATTATTTTCGATACCACTCTGCGCGACGGTGAGCAGGCATTACAGGCCAGCCTGAGTGTGAAAGAAAAATTGCAGATCGCATTAGCGCTGGAGCGCATGGGCGTTGACGTTATGGAGGTTGGTTTTCCGGTCTCTTCTCCCGGTGATTTTGAATCCGTACAGACTATCGCTCGCACCATTAAAAACAGCCGGGTCTGCGGTCTGGCGCGCTGTGTAGAGAAAGATATTGACGCCGCTTACGAATCACTGCGCGTTGCCGAAGCCTTCCGTATTCATACTTTCATCGCGACGTCGCCGATGCACATCGCCACTAAACTGCGCAGTACGCTGCCAGAGGTGATTGAGCGTGCGGTGAAGATGGTGAAACGCGCCCGCAATTATACCGATGACGTCGAGTTCTCCTGTGAAGATGGCGGCCGGACCCCGATTGATGATCTGTGCCGGATGGTTGAAGCGGCGATTAACGCCGGTGCCCGCACCATCAACATCCCCGACACCGTTGGCTATACCCTGCCAGGCGAATATGCGCACATCATCAGCCAGTTAATTCAGCGCGTGCCAAACATCGATAAAGCGATTCTCTCTGTGCATACCCATGATGACCTGGGCATGGCGACCGGTAACGCCCTCGCCGCCGTGCAGGCAGGCGCGCGTCAGGTTGAAGGAACGCTGAACGGCCTGGGCGAACGTGCCGGTAACTGTGCGCTGGAAGAGGTGATCATGGCGATCAAAACCCGCCAGCAGATCATGAACGTCCACACCAATATCAATCATCAGGAAATCTACCGCACCAGCCAGATGGTCAGCCAGATCTGCAATATGCCGATCCCGGCGAACAAAGCGGTGGTCGGCTCTAACGCTTTCGCCCACTCCTCCGGTATTCACCAGGATGGCGTGCTGAAGAACCGCGAAAACTATGAAATCCTGACGCCTGAATCGATTGGCCTGCACAAAATTCAGCTCAACCTGACCTCGCGCTCAGGCCGTGCGGCGGTCAAACACCGCATGGAAGAGATGGGCTACGCAGAACGTGATTACAACCTGGATACCCTGTACGACGCCTTCCTGAAGCTGGCGGATAAGAAAGGTCAGGTATTTGATTACGACCTGGAAGCGCTGGCCTTTATCAATAAACAGAATGAAGAACCGGAACACTTCCAGCTGCACGAATTTAATGTCCAGACCGGCTCCAGCATTACCGCCACTGCCTCGGTCAATCTGGGCTGTGGCGACGAGAATAAATCGGATGCCGCAACCGGCAATGGCCCGGTGGATGCCGTCTACCAGGCGATCAATCGCATCACCCAGCTGGATGCAGAGCTGGTGAACTACAAACTGACCGCCAAAGGCCACGGCGAAAATGCGCTGGGTCAGGTGGATATCGTCGTGAGCTACAACGGCCGTAAGTTCCACGGCGTCGGTCTGGCGACCGATATCGTCGAATCCTCCGCCAAAGCGATGGTGAACGCCCTGAACAACATCTGGCGCGCCAGACAGGTTGAGCAAGAATTGCAGCGCAAATTTAAAGATCAGAAGGAAACGGTATAACTATGTCCAGTTCTTCCCATATCGCAGTGTTACCGGGTGACGGTATCGGCCCTGAAGTGATGGCGCAGGCAATGAAAGTGTTAGACGCGATTCGTCAGCGCTTCGACATGCGCATCACCACCAGCGAATACGCCGTCGGCGGCATCGCCATCGACCAGCATGGCGAACCGTTACCGCCAGCCACCGTTGCTGGCTGTGAGCAGGCGGACGCCATTCTGTTCGGTTCGGTTGGCGGACCTAAGTGGGAACACCTGCCGCCCGCCTCGCAGCCTGAGCGTGGTGCGCTGCTGCCGTTGCGTAAACATTTCCGTCTGTTCAGCAACCTGCGTCCGGCAGCGCTCTACAGCGGGCTGGAAGCCTTTTGTCCGCTGCGCAGCGACATCGCCGCTAAAGGTTTCGACATTCTGTGCGTGCGCGAACTGACCGGCGGCATCTACTTCGGCCAGCCGAAAGGCCGTGAAGGCAGCGGTCCGCACGAGCGGGCCTTTGATACCGAGGTTTACCACCGTTTCGAAATTGAACGCATCGCCCGCATCGCCTTTGAGTCAGCGCGCAAGCGTCGTCATAAAGTGACCTCCATCGACAAAGCCAACGTGCTGCAGACCTCAGTGATGTGGCGTGAGATCGTCAATGAGATCGCTAAAGAGTATCCGGATGTCGAGCTGAGCCACATGTACATCGACAATGCCACCATGCAGCTGATCAAAGACCCGTCGCAGTTTGATGTACTGCTCTGCTCTAACCTGTTCGGTGACATTCTCTCTGATGAGTGCGCCATGATCACCGGCTCAATGGGCATGCTGCCTTCCGCCAGCCTGAACGAAGAAGGTTTTGGTCTGTTTGAACCGGCGGGCGGCTCTGCGCCTGATATCGCCGGTCAGAACATCGCTAACCCGGTGGCGCAGATCCTGTCACTGGCGCTGCTGTTACGTTACAGCCTGAATGCCGATGACGCCGCCGACAGCATTGAGCGCGCCATCAGCCGGGCGCTGGAAGAGGGCTACCGCACCAAAGATTTAGCCGGTGACGGCCCAGCGATCAGCACAGATGAGATGGGCAGCATCATCGCCCGCTTTATCGCCGAGGAAAAATAAAATAATGAAAACGTTATACCAGAAGTTATTTGATGCACATGTCGTCCACGAAGCGCCGAACGAAACGCCGTTACTCTACATCGATCGCCACCTGATCCATGAAGTGACGTCACCTCAGGCGTTCGACGGTCTGCGCGCGCACGGGCGTAAAGTCCGTCAGCCCGAAAAGACCTTCGCCACCATGGATCACAACGTCTCTACCCAGACCAAAGACATCAACGCCTCGGGTGAGATGGCCCGTATTCAGATGCAGGAGCTGATGAAAAACTGCGCCGAGTTTGGCGTCCAGCTCTATGACCTGAACCACCCGTTCCAGGGCATCGTCCACGTTATCGGTCCTGAGCAGGGTATGACGCTGCCGGGCATGACCATCGTCTGCGGCGACTCACACACCGCCACGCACGGCGCCTTTGGCTCGCTGGCCTTTGGTATCGGCACCTCAGAAGTGGAACATGTGTTCGCGACCCAGACGCTGAAACAGGGTCGGGCGAAAACCATGAAAATTGAAGTGCTGGGCGAAGCCGCAACCGGCATTACCGCCAAAGATATCGTGCTGGCGATCATCGGTAAAACCGGCAGCGCGGGCGGCACCGGTCATGTGGTGGAGTTCTGCGGTCCGGCGATTGAAGCGCTGAGTATGGAAGGCCGCATGACCCTGTGTAATATGGCGATTGAGATGGGTGCCAAAGCGGGTCTGGTTGCGCCGGATGACACTACCTTCAACTACCTGAAGGGCCGTCAGTTCTCGCCGAAAGATGAGAAATGGGAACAGGCTGTCGCGTACTGGCGCACGCTGAAGTCCGATGAAGGCGCGAAATTTGATGCAGTCGTCACTCTGCATGCAGAAGAGATCGCTCCTCAGGTCACCTGGGGTACCAATCCGGGTCAGGTAATTGCCGTCGATCAGGTGATCCCGAATCCCGCCTCGTTCGCCGATCCGGTCGAGCGTGCTTCAGCGGAGAAAGCGCTGGCCTACATGAATCTGCAGCCGGGCATTAAGCTGACCGATGTGGCGATTGATAAAGTCTTTATCGGCTCCTGCACCAACTCACGCATTGAAGATCTGCGTGCCGCGGCCGCCATCGCCAAAGGTCGTAAAGTTGCGCCAGGCGTGATCGCCATGGTGGTGCCGGGTTCCGGCCCGGTCAAAGCCCAGGCCGAAGCGGAAGGTCTGGATAAAATCTTCCTGGAAGCGGGTTTTGAATGGCGTCTGCCAGGTTGCTCAATGTGTCTGGCGATGAACAACGACCGCCTGAATCCGGGCGAGCGCTGCGCCTCAACCAGCAACCGCAATTTTGAAGGTCGTCAGGGCCGCGGTGGCCGGACGCATCTGGTCAGCCCGGCAATGGCTGCGGCAGCTGCCGTCACCGGCCATTTTGCTGACATCCGTCAACTGACAGGAGCCTGAGTCATGGCGAATAAATTTACCCAACACACCGGCATTGTTGCGCCACTGGATGCGGCTAACGTTGATACTGACGCCATCATTCCTAAGCAGTTTTTACAGAAAGTGACCCGTACCGGTTTCGGCCAGCATCTGTTCCACGACTGGCGCTTTGAAGATGATGCCGGTACGGTGCCGACACCCGGTTTTGTACTCAACAAGCCGGAGTTCAAAGGCACCAGCATTCTGCTGGCGCGCGAAAACTTCGGCTGCGGCTCTTCTCGTGAGCATGCGCCGTGGGCGCTGACCGATTTCGGTTTTCACGTGGTGATTGCGCCGAGCTTCGCTGACATTTTTTACGGCAACAGCTTCAATAACCAGCTGCTTCCGGTGAAATTAAGCGAACAGGAAGTGGATGAGATGTTTAAACTGGTGGCGGCCCAGCCCGGCATTCGCTTTACGGTCGATCTGGAAGCGCAGACGGTCACTGCGGGAGATAAAGTCTATCCGTTTGAGCTCGACAGCTTCCGCCGTCACTGCATGATTAACGGCCTCGACAGCATCGGCCTGACGCTGCAGCATGAAGCGTCAATCTCGCAGTATGAGCAGAATCAACCAGCCTACCTGCGCTGATCATCATGACAGGGCGACGCTGACGTCGCCCTGCTTCTTTATACGTCGCGCACCCGCGCCGACATCACCAAAGCCACTATCGCCAGCCCAAACGCCAGCCAGTAAACCGCCTCATGTCCCAGCCGCTCACTCAGGGTTCCCTGAATCACTCCCGCCAGAATCATGCCGGTTGAAATGGAGTTAGTGAACATCGTTGTCGCCGCACCTGGCCGCCCCGGCATTAAATCCTGAAACCACAACATGCCGATCCCGGCGATAATCCCGACAAAGACCGCATTAAACAGCTGTAACACCATCAAAGAGGTACGCGAATTAAACAGCACCAGCCCGAGGTAGAACAGCACACCGGCCGCCACGGCCAGCAACATCAGCCGCCGTTTGCCCACTTTACGGGCGTAATGTCCGGCCAGCAGCATCACCGGGATCTCCAGCCCGGCGGCGGTGCCCATCAGCAGGCCGGCCAGCTTTTCCGGCAATCCCAGCGTGGTACTGATGTAGAGCGGCATATCGATGATATACATGGTATTGCAGGTCCACATGGTCACCGAGGCGATGAACAGTAAACGCACATCCCGGTCGCGCCAGCCGCTCAGCGGCAGGCCGCCGCTTTGCAGCAGCGGTGTGGCACGCGGTACCGACGGCAGAGTAAACCACACCAGCAGAATGCAGATCAGAAACAGTGCTGCCGCCACCATAAACAGCGTTACGAAGCCGTAGTTTAGCGCCAGCGCGAATGACAGCGGCGGTCCGATTACCCACGCCAGCGACAGCTGCGCACGCATCACTGAACTGAACATCACCGCTTCCCGCGCCGACTGATCGGCATATTCACGCGCCAGCGCGAACAGTTGCGGCATCGACACGCTGGCCAGCGCCGACAGTAGCACCCCAAGGGTAATCAGCGTCAGATAATGGCGGGTAAAAGCAAACAGCAGCGCATTGACCAGCGCCATCAGGCAGCAAAACAGAATGATGTTACGGCGATCGCCGACGCTGTCCGATCGCTTCGCCACCAGCATACTCACCACGATACCGGCCACCGCGTTGATGGTGAAAAACAGCCCGACCCAGAATGGGCGAGCCTGCACCTCGCGGGTTAAAAACAGGCTGAGCGTCGGTGCCTGCAGCGCACCGGCCACGCCCAGCATGAACGAGGCGACCATAAAAGCGAGGTAGACCGGATTGATGCGGCGCTGCCGCGTTAACAGCGATTTCATACCGAAATCCCTTACAGGATGAACAGGGGAAGAGAAGAAGGGTAGACGATACCGTGCAGCATGAAAAAAGCCAGCAGAGATCATCTGCTGGCGGTGTAAATGCACCCTACTCAGAAAAGCATCCCGCTGAACAGCGGCATGAGGGTCGAACGCCATTCATTGCTGAATGCCTCCCGCTCTTCCCATAAGGGAAAGTTTGCTCTTAAAATAGGGCAAGAAAAACAGAGCGCTTTTCAGCAGGAGTTCCTCTTTTATGTCCTCATCTCGTCTGAAGCAGCAGTTTATTCGCCTGTGGCAAAGCTGTCAGGGTCAGACGCAGGAGATCACCCTCAGTGAACTGGCTGACCTGCTGCACTGCTCGCGTCGTCATATGCGTAATTTACTCAACCGGATGCAGGCTGCCGGCTGGTTGATCTGGCAGGCTGAGGCCGGACGCGGTAAGCGCTCGCAGCTCACTTTTTGCTACACCGGCCTGGCGCTACAGCAGCAGCGGGCGGAGGATCTGCTGGAGCAGGATCGCATCGATCAGCTGGTGCAGCTGGTCGGCGATAAAAATCAGGTCAGGCAGATGATTGGCGCCCACCTTGGCCGCAGCTTCCGCCAGGGCAAACACATTCTGCGGGTGCTTTACTACCGTCCGCTGCTTAATCTTCAACCCGGCTCCGCCCTGCGCCGCTCCGAAACCCATATTGCCCGCCAGATTTTCAACGGCCTGACGCGCATAAATGAGGAAAACGGGGAAATCGAGGCTGATATCGCCCACCACTGGCAGCAAACCTCCCCGCTACACTGGCGCTTCTTTCTGCGTCCGGCGATTCGCTTTCATCATGGTCGCGAGCTGGAGATGGCCGACGTGATCGATTCGCTGGAACGTCAGCGCCAGCAGCCGCTGTTTTCCCACATTCAGCAGATCGACTCGCCCGCGCCCTGGACGCTGGATATCACCTTAAACCAGCCCGACGACTGGTTACCCTGGTTGCTGGCCAGCGTCAGCGCCATGATCCTGCCGCGCGAGTGGCCGACGCTGCGCGACTTTGCCCGCCAGCCGATTGGCACCGGCCCGTACAGCGTGATCCGCAATCAGGAAAGCCAGCTGAAGATTGAAGCCTTTGATGATTACTTCGGCTTTCGCGCCCTGATTGATGACGTCTCTATCTGGGTCTTGCCGGATATCAGCGACGAACTGGTCTATGCGGGCGTACGTCTGCAGGGCGACGGCGCAGATGAGGTGCAGGAAGAGAGCCGCCTCGAAGAGGGTTGCTACTATTTGCTGTTCGATCAGCGCTCAGAGAAGGGCCGCGACGAGGCGATACGGCGCTGGGTCAGCTATCTGTTTAACCCTATCGCCCTGCTCAATCATGCTGGCGTGGGTTATCAGCGCTACTGGTTTCCAGCCTATGGCCTGCTGCCGCGCTGGCATCACCGGCGCGATCTGACGCCGGTAGAAAAGCCGCCCGGCCTGACCCATCTGACGCTGACCTGGTATAGCCAGCACGTCGAGCACGAAGGGATCGCCAATGCATTGCGTCCGCTGCTGGCGCAGCACGGCGTCACGCTGGAGACCCGCGAGATCAGCTACGAAAGCTGGTATCAGGGTGAAGCGGAAAGTGACATCTGGCTCGGCAGCGTGAACTTTACCCTGCCGCTGAATTATTCACTGTTTGCGCAGCTGTATGAGATCCCGCTGCTGCATCACTGCCTGCCGATTGACTGGCAGGCTGATGCCGCCCGCTGGCGCGAAAAGGCGCTGCCGCTGGCGGAATGGAGTAAGCGGTTAGTGGAAGACGCCGGGCTGCATCCACTGTTTCATCACTGGCTGCTGCTGGAAGGTCAGCGCAGTATGCGCGGCGTACGGATGAATACGCTGGGCTGGTTCGATTTTAAATCGGCCTGGTTTGCGCCGCCCGCGCTGTAACGCTTTCGCGCTACGGCTGAAATGACTAGAATGTGACGTTCTCAACGGGGTGCCGCGTGCGGCTGAGAAAGACCCGTCGAACCTGATTCGGTTAATACCGACGTAGGGATTTGAGAGACCTGCTGCTCAGATCCTTTGCGACTCATCCCCTATTCTCCCGAAGGAGCGCAAAGTGTTAAACAAAGTTCTGCCACTGCTGCTGTTACTCTCCACGCCGGTCCTGGCGGCTAAACCGGTGCTCACGGTCTACACCTACGACTCCTTCTCCGCTGACTGGGGCCCAGGCCCGGCGATTAAAAAAGCCTTTGAAGCGCAGTGCGACTGCGAACTGAAATTTGTCACGCTGGAAGATGGCGTATCGCTGCTGAATCGCGTGCGGATGGAAGGCAAAAACAGCAAAGCCGATGTGGTACTGGGACTGGATAACAACCTGCTGCAGGCGGCGCAAAAAACCGGCCTGTTCGCCGCCAGTCAGGTCGATACCGCGCAACTAACGCTACCGGGCGGCTGGCACGACAGCACCTTTATCCCGTTTGACTACGGCTATTTCGCCTTCGTCTATGACAAAACCCGCCTGAAAAATCCGCCGAAAAGCCTGAAAGAGCTGGTAGAGAGCCCGGAAAAATGGCGGGTGATCTACGAAGATCCGCGCACCAGTACACCGGGGTTAGGTCTGCTGCTGTGGATGCAAAAAGTCTATGGCGATCAGGCACCGCAGGCGTGGCAAAAGCTGGCGCAGAAAACCGTGACCGTCACCAAGGGCTGGAGTGAAGCCTACGGCCTGTTCCTGAAAGGGGAAGGCGATCTGGTGCTGAGCTATACCACCTCGCCGGCTTACCACCTCATCGAAGAGAAAAAAGAGAACTACGCCGCCGCGCCGTTTGCCGAAGGTCACTATCTGCAGGTTGAGGTCGCCGCACAGTTAGCCAGCAGCAAACAGCCGAAACTGGCGCAGCAGTTCATGCAATTTATGGTGTCGCCTGCGTTCCAGAACACCATCCCGACCGGCAACTGGATGTATCCGGTGATCAACACCACCCTGCCGGCCGGATTTTCGACACTGAAGGTGCCCACCACCGCGCTGCAATACTCGCCGGAAGAGGTTGCCAGCCAGCGTTCAGGCTGGATTAGCCAGTGGCAACGCGCCGTCAGCCGCTGATGCCGCGCTGGCTGATTCCTGGTTCGCTCGCCACGCTGCTGTTAATCAGCGTGGCGCTGTTCGCCTTTGGCTCACTGTGGAATGCCGCGCCGGTCACCGACTGGCGCAGCGTGCTGCAGGACGCGTATCTGCATCACGTTATCGCCTTCTCCTTTGGTCAGGCGCTGCTCTCTGCCCTGCTGTCGCTGCTGCCCGCCCTGCCGCTGGCCCGCGCCCTTTATCGACGCCGCTTTCCCGGCCGCCAGTTATTGCTGCGCCTGTGCGCCATGACGCTGGTGCTGCCGGTGCTGGTGGCGGTGTTCGGCTTGCTGACGGTCTATGGTCGCGTCGGCTGGCTGGCGCAGATTTGTCAGCTGATCGGCATCGATTATCGCTTCTCGCCCTATGGGTTGCAGGGCATTTTGCTGGCACACGTCTTTTTTAACCTGCCGCTGGCGACGCGCCTGATGCTGCAGGCGCTGGAAAGTATTCCGGCGGAACAGCGCCAGCTGGCGGCGCAGCTTGATCTGCGCGGCTGGCACCACTTTCGCTTGCTGGAGTGGCCGTGGCTGCGTCGTCAGCTGCTGCCGACCGGCGCGCTGATCTTTATGCTCTGCTTCGCCAGCTTCGCCACCGTGCTTTCGCTGGGCGGCGGGCCGCAGGCCACCACCATTGAACTGGCGATCTTCCAGGCGCTCAGTTACGACTACGATCCCGGACGGGCCGCCCTGCTGGCGCTGATCCAGCTCGGCTGCTGTCTGACGCTGGTGCTGCTTAGCCAGCGTTTCAGCAAGGCGATTCCCGTCGGCACCAGCCAGCTGCACGGCTGGCGCGATCCGCAGGATTCGCGCCTGGCGCAGCTGACCGATGGCCTGCTGATTGTGCTGGCGTTACTGCTGCTGTTGCCGCCGCTGGCGGCAGTGGTGGTGGATGGTTTGCACGGCGGGTTGCGCGGCGCGCTGGCCCAGCCAGCACTGTGGCAGGCGACGCTGACCTCGTTGCGTATTGCGCTGGGTGCCGGTCTGCTCTGTGTCACACTGACGCTGATGCTGCTGTGGAGCAGTCGCGAGTTGCGCCTGCGCCAGCATCCGGTCGCGGCGCAGCTGATCGACACCAGCGGTATGCTGATTCTGGCCATGCCCGGGATCGTGCTGGCGACCGGTTTCTTTTTGCTGTTTAACGCCACCGTCGGCCTGCCGGACTCGGCGGATGGGCTGGTGATCTTCACCAATGCGCTGATCGCCATTCCCTATGCGCTGAAAGTGCTGGAAAACCCGATGCGTGACGTCGCCGGGCGCTACGGCAGACTCTGCGAATCACTGGATATCCACGGCTGGAATCGGCTGCGACTGATTGAACTGCGGGCGCTGAAGCGTCCGCTGGCGCAGGCGCTGGCGTTTGCCTGCGTGCTGTCGATTGGTGATTTTGGTGTCGTGGCGCTGTTTGGTAACGCCGACTTCCGCACGCTGCCGTTCTACCTTTATCAACAGATCGGTGCCTATCGCGGTGCCGATGGCGCAGTGACCGCCCTGCTGCTGCTGTTACTCTGTTTGTTACTGTTCACCCTGATGGAAAAATTACCGGGCCGCCATGCTGACTCTGAATAACCTTACCTACCTTTATCAGCATCTGCCGATGCGCTTCAGCCTGCACGCCGGGCGCGGCGAGCGTCTGGCGATCCTCGGCCCAAGCGGGGCGGGAAAAAGCACGTTGCTCAGTCTGATCGCCGGATTTCTGCCGATTCGTCAGGGCACGCTGCTGATTGATGGTCAGGACCACAGCCACAGCGTACCGGCCAGGCGGCCGGTTTCGATGCTGTTTCAGGAGAACAACCTGTTTCCGCACCTCAGCGTGCAGCAGAACATGGCGCTGGGATTGCATCCGGGATTGAAACTGAACGCCGATCAGCGTCAGCAGCTGGCTGCGCTGGCCGAACAGGTGGGGCTGGGCGATCTGCTGGCGCGGCTGCCGGGCGAGCTGTCGGGTGGACAACGTCAGCGCGTGGCGCTGGCGCGCTGCCTGCTGCGTGACCGGCCAGTGCTGCTGCTGGATGAGCCGTTTTCGGCGCTCGACCCGGCGCTGCGCAGCGAAATGCTGCAGCTGGTGCGCTCGGTGTGTGAAGCGCGCAGCATCACGCTGCTGATGGTGTCGCACAGTCTGGAAGATGCGCAGCAAATCGCGCCGCGCAGCGTAGTGATTGTTGATGGTCGGGTTTACTGGGATGGCGCGACCCGACAGTTGCTGTCGGGCGAGACGCGGGAAGCCGAGGTGCTGGGCATCCCGCGCCGCTGAATTACTCGAAGAAGACCTGCCACAGCAGATGGCGGAAAATCGGCATCATCGGATGGAACTGAATGCCGACGAAGGCGGCGATGGCGATCGCCAGCCCCAGCGGTCCCAGCCAGCGCAGCCGTTCCGGCGGCAGATACGCGGTCGCCCAGTCCTGACTCCTGCCACTGCGCCACCAGCGCCAGCCCAGCCAGCCACCCAGCCACACCACAATCGCGGCCGCCAGCAGCAGCCACTTAAAGTTGCCGCCCTGCGCCGCCTCGGGAACATCCACCGCCACGCCCGCCAGGATGCCGGGCATCAGATAGAGCGGTGGCCACAGCAGGCAGCCAATCAGATTAGGCGGCAGGAATTTACGTACCGGCAGCTCCAGCATCCCCGCGGCCAGCGGGATCAGCGGACGCGTCGGCCCGACAAAGCGCCCGACCAGAATGGTAAACATGCTGTGCTGATGCAGCGCATGTTCGGTTTTATCCAGCAGACCTTTGTACTTTTGCAGATACTTCCAGCGATGTAGCGGCCCCTGAAATTTCCAGCCGATCCCGTAGGAAACCCAGTCGCCAATCAGGCAACCGACAAAACCCGCCGCCCAGGCCGGATAAAGACCAATCTGTCCGCTCCCCACCAGCGCGCCCAGACTCGCCATCAGCACGGTACCCGGCAGCAACAGCCCGACCAGCGCCAGCGATTCCAGAAAGGTGACCAGCGCCACCGCAAACAGCGCCCACTCCAGCGACTGCGTAAACAGGTGTTGAACCCAGGCTTCCATAAACTTCCTTAGAAAAAGCAGAAGGCTGGATTGTCCAGAGCCAGCTACACAGCGTCAAGGCAAGAATTGTAGGACAATGTTGACAAAACCCAGCGGCGGAACTGTATAAATATCCATGTTATACTGAGCGGGTTTTCTCACCGATCAAAAATCCTGAGTCTGGAGACGATGTGAATAGGCCCCGCGCAGGTTTTCTGCTTACCCGCCACTGGCGCGATACGCCGCAAGGCAGCGAAATTATCCTCTGGCTCGCTACCGATCAGGGTGCGCAGCGCGTGGTGCTGCCGGTTCAGGAGTCAGTAGCGTTTATTCCGCGTGAGTTTCAGTCTCAGGTCAGCGAGCTGCTGAAGGATGAGCGTCAGCTGCGCATCCAGCCGCTCGAACTGAAAGATTTTCGCCAGCGCCCGGTGTTCGGGCTCTATTGCCGACAGAATCGCCAGCTGCAGCAGATCGAAAAGCGGCTGCGCGAACAGGGGATTCCGGTCTATGAAGCGGATATCCGCCCGCCGGAACGCTATCTGATGGAGCGTTTTATTACCGCACCGGTCTGGTTTGATGGCGAAGCCCGGGGCGACAGCGTGGTGAACGCCCGGCTGAAGCCGCATCCTGACTATCGGCCCCCGCTCAAATGGGTCTCACTGGATATTGAAACCACCCAGCACGGTGAGCTTTATTGCATCGGGCTGGAGGGTTGCGGCCAGCGCCAGGTCTACATGCTCGGTCCGGCAAACGGCGATGCCAGCGCACTCGATTTTGAACTGATCTACCTTGATACCCGACCGCAACTGATTGAAGCACTCAACCAGTGGTTCGCTGAGCACGATCCCGACGTGATTATCGGCTGGAACGTGGTGCAGTTTGACCTGCGGGTATTGCAGAAACACGCCGATCGCTACGCGATTCCGCTGCGGCTGGGTCGTCAGAACAGCGCGCTGGAGTGGCGTGAGCACGGCTTCAAGCCCGGCGTGTTTTTCGCCCAGGCCAGCGGCCGGCTGATCATTGACGGTATTGACGCGCTGAAATCCGCTTTCTGGGATTTCCCGTCATTCAGCCTGGAATCGGTGTCGCAGCAGTTACTGGGCGAAGGCAAAGCGATCGATAACCCGTGGCAGCGCATGGAGGAGATCAACTGGCGCTTCGCCAACGATAAACCAGCGCTGGCGCGCTATAACCTGAAAGATTGTGAACTGGTGACGCGCATTTTCCACAAAACGGCGATCATGCCGTTTTTGCTGGAACGGGCAGCGGTGAACGGCCTGGCGGTGGATCGCCACGGTGGTTCGGTCGCCGCGTTCGGTCATCTTTATATTCCGCGTATGCATCGGGTCGGCTTTGTCGCGCCGAACCTCGGCGATGTGGCGCCGGAAGCCAGCCCTGGCGGCTACGTAATGGATTCGCGGCCAGGCCTCTACGACTCGGTGCTGGTGCTGGATTACAAAAGCCTCTATCCGTCGATTATCCGTACCTTCCTGATCGATCCGGTTGGGCTGGTGGAAGGGCTGGCGCACCCTGATGATGCTGATTCGGTGGAAGGCTTTCGCGAGGCGCGCTTTTCACGTCATACCCACTGCCTGCCCGCTATCGTCGAACAGATCTGGCTGGGCCGCGAAGCCGCCAAAAAGCAGGGCAACCAGCCGCTGTCGCAGGCGCTGAAGATTATCATGAACGCCTTTTATGGCGTGCTCGGCACCAGCGCCTGTCGCTTTTTCGATCCGCGCCTCGCCTCCTCGATTACGATGCGTGGTCACGCCATTATGCAGCAGACCCGCACGCTGATTGAGGCGGAAGGCTACGATGTGATTTATGGCGATACCGATTCGACCTTTGTCTGGCTGAAATCGGCCCACAATGAACAGGATGCGGCCGCGATTGGTCAGCAGCTGACACAAAAAGTGAACGCCTGGTGGCGTGACCATCTGCAGCAGACCCAGGGCCTGACCAGCGCGCTGGAGCTGGAGTATGAAAATCACTTCTGCCGTTTTCTGATGCCCACCATTCGTGGCGCTGAACAGGGCAGTAAAAAACGCTATGCCGGCCTGATCCGTGAAGCGGCGGGCGAACGCATGGTGTTTAAAGGGCTGGAGTCGGTACGCACCGACTGGACGCCGCTGGCACAGCAGTTTCAGCAGCAGCTCTACAGCCGGATTTTCCATCGTGAGCCGTGGCAGGACTATATCCGTGCTACCGTGGCGCAGTTGCTGGCCGGTGAACTCGACGATCAGCTGATTTATAAAAAACGTCTGCGCCGTCCGCTGAAAGAGTATGAAAAAAATGTGCCGCCGCACGTCCGCGCCGCCCGGCTGGCGGATGAGCAGAATCGCAAATTAAACCGGCCGTTGCAGTACCAGAATGGCGGCCGGATTCGTTACGTGATGGCGACGGCCGGCCCGGAGCCACTGGAGGCGCGTACCACGCCACTGGATTACGATCACTACGTCAGTAAGCAGTTACAACCGGTCGCCGACGGGATTTTACCTTTCGTCGGAGGGGACTTTGCTACACTGATTACCGGGCAGTTGGGTCTTTTTTGACAGGTGACGAATGCCCTGCCATCCAGTACCATAGCGCCCTTCCTGATACTCACCGCGCTAAGAGAGACTCTCCAGACCTGTTCGTTTGGATGAAATCCTATTGCCTGTGTATCCGGGAACACCTCTAAAAACGTTAAAATTCGAGCTAAAAATATATGGTTTTTACATTAGGTCAGCGCTGGATTAGTGATACGGAAAGTGAACTGGGACTGGGCACGGTGGTGGCGGTTGATACCCGCATGATCACCCTGCTGTTCCCGGCCACCGGGGAAAACCGCCTCTACGCCCGCAACGATTCGCCTGTTACCCGCGTCATCTTCAATCCGGGTGACACCATCACCAGCCATGAAGGCTGGCAGATGCGAGTCGATGAAGTACGCAACGAAAATGACCTGATGACCTATATCGGCACCCGTCTTGATACCGACGAAAGCGACGTGATGCTGCGCGAAGTGATGCTCGACAGTAAGCTGGTCTTCAGCAAGCCGCAGGATCGTCTGTTCGCCGGCCAGCTCGACCGGATGGACCGCTTCGCCCTGCGCTTCCGCGCCCGCAAATATCAGAGTGAGCAATACCGTCTGCCGATCAGCGGTTTGCGTGGCATGCGCACCAACCTGATTCCGCATCAGCTGCATATCGCCCACGATGTGGGCCGTCGCCACGCGCCACGCGTGCTGCTGGCGGATGAAGTCGGACTGGGGAAAACCATTGAAGCCGGGATGATCATCCAGCAGCAGCTGCTGGCCGGACGTGCCGACCGGGTGTTAATCGTGGTGCCGGAAACGCTGCAGCATCAGTGGCTGGTTGAGATGCTGCGCCGTTTCAACCTGCGCTTTGCACTGTTTGATGACGATCGCTATACCGAAGCCCAGCACGACAGCGATAATCCGTTTGAAACCGAACAGTTAATTATCTGTTCGCTCGACTTTGTGCGCCGCAACAAGCAGCGTCTTGAACTGCTGGCCGATGCCGAATGGGATCTGCTGGTGGTCGATGAAGCGCACCATCTGGCGTGGTCGGAAGGCGCACCGAGCCGCGAATATCAGGTGATTGAGCAGCTGGCGGAAAAAACCGCTGGCGTCCTGCTGTTAACCGCCACGCCGGAACAGCTGGGCATGGAGAGCCACTTTGCCCGTCTGCGTCTGCTTGACCCCAATCGCTTTCACGACTTTGCCGCTTTCGTTGAAGAGCAGCAGCATTTCCGGCCGATTGCCGATGCGGTGACCGCGCTGCTGGCGGATCAGCCGGTCTCGCAGCAGGAGATGAACCGGATCAACGATCTGGTCGGCGAGCAGGATATTGAGCCGCTGCTGCAGGTCGCCAACAGCGATCGTGACGGCAAGCAGGAGGCGCGCCAGGAGCTGATCTCGATGCTGATGGATCGCCACGGCACCAGCCGCGTGCTGTTCCGTAACACCCGTAACGGCGTCAAAGGGTTCCCGAAACGCGAACTGCACCAGATTCGTCTGCCGCTGCCAGCGCAGTATCAGACCGCGATTAAAGTCTCCGGCATTATGGGCGCCCGTAAAAGCGCAGAAGAACGCGCGCGTGACCTGCTCTATCCGGAACAGATTTATCAGGAATTTGAAGGCGACAGCGGCACCTGGTGGAACTTCGATCCGCGCGTGGAGTGGCTGATGGGTTACCTCACCAGCAACCGTAAAGAGAAAGTGCTGGTGATCTGCGCCAAGGCCGCCACGGCGCTGCAACTGGAGCAGGTATTGCGTGAGCGCGAAGGTATCCGGGCGGCGGTGTTCCATGAGGGTCTGTCGATCATCGAACGTGACCGTGCTGCGGCGTGGTTTGCTTCGGAAGAGAACGGCGCGCAGGTGCTGCTCTGCTCAGAAATCGGTTCAGAAGGCCGTAACTTCCAGTTCGCCAGCCGTCTGGTAATGTTCGATCTGCCGTTTAACCCGGATCTGCTTGAGCAGCGTATCGGTCGTCTCGATCGTATTGGTCAGGCGCACGATATCCAGATCCTGGTGCCGTGGCTGGAGAAGACCGCACAGGCGGTGTTACTGCGCTGGTATCACGAAGGGCTGGATGCGTTTGAACATACCTGCCCGACCGGCCGCACCATTTATGACAGCGTGCATTCGCAGCTGATCGACTATCTGGCGGCACCGGAAAACAGTGACGGCTTCGATGCCTTTATCACTGACTGCCGTAAGCAGCATGATGCGCTGAAACTGCAGCTGGAACAGGGACGCGATCGCCTGCTGGAGCTGAACTCCAACGGCGGCGACGCGGCTCAGGCGCTGGCGAATGCGATCGCTGATCAGGACGATGATACCGGCCTGGTGAACTTCGCGCTTAACCTGTTTGATATCGTTGGTATCAATCAGGAAGATCGCAGCGATAACCTGATCGTGCTGACGCCATCCGATCATATGCTGGTGCCCGACTTCCCTGGCCTGCCGGAAGATGGCTGTACCATCACCTTTAACCGCGAACAGGCGCTGTCACGCGAAGATACCCAGTTCATTACCTGGGAACATCCGCTGATCCGCAATGGTCTGGATCTGATCCTGTCGGGTGATACCGGCAGCAGCGCCATCTCGCTGCTGAAGAACAAGGCGCTGCCGGTCGGTACGCTGCTGGTCGAGCTGATCTACGTGGTCGAAGCGCAGGCACCGAAGCATCTGCAGCTGACCCGCTTCCTGCCGCCGACGCCAATCCGTCTGCTGCTGGATCGTAACGGTACCAACCTGGCGGGCAAGGTGGAGTTTGAAAGCTTCAACCGTCAGCTGAATGCCGTTAACCGCCATACCGGCAGTAAGCTGGTCAACGCGGTACAGCAGGATGTCCACGCCATTCTGACCCAGGGCGAAGAGAAGGTGGTCAGCGAAGCGCGTGCGGTGATTGATGCTGCCCGCGCAGAAGCGAACGAGAAGCTGGGTGCGGAACTCTCCCGCCTGGAAGCGCTGAAAGCGGTCAACCCGAACATTCGTGAAGATGAAATCGAGGCGCTGGAAAGTAACCGTCAGCAGGTGCTGGAAAGCCTCGATGAGGCTAACTGGCGTCTCGACGCGCTGCGCCTGATTGTGGTGACTCACCAGTAAGCTCAGGGGCCGCATGGCCCCTTATTTTTGGAAAGATGCATGGAACCCTACAATCCACCGCGTGAACCCTGGCTGCACATCCTCTATCAGGATGCGCACATCATGGTGGTGAACAAGCCCAGCGGCCTGCTCTCAGTGCCGGGCCGGCTGGACGAACATAAAGATAGCGTGATGACGCGGATCCAGCGTGATTACCCGCAGGCAGAGTCGGTACACCGGCTGGATATGGCCACCAGCGGCGTGATTGTGGTGGCGCTGACCAAAGCGGCAGAGCGCGAGCTGAAACGGCAGTTTCGGGAGCGTGAGCCGGCTAAGCGCTATGTCGCCTGCGTCTGGGGCCATCCGGCAGAGGAGAAGGGGCTGATTGATCTGCCGCTGATTTGCGACTGGCCCAACCGACCGAAGCAGAAAGTCTGCTTTGAGACCGGCAAAGCCGCACAGACTGAATATCAGGTGCTGGAGTATCGCGCCGATAACAGCGCACGCGTGTCGCTGAAACCCATTACCGGCCGGTCACATCAGCTGCGGGTACACTTGCTGGCGCTGGGACATCCGATTCTGGGCGATAACTTTTATGCGCATCCGGAGGCCAAAGCGATGGCACCCCGTCTGTTGCTGCATGCGGAGTCCCTGACCATTACCCATCCCGCTTTCGGTAACCTCATGACCTTCCGACAGCCCGCCGACTTTTAATCACCGGCCGGGCAGCCCGTGACGTCGGGAAAGACGTCACGGCAACAGCGCGATTATTTAAACCCTTTCTCTTTGCGGATCAGGTCGTAAGCTGCCTGAATTTCCTGCGCTTTCTGCTTCGCCATCTCCATCATCTCTGGCGGCAGCCCTTTGGCCACCAGCTTATCGGGATGGTGCTCCGTCATCAGCTTGCGGTAGGCGCGTTTGATGGTGGTGGCATCATCGCTGCTCTTTACGCCCAGCACGCTACAGGCATCTTCCAGCGTCGGTCCGCGTTGCGCCTGCTGGAAGCCACCGGATGAACGCTGACCGCCGCCGAATTGCTGACCGCCTTCCATCATCCGCAGGAACTGATCGAACTGACCGCGCGATATTCCCAGCTCTTCCGCAATCACGTAGAGCACCTGACGCTCATTAGGATGCAGTGAACCGTCCGCGAAGGCGGCCTGAATCTGAATCTCAAGAAACATCCGAATCAGGTCAAAGCGTCCGAAACAGGCGCTGCGCAGTTCGCGTAGCTTGCTGCGTAATGGATAATCGGCCTGCTTGCCTTCGCGGAACGCGCGCTGTGCCGCCGTACGCGATTCGCCGTGCAGTTGCATCCGCTCCATTAATAGCGAAGCAATCTGGATATCCGCTTCGGTGACGCGCCCTTTTGACTTGGTCAGATGGCCCATCACCTGAAAGGTGGTGCTGAAAAACAGCGTCTGTCGGGTTTGATTATTCGAGAAGTAAGCCTTGCCTTGTGCGCCGCGAACTTTGTCAATCATATGGCCAATGATCAAACCGATCACAATACCCCAAAAGCCTGCACCGGAAAGTAATCCCACCGCCAGACCCACAACTTTTCCCCAGTAGCGCATAAACTCCTCAATTCGCCATGCTTGCGGCTGAAAATTGCATTATCATACCTGTCATTTATCTCAGCGCCTAACGGCAACGCGGACAGAAAAGGATTAACGCTGGCACAACGCCGGGCAGTAAGTTAGTCTCTGACCCGATTGTCGGCATGATGCCAGTTTTCATGGAATTCTCGATACCGCGTATGAAAAAACATATACCTACCCTGCTGGCCACTCTGATCGGCTCAGCCATTAGCCAGCAAGCCTTTGCCGACGATTTGATGTCGCAGTGTATGTTAGGCGTGCCGAGTTATAACCGCCCGCTGGTAAGTGGCGACACTAACCAGCTGCCGGTGACCATTCACTCCGACGCCGCAAAGGGGAATTACCCCAATGATGCGGTCTTCACCGGCAATGTGAATATTGAACAGGGCAACAGCCGGATGCAGGCGGATGAAGTACAACTTCATCAGCGTCAGCAGGAGGGCCAGACCACGCCGGTTCGTACCGTCGATGCCCTCGGTAATGTGCACTACGACGACAATCAGGTCATCCTGAAAGGTCCGAAAGCCTGGTCAAACCTCAACAGCAAAGACACCAACGTCTGGAATGGCGACTACCAGATGGTGGATCGTCAGGGGCGCGGCACCGCTGACCAGATGAAGCTGCGCGGCAATAACCGCTATACCATTCTGGAAAACGGCAGCTTCACCTCCTGTCTGCCAGGTTCCAACAGCTGGAGCGTGGTGGGTTCGGAAGTCATTCAGGACCGTGAGGAGGAAGTGGCGGAGATCTGGAACGCCCGCTTTAAGCTCGGCTCGGTACCGGTGTTCTACAGTCCCTATCTGCAGTTACCGATCGGCGATCGCCGCCGCTCCGGTTTCCTGATCCCAAATGCAAAATATGGCAGCAACAACGGCTTTGAATTTGTGCTGCCCTATTACTGGAACATCGCGCCGCAGGCCGATGCCACCATCACGCCGCACTACATGAGTAAGCGCGGCATGCAGTTTGAAAACGAATTTCGTTATCTGACTGTGGCTGGTGCAGGTCTGGTGGAGTTCGACTATCTGGGCTCGGACAAACAGTACGATAACGACAAAGCGGTGCGCGGCATCGCCGAGGACGACAGTTCTGACCGCTGGTTATTCTACTGGCGTCACGCCGGTGTCTACGACAAGAACTGGCGTTTCAGCGCCGACTACACCAAGGTCAGCGACCAGTACTACTTCAACGATCTCGACTCGAAGTACTACAGCTCGACCGACAACTACGCTACGCAGAAATTCAGTATCGGCTACGCTGACACCAACTGGGATGCCACGCTCTCGACCAAAGACTTCCAGGTCTTTGGCGACACCAGCAGCAGCAATGTCTACCGTGCGATGCCGCAGCTGGACCTCAATTTCTATCAGAACGATATCGGTCCGTTTGATGGCCGTATCTACGCCCAGGCGGTGAAGTTCACTAACGTCAGCGATCGCTATCCTGAAGCGACCCGTTTACACATTGAACCAACCCTGAACCTGCCGCTCTCTAACGGCTGGGCCAGTCTGGATACCGAAGCGAAGCTGCTGGCGACCCACTATCAGCAAACGGATGTCGATTTCTACAACAACAATTACGCCAACGTAAATGGTAAGAGCGGCACGCTCGATGAGTCCGTCAACCGTACCCTGCCGCAGTTTAAAGTAGATGGCCGGATGGTGTTTGACCGCGACATGAGCTCGGCGGCAGGCTATACCCAGACGCTGGAACCGCGGGTGCAGTATCTCTATATCCCGTATCGCGACCAGAGCAATATCTATCCTTACGACTCGACCCAGCTGCAAACCGACTATACCGGTCTGTTCCGCGACCGTACCTATAGCGGCCTGGATCGCATCGCGTCGGCCAACGAAGTGGCGACCGGCGTCACCTCACGTATTTATGATAACGATCTGGTTGAACGTTTTAACGTTTCCGTGGGTCAAATCTACTCGTTTACCCCTTCACGCACTGGCGTTAATCAGACCAGTGAAGAAGATGATACCGGCAGCCTGATCTGGGCTGGCGATACATACTGGAAAGTAAGCGATCGTTGGGGCGTTCGGGGTGGGATTCAGTATGATACCAAACTCGATAACGTCTCCCAGGGAAATGCGGTGCTGGAATACCGTCGTGATGCCGATCGTATGGTGCAGCTGAGCTACCGCTACAGCAGCCCGGAATACGTGGCGACCGCACTGAATGACAGTACGCTGGTGAATAACCCGATCTACAAAAACGGGATTTCTCAGGTCGGCACCACGGCCAGCTGGCCGATTGCGGATGCATGGTCTGTCGTAGGCGCTTACTACTACGATACCCGCAACACGCGTCCGGCATCGCAACTGGTTGGCCTGCAATACAGCTCATGCTGTTACGCCATTCGCCTGGGCTACGAGCGCAAAATTAACGGTTGGGAAAATGACGACAGTAAGTATGACAACCAAATCTCATTCAACATTGAGTTGCGTGGTCTGAGTTCCAACTATGGCTTAGGCACCAACCAAATGCTGCGTCAGGGCATCATTCCTTACCAGCGCGCTTTCTGATGTTGTGATGTTTGACAGGCAATCCCGCAGTGCGGAACCAACAATGGATAAAGTATGAAGAACTGGAGAATGCTGATTCTTGGTGTGGCGATCAGTGCCAACACCGCGTTCGCAGCACCACAAGTGGTTGATAAAGTTGCAGCCGTGGTCAATAACGGCGTGGTGCTTGAGAGCGACGTTGACGGGATGATGAGCACCGTCAAATCTCAGGCCCAGCAGGCAGGTCAGCAGTTGCCAGATGACAAAACGTTGCGCCACCAGATTCTGGAACGTCAGATCATGGACAACATTATTCTGCAGATGGGCGAAAAAGCGGGCGTTGAGATCAGCGACCAGCAGCTGGATCAGGCGATTCAGAACATCGCTGCGCAGAACCGCATGAGCCTCGATCAGCTGCGTAGCCGCCTGGCTTACGACGGCATGAATTACGGCACTTACCGTTCGCAGATCCGTAAAGAGATGTTGATTGCGGAAGTGCGTAATAACGAAGTGCGCCGTCGCGTCACCATTCTGCCGCAGGAAGTGGATACGCTTGCCACCCAGATCGGCTCTCAGAACAGCCAGGGCACCGAGCTGAACGTCAGCCACATCCTGCTGCCGCTGCCAGAAAACCCGACCCAACAGCAGGTCGATGAGCAGGAAACCCTGGCGAAACAGCTGGTGGGTGAACTGAAAAACGGCGCTGACTTCGGCAAAATGGCGGTCACTTACTCAGCTGACTCGCAGGCGCTGAAAGGCGGCAACATGGGCTGGGGCAAAATTGAAGAGTTACCAACGCTGTTTGCACAGGCGCTGGCAACCGCGAAAAAAGGCGATATCGTCGGTCCGGTTCGTTCCGGTGTCGGTTTCCACATTCTGAAGGTGAACGATCTGCGCGGTGAGAGCAAAAATGTCTCGGTGACCGAAGTGCATTCGCGTCACATTCTGCTGAAGCCGTCGCCGATTCTCACTGACGATCAGGCGCGTGCTCAGTTAGAGCAGATTGCCGCCGATATCCGCAGCGGAAAAACCACCTTCGCGGCCGCCGCTAAAAAGTTCTCTGACGATCCCGGCTCGGCCAACCAGGGCGGCGATCTCGGCTGGACCTCACCGGAAGCCTTTGATCCGGCGTTCCGTGATGCGCTGCTGCGCCTGCAAAAAGGCCAGACCAGCCAGCCGGTTCACTCCTCTTTCGGCTGGCATTTAATCCAGCTGCTGGATACCCGTCAGGTGGATAAAACCGATGCGGCCCAGAAAGAGCGTGCTTACCGCATGCTGTTCAACCGCAAGTTTGCAGAAGAAGCACAGACCTGGATGCAGGAACAACGCGCCAGTGCCTACGTGAAGATTCTGGATGGCAATGCGCAGTAATGCCCGTGTGGTGATCACGCCCGGCGAACCTGCCGGGATTGGTCCCGATTTGACGGTGCAACTGGCCCAGCAAAACTGGCCGGTTGAACTGGTGGTGTGCGCCTCACCGGCTTTATTGCAACAGCGCGCCGCGCAGCTCGGTCTGCCGCTGACGCTGCGGAATTACCAGCCTGGCGTGGCGGCACAGCCACAGCAGGCGGGTACGCTGACCATTCTGCCGATTGAAACCGCACAGCCAGTATCGCCTGGTGAGCTTTGCGTGGCCAACAGCGACTATGTGTTGTCCACGCTGGCGCGCGCCTGTGACGGTTGTCTGAGCGGTGAATTTGCCGCTCTGATCACCGGCCCGGTACACAAAGGCGTGATCAACGATGCCGGTATCGCCTTCACCGGTCATACCGAGTTCTTTGCCGATCGCGCCGGTGGCCATCGGGTAGTGATGATGCTGGCAACAGAAGAGTTACGCGTTGCGCTGGCCACCACCCATCTGCCGCTGAAAGCGGTCTCCGACGCGGTAACGCGGGAGTGCCTGCACGAAGTCATTACCATTCTGCATCACGACCTGCAGCAGAAATTCGCCATCGCCGAGCCGCACATTTACGTCTGCGGCCTTAACCCGCATGCGGGTGAAAGCGGCCACATGGGTCGCGAAGAGATCGACGTTATAATCCCGGCATTGAACGAACTGCGTCAGCAGGGCATTCAGCTCACCGGCCCGCTGCCGGCGGATACGCTGTTCCAGCCCAAATATCTGCAATATGCCGATGCGGTGCTGGCGATGTATCACGACCAGGGCCTGCCGGTGCTAAAATTTCAGGGGTTTGGCCGGGCGGTAAATATTACCCTTGGCCTGCCCTTTATCCGGACTTCAGTTGACCACGGTACCGCGCTTGAACTTGCCGGGCTGGGCCAGGCTGAACCGGGCAGCTTCATCACGGCGCTTAACCTCGCCATCACTATGATCAAGAGCAGTAATGAATAATCGCGTCCATCAGGGGCACTACGCCCGTAAACGTTTCGGGCAGAACTTCCTGAACGATCAGTACATTATCGACAGCATTGTCTCCGCTATCCATCCGCAGCGCGATGAAGCGCTGGTGGAGATCGGTCCTGGCCTGGGTGCCTTAACCGAGCCGGTGGGCGAACGCCTCGACAGCTTAACGGTGGTGGAACTGGACCGCGATCTCGCTGCGCGCCTGCAAACCCATCCGTTCCTCGGACCGAAGCTGACCATTTTCCAGCAGGATGCCATGACCTTCGACTTCGCCGCGCTGGCGCAGGAAAGAGGCCAGCCGCTGCGTGTGTTTGGTAACCTGCCGTACAATATTTCGACCCCGCTGATGTTTCACCTTTTCAGCTATACTGGTTCGATCAAAGACATGCACTTCATGCTGCAGAAAGAGGTGGTCAACCGTCTGGTGGCCGGTCCGGGCAGCAAAGCGTATGGCCGTCTGACGGTGATGGCGCAATATTACTGCCAGGTGATCCCGGTGCTGGAAGTGCCACCGCACTCCTTCACCCCGCCGCCGAAAGTAGACTCTGCCGTGGTACGTCTGGTGCCGTTTGCCGAGCCGCCGCATCCGGTCAGCGACGTGCGTATCCTGAGCCGCGTGACCACCGAAGCCTTTGGTCAGCGTCGTAAAACCCTGCGCAACAGCCTGAGCCATATGGTCGCGGCCGGAGCGCTGGAAGCGTTGTCGATTGATCCAACCCTGCGGGCCGAGAACGTCTCGGTTGCGCAATATTGTCAGCTGGCAAACTGGCTGGCGGACCATCAGGGAAAATCGCAGGAGTAAGTGATGAGTGAAACGGCCCGCGTCTCGGTTCATGTGCAAAGCCAGTACGTTGCTTCGCAATCCTCACCGGATGACGAACGTTACGTCTTCGCCTATACCATTACCATTCGCAACCTCGGCCGTTCATCGGTGCAACTGCTGGGACGTTACTGGCTGATTACCAACGGTAACGGCCGGGAAACTGAAGTTCAGGGCGAAGGCGTGGTGGGTGAACAGCCGCACATCGCCGCCGGTAATGAATTTCAATACACCAGTGGTGCCGTGATTGAAACGCCGATGGGCACCATGCAGGGACACTACGTGATGGTCGACGAGCAGGGTGAAACCTTTCACGTTGAGATCCCGGTTTTCCGCCTCGCAATTCAGACTCACATTCATTGATTTACACGCCTGTTGCCCGCGTCGTCGGGCAAATTTTCATACTGGATAAAAGTCTATGAGCACATACCTGATTGGTGACGTTCACGGGTGCTACGACGAATTACGTGCGCTGCTGCAGCAGGTCGATTTCGATCCTCAGCAGGATACGCTGTGGCTGACCGGCGACCTGGTGGCACGCGGCCCCGGCTCGCTTGAAGTCCTGCGCTACGTTAAATCGCTGGGTGACGCGGTGCGGCTGGTTCTGGGTAATCACGATCTCCATCTGCTGGCTGTCTATGCCGGCATCAGCCGTAATAAGCCTAAAGATCGTCTGACACCGCTACTGGAAGCAGACGACGCCGACGAGCTGATTAACTGGCTGCGTCGGCAGCCGCTGTTACAGGTCGATGAAGACCACAAGCTGGTGATGGGCCATGCCGGTATTACGCCACAGTGGGATATCGAAACCGCGAAAAAGTGTGCGCGTGAAGTGGAGTCGGTGCTCGCCAGTGACAGCTATCCGCTGTTCCTGGATGCGATGTATGGCGACATGCCGAATAACTGGAGCGAAGAGCTCACCGGACTGGCCCGCCTGCGCTTCAGTACCAATGCCCTGACCCGCATGCGTTACTGCTTCCCGAATGGTCAGCTGGATATGATCTGTAAGGATGCGCCGGAGTCGGCGCTGCCGCCGTTAAAGCCCTGGTTCAACATTGAGGGACCGGTAGCACGCGACTACACCATTGTGTTCGGTCACTGGGCTTCGCTGGAAGGCAAAGGCACGCCTGCAGGGATTATTGGTCTGGATACGGGCTGCTGCTGGGGCGGCACGCTGACCCTGCTGCACTGGGAAAGTCAGCGCTACTATGTGCAGCCTTCCAATCGCCAGCAACCGCTGCCGGATGAAGTCATTACGCAACAATCCGCAGGTTGATCAGACAAACAAAAACGCCCTGAAAATTCAGGGCTTTTTTTATTGCGCGCGGGCTTAACGGCGGCGATCGAGGATCTCAAAACAGTAGCTGTGTGAGTTCTGCGCATCCGCGTCATGAAACTCGCTGAAGGTCGATTGCCACTCATCGGGCTCATAGTCCGGGAACTGAGTGTCGCCTTCCACTTCCGCATCAATATGGGTCAGATAGAGACGGTCAGCGCGCGGCAGCATCTGCTCATAAATCCGGCCGCCACCAATCACCATCACCTCTTCCGCCTCACCTGCAGCCTCTAACGCCGCCTCCAGCGAGGTGACCCAGGTAACGCCTTCCGTGCTGCCCGGCTTGCTGCTGACCACGATGTTCAGACGGCCCGGCAACGGACGACCAATCGATTCAAAGGTCAGCCGCCCCATAATAACCGGCTTTTTCAGCGTGTTGCGCTTAAACCACGCCAAATCTGCAGGCAGGTCCCACGGCATGGCGTTCTCCATACCAATAATGCGATCTGCTGCTAATGCCGCGATAAGACTAATCATGTTAACCACTCACTGGAAAAAATTGGCGCCATCATACGTAAAGGCGAAACTTTCGTCGATAGCGGGAAAGGTCTATTTGCGTAAAGCTGTTTAGCCACCGCGTTTTCGCGCTGATGCAGAGTTTTTCACCGCACATTGGCAGCAGTTGACCACAGCTCGCCAGAGATCCGGCTCAGGCTGGTACAAAAAGGAGAGGAAGAGATAAAAACGGCTCCCGCAGGAGCCGTCAGGATAATCAGAAGTCGTAGCGCAGACGCACCAGATTCATATCACCGAGGTTATCAGTGCTGGAGGTAAAGACATGTTCGTAATCGACGCGGAAGCCATAGTCGAGGAACAGCGTAACGCCCAGGCCGTTATCGATACGCTGGTAATTACGACCGTTAGCGTACTCGATACGATCGCCCATGACATAAGGCTGCACCGCTTTCAGACCATACTGCGCCACCGGAACTTTATAACCGGCAAAGTATTCAATGCCCCAGGCGTCGTCAGCAAAGTAATCGTGCACATCTTTGCGTTTGGTGGTCATGAAGTTCTGATACCAGCCACCGCCCGCCGAAAGGGTCCAGTTGCCTGGCGTCCAGCTCAGCGCAGTACCCAGAATGTTCTGGTCATAATCTTTGCTGTCGCCGTTATCCGGGTTACGCATCGCCGCACGGGTATAGTTCCACGCCGTGCCCCAGGTCAGATCGTCAGTGATGTGATAATCCAGACCCAGCGAACCGCCGCCTTTACGTTTGTAGCGCAGGCCGTTGCCTGGCAGATATTCGTTATCGTCAAACAGGTAGGAGGCATAGAGATCGACGTCGCCGAAGGTGTTTTTATACTTCAGCTGCTTACGCGAGCGGTAAGATCCGTCGTAGTCGCCATTGATGCCGTTGCCAGGTGCCTGGCCGATCATGTCGTAATCCCAGATATCGGTTTTGGCGCCTACTACGTCGTAATAGACGCTGTTCTGCTGGCCAAAGGTCAGCTGACCCCAGGTTTTGCTTTTCAGACCGGTATAGAGCTGGCGACGGGTGGTGTTATTGGCACCATCCGCGTAGTGACGATCCCAGTCGAATACCGCCGGCACGTTGACGCCCAGCTCGTAGTAGCTGATCCAGCTGACATCATCAAACAGGTAGTAGTCAGCACCGAAACGGAAACGGGTGCCGCCGTCAAAGCCGTCACGCTTGTAGGATTTATCATTGACGCCGGTCTGGTGGTTGACCTGGGCACGAATACTGCCGCCCACGGTAAAGTTCAGACGGCTAAGCGGATCGCCCGCCTGCGGGTCCTGTTTTAACAGGGTAATTTCCGCCTGGCTGGCGAAAGGGAGCATTGCCATTAGTGCAGCCACTGCACTCAGAGAAAAAGTACGCATTTTCATTTTATTTTTGTCCTGAATCCGCTCTGGTAATAAGCGGCAGGCATAGTACTGATGAAAGATTTGTACAGGAAGTGTTTCAATTATAAAAACGTGCGAAACGACTTTATTCGCACCGAAAGCTAAAAAATTAAGCCAAATCAGTAGCTTTAATTCAAATGCGTCTGCTTATCACGAGCATTTCAGTACCAATAAAAGCCAAAAAAAACGGCTCCCGCAGGAGCCGTTATCACCATTATTTCGCTTTGATTTGTGCGTGCATTTCCTGCACCGAAATAACCTGTTCCGTCGGATCGGCATTCAGCGCCATCGCCGTGGCGAAACCGCCGTTCAGCGTGGTGTCGTAGTGCACTTTATACTGCAGTGCGCTGCGGCGAATCAGCTTGGAATCTTCAATTGCCTGACGGCCTGCGGTGGTATTGACGATGTAGGTGTACTCGCCATTCTTCAGACGATCCTGAATGTGCGGACGCCCTTCATGCACCTTGTTGACCAGCCGCGGATTGATGCCGGCTTCACCCAGCACTACCGCCGTACCGTGGGTCGCATCCAGTTCGAAACCAAACTTCTGCAGTTTAGCGGCGAGGTCGACGATACGTTTCTTATCGCCTTCACGCACCGACAACAGCGCACGGCCTGATTTCTTCATGTTGCTCTGCGCACCGAGCATCGCTTTGGCAAAGGCTTCAGCGAAGGTCCGGCCCACACCCATCACCTCACCGGTGGAGCGCATTTCCGGGCCCAGGATCGGGTCGACACCCTGGAACTTGTTGAACGGCAGCACCACCTCTTTCACCGAATAGTAAGGCGGAATCACCTCTTCGGTGACGCCCTGCTCGGCCAGGGTTTTGCCAGCCATCACGCGCGCTGCCACTTTCGCCAATGGCACACCGGTCGCCTTGGAGACGAACGGCACGGTACGCGCGGCGCGAGGGTTGACCTCAATCAGATAGACTTCATTGTCTTTCACTGCGAACTGCACGTTCATTAAGCCGCGCACGTTGAGCTCAAACGCCAGCTTCTCAACCTGCTGACGCATCACATTCTGAATCTCCTGATTCAGGGTATAGGCCGGCAGGGAACAGGCGGAGTCACCGGAGTGCACGCCAGCCTGCTCAATGTGTTCCATGATGCCGCCAATCAGCACCCGCTCACCGTCGCAAATCGCATCGACATCCACTTCTACCGCATCATCAAGGAAGCGGTCGAGCAGTACCGGCGCATCGTTTGAAACCGAGACCGCCGTCTGGAAGTAGCGCTTGAGGTCGATTTCGTCATAGACGATCTCCATCGCGCGTCCACCCAGCACATAGGAAGGACGCACCACCAGCGGATAACCCAGTCCGGCGGCTTTTTCCACCGCCTGCTCCAGCGTCGCCACTGTGGCATTCGCCGGCTGCTTGAGGTTCAGGCGATCGACAGCCTGCTGGAAACGCTCACGGTCTTCAGCACGGTCAATCGAGTCCGGGCTGGTTCCGATAACCGGTACGCCAGCGGCTTCCAGCGCGCGCGCCAGTTTCAGCGGGGTCTGACCGCCATACTGGACGATAACGCCCTTCGGCTGCTCGATGCGCACAATCTCCAGCACATCTTCCAGCGTGACCGGTTCGAAGTAGAGGCGATCAGAGGTGTCGTAGTCGGTCGAAACGGTTTCCGGGTTACAGTTGACCATAATGGTCTCGTAACCATCTTCACGCAGCGCCAGCGCCGCGTGCACGCAGCAGTAATCGAACTCAATGCCCTGGCCGATACGGTTGGGTCCGCCGCCCAGCACCATAATCTTTTCGCGATCCTGATTCGGATTCGCTTCGCACTCTTCTTCATAAGTGGAGTACATGTAAGCGGTATCGGTGGCGAACTCTGCGGCGCAGGTATCCACGCGCTTGTAGACCGGGTGCAGGTTAAACTGCTGACGCAGCTTACGAATCTCGCTTTCAGCCACACCAGCCAGCGTCGCCAGTCGTGCATCGGCAAAGCCTTTACGCTTCAGGGCGCGCAGGAACGTATAGTCGAGGCTGTTAACCCCTTCACGCGCTACCTGCTCTTCCAGCCGCACCAGCTCTTCAATCTGCACCAGGAACCAGCGGTCGATGTTGGTCAGGTTGAAGACGCCATCCACGGACATGCCGGCACGGAACGCATCCGCGATATACCAGATGCGGTCAGAACCGGCATCTTTCAGTTCGCGACGGATGCGGGTCAGCGCTTCCGGATCGTCGAGGTGAACTTTCGGGTCGAAGCCATTAGCTCCGACTTCCAGCCCGCGCAGCGCTTTCTGCATCGATTCCTGGAAGGTGCGGCCAATCGCCATCACTTCACCCACCGATTTCATCTGGGTGGTCAGGCGATCGTTGGCACCGGCAAATTTTTCAAAGTTGAAGCGTGGGATCTTGGTCACCACGTAGTCAATCGAGGGCTCGAACGAGGCTGGCGTTAAGCCGCCGGTGATGTCGTTCATCAACTCATCGAGGGTAAAGCCGACCGCCAGTTTGGCTGCCACTTTAGCAATCGGGAAGCCGGTGGCTTTGGACGCCAGCGCGGAGGAGCGCGAGACGCGTGGGTTCATCTCGATCACAATCAGTCGACCGTTTTTCGGGTTGACCGAGAACTGCACGTTGGAGCCACCGGTTTCGACACCGATTTCACGCAGCACCGCCAGCGAGGCGTTACGCATGATCTGGTACTCTTTATCGGTCAGCGTCTGGGCAGGTGCGACGGTGATCGAGTCACCGGTGTGAATACCCATCGCATCGAAGTTTTCGATTGAGCAGACGATGATGCAGTTGTCGTTCTTATCACGCACCACTTCCATCTCATACTCTTTCCAGCCAATCAGCGACTCATCAATCAGCAGCTCGTTGGTCGGAGAGAGGTCGAGACCGCGTTCGCAAATCTCTTCAAACTCTTCGCGGTTATAGGCGATACCGCCGCCGGTGCCGCCCATGGTGAATGAAGGACGGATGATGCAGGGGAAACCGACATCTTCAGCCACCGCCAGCGCTTCTTCCATATTGTGCGCGATGCCAGAGCGGGCGGTATCCAGCCCGATACTTTTCATCGCCACGTCGAAACGGCGACGGTCTTCAGCCTTATCAATCGCATCGGCAGTGGCACCAATCATGGTGACGCCAAATTCCGCCAGCACGCCCTGACGTTCCAGCTCCAGCGCACAGTTCAGCGCTGTCTGGCCGCCCATGGTCGGCAGGACCGCATCCGGGCGCTCTTTTTCGATGATTTTACGTACTACTTCCCAGTGAATCGGCTCAATGTAGGTCGCATCGGCCATTTCCGGGTCAGTCATAATGGTCGCCGGGTTGGAGTTGACCAGAATGACGCGGTAACCCTCTTCACGCAGCGCTTTACACGCCTGCGCACCGGAATAGTCAAATTCGCAGGCCTGGCCGATCACAATCGGACCGGCGCCAAGAATCAGGATGGATTTTATGTCTGTACGTTTTGGCATGATTAGCTCCTGATTACTTCGCTTTCGAACGGAATGCGTCAATCAATTCAATAAAGTGGTCAAACAGCGGTGCGGCATCGCCCGGCCCCGGACTCGCTTCAGGGTGACCCTGGAAGCTGAACGCGGGCTTGTCCGTGCGGTGAATCCCCTGCACGGTCTGGTCAAACAGCGAAATGTGCGTCACGCGCAGGTTCGCCGGCAGATCGGTTTCATCCACTGCAAAACCGTGGTTCTGCGCCGTAATCATCACGCGGTTGTTATCCAGATCTTTCACCGGATGGTTGCCGCCGTGGTGGCCCAGCTTCATCTTGACGGTTTTCGCTCCGCTGGCCAGCGCCAGTAACTGGTGGCCGAGGCAGATACCAAACAGCGGAATATCGGTTTTCAGGAAGGCCTGAATGGCGCTGATGGCATAGTCACAGGGTTCCGGGTCGCCCGGACCGTTGGAGAGGAAAATGCCATCCGGGTTCAGCTTCAGCACTTCTTCGGCCGGTGTCTGTGCCGGAACGACCGTCAGGCGGCAGCCGCGGTCCACCAGCATCCGCAGGATGTTACGCTTGGCACCGTAGTCATAAGCGACCACATGGTAAGGCAGCGCTTCCGCTGAGGCCTGCTCTGGCAGTCCTCCTTCCAGCTGCCAGCTGCCCTGCTGCCAGCTATAGGTTTCCGCTGTGCAGATTTCTTTCGCCAGATCCATTCCTTTCAGACCCGGAAACGCCTGGGCTTTTTGCAGCGCCAGCGCAGCATCCGGGTTGTCACCGGCAATGATGCAGCCGTTCTGTGCCCCTTTCTCACGCAGTAAGCGCGTCAGCTTACGGGTATCAATATCGGCAATCGCCACAATGTTATTGCGCTGCAGGTAGGCGGATAAGCCCTCTTCGCTACGGAAGTTGCTGGCGATCAGCGGCAGATCACGAATAACCAGGCCCTGAGCATGAATCTGACTGGATTCTTCGTCGGCGGCATTGGCACCGACATTGCCGATATGAGGATAAGTGAGAGTGACGATTTGGCGGGAATAGGAAGGATCAGTGAGGATTTCTTGATAACCGGTCATTGAGGTATTGAAAACGACTTCCCCCACTGCCGACCCTGTTGCCCCGATGGCCCGACCGTGGAATTGGGTTCCGTCTTCCAGAACCAAGAGCGCTGACTTAATCAAAACATCCTCCAGGGAATAAACAGTCACAATATCTGCATATTAATTCAAAATAGTGGCCTGAATCAATGCAAAAACCGCCTGAATTGTCGATTTTTGGCAAATTGCGCGCATTCTAATGATCGACCTGGTGCTTGTCTACCCTGAGCCGGTATTTTTTCACTATTATCTGCCTTCTGAGTGGTAAAACGGGCATGAGCGGTAAAAAGAGAGGAAAACTCGGTGGAATAATCGTTTGCCAGACAGCAAAAAATCGAAACCGTGACGTAGCGGCGGTTATTTTTGACCAAATGGTCAAAATTAGCAATTTTAAGAGCAGAAAATCAGTGATGAAGATTAAAAATAGATTTTACGATGCATTATGACATCGAAACGCCTGTTTTGGATAAAATTAAGGGCAATGAAAACATTGCCCCTTTTCAATCAAGTAATTACCGATTGAAACAACCACATCACGATGGTTCACAACACTCACAACATCGATAAATCCAGCACATCACGCATATCAAACAGGCCAGATTTCTTGTCTTTCAGCCAGGATGCCGCCTTAACGGCACCATTTGCAAAGGTCATACGGCTTGAAGCCTTGTGGGTAATCTCTACCCGCTCGCCAATATCAGCAAACATCGCCGTGTGCTCACCCACGATATCCCCCGCCCGCACCGTCGCGAAGCCGATGGTCTGTGGCTGGCGCTCACCGGTATGGCCTTCACGGCTATAGACCGCATGCTCATCCAGTTTCCACTGCATGGCATCGGCAATCGCTTCCCCCATCGCCAGCGCGGTGCCAGACGGCGCATCCACTTTGTGACGATGGTGAGCTTCAATAATTTCGATATCCGCATAGTCGCCCATTACTTTGGCCGCCTTCTCCAGCAGCTTCAGCACCAGGTTCACGCCCACGCTGAAGTTAGCGGCGAATACAATGGCGATCTCTTCTGCGGCGGCACGGATCGCTGCTTTACCGGCTTCATCAAAACCGGTGGTGCCAATCACCATCGCTTTCCCCTGCTCACGACAGACAGCCAGATAATCCAGCGTGCCTTCCGGGCGGGTAAAGTCGATCAGCACATCGAAGTCATCGATCACGGCGCCTAAGTCGTCAGCGATAATAATGCCGTTTTTGCCAATACCGGCCATCTCACCGGCGTCGCTGCCGATCAGAGAAGAGCCCGGACGCGCCAGCGCGGCACCCAGTTCTACCCCGTCCGCCTGCTGCGTCGCCTGGATCAGATGACGGCCCATACGGCCCGGTGCGCCGACAATGGCAATGCGGATATTCTTCATATTTATTCATTCCTAAAACAAAACTATGCATCCAAAGCGTCATCAGGTTAACCACGAGTTAACAGGCACGCCACTATTAATCAGGGATAATAAGAATTTTATGCCAGCCGCGCGCGATTATCAGTAAAAGCAATCATGGCAGCGCATTGGCGAGAGAGAAAAACAAAAAAGGCCGAACAGAGTCGGCCTTTATTTTAAATCACAATCAGTCACTTACTGCACGTTACGCACATCAACCCGCAGTTCTTTCGGCACTTCAAAGACGATATTCTCTTCACGACCAATCAGCTCAATCGCCGCTTCGCCGCCCAGGTCACGCAAGCGCTGGATCACCTGCTGCACCAGAATATCGGGCGCTGATGCACCTGCGGTCACGCCGATGCAGTCAACACCTTTGACCCACTCTTCCTGAATATCATCGGCAGAGTCAATCAGCTTCGCCAGTTTACCGGCACGCTGGGCCAGTTCCGCCAGACGGTTAGAGTTAGAGGAGTTTTTCGAGCCTACCACCAGCACCACATCCGCATCTTTAGCCAGGGTACGCACCGCTTCCTGCCGGTTGGTGGTGGCGTAGCAGATGTCATCTTTACGCGGCCCGATGATCGCCGGGAAGCGCTGACGCAGCGCATCAATGATGTCAGAGGTATCATCCACCGACAGCGTGGTCTGCGTCATGAAGCTGAGATTGTTCTCGTCTTTCACCGTCAGCTTAAACACATCTTCCGGCGACTCGACCAGATACATACCGCCTTTGGGGTTGTTGTACTGCCCCATAGTGCCTTCCACTTCCGGGTGCCCGGCGTGACCAATCAGAATCGCTTCCACGCCCTTACGGCTGGCGCGCGCCACTTCCATATGTACTTTGGTCACCAGCGGACAGGTAGCATCAAACAGCATGGTGAGATTGCGCGCCTTCGCTTCTGCACGCACCGCCTGAGAGACACCGTGCGCAGAGAAGATCAGAATCGCGTCATCGGGCACTTCACTAATCTCTTCAATGAAGATGGCGCCGCGTTCGCGCAGACTGTTGACCACGTAGCGGTTGTGCACCACTTCATGACGCACATAGATCGGTGCGCCGTACATCTCCAGCGCACGCTCGACAATACTGATTGCCCGATCTACGCCAGCGCAGAAACCGCGCGGATTAGCCAACAGGATTTGCATCGTTCGCCTCCAGTGCCGGATCAATCTCCAGCACCTCGATATCAAACTGAACACGATGACCTGCCAGCGGATGGTTGAAATCGACGGTGATGGAATCACCTGAGACTTCACGGATCACCCCTGGCATTTCACTGCCGCCCATGCCGGTGAACAGCATAATGGCACCCACTTCAGGTTCTCCCGCGTCGATAAAATCACGACGGGAGAAATACTGGATCAGATCAGGGCTGACGCTGCCAAACGCCTCTTCGGGCGCCAGGGTGAACTGTTTAGTTTCACCCGCCTTCAGCCCCAGCAGCGCCTGTTCCAGCGCAGCCGACAGGCTGCCATCGCCCAGACGAAACAGCGCCGGCTTGCCGTTTGCACGGGTCGATTCCGCCGTCGAGCCGTCTTCCAGCTTCAGCGTAAAATGCACCAACACCGCGCTGTCGCGCTGTACAGACTCACTCATCACTTACCCTTTCTGTTTTGCCTGTTTGCTGGCCGGGCTGAAAAAGCCCTCCAGCACCACTAACGCCGCACCAATACAGATGCCGCAGTCAGCGATATTAAATGTAGCGAAGTGCCAGTTACCGACGTAGAAATCGATAAAATCGACCACAAAGCCGTGATAAGAGCGATCAAACAGGTTGCCTATCGCTCCGCCGATGATCAGTGCATAGGCGATATTGGCGATCTTCTGACTGGCGCGATTGCGATACATCATCACCAGCAGCGAGACCACAATCGCCAGCGCGATACCGGCAAAGAACCAGCGCTGCCAGCCGCCTTTGTCCGCCAGGAAGCTGAACGCCGCACCGTAGTTGTGGGCGTAGAACAGATTCAGGAACGGCATCAGCGGCTGCGTTTCGTGCAGCATCATGTTGTTCATCACCCACTGCTTACTGGCGAAGTCGACAACAATCACCACCAGCACCAGCCACAGCCAGCGCAATCCGGTTGAGAAAATAGGTTTACGCATCAGGCAAATTTACGCTCTTCACCGTTGCCGGCTACGTTGGTATAACAGCGACCACACACTTCAGCGTGCTCCGGGTTCTGACCGACGTCGGTAGTGTAATGCCAGCAACGCTGACATTTCTCGCCTTCCGCTTTATGCAGGGCAATTTTCAGACCTTTCAGCAATTCACTCTGCTGCGCTTCGTCGTTCGCCAGGGCGTAATCCGCCACCTGCGCGCCCGAGGTCAGCAGCACAAAGCGTAGTTCATTGCCCAGCGCCTGCAGTTTGGCCGCCAGCTCTGGCTCGGCATAGAGCGTCACCGTCGCTTCCAGTGCGCCACCGATACGTTTGTCGGCACGCGCCTGCTCGATCACCTTGTTAACTTCGCCGCGCACTTTCAGCAGCTCAGCCCAGTAGGCGTCGTTCAGCGCTTCATCTTCTGCCAGGCCAAACAGGCCCTGATACCACTCTTCGGTGAAGACATACTGCGCGCGATCGCCAGGCAGGTAGCCCCAGATCTCATCCGCGGTAAACGACATGATCGGTGCCATCCAGCGCACCAGCGCCTCAACGATGTGCCACAGCGCGGTCTGACAGCTGCGACGCGCCAGGCTGTCGCCTTTGGCGGTGTACTGACGGTCTTTGATGATGTCGAGATAGAAGCTGCCCATCTCCACCGAACAAAACTGCATCAGGCGCTGGATCACTTCATGGAAGTCATAGTTTTCGTAGGACGCGGTAATATCCGCCTGCGCCGCCTGCGCACGGCCCACGGCCCAGCGATCCACCACCACCATCTCTTCCGGCTGCACCAGGTCGGTCGCCGGATTGAATCCGCTGAGGTTAGCCAGCAGGAAGCGGGCAGTGTTACGGATACGACGATAAGCATCGGCAGAACGCTTCAGGATCTCGTCTGACACCGCCATTTCGCCGGAGTAGTCGGTTGAAGCCACCCACAGACGCAGAATATCAGCGCCCAGTTTGTTCATCACATCCTGCGGCGACACGGTGTTGCCGATCGACTTCGACATCTTGCGGCCCTGACCATCCACGGTGAAGCCGTGGGTCAGTACCTGACGATAAGGCGCTTTGCCTTTCATCGCCGTGGAGATCATCAGTGAGGACATGAACCAGCCGCGATGCTGATCCGAACCTTCCAGATACATATCCGGGGCGTGACCGCCAAACTCCGGACGCGCATCGACCACGGAGTAGCTGGTTGAACCGGAGTCAAACCAGACGTCCAGGGTATCAGGCACCTTAACGTAGTTATCGGCGTCATCGCCCATCAGTTCACGCGGATCGAGATCCCACCATGCCTGAATGCCATCCTGCTCTACGCGCTGCGCGACTTTCTCCATCAGCGCCAGCGTCTCCGGATGCAGCTGCTCGGTCTCTTTATGGACGAACAGCGCCATCGGCACGCCCCAGGTACGCTGACGCGAGATGCACCAGTCAGGACGGTTAGCCACCATCGATTCAATGCGCGCCTGACCCCAGTCCGGGATCCACTGCACGCCTTTGATCTCCTGCAGCGACTGCGCACGCAGGCCTTTCTGATCCATGCTGATGAACCATTGCGGTGTGGCGCGGAAGATGATCGGCGTTTTGTGACGCCAGCAGTGCGGATAGCTGTGCAGCAGTTTCTCAACGTGCAGCAGCGCATCTTTCTCTTTCAGCAGCTCAACGATCATGTCGTTGGCTTTAAAGACGTTGACCCCATCCAGCGTCGGATAGGTGCCTGGCAGATAGCTGCCATCCGGACCGACCGGATTGGCGGTTTCGATGCCATATTTCTGGCCGATGATATAGTCATCCGGGCCGTGGCCTGGCGCCGTGTGCACCGCACCGGTACCGGCTTCCAGCGTCACGTGATCGCCCAGTACCACCAGCGACTGAATCGCCATGAACGGATGCTGGAATTTCTGCAGCTCCAGCGCCGCGCCTTTGCATTCGCCCAGCACGCGCCATTCGCTGACGCCAGCGCGCTTCATCACGCTTTCGACCATCTCTTTCGCCAGGATCAGCGCGCGACCGTCGATCTGCAGCAGCTGGTAGTCAAATTCAGCGTTTAATGAGATCGCGCGGTTAGCCGGCAGCGTCCACGGCGTGGTGGTCCAGATCACCAGGGAAATCGGGCCATCAACCTGCGCCGCACCAAACGCCTGACGCACCGCGTCGGCATCGATAGCGTTGAACATCACGTCGATTGAAGGCGAAGTCTTGTCGTAATACTCCACTTCCGCTTCTGCCAGCGCAGAACGGCAGTCAAGGCACCAGTGCACCGGCTTGGCGCCTTTGTGCAGGTGACCGTTACCGATGATTTTACCCAGCGCGCGAATGATGTTGGCTTCGGTGGTGAAATCCATCGTCAGGTAAGGACGATCCCAGTCGCCGAGCACGCCCAGACGAATAAAGTCCGCCTTCTGGCCTTCAACCTGCTCAGCCGCATATTGGCGACAGGCGGCGCGGAACTCGGCGGCAGTGACCTTCTCGCCTGGCTTGCCGATCATCTGTTCAACTTTATGCTCGATCGGCAGACCGTGACAGTCCCAGCCCGGCACGTACGGCGAGTCGTAGCCCGCCATGCCTTTCGACTTGACGATAATGTCTTTCAGAATCTTGTTAACGGAGTGACCAATATGAATGCTGCCGTTTGCATACGGAGGGCCATCATGCAGGATAAAGGTTTTTTTCCCCTTTTTGGCTTCGCGGATAATGCCGTACAGGTTGTCAGCATTCCAGCGTTGCAACATTCCCGGTTCGCGTTTGGCCAGATCGCCACGCATCGGGAATCCCGTTTCCGGCAAATTCAGGGTAGATTTATAGTCACTCATCAGATTCTCGATTCCGTTTTTCGCTCAGGTTAAAGCCCAAAGAACTGCCGGGCCGTTACCACATCTTTCGCAATTTGTTCTTTCAACGCCTCCAGTGAGGCAAAGCGCTGCTCGTTTCGTAATTTATGCTTCAGCACCACGTCGATGTGCCGGCCATACAGATTCATATTGATGTCAAGCAGGTGAACTTCAAGCTGCTGGCGTAAACCTTTTACCGTCGGGCGGGTACCGATGTTGGCGACACCGGGTAGCGGCTCTGGCGTCAGGCCGTGTACCTCTACCGCATAGACCCCTTTCACCGGTGAAACGCTGCGGCGCAGAGGAAGGTTAGCGGTAGGAAAACCCAGCGTGCGTCCCAGTGCATCACCGTGCACCACACGACCTGAAATACTGAAGGGGTGGCCTAACAGCGACTGCGCCAGCGCTAAGTCATCCGCGGCCAGCGCCTGACGAACGGCGGTGCTGCTGATGCGCTTGCCGCCGTCACAGAAGGTTTCGGTGCTGACGACATCAAAGCCATACTCCGCACCGGCTTTCTGTAATAACAGGAAATCCCCCTGGCGACCAGCGCCAAAGCGGAAATCATCGCCCACCGCGAGATAGTTCACGCCCAGTTTTTCGACCAGTAATTCACTGATAAAACTCTGGGCGGACAGGGCCGCAAAGCGGCGGTCAAAGCGAACGCACAACACTTTATCGACCCCAGCTTCAGCCAGGTAGCGCAGTTTTTCACGCAGACGCGTCAGACGAGCCGGGGCTTTGTCACCCGCAAACAGCTCCAGCGGTTGTGGCTCAAAAACCATCACTACCACCGGTAAATTACGCTTCCGTCCCTCTTCACACAGACGGGACATCAGCGCCTGGTGACCGCGGTGCACGCCATCGAAATTACCAATGGTCAGAACGCAGCCGCGATGCTGCTCGTTAAGATTATGAATACCGCGGATAAACTTCATGGCTGACTCAAACCGGTGGAAATCGGCGGATTATACCCTTGAAACCGGCTGAGGTTAACCCGTCAGCACGCCTTTCATGCTTAACGGTGCGCATTTACTGGCGTGGAAGCCCCGGATAAGAATTTTGTCGCGAAATACTGTATTCAGCGAGGCGAAGCTGGTAGAATCTTGCGCCATCAAATACGTAACCGAGTGCTGCTCATAGAGCGACGCTTATTTGCACAAATCCATTGACAAAATCAGGTTGGAAGGGCATAGTCCTCGGCCTTTGATTTGTCTCTATAGAACACATTTGGGAGTTGGACCTTGGCTAATATCAAATCAGCTAAGAAACGCGCCGTAACATCTGAGAAACGCCGTAAGCATAACGCTAGCCGCCGCTCTATGATGCGTACCTTCGTTAAGAAAGTATACGCGGCGATCGCTTCAGGCGACAAAGCTGCTGCGCAGAACGCATTCAATGAAATGCAACCAATCGTGGACCGTCAGGCTGCTAAAGGTCTGATCCACAAAAACAAAGCTGCACGTTATAAAGCAAACCTGACTGCACAGATCAACAAACTGGCTTAATCGCCGCTTGTTCATCGCTTTGTTGAAAGAACCGGCGCTATGCCGGTTTTTTTTCGTCTGCGATATGGCGAGGAAACAGCGCGCTGAAGTCGGCATGGCAGATACGCTGGACGGCCGGATGCTGAATCATTCGCTCAGCAAAGATGATGTGATACTCCTCTAATACCGTATCCAGCCGTCCGATCTCCCTGATCACCTCACGCTGCCAGATCTCCTGCCGGTCCAGTGCCGGAGCGACAAAAAGCGCATTCTGCTGAGCACCAAACGCTTTCATTAACGCGGCATCATCAAACTCGCCCAGAATCTCAACCTGCAAACCCTGACTGTCGATCCAGTTAAGAATCTTACGTCCCAGCATTGAACGGCGTCCCGGAATCAGCAGGCGGCGCGTCTCCAGACAGGCGGGAAAAGGCTGTTCCGGCAGCGGCTGGGTGGACCAGAAACTGACCGGACACTCGCCCAGCTTGACCGAAAACAGCCCTTCCTGCTGGGTCGAGTCGATGGAGCAGTCAGAGATGATCATATCCAGCTTATGCTGACTGAGCTGCTCCAGCAGCATTTCATGGGTCGACTCGAAGCAGCGCAGATGGATCTTCTCTTCCGCCACCACCGCCGTCTCCAGCACTTTGCTCACCAGTTGCTTAGAGAGCGCATCCGCCACGCCCACATCAAACAGCAGATGCGACTCTTTGCGGTAGTTGACGATATCCAGCATCTCCTGACCGAGCATAAACATGCGGTCCGCATAGCGAAACACCAGTTGCCCCAGCTCAGTCGGCACCAGCCCGCGTCCCTGACGGCGGAACAGCTTGCCCTGCAGGCGCTCTTCCAGCGCCTTGATCTGTCCGGTAATGGTTTGCGGCGTCAGGGAGAGCGCCTCCGCCGCACCGACAATCGATCCCTCCCGGCAGGCGTGCCAGAAGTAGTAGAGATGATTGTAATTAATGTGCGACATGGTCCGGATTCCCGCGTAGCTGCGCCGGGCGATTGGCCAGACGCCGCCACAGAATCAGATAGCCCAGCACCGCAGAGAGAATCGATCCAATCAGAATACCGAGCTTCGCCAGGGTAATCAGTTCAGCATTGGTATCGCCATAAGCCAGCGAGCCGATGAAGATCGACATCGTAAAGCCGATACCGCACAGCACGCCCACCGCCGCGATGTCCTTAATGTGGGTATTTTCCGGCAGCCGGGCTAAGCCGGTTTTCACCGCCAGCCAGCAGAACAGGGTGATCCCCAGCGGTTTACCGATCAGCAGTCCGGCAACAATCCCCAGCGGCAGCAGCGAGAACAGGCTATCAAACGAGACGCCCTTCAGTGAGACCCCGGCATTGGCAAAAGCAAACAGCGGCAGAATCAGCCAGCGCACCCAGGGATGCAGCGCATGCTCCAGGTGAATGGCCGGTGAGTGCCCCTCTTTCTTCGCCAGCGGGATCAGGAAGCCGACCACCACACCAGCCAGCGTCGCGTGGACGCCCGATTTCAGCACCGCCGTCCACAGCACCATGCCAACCAGTAAATAGAGCCCGGTATTGCGGACGTTGAGCAGGTTCATCAGCGCCAGCACGCCAATCGCGGCGGCGGCCACACCCAGTGAAGCGACCGAGAGATCGTGGGTGTAGAACAGCGCGATAATCACAATCGCCCCGAGATCGTCGATGATCGCCAGCGCCATCAGGAAGATCTTCAGCGCGGGCGGCACGCGGCTGCCTAACAGCGCCAGAATACCGAGAGCAAAGGCGATGTCGGTGGCGGTCGGGATCGCCCAGCCGCTGCGTGTTTCGGCGTCAGCGCCATTAAACAGCAGGAACAGCACCGCCGGTGCCACCATCCCGCCCAGTGCGGCAATCAGCGGGAAAATCGCCTGGTCACGCTTAGCCAGCGCGCCCATTACCAGTTCCCGTTTGACCTCCAGCCCCACCATCAGGAAAAACAGCGCCATCAGCGCATCGTTGATCCACAGCAGCAGATTTTTGCTGATATCGAGATTGCCAAAACGAAACTCGACCGGTATTGCCAGCAGGTCGCGGTAACCCTGTTGTGTGTCACCGTTGTTGGCGAGAATCATCGCCAGCGCAGCCGCCAGGATCAGCACTACCCCGCCGGTCGCATCACTATTCAGGATTTTTTTTAGTCTGATATTCACACGCGTTATCCTTATCCATCCAGAGATCAATCAAAGTCTCTAAGAGTAACGATAATGATAGCTCGAAAAAAACAGATTATTTAGCGTATATCGCTCGGAAATAGCGAGCTATCGCCCCAGGCAAAAAAAAGCCAGCGACCTGGCGCTGGCTTCGGAGCAGGATGCACTTAGCGGGTTAAGTCATCAAAGAATTTTTTCACGCCGTCGAAAAAGCTCTTGGAGCGCGGGCTGTTGTGCTCGCCGCTCGGTCCGCCAAAGCTCTCTTCCAGTTCACGCAACAGCGCTTTCTGTTTCTCGTTGAGGCTGACAGGCGTTTCCACTACCACCCGGCACAACAGATCGCCAACCGCACCGCCGCGTACCGACTTCACGCCGCGTCCGCGCATGCGGAACAGTTTACCGGTCTGGGTTTCAGACGGCACTTTCAGCTTCACACGACCATCCAGCGTCGGCACTTCAATCTCACCGCCCAGTGCTGCCATCGCAAAGTTGATTGGCACTTCACAGTAGAGGTTGTTCTCTTCACGTTCAAAGATCGGGTGCTTCTTCACCGATACCTGAACGTAGAGATCGCCCGCAGGTGCGCCCTGCTCGCCGGCTTCACCTTCACCACTCAGACGGATGCGGTCACCGGTGTCGACTCCGGCCGGGATTTTCACCGACAGCGTTTTCGACTTCTCTACCCGGCCATGACCATGACAGGCATTGCACGGATCTTTAATCACCGAGCCGCGACCGTGACAGGTCGGACAGGCTTGCTGCACGGTAAAGAAGCCCTGGCGCATCTGCACCTGGCCCGCACCGTGACAGGTCGAACAGGTCTGAGGCTGCGTTCCCGCTTTTGCGCCGCTGCCGTGGCAGACGTCACACTCTTCCAGCGTAGGAATGCGGATCTCTTTGGTCACGCCGCGTACCGCTTCTTCCAGCGACAGCTCCATGTTGTAGCGTAAATCGGCGCCACGGGCTGCGCGCTGACGGCGGCCGCCACCAAAGATGTCACCGAAAACGTCGCCAAAGATATCGCTGAAATCTGCGCCGCCGCCACCAAAGCCGCCGCCACCGAATCCACCGCCGCCCATGCCACCCTGTTCAAAGGCGGCGTGGCCATATTGATCGTAGGCCGCACGCTTCTGCGCATCGGTCAGGATTTCGTAGGCTTCCTTGACCTCTTTGAATTTGGCTTCGGCCTCTTTGTCACCGGGATTGCGGTCCGGGTGAAACTTCATCGCCAGGCGTTTGTAAGCCTTTTTGATTTCACGCTCGTCTGCGGATTTGGCGACGCCTAAAATCTCGTAGTAATCACTCTTCGCCATATTTATTTAGCCCTTAACATGATCGCACGGGCGTGGAGAGAACTCCTACGCCCGTGCTGGTTTCAACGGCTGTCAGGCCAACCGTCGCGCCCGGTCAGGGGCAATTATTTCTTGTTGTCTTTCACTTCTTCAAATTCAGCGTCGACAACGTCGTCATCTTTCTTCGCTGACGCATCGCCGGCATCCGCCGCACCCGCCTGAGACTGCTGTGCGGCTTCCATCAGTTTGCCAGACACTTCCATCAGCGCCTGCATTTTGGCGTCGATTTCCGCTTTGTCTTCGCCTTTCAGCGCGGTTTCCAGTGCGGCCAGCGCAGCTTCGATAGGCGCTTTGTCGTCAGCGGTCAGCTTATCGCCCGCTTCATCCAGCTGCTTACGCGTGCTGTGGGCAATCTGGTCACCCTGGTTACGGGTCTGTACCAGCTCTTCGAACTTACGGTCAGATTCAGCGTTCGCTTCCGCGTCACGCACCATTTTTTCGATCTCTTCGTCGTTCAGACCGGAAGAGGCTTTAATGGTGATTTTCTGCTCTTTACCGCTGTTCTTATCTTTCGCTGACACGTGCAGGATACCGTCCGCATCAATATCGAAGGTAACTTCGATTTGCGGCATACCGCGCGGTGCCGCCTGGATACCGTCAAGGTTGAACTGGCCCAGTGACTTGTTGTCATTGGCGCGTTTACGCTCACCCTGCAGCACGTGAATCGTCACGGCTGACTGGTTATCTTCAGCTGTTGAGAACACCTGGCTGTGCTTGGTCGGGATAGTGGTGTTCTTGCTGATCAGCGACGTCATCACGCCACCCATGGTTTCGATACCCAGTGACAGTGGCGTTACGTCCAGCAGCAGCACGTCTTTCACGTCACCGCCCAGTACACCACCCTGAACCGCTGCACCTACTGCAACCGCTTCGTCCGGGTTCACGTCTTTACGTGGCTCTTTACCAAAGAATTCCGTTACTTTGGCCTGAACCAGCGGCATACGCGTCTGACCACCGACCAGAATAACGTCGTTGATGTCAGACACTGACAGACCGGCATCCTGCAGCGCAACTTTCAGTGGCGCAATAGAACGGGCAACCAGATCTTCCACCAGTGACTCCAGTTTCGCACGGGTCACTTTGATGTTCAGGTGCTTAGGACCGGTCGCGTCTGCCGTGATGTATGGCAGGTTAACGTCGGTCTGCTGCGCTGAAGAAAGCTCGATTTTCGCTTTTTCTGCCGCTTCTTTCAGACGCTGCATTGCCAGCGGATCGTTGTGCAGATCGATGCCCTGATCTTTCTTAAATTCTGCGACCAGATAGTTGATCAGGCGGCTGTCGAAGTCTTCACCACCCAGGTGGGTATCACCGTTGGTCGCCAGAACTTCAAAGGTTTTTTCGCCATCAACTTCGTCGATCTCAATGATTGAGATATCGAAGGTACCGCCACCCAGGTCATAAACTGCGATGGTGCGGTTGCCCTGGCCTTTATCCAGACCATACGCCAGCGCGGCTGCCGTTGGTTCGTTGATGATACGCTTCACTTCCAGACCCGCGATACGGCCGGCATCTTTGGTCGCCTGACGCTGCGCATCGTTAAAGTAGGCCGGAACGGTAATAACGGCTTCAGTTACTGGCTCACCGAGGTAATCTTCGGCGGTTTTCTTCATTTTTTTCAGCACTTCAGCAGAGATCTGCGGGGGTGCCATTTTCTGACCTTTCACTTCCAGCCAGGCGTCACCGTTGTCTGCATTGGTGATTTTGTACGGCATGATTTTGATATCACGCTGCACTTCTTCGTCCTGGAAGCGACGACCGATCAGACGCTTAATCGCGAACAGGGTGTTCTGCGGGTTGGTCACTGCCTGACGTTTAGCCGGTTGACCGACCAGAGTCTCGCCATCCTGCGTGTAAGCAATAATTGAAGGCGTGGTGCGATCGCCCTCGGCATTCTCCAGCACGCGTGCTTTAGTGCCATCCATGATCGCAACACAAGAGTTGGTTGTACCCAGGTCAATACCAATAATCTTACCCATCTAAACATCTCCCACTTAAATTCGTTGCCAATTTGGGTTGTGAACCTTTTATGTGGGCGGGTTGTTTGCATTCAACCTGCCAGCACATGCTTTTTTTCCAACGTTCACAACGCTCGATGACAAGTAAATGGGGCCGCTTCGATGCGCATCAAGGGTTAAACCAAAAAAAAATTTTTCATCATTGGCCCTGTTGGGATCAAAGATCGCTGGCAGGGTGGTGAATATGATGCGGCGCTCCGCTTAGCGTCTGGAGCGAGGCGGAGACCTTTTCTTTCATCAACGATCGTTTAACCGCCGAGGAACTATGGCAAATTCAACGCTGGCTAACCCTGCCCCGCTGGGACTCATGGGATTTGGCATGACAACTATTCTGCTGAACCTGCACAACACTGGCTTGTTCACCATGGACGTCGCCATTTTAGCGATGGGCATTTTTTATGGTGGGATCGCGCAGGTGCTGGCCGGACTGCTTGAGTTCAAAAAGAACAATACCTTTGGGCTGACCGCCTTTACCTCTTACGGCATGTTCTGGCTGAGCTTTGTGGCGATACTGCTGCTGCCGAAAATGGGTCTGGCAAATGCCACCGACGAACGCTTTCTTGGTGCCTGGCTGGCACTGTGGGGTATCTTCACGCTCTTTATGTTCGTCGGGACGCTGAAGGGTGCGCGGATGCTGCAGTTTGTTTTTGCCTCGCTGACGCTGCTGTTTGCCCTGCTGGCGGTGGCGCATCTGATGCATCTGCCAGCACTGGTGCCCTATGCAGGCTGGGTGGGTATTGTGTGTGGCGCCAGCGCCTGTTATCTGGCAATGGGTGAAGTGCTGAACGAAACCTTCGACCGCGTTGTTCTGCCGATTGGTGCAAAGCAGGTCTGAGCAGCGTTATAAGCGGAGCCTGGCTCCGCTTATGCCGTTACCCTTGTTTCACCGCCTGATACAGGCCAGGCTGATGGCTGATATCACGCCGCAGCCAGATACCCACCACCAGCCCCACCAGCGCCAGGGCCAGCACATACCAGGCGGGCGCGAAGGTCGAAAAACGCATCATCAGCGTAACCACGATAGGCGTCAGACCGCCAAAAATCGCATAGGAAAGGTTGTAAGAGAATGAGAGACCGGTAAAACGCACCTCAGCCGGAAACGCGCGCACCATCACAAACGGCACCACGCCGACCACGCCGACGCTTAATCCCACCACACCATACAGCAGAAACAGCTGCTGCGGATGGCTGGCAACCTGATGGTAAAAAAGCCAGCTACACAGCGCCAGTAGCACGCTGCCGACGCACAGCGTGCGGCTGGCACCAAAGCGGTCAGCCGCCATACCGGCAATAATGCAGCCGAAGCAGAGCATCACGGTGGCGATGCTGTTGGCCTGCAGGGTCAGCGCGGGCGCAATCCCTTGCTGCTTCTGCAACCAGACCGGCGACATCAGGATGACCACCACGATGCAGGCTGACAGCAGCCAGGTCAGCAGCATGGAGATCGCCACCGATTTTTTATGCCGGGTGAGCACGGTTTTCAGCGGCAGCGTCTCCGCCAGCGCTTTACGCTGTTGCATCGCCACAAATACCGGCGTCTCATGCAGCCAGCGGCGCAGGTACATCGCCCCCAGCCCAAACAGCCCGCCGAGCAAGAACGGAATACGCCAGCCGCCCTCAAGGATCGCCTGCTGCGTCATCGAGGTATTGATCAGCGTCGCCACCACCGAACCCAGCAAAATACCCACGGTCAGCCCGGCGGTCAGCGTGCCGCAGGCGATACCGATGCGTTTATAAGGAACATGCTCTGCCACAAACACCCAGGCACCCGGCACTTCACCGCCAATCGCCGCACCCTGCAACATACGCAGCAGCAGCATCAAAATCGGCGCAGCGATGCCGAGCGTTTGCCAGGTTGGCAACGCGCCCATCATCAGGGTCGGCAACGCCATCAGTAAGATGCTCAGGCTGAACATCTTCTTACGCCCGACCTTATCGCCAAAGTGCGCCATGATAATGCCGCCCAGCGGGCGCGCCAGATAACCGGCCGCGAATATCGCGAAGGTTTGCAACTGGCGCAGCCACTCAGGCATATCGGCGGGGAAAAAGAGTTCGCCGATCACTGCGGCGAAGAAGACGAAAATAATGAAGTCGTAAAATTCCAGCGCGCCGCCGAGAGCGGCCAGCGCCAGCGTTTTGTAATCTTTGCCAGTCAGGCGCTGAACAGATGTCGGATTCATAATATTCCAGAGGCAAAAGAGAAAAGGTTGTAAAGCTGGGCTTACTATACCGTCAATCTTTTGCCACACCAGCCAGGCTGTAGCTTATGCCTGAAAAGCGGAATATTTAGTTATTTATCTCACGTATCGCGCTTTTAGGCCGAAAAGCTGCTACCACGTCGGCGTAAGTTTCCACGTATGGTCCTTCCAGCAACTGTAAACAATAAGGTACGGAGGCGAAAATGCCGTGCACCTTCACCTTACCCTCTTCATCCTTCAGACCTTCCAGCGTCTCTTTGATCGATTTCGGCTGGCCGGGCAGATTAAGGATCAGCGACTGTTTGCGGATCACTCCGACCTGACGCGACAGAATGGCGGTCGGCACAAACTGCAGGCTGATCTGGCGCATCTGCTCACCAAAACCGGGCATTTCGCGATCGGCAACGGCTAAGGTAGCGTCCGGTGTGACATCGCGCCGTGCCGGTCCGGTGCCGCCGGTGGTCAGTACCAGATGGCAAAAACGTTCATCAACCAGTTCGCAAATGGCCTGTTCGATCATCGGCTGCTCATCCGGTACCAGCCGTGATTCGATCTCAAATGGCGTGCTGATGGCGCTGTTCAGCCAGCTTTCCAGCGCCGGAATGCCCTGATCCTGATAAATGCCGTTGGCGGCGCGATCGGATACCGAGATCAGGCCTATGCGTAATGTGTTCATGATTATCTTCGCTGTGATTTACCGCGGTGCGGTGGAATAAAAGGGGAAGAGCAGAAAGGATAATACAAAGCGAAAGTGACGGAAAAGGGAAACCGTGACGGACAGTGCCGTCACGGTCAGGCATTACAGCAGTTCTGCCAGCATCTTCTCAAGTTTGCCCTGATCAACGGCAAAATTGCGGATACCTTCGGCCAGCTTCGCCACCGCCATTGGGTCCTGGTTGTGCTGCCACAGGAACTCAGACTCGGTCATGCGGGCCGGACGCGCTTTCACTTCACCGCTGTAGCTCAGCTTGCGCTCCAGCGTGCCTTCGCTTTCTGCCAGCTCTTTCAGCAGCGCAGGCGAAATGGTCAGACGATCACAACCAGCCAGTTCGATGATTTCGCCGACGTTACGGAAGCTGGCACCCATCACTACGGTTTCATAGCCGTGCTGCTTGTAGTAGTTGTAGATTTCAGAAACCGATACCACGCCTGGATCTTCGTGCGCGGCATACTCTTTCTTATCGGTGTTGGCTTTGTACCAGTCGAGAATACGGCCAACAAACGGTGAAATCAGGAACACGCCCGCTTCAGCACAGGCACGCGCCTGGGCGAAGGAGAACAGCAGCGTCAGGTTACAGTTGATGCCTTCTTTTTCCAGCTGCTCCGCCGCGCGGATACCTTGCCAGGTTGAAGCCAGTTTGATCAGGATACGATCGTTGCTGATACCGGCATCGTTATAGAGTTTGATCAGGCTGCGGGCTTTGGCGATGCTGCCTTCAGTGTCGTAAGAGAGACGGGCATCGACTTCGGTCGAAATGCGGCCGGGGATCAGTTTGAGAATTTCCAGACCGATGTTAACCGCCAGCTTGTCAGAAACCAGCTGCAACTGCTCTTCTTTGTTGCTGCTCTGCTCACGCGCCCAGCCGATCGCTTCATCGATCAGTTTGCGGTATTCAGGGATTTGTGCGGCGTTGAGAATCAGAGAAGGGTTGGTAGTAGCGTCCTGCGGCTGGTACAGCTTCATGGCTGCAATATCACCGGTGTCGGCTACCACGGTGGTGAGCTGACGCAGGGAAGTAAGTTTGTCCGTCATGTTCTTTTCTCTTAGTTAACTGTCAGGGTGAAAAAAGGCTGTTGCGATAATATCACGCGTCAACGGTGGCGCAAGGTCAGGGAATGCCGTTTACCATAGCGTGAACAAATAGGTGTGATTCGTCATTCTTTGCGGCTTTTTTGGTACACTGCGTGGCTTAACGAACAGCCAATCCCCTGTAAAACCAGGTGTTAACCGAGGAAGCAACTATGTTGATGGTGATCTCGCCCGCCAAGACGCTGGATTACGAAAGTCCGCTGGCGACCCCGCGGTTTACCCAGCCTGCCCTGTTAGAAAAGTCACAACAGCTGATTGAGATTGCGCGCGATCTGTCACCCGCCAGCATCGCCTCGTTAATGGGCATCAGCGACAAGCTGGCGCACCTCAATGCTGAGCGTTTTAACAGCTGGCAGCCCGATTTCAGCCCGGACAACGCCCGCCAGGCGATTCTGGCGTTCAAAGGGGATGTCTACACCGGCTTGCAGGCTGAGACCTTCAGCGATCAGGATTTCGATTTCGCTCAGCAACATTTACGTATGTTGTCCGGCCTGTATGGCGTCCTGCGTCCGCTGGATCTGATGCAGCCCTACCGGCTGGAGATGGGCATCCGGCTGGCCAATCCGGCTGGCAAAGATCTCTACAGCTTCTGGGGCGATCTGCTGACGGAGACGCTGAACGCCGCGCTGGCGGAACAGGGTGACGCGGTGCTGATTAACCTCGCCTCTGATGAATACTTCAGGGCGATCAAACCGAAAAAGCTGCAGGCGCAGCTGATTAAGCCGGTGTTCCTCGATCAGAAGAACGGCAGTTATAAAGTGATTAGCTTCTATGCCAAGAAGGCGCGCGGATTAATGAGTCGCTTCGTGATTCAGCAGCGTCTGACAAAGCCGGAACAGCTTAAAGCGTTTGATGTGGATGGCTATGCTTTTGATGCTGCCAGCAGCAGCGAGACGGAGCTGGTGTTTAAGCGCGCCGGGCTGTAACCGGCTGCGCCCGTGGTGCCTCCCGTTATTCGGGAAGCACCACAAAGGGTTATTTCAGCAGAAAGGCCCGCAGTGCGGCAAAATCGGCCTGCATCTGATGTGACAGCAACGGCAGTTCTGCCCGCTCCGCCAGTTCCGGTGGCAGCGTCAGCGTCTGTTCCAGAATCTCTTCCACGCTCTCTCTGAATTTCGCCGGATGCGCGGTGCCAAGGAACAAACCATACTCCCCGTCCTGCAGCTGATCGCGCAACAGACGCCAGGCAATCGCAGCGTGCGGCTCAGAGATATAGCCCAGTTCCGCCAGCTCACGCATGGCGGCGCGGGTGGTCTCATCCGAAACCGCGCCGTAGGCCAGATCGGTTAACCGCCAGGTCTTACGGCGGAATAGCTCTTCAACGCGCGGCCAGTTGTTAGGCTGGCTGACATCCATGGCATTCGACAACGTCGAGACCGTCAGATTCGGCTGCCACTCGCCGTTACCCAGGAAGCGCGGCACCGTATCGTTGGCGTTAGTGGCTGCGATAAAGCGCTTGATCGGCAGACCCAGCGATTTCGCCAGCAGACCGGCGGTCAGATCGCCAAAGTTGCCGCTCGGCACCGACACCACCAGCTGATTACGTTTTTCCTGTGGCAACTGGGCGACCGCTTCAAAGTAGTAGCAGATCTGCGCCAGCAGACGGCTGATGTTGATGGAGTTGGCTGAGTTCAGACCAATCGCCTGCTTCAGCTCTGCATCATCAAACGCCTGTTTCACCAGCGACTGGCAGGCATCGAAATCGCCGTCGATAGCGATGGTTTCGATGTTGCCGCCCAGGGTACAGAAGAGTTTCTCCTGCAGCGGGCTGATTTTGCCCTGCGGATAGAGGATCACCACCCGCACGTTCTTCATGCCGTAGAAAGCGTGCGCCACGGCCGCACCGGTATCGCCGGAGGTGGCGGTTAAAATGGTGATCTGCTCATCTGAGCCGCTGACATACGCCAGCATTTGCGCCATAAAACGGCCGCCGAAATCTTTAAACGCCAGCGTCGGGCCGTGGAACAGTTCCAGACAGGCGATATCTTCACTGACCGCTTTGACCGGTGCCGGGAAAGCAAACGCGGCTTTAACACGCTCAGCCAGCTGGTGGGCCGGGATTTCGTCACCAATATAGGCCGAGAGAATTTTGCTGCTGCGGCTGACAAAATCCATCTCCAGCATCGCGTCGATGTCGGTCAGTTCAAACTCTGGCAGCTCAAGCGGGAAAAACAGCCCCTGCTGCGAACCCAGACCCTGTTTCACCGCCTGGGCGAAGCTGACCTGCTCGTTGTGATCCTTTAGATTGTAGAGTTTCATGCGTTATCCCAATTGTCGTGCGCCAGCCGTGTCAAGACGGCAGATATGGACGAAGCCTTCATCATTCTGCAGATAGTGCTGGCTCAGCCAGTCAGCCATCCGCTGTGCCGTTTCCATCTGATTGCAAACGGCGAAAAGTGTCGGACCGGAGCCGGAAATCCCGCAGGCCAGCGCGCCAATATCCTGCGCGGCCTGCCGTGCATCGGCGAAGCCTGGCAGCAGTCGGGTGCGATAAGGCTCGGCGATCACATCCTGCATCAGTTTAGCTGCCAGCTGCGGCTGACGCGTATGGCAGGCGTGAATGAAGCCCGCCAGCAGACGGCCATGCTTGATGCAGTCCTCTTTACGATACTGCGCCGGCAGAATCGCGCGCGCTTCGGCGGTAGAAACTTTAATGCCTGGGTAGGCCATCACCCACAGCCAGTCATCAAAGCCCGGCACCGGCTGGCTGATAATGTCGTTCTCTTCCAGCATCAGCTGAATGCCGCCGAGGAAGCACGGTGCCACATTATCATAATGGACGCTGCCGGAAATCCGCCCTTCCAGCTCGCCCATCAGCAACAGCAGCTGGCTGTCGCTGAGTGGCTTACCGCAAAATTCGTTCATAGCCATCAGGCCAGCCACCACCGAACAGGCGCTCGACCCCAGCCCGGAGCCGATCGGCATGTTCTTCTCTAGCGTCATCGCCACCGGAATCTCTTTCCCCAGCGCCTCGCAGAACCGCTGCCAGCACTGATAAACGATATTCTCTTTGGGATCGGCTGGCAGCTTAGTCACGAAACGGCCCGCGTTGGTCAGGCTGAAGCGATCGGCCGCTTCGACCGAGACGCAGTCGCCCAGCAGCGAGCCATCCACCGGCGACACCGCCGCGCCCAGCACATCGAAGCCGACGCTGACGTTACCAATTGAGGCCGGTGCATAAATTTTTACCATTATTAAACTCCCAACTTCCATGACAGCGTGCGCAGCAGGTCAGCAAAAACACCGGCTGCCGTCACATCATTTCCTGCACCGTACCCGCGCAGTACCAGCGGAATCGGCTGATAGTAGCGGCTGTAAAAGGCCAGCGCGTTCTCGCCGTTTTTCACTTTATACAGCGGATCGTTACCGTCGACGGCATCGATTTTCACTTTGCAGACGCCGCCCTCTTCAATCACCCCGACGAAGCGCAACACTTTCCCTTCATCGCGTGCCTGCGCCACCCGTGCGGCAAAGGCGTTATCCAGCTCCGGCAGGCGCTGCATAAACTGTTCGACATCCTGAATGGCGGTCAGACTCTCCGGCAGCAATGGTTCGATCTCAATGTCGCTCAGCTCCAGCTGGTGACCCGCTTCACGGGCCAGAATCAGCAACTTACGCGCCACATCGGTGCCGGAGAGATCGTCACGCGGATCGGGTTCAGTGAAGCCCATTTCGCGGGCCATATTCGTCGCCTGAGACAGCGTTACGCCCTCATCCAGCTTGCCGAAGATAAACGACAGCGAGCCGGAGAGAATACCGGAAAAGCGCAGCAGTTCGTCACCGGCATTCATCAGGTTCTGCAGGTTTTCGATCACCGGTAAGCCTGCGCCGACGTTGGTGTCGTAGAGGAATTTACGTCGTGACTTCGCCGCCGCCGAGCGCATCTGCTGGTAATAATTCCACGACGAGGTGTTGGCCTTTTTGTTCGGCGTCACCACGTGGAAACCCTCGCTGAGGAAATCCGCATATTGATCGGCCACCGCCTGGCTGGAGGTACAGTCGACGATCACCGGGTTCAGCAGATGGTACTCTTTCACCAGACGGGTCAGACGGCCGAGGTTAAACGGCTCTTTGGCTTCGCTCAGCGCCGCTTTCCAGTTGCTCAGATCGATGCCGTGTACATGGGTCAACAGCGCGCGTGAATTGGCAATGCCGCAGACCCGCAGATCGATATGCTTCTGCTTCAGCCACGCCTGCTGACGGTGTAACTGATCCAGCAGCGCGCCGCCCACCCCGCCGACGCCGACCACAAACACTTCGATGACCTGATCGGTGGCGAACAACATCTGATGCACCACACGCACCCCGGTGATCACTTCGTCATTATTCACCACCACCGAGATCGAGCGCTCGGACGAGCCCTGGGCAATCGCCACGATATTGATGTTGGCGCGCGCCAGCGCCGAGAAGAATTTTGCCGAAATGCCGCGCAGCGTGCGCATACCGTCACCGACCACCGAAATCACCGCCAGGTTTTCAATGATATCCAGCGGATCGAGCAGGCCATCTTTCAGTTCAAGATAGAACTCCTCTTCCAGCACGTGGCGCGCCCGCGCCAGTTCATTCTGCGGTACACAGAAGCTGATGCTGTATTCGGAAGAGGATTGGGTGATCAGCACCACCGAGATACCGGTGCGTGACATCGCAGCAAACACCCGAGCCGCCATTCCGACCATCCCTTTCATGCCAGGACCGGAGACGTTAACCATCGCCATATTATTCAGGTTGGTGATGCCTTTGACCGGATTCTCATCCAGCTCGCCCTGGCCGCCGATCAGCGTGCCGGGCGCCTGCGGGTTGGCGGTATTTTTAATCAGGCACGGGATCTGGAACTGGGCAATCGGCGCGATGGTACGCGGATGCAGCACTTTGGCACCAAAATAGGAGAGCTCCATCGCCTCTTGGTAGGACATCGATTTCAGCAGGCGCGCATCCGGCACCTGGCGCGGATCGCAGGTATAGACGCCATCGACATCGGTCCAGATTTCACAGCAGTCGGCGCGCAGACAGGCCGCCAGCACCGCTGCCGAATAGTCTGAGCCGTTACGTCCCAGTACCACCAGTTCACCGCGCTCATTGCCGGCGGTGAAGCCGGCCATCAGGATCATATTCTGTGGCGGGATCTGGCTGGCGGCAATGCGACGGGTCGATTCGGCGATATCTACGGTCGATTCGAGGTAGTGACCAACTGCCAGCAGTTTCTCGACCGGATCGATAACGCTGACCTCGTGGCCTCGCGCCTGCAGCAGCGCTTCCATAATGGCGATCGAGAGTTTTTCACCGCGGCAGATAATCGCCGCATTCACGCTGTCGGGACATTGCCCTAACAGGCTGATGCCATGCAGCACCTGTTTCAGCTGAGCAAACTCAAGATCAACGCGGGTTTTCAGGCGCTCGTACTCAAAGCCGGGCTGCGCGTCCGCCAGGCCCTGCAGCAGCGCGCTGAAGATGCGTTCGGCATCGCTGATATTCGGCAAAGCGTCCTGACCACTGATGGTTTTTTCGATCATCGCCACCAGATGGTTGGTAATCTTTGCTGGCGCAGAGAGCACGGTTGCAACCTGTCCTTGTTGCGCATTATTTTCCAGAATGTCGGCGACGCGGAGAAACCTTTCCGCATTCGCCACCGAGGTCCCGCCGAATTTCAGCACTCGCATAATTTAAACTCTCCTGAATTTAAGCCGAAAAAAAAGCCCGCACTGTTTAGGTGCGGGCTTTTTTCTGTTTTTTCCTGTATGCGTCAGCCCGCACCGTTACCTGAGGTAATGGTGGTGGTAATAATTGTGATGTTCAGGCTGTTTTTACGCATTGAGATTTATTTTCTGTCTGTTTTTGTCTGTCCGTCTGGCCTTCAGAAGTAAAGCAAAGCGCACGTTAAGTCAACGAATTTGTCCGAAGGTCAAATTTTCGGCACTGCGCACAGCTGCCTGTGAAAGCACTAAATCGTGTGCGATCGTTTGCCATGCTAAAATTCTCTACGATCTGTCGCTGGAAAATCCGCTTTTTCCCGAGGATTTATCTATAAGTTTTTTTTCTATGTCATGCAGCAGGCGGTGCAGCATCGCGCTGTCACGCTGTTCCAGCAGGCCAATGCGCTGGTTAATCCAGTCTGCCATTTTCTCGTCGTCGCTGACTTCCAGCGTCTGCAGTAACTGATGAAAACGCTGACGCAGCGCCTGTAGCTGCTGCGCGTCTGCCGCCGCGACTGCCGGTGCCGCCACCTGATTCAGCTTCGCCAGCTGATAGCAGTAGACCATGACCGCCTGCCCCAGATTCAGCGATGGGTAGTCGTTCGCCATCGGAATGCCGGTCAGCAGATCAACCTGCTCCAGCTCCTCATTGGTCAGCCCGCTGTCTTCACGTCCAAAGACCAGCGCCATGCTGTTCACCCACTGACGCTTTTCCAGCAGCTGAATTTCAACCTGTTCAGGCGTGGCGTAATAGCGGAATTTTGCCCGGCTGCGGGCGGTGGTCGCCACCGAGAAGTCAATATCCGCTAACGCCTCAGCCAGGGTCGCGTAGGTCTGGAGGTTATCGAGGATGTCGCCGGCACCATGCGCGACCCGGCGCGCTGCCGGGTCCTGCCAGGCGTCACTGGCGACAATCCGCAGCTGGCTAAAGCCCATGGTTTTCATCGCGCGCGCCGCAGCGCCAATATTTTCTGCCCGGGCAGGCGAGACCAGAATCAGGGGAAAAAGCATGTTTATTCCGTTGGGTTTGCTGACATAACGCCATATTAACACGGCTGTTAATGATTTAGCCGCCTCGCAGAAACAACAAAAGCAGATGTTAAAACCGCCAGAAATCGATGCCAAACGCGTTTTTGCGGCTCAGATGGGCCTTATTTATAAAATCGTTATAAATTCATTGAAATTCAGTAAGCTAAAATACCGTTCCCTTCCGGTTATAGTTTGCAAATTACGCGCCGCAAATGTAGCAAAAATGCTGCTTTTTGTGAGCTAAGCAGGCAATCTACGAGAAGTTTTTCACAAAAGTGTTAACGTGCTACAATTGCATTTGATATAAGTCAACGAAGCGTTGTTTTTATGCATATCGGTTGTAGTTGGTGCTGTTAGGTTGCTGTTAATGCAGTTAGGATATGCGCCATTATCTTTCTCTCACGGGGCATGCGATTTTCATCCTGACTGGCTGAGCTAATACTGTTGTTGACGTTGATAGATGGCTTATCAGAATAGTATTCCGTACAACGGTTCAGCACGGTCCGCCGCTCTCGATGATGAAGAACGCCATAGCGCTGTACGCCCTGTTTTTAATTTGTTGGCAAATTTTAGGTAGCTAAACATGCAGACCCCGCACATTCTTATCGTTGAAGACGAACTGGTCACGCGTAATACCCTCAAAAGCATTTTTGAGGCGGAAGGTTATGTGGTGTATGAGGCGACGGATGGTGCTGAAATGCATCAGGTGCTGACCGACAATGACGTCAATCTGGTCATTATGGACATCAACCTGCCCGGTAAAAACGGCCTGTTACTGGCCCGTGAACTGCGCGAACAGGCTAACGTCGCTCTGATGTTCCTGACCGGCCGTGATAACGAAGTCGATAAAATTCTCGGTCTGGAAATTGGCGCTGACGACTACATCACCAAGCCCTTTAACCCGCGTGAACTGACGATCCGTGCCCGCAACCTGCTGTCACGTACCATGAATCTGGCGCTGCCAAGCGAAGAGCGTCGTCAGGTTGAGAGCTATAAGTTCAACGGCTGGGAGCTGGATATTAACAGCCGCTCGCTGATCAACCCGAACGGTGAACATTACAAGCTGCCGCGCAGTGAGTTCCGCGCCATGCTGCACTTCTGCGAGAACCCGGGCAAGATTCAGACCCGTGCGGATCTGCTGAAAAAAATGACCGGTCGCGATCTCAAACCGCATGACCGTACCGTCGATGTGACCATCCGCCGTATTCGTAAGCATTTCGAATCAACGCCGGATACGCCAGAGATTATCGCCACCATTCATGGTGAAGGTTATCGCTTCTGCGGCGACCTGCAGGACTAACCGGTCCGCTGGTAAAAAAACGCCCTGACGGGCGTTTTTTTTTGCCTTAGCGCCACGGCATAATCGGGACTGCGCTCAGGGCATTTTTCGGCGAGCCTTCCACCACTTTATCGGAGTAGGTCAGATAGACTAAGGCGTTGCGCTTTTTATCGAAGAAGCGTACAACCTGCAGCTTCTTGAAGATCAGTGAGGTGCGCTGGCGAAACACCACGTCACCCTGCGCTTTGCCCTGCGCAATCTTCTCACTCAGCTCGACCGGGCCGATCTGCTGGCATGAGATGGCTGCGTCAGAGGTGTCTTCCGCCAGACCTAATCCGCCCTTGATGCCGCCGGTTTTCGCCCGACTGATATAACAGGTTACATTTTTAACATCGGGGTCATCGAAGGCCTCAACGACAATCTTGTGGTCGGGTCCGAATATCTTGAACACCGTATCTACCGAGCCAATTTCCTCGGCGAGCAGCGGGCTGGAAAAGGTCAGAGTGGCAAACGCGGCGATCATAAGACGAGATATTGTCATGGAGTTACCATTGCAAATGGAATAGACGAGACTGTAATGTACTGTCAATCGAGTTAATGACCAAACCAAAACGGGTTTAAGCCCGCACTGATGTAGCACCATCTTCCTGAGAAAGCTGCCCACGCCTTTTGAGCATTTAGTGCTATTATTCGACGACTGCGTTTAGCTGCACCACCAGAGTATGAGGATGTTTTATGGACCAAGCCGGTATCATTCGCGATTTGCTTGTCTGGCTGGAGAGCCATCTGGATCAACCCCTTTCACTGGACAATGTCGCCCTGAAAGCAGGTTACTCTAAATGGCATTTACAAAGGATGTTCAAGGACGTCACTGGCCATGCAATTGGCGCTTATATCCGTGCGCGACGTCTGTCAAAGGCCGCAGTTGCACTGCGTCTGACCAGCCGCCCGATTCTGGATATTGCCCTGCAGTATCGTTTTGACTCGCAGCAGACCTTTACCCGTGCGTTTAAAAAGCAGTTTAACCAGACGCCGGCCTGGTATCGCCGCTCTTCAGAGTGGAATTCATTTGGCATCCGTCCGCCAATTCGCCTCGGCGATGAGACGCAGCCTGAACCGAGCTTCGTTACCTTGCCGGAAACGGTGCTGGTGGGGCAAACCCAGAACTACACCTGTACTCTGGAGCAGATCTCCAGTTACCGCGACGAAATGCGCATCCACTTCTGGAAGCAGTTCCTGCTGGAGACCGATACGGTGCCGCCGGTGCTGTATGGCCTGCACCAGGTGCGCGCCAGCCAGGATAAGGATGATGAGCAGGAGATCCTCTACACCACCGCAGTGCCGGCCGACAGCGCCATGAATCTGCACTCCGGCCAGAGCGTGATCCTCGAAGCGGGCGATTATGTGCAGTTCACCTACACCGGACCGCGCGTTGAGCTGCAGGAGTTTATCCTGTTGCTGTACGGCACCTGTATGCCGACGCTGGGCCTGACCCGCCGCCAGGGACAGGATATTGAACGGTTTATCACCGACGGTGGTAAAAAGCGCAGCGAGCCGCCAACAGAGATCCGCTGTGAATATCTGATTCCGATTCGTCGTCAGCCCGCCGCCAGTTAAGCCCTTCTGCCGTCATGCCGACGGCAGAAAGTACTTCTCTTTAGCGCTGCAGCTCGTCGAGCGCCGGCGCATCAAGATGGGAAATATCCCCGGCCGTTTCCACCACCCAGCCCTGCGCCAGCCAGGCGCTCTGTTGATGATCGACGCGTGAGATCGAGCAGTTACGCAGCCGCAGACGCCGCTCCGCATGGGCTGGCAGGCCGAGGATGGTGCTGACCAGTACCCCCAGCGCCATGCCGTGACTGACAATCAGTGGCCGGCTGCCCGCAGGCAGATCGAGACAGGCATTCAGCGCCTGATGCATCCGCGTGGCCATCTCGGTCATCGACTCACCGTTCGGGATACGTCCCCCTTCGGTACCGTTAACCAGCGTGGCGCGCCACTGCTCCTCTTCGGCGGTTAACCCGTCGAGCGGACGCTTCTCCAGCACCCCCATGTTCAGTTCGCGCAGGCGAGGATCGAGCGTCACCACGCAACCACAGGCATCGGCGATGATCTCAGCCGTGTGGCGCGTACGCCCGAGATCGCTGGCGATAATGTGCGTGATGCCCAGACTCCTGACGCGTTCACCCACCTGATGGGCTTGTTGCTCACCTTTTTCCGTCAGCGGACTGTCGGACTGACCCTGAATGCGGCGTTCCGCATTCCATACCGTTTCACCGTGACGAACAAGATAGACCTGTAGCATGCTTAGTTTCCGTTATACTGCGACAAAAATCGCCTTAGAGCCTTCCCCATCAGACGTCATCATTGCAGGCAGTCTGGCGAGAGGCAGCGCGAAACAACCGGAGCGTACAGGCAGTACGTAAGGGTTGTGGCACTGCTCAGGTTCAGGCTGGCCAGTAAAATAGCCTGATGGGCCAGGCTCTTAATCACCTAAGGGTTCAATCAATTATGTACCATGTTGTCGCAGCCACCACCAACCCAGCGAAGATTCGCGCGATTGCGCAGGCATTCAACGACGTTTTCGGCGAGGGATCCTGCCATATTGAAGGGGTCGAGGTCGATAGCGGCGTTGCCGCACAGCCGTTAACCCATCTTGAAACGCGAACTGGCGCACGTCAGCGGGTAATGAATGCCCGACAGGTCCGACCTGAAGCAGCATTCTGGGTGGCCATTGAGGCCGGCATTGAAGATGACTGCGCCTTTGCCTGGATGGTGGTGGAAAATCAGAAACAGCGTGGAGAATCCCGCTCGGCCAGCTTCACGTTGCCGCCGGTGGTACTGGCTGGACTGCGTGAAGGCCGCGAGCTGGGCGAGGAGATGGCACGGTTAACCGGCATTGAGAATATTAAACAGCAGGGCGGCGCGATTGGTGCTTTTACTCAGGGCCTGCTCAGCCGCTCCAGCGTCTATCATCAGGCACTGATCCTGGCGCTCTGCCCGTTTGTTCATCCGCTTTATCAGCAGTGATCAGCGACGGCCCAGATGCGCTTCCAGCCAGCGTTTCAGCTCGGGCGGGGCCTCTTTCAGGCTGTTTGAGCCACGCGTGATGGTTGCAATGCCGACCCCAAGCTCGTTTTTCAGCTCGCGCTGGCTCATCTCGCCGTTCATCAGCTCTTCAATAATCCGCAGACGGGTGCCAAAGGCTTCGCGCTCATCCGGCGTCATCATCAGCTGCATCAGCGGCAGCGCATGGCCGTCCGCAAACGCCTGCTGCATCAGCCCGACAAAGCGATGCCAGCTATCCTCTGCCAGGTGCGCATCGGTGGGGGAATCAGGTTGGGTCATGAAGAGGCTTCCGTACTCGCTAAAGAGTACGGAAGCTTAGCACAGCTAGTAACGGCGATTCCACTCAGCATCTGACAGGATCTTGTCAGGCTGGCCCATGAAGTGACGATAGTAGGCGTCATACGCCAGAACATTCTTCACGTAGCCACGGGTTTCTGAGAACGGAATGGTCTCAATAAACGCCACCGCATCGAGGTTACCGCCACTGACTTTCTGCCAGCTGCGTACCCGTCCAGGCCCGGCATTGTAAGCCGCCGAGGCGAAGATCCGGTTCTGACCAAACTGCTGATAGACATACTCCAGGTACTGCGTCCCGATCTGGATATTGGTCTCCGGGTCCAGCAGCTGACTGGTATTGGCGTAACCCGGAATATTGTACATTTTGACGGTATGCGCCGCAGTGGCTGGCATGATCTGCATCAGGCCGCTGGCACCGACCGGTGAGCGCGCTTTCGGGTTCCACGCACTCTCCTGACGTGAGATAGCCATCGCGTAGCTCGGCGGGATCTGCTTATCCTGGGTATTACGCTGATAGACGCTCTGCCACGCCAGCGGGAAGCGCTCTTTCAGGCTGTCCCACATTTTGGCGGTAATGGTGGCCTGCACGCTGAGATCCCACCAGTCCTGCTCGTTGGCGTAACGCGCCAGCATCTGCTGCTGACTGTGCGGCCGGCTGGCAATCAGGTTAGCCCATTCGCTGCGCGCCAGGTTATCCAGTCCCCAGTACATCAGCTCACGAACCCGGGCCAGCTCTGCGCCCTGAACCGTGGCACTATCGGGCTTCGGCGCTTCATCGACCTGCAGCGGATAGTCCACACCCAGTCGCTGCGCCGCTACCATCGGATAGAAGCCGCGCGCCTGCATCAGCTTACGCAGGATCTCTTCCGCTTCCTCTTTGCGATCTTTTTCAAACAACAGATCGGCCTGCCAGTATTGCCACTCATCCTTCTCTTTAGCTTCCAGCGGCAGGCGGGCGATCCAGGTATTCAGGCCGCGGCGATCGTGCTGGGAGAGCGCCAGCCGCACCCGGCGTTCCACCAGCGCGGTCGATTCGCTGTTCATCACTACCGCATCACGCCAGCGCGCCTGTTCTGAAGTCAGGTCGCTGCCCATCATGCGCCACACAACGATCTCCTTCAGCGCCTGCTCATCCTCCGGCCCCATTTTCTGGGCACGCGCCAGAATCGGGATCAGGCTGCGGGCGTTTTCCATATCCTGGCGTGCTACCCGCGTGAAGGCGTAAAGAGTGGCCTGACGGGTAAAGTCTGTTGGTCCGACGGCGCTGGCAAAGGTGCTGACCGTCAGCGGGTCCTGCTGCAGCGCCTGGATCGAATCTGACATGGTCTGGTAATCGGCCGGCAACGATTTCGCCAGATAACTCACCAGGCTGTCGTTGCCCGCTTTCATCGCCAGCCGGATGCGTTCCAGAATGGTAATCGGTGAGAGCTGGCCGGAGGCCTGCCATACCGAGAAGAGTTTATCGCAATCGTTGGGCAGCGCCGTGCCGCGCAGCCAGATCTGCTTCGCGCCGTCAAAAGCCGCCTGCTGCTGGCCGGTGGCCCATTTGGCGTAGTACCAGTTACAGCGCGCCTGTACCGGTTTCGGCTCGGTCGGACTGAAATTAAGCACGCCCTGCCAGTCCTGGCGATGCGCCAGCACGTTGATAAAACGGGTGCTGAGCGAACGCGCCGGTGGCAACGTCGGATACTGGCGGATAAAGTTTTGCACCGCCAGGCTGGTCTCCTGATCGAGATCCTGCGCCAGCAGACGATACTGCAGATAAGGATAAAGGGGATAATCCTGTAGCGTTGGCAACAGCTGATCCACCGTGGCCATCTGGTTACTGTCCCAGGCCTGTTTAATTTGTTGATAACGCTGTCGTTGTTGATCAAGCGAATCGGCCCATGCGCTGCTGGCCGTGCCGACCAGGCAGATCCCTATCATCCAGTTACGCCACTTCACCACGTAAATCTCCTCTGTTGCTGGGCGCCGGCAGGTTGCCAGACTCCCTTCATGCTAACCAGGCCACCCGGCTCTTGCCATGTTCTTCACAAAATTTACGCACGCAGAGGTTAAACGCACCGTCATCGCCCGTCCGCTGCGCCGCAATTGTGCAAATAATCATCACAAAAACTTATGGCAACCACACTTAACGCGTTGAATCATAGCGTTAAAAAAATGGCACAGCCTTTGCTCTGTTGAACCCCATCTTGTATACCAGCTGGAATTCAACGTATGGCTTCGACCTTTGGCTTGACCCTTCACGACTGGCAGCAACGCTATCAATCGGCACCGCAGCAGATTATTCCGCTGCTGGAGGCGCATCTGGCGGCGCTGGACCCGCAGGATAACGCCTGGATCTATCTCGCGACCCCGGCTCAGCTGATGGCGCAGCTGGAACCGCTGCTGGCGCAGTACCAGCGCGATCCCGCATCGCTGCCGCTGTTTGGCGTGCCGTTCGCCGTCAAGGACAACACCGATATTGCTGGCTGGCCGACCAGCGCCGCCTGCCCGGCCTTTACCTATATCGCAGATAACGACGCGACGGTGGTCGCCAGACTAAAAGCCGCTGGCGCGGTGGTGATTGGCAAAACCAACCTCGATCAGTTTGCCACCGGCCTGGTGGGCACCCGTTCACCCTATGGCGCGGTCTCTAACACCTTTGATGCCGACTACGTCAGCGGCGGCTCCAGCTCCGGTTCCGCCTCGGTGTTAGCGCGCGGGCTGGTCGGCTTCTCACTCGGCACCGACACCGCCGGTTCGGGTCGGGTCCCGGCCGGATTTAATAATATTGTTGGCCTGAAACCCACCAAAGGCTGGTTTTCTGCGCACGGCGTGGTGCCGGCCTGTCGGCTGAATGACACGCTCTCCGTCTTTGCCCTGACGGTGGAGGATGCCTTTACCGTCGCCACTCTGGCCGGTGGTTATGACGCCGCTGACGCCTACTCGCGCGTCAATCCGCATACCGCACCGGCCAGCCTGCCCGCTCACCCTCACTTTGCCATCCCGGCGAATCCAGAATTCTTTGACGATGCGGCAGCCGAAGCGGCCTGGGATCGGGCGCTGGAAGCGCTGCTGATTGCGGGCGTAACGCTGCAGCCGATTGATTTCACGCCGTTCAGCCAGCTGGCAGAGCAGCTCTATTCCGGTCCCTGGGTGGCCGAGCGTACCGCCGCGGTCGGCGACATGCTGCATCGTCCGGCGGAGATGGACCCGGTGGTGCACGGCATCGTCGCCAGCGGCCTGAAATACAGCGCCGTTGAGGCGTATCAGGCGGAGTACCTGCGGGCGGAGCTGACGCGTCAGATTCAGCAGACTCTGGCGCAGTTTGACGCGCTGGTGGTACCGACCTCGCCCACCATCCACACGCTGGCGGAGATGAAGCAGGAGCCGGTGGCGTACAACTCACAGTTCGGCACCTACACCAACTTCACCAACCTGGCCGATCTCGCCGCGCTGGCGCTGCCCGGACCGTTCCGCAATGACGATTTACCGGCGGGCATTACACTGATCGCGCCTGCCTGGCACGATCGTGCGCTGGCCGACTTTGGGTTGCGCTGGCAGCAGCAGTTAGCGCTACCGCTCGGTGCCACCGGCCAGCCGCAGCCGACCCGGTCGCGCGCCCTGCCGCCTTCAGCCGATCACGTACGGGTGGCGGTGGTCGGCGCGCATCTCACCGGGATGCCGCTTAACTTCCAGCTCACCAGCCGTCAGGCGGTGTGGGTGGAGGAGACGCAGACCGCGCCGGATTATCGCCTGTTTGCGCTGCTGAATGGGCCGATCAAAAAACCGGGCCTGATGCGCGACGATCGCGGTGCCGCTATCACCGTCGAGCTGTGGGATATCCCGCTGGCGCGCTTTGGTGAGTTCGTGGCGGAGATCCCGCCGCCGCTGGGCATCGGCAGCCTGACGCTGGCGGACGGCCGGGTAGTGAAAGGCTTTATCTGTGAAGGGTCCGCGCTCAAAAACGCGCTGGAAATTACTGAAACAGGCGGCTGGCGCAACTGGCTGGCGACGCAGGGGAGTCACTAAACCATGTTCAGCACCGTACTCATTGCCAACCGTGGCGAAATCGCCTGTCGTGCCATCCGTACCCTGAAACGCCTGGGCGTGAAAAGCGTGGCGGTCTACTCCGATGCCGATCGTAATGCGCAGCACGTTAAGCAGGCCGATGTGGCGATCGCGCTGGGCGGCGATAAAGCCAGCGACAGCTATCTGCGCATCGACAAAATTCTGGCAGCAGCGCAGCAGAGCGGCGCTGAAGCCATCTGGCCGGGCTATGGATTCCTGTCCGAGAGCCTGCCGTTCGCCGAAGCCTGTGAGCAGGCGGGCATCGCCTTTGTCGGCCCGACAGCGCAACAGATCGGCGAGTTCGGTCTGAAACACCGCGCCCGTGAACTGGCCGCACGCGCCGGTGTGCCAATGACGCCCGGCACGCCGCTACTGGATTCGCTGGAGGCGGCATTGCAGGCCGCCGATGAGATCGGTTATCCGGTGATGCTGAAAAGCACCGCGGGCGGCGGCGGGATTGGCCTGACGCGCTGCGCCGATGCCGCGGCGTTAGCCAGCGCCTGGGAGAGCGTGCGTCGTCTGGGCGAACAGTTCTTCAGTGATGCTGGCGTATTTCTGGAGCGCTGCATCGATCGCGCCCGCCATGTGGAAGTGCAGATCTTTGGCGACGGTCGCGGCACCGTGGTCGCGCTGGGTGAGCGCGACTGCTCACTGCAGCGGCGTAATCAAAAAGTGGTGGAAGAGACCCCGGCTCCGGGCCTGTCGGCCGCCACGCGTGACGCCCTGCTCGCCTCGGCGGTGCGTCTGGGTGAGCTGGTCAACTACCGCAGCGCCGGTACCGTCGAGTATATCTATGACGTCACTCAGCAGGCGTTTTACTTTCTCGAAGTGAATACCCGGCTGCAGGTTGAGCATCCGGTCACCGAATGCGTGACCGGGCTGGATCTGGTCGAGTGCATGTTAAAAGTGGCGGCGGGCGATGAGATCGACTGGCCGCGCCTGCAGCAGCCACCGCAGGGCGCCGCCATTGAAGTGCGGCTCTACGCGGAAGATCCGCTGAAAAACTTCCAGCCGAGCCCCGGCCTGCTCACTGCCGTCAGCTTTCCCGCCGGCGTGCGCGTCGACAGCGGCATTGAAACCGGCAGCGAAGTCTCCAGCTTCTACGATCCGATGATCGCCAAACTGATTGTGCACGCCGACAGCCGCGAGGCGGCGCTGGAGAAGATGCAACAGGCGCTGGACGCCACTCAGCTGCATGGCATCGCTACTAACCTCGACTATCTGCGGCAGATCGTGGCGACCGGGGCGTTTCGCAGCGGCGCGGTCTGGACCCGATATCTTGATAGCTTCACCCCCTCCGCGCCGGTGATTGAAGTGCTGCAGCCCGGTACCTTCAGCTCGGTTCAGGATTATCCCGGCCGCCTCGGCTACTGGGACATTGGCGTTCCGCCTTCCGGCCCGATGGATGATTTCGCCTTTCGGCTGGCGAACCGGATTGTCGGTAACGACGAATCAGCGGCGGGTCTGGAGTTTACCCTGCAGGGCCCGACACTGCGCTTCCACTGCGATGCGATTATCGCCCTGACCGGCGCAGACTGTGCGGCGACGCTGGAGGGCGAGCCGGTCAGCAACTGGCAGCCGCTGACGATCAAAGCGGGACAGACGCTGGCGCTGGGTCGCGCGCAACAGGGCTGCCGCGGCTATCTGGCGGTACGCAACGGCCTCGACGTGCCGGAATATCTCGGCAGCCGCAGCACCTTCTCGCTGGGCCAGTTTGGCGGCCACGCCGGACGGACGCTGCGCGTCGCGGACATGCTGACCCTCTCCCGGCCTGAACTGCCAGCCTGCACCACACCGCCGCCGATCAGCGCGCCACAGGCACCCGATCCGGCCATGATCCCGCACTACGGCACCGAATGGCGCATTGGCGTGCTCTACGGCCCGCACGGCGCGCCAGACTTCTTCACCCAGGCCGCTATCGACGAATTTTTTGCCAGCGACTGGCAGGTCCATTACAACTCCAACCGCCTCGGCGTGCGGCTGGTCGGCCCGAAACCGAGCTGGACCCGCGCCAACGGCGGCGAGGCGGGCCTGCACCCTTCTAACGTCCACGACTGCGAATATGCCATTGGTGCCATCAATTTTACCGGCGACTTCCCGGTGATCCTGACGCATGACGGCCCGAGCCTGGGCGGGTTCGTCTGTCCGGTCACCATCGCCAAAGCCGAGCTGTGGAAAGTCGGTCAGGTTAAACCGGGCGATCGCATTCGTTTCCATCCGATCGCGGCTGATGAAGCACTGGCGCGGGAAAAGGCACAGCAGCAGGCGATCGCCACGCTGCGCCCACATCATTCCCCCGCGTTTGCTATCCCTTCGCTGGCCGAAACCGAGCACGGTTCCGCCACCGTGCTGGCCGCACTGGACGCCACCGCAACCACACCGCAGGCGGTTTACCGTCAGGCGGGCGACAAATATGTGCTGATTGAATATGGCGACAACGTGCTGGATCTGGCGCTGCGACTGCGCGTTCACCTGCTGATGGCTGCACTACGCGAGCGGGCGGTGCCCGGCGTCGAAGAGTTGTCGCCCGGCGTGCGTTCGCTGCAGGTGCGCTACGACAGCCGCATCCTCAGCCAGTCTGAACTGATGTCGCTGTTGCTGACGCTGGAAGCGACGCTGGGCGACGTCAGCACGCTGAAAGTGCCGTCGCGCGTGCTCTGGATGCCGATGGCGTTTGAGGACAGTGCCACGCTGGATGCGGTAACCCGCTATCAGGAAACGGTGCGGCCCAGCGCGCCCTGGCTGCCAAACAACGTTGATTTTATTCAGCGTATTAATGGATTAACCGATCGCGAACAGGTGCGCGACACCCTGTTCAACGCCAGCTATCTGGTGCTTGGGCTGGGCGATGTCTATCTCGGCGCGCCCTGTGCGGTGCCGATCGATCCGCGCCATCGTCTGCTGAGTTCCAAATACAGTCCGGCACGCACCTTCACCGCCGAAGGCACGGTCGGCATCGGCGGCATGTACATGTGCATTTACGGCATGGATTCACCCGGTGGCTATCAGCTGGTTGGCCGCACGTTACCGATCTGGAACACCTTTCTGAAAAACCCGCAGTTCGCGGCTGAAGAGCCGTGGCTGCTGCGCTTCTTCGATCAGGTGCGTTTCTATCCGGTGAGCGAAGCCGAACTGACGCAGCTGCGGGAAGATTTCCGCGAAGGCCGCGCCAGCGTAAGGATTGAAGAGACAGAGTTTGATTTCGCTGCCCACCAGCAGTTCCTGGCGGACAACGCCGGGGAGATTGCGGCCTTCCGCCAGCGTCAGGCGGCCGCGTTTGAGCGGGAAGTAACGCTGTGGGCAGAGGAAGAGCAGAACGCGCCGCTGACGCCGGATGCCCCGCCGCCGGTCGCTGAGCAGGATGAGAGCGCGCTGGCGGTGCAGGCCGATATGAATGGCAACATCTGGAAAGTGCTGGTGCAACCGGGTGAGACGGTCAGCGCCGGTCAGACGCTGGTAATCGTCGAGGCGATGAAGATGGAGCTGGCGATTGTCGCGCCGCAGAACGGACGAGTGAAACGTATTGCCTGCCAGGCGGGTCGTCCGGTGAGTCCGGGCGAAAGCCTGCTGTGGCTGGAATAAGGAGTCACGATGACGATGCATTCTCCCACCCCGAAAGTCCGGCCGGAAGCGCTGGCGGAACGGGTTTATCAGGCGCTGAAGGAGGAGATTTTTGCCTTTCGCCTGATGCCCGGCGACCGCTTCAGCGAAAGTGAAATTGCCGGTCGCATGGCGGTCAGCCGCACCCCGGTCCGTCAGGCGCTGTTCCGGCTGGAACGTGAAGGCTTCGTTGAGGTGTGGTTCCGCAGCGGCTGGCAGATCAGGAATTTCGATTTTGCCTGGTTCGAGTCGCTGTATGACCTGCGTACCGTGCTGGAGTGTGAGGCGGTGAAACGGTTGTGCGCCCTGCCCGCCGCGCAGTGCAGCGCCCTGTTAAGCGGGCTGACACGCTTCTGGTGCCAGGACGAGCGGCTGACTGCCGGCCTTACCGTGTCACAACATGATGAGGCGTTTCACATGACGCTGGTCGCCGCCGCAGGCAATCCGGAGATGGCGCGTATTCACGCTGAGCTGACGGAGAAAATCCGCATCATCCGCCGTCTCGACTTCACCTCTGACGATCGGATAACCGCGACCTATCAGGAGCATGAACAGATTTTACAGGCGATTTTTCAGCAACAGACCGAGGAGGCACAACGCATCCTGACCGACCATATCGCCGTCAGCAAGGCGGAAGTCAGGAAAATTACTTTGCACCGACTCCAGCAGGCCCGGCTTCAACCCATTGAATAACAAACATCACAATTAGGGGTTTTATCACCATGAAAAGACGTTCATTGCTCAAGGCTTTCGCGCTTTCCGCTACCGTTGCCAGCATGGGTCTCGCCTGGAGTGCTCAGGCGGCTGACACCATTAAGGTCGGTATTATGCATTCCCTCTCCGGGACCATGGCAATTTCGGAAACGCCACTGAAGGATGTGGCGCTGATGACCATTGATGAGATCAACGCCAAAGGCGGCGTGCTGGGGAAAAAGCTGGAGCCGGTGGTGGTCGATCCCGCCTCCAACTGGCCACTGTTTGCCGAGAAGGCGCGGCAGTTACTGACCCAGGATAAAGCGGCCGTGGTGTTTGGCTGCTGGACCTCGGTATCGCGTAAATCGGTGCTGCCGGTGTTTGAGGAGCTGAATGGCCTGCTGTTCTATCCGGTGCAGTATGAAGGTGAAGAGATGTCACCTAACGTGTTCTACACCGGCGCAGCGCCTAACCAGCAGGCGATCCCGGCGGTGGAATATCTGATGAGCGAGGATGGCGGCAGCGCGAAACGCTTCTTCCTGCTCGGCACCGATTATGTCTATCCGCGCACCACCAATAAGATCCTGCGCGCCTTCCTGCACAGCAAAGGCGTACAGGATAAAGATATCGAAGAGGTCTACACGCCGTTTGGTTACAGCGATTATCAGACCATCGTCGCCAACATCAAAAAGTTTGCTGCCGGCGGCAAAACGGCGGTGGTCTCCACCATCAACGGCGACTCCAACGTTCCCTTCTATAAAGAGCTGGCGAATCAGGGCATTAAAGCCACCGATATTCCGGTGGTGGCCTTCTCGGTCGGCGAAGAGGAGCTGCGCGGTATCGATACCAAACCGCTGGTCGGTCAGCTAGCTGCCTGGAACTATTTTGAGTCGATCGATAACCCGACCAACGCGAAATTTGTCGCCGACTATCGCGCCTATGCGAAGGCCCACAACCTGCCAAACGCCGCGACGGTAGTAACCAACGATCCGATGGAAGCGACCTATGTCGGCATTCATATGTGGGCGCAGGCGGTAGAAAAAGCCGGTACCACCGACGTGGATAAAGTGCGGGCGGCGATGGCCGGTCAGACCTTTAAGGCACCAGACGGCTTTACCCTGACCATGGATCAGACCAACCACCATCTGCATAAGCCGGTGATGATTGGCGAAGTGGAAGAGAACGGCCAGTTCAACGTGGTGTGGCAGACCGATCAGCCGGTACGCGCGCAGCCGTGGAGCCCGTACATTGCCGGTAATGATAAGAAACCGGATCACCCGATGAAAGCCGCGCAGTAAGTGCGTCAGGTGCCGGCCTGCGGCTTTGCAGACCGGCGCCCCGCTGCGTAGATGGCACAACGCAGATCGTCTGCCGCTTATCTCTTTAACGAGGTCCTCTCTATGAACCTTTGCCGCTGCCTTTTCAGCCTGCTGCTGCTGATGCCGCTGCTTGCCAGCGCCGGACCGGCGGCCGACTTCGCCGCTGCCAGCCGCAGCCAGCAGGCGACACTGCTGCAACAGTGGGCCGCCGCGCCAGACAGCAGCCGGTTACCGCTGCTGGAAGCGCTGAATGCCGAAAGCGTGGTCATCGACCAGAATAAACAACCGTTCAGCCAGCAGGGCAACAGGCTGCTGCCGCTGGATGCCCAGCCACAGCCAGACGGCCCTCTGAAAAAACTGTTTATCAACAACCGGCTGCGGGTGCTGATTAACGGCGCACTGGCGGCCCACCAGCTGGTGAGTGACGATGCCGATCTGCGGCTGCGTGCTGCACGACAGCTACAAAATGATGGCGCGGCCGATCAGCTGCCGCTGATTGAGCAGCGGCTGGCGGCCGAAAAAGATAGCCGGGTACATGCCGCGCTGACGCTGGCGCTGGCTAACCTGCAACTGGCGGATGCCCAGCCGATGGTGCGGCTCAAGGCGGTGACGCTGCTGGGTGAGTCCAGCGATCCCAATACCCAGGCCAGCCTGCAACGCTTAACCCAGCCGACGAATGAACCGGACGCCACGGTGCGCGCCGCCGCCGCCGACAGCCTGCAACAGATCCAGAAACGCCTGATGTGGGGCGATCTGCTGGGCCAGGCGTTCAGCGGTCTGTCGCTGGGCTCGGTATTGCTGCTGGCGGCGCTGGGGCTGGCGATCACTTACGGCCTGCTTGGGGTGATCAATATGGCGCACGGCGAAATGCTGATGCTCGGTGCCTATGCCACCTGGTGGGTACAGAGCCTGTTTCAGCAGTTTGCCCCGCACTATTTAGCCTGGTATCCGCTGCTGGCGCTGCCGGTGGCGTTTATGGTGACGGCCGCAATCGGGATGGCGCTGGAGCGCACGGTGATCCGCCATCTCTACGGTCGCCCGCTGGAGACGCTGCTGGCGACCTGGGGAATCAGCCTGATGCTGATCCAGGCGGTGCGGATGCTGTTCGGGGCGCAAAACCTCGAAGTGGCGAATCCGCAATGGCTGTCGGGCGGATTGCAGGTCCTGCCTAACCTGGTGCTGCCGTGGAACCGCATCGCGGTGATCCTGTTTGTGGTGTTTGTGCTGGCGCTCACCTGGCTGCTGCTGAATCGCACCCGTCTTGGCATGAACGTGCGCGCCGTGACCCAGAATCGCGCCATGGCGGACTGCTGCGGCGTGCCGACTGGTCGCGTCGATATGCTGGCGTTTGGCCTGGGTTCCGGCATTGCCGGTCTGGGCGGCGTGGCGCTGTCGCAACTCGGCAACGTCGGACCGGAACTCGGCCAGGGCTACATTATCGACTCGTTTCTGGTGGTGGTGCTGGGCGGCGTCGGCCAGCTGGCGGGCACCGTGGTTGCCGCCTTCAGCCTCGGCATTCTCAATAAAGTGCTGGAGCCGCAAATTGGCGCGGTGCTCGGCAAGATCCTGATTCTGGTGATTATCGTGCTGTTTATCCAGAAACGTCCTCAGGGGCTGTTTGCGGTGAAAGGAAGGGTGACTGACTGATGACGCAACCCATGACGCTCCGTGCTGCGCGCAAAGCGCCGCGCCTGACGCTCAGCATCGGCCTGGTGGTGACGCTGGCGCTGCTGGTGATGCCGTTTCTGGCACTGCTGCCAGCCAGTCATCCGCTGGCGATCTCCACCTATACCCTGACGCTGGTCGGCAAAATCCTCTGCTATGCGGTAGTAGCGGTAGCGCTCGATCTGGTGTGGGGCTACGCCGGTCTGCTGTCGCTGGGGCACGGTCTGTTTTTCGCCCTGGGCGGCTACGCGATGGGCATGTACCTGATGCGCCAGGCGGCGGGCGAAGGCCTACCGGCCTTTATGTCCTTTCTGTCATGGCGTGAGCTGCCGTGGTTCTGGAGCGGGACCGAGCACTTCGCCTGGGCGCTCTGCCTCAGCGTACTGGCGCCGGGCCTGCTGGCGCTGGTATTTGGCTTTTTTGCCTTTCGATCCCGCATCAAAGGCGTTTACTTCTCCATCATCACCCAGGCGCTGACCTACGCCGGTATGCTGCTGTTTTTCCGCAATGAAACCGGCTTTGGCGGCAACAACGGTTTCACCGGCTTTACCACCCTGCTCGGCTTTTCAGTCAGCGCGACCGGCACCCGCATCGGCCTGTTTATCGCGACGGTAGGATTGCTGTTGCTGAGCCTGGCGATCGGCTTCGCGCTGGCGCGCAGCAAGTTTGGCCGGGTACTGACCGCGGTGCGCGACGCCGAAAACCGTCTGATGTTCTGCGGTTACGATCCGCGCGGCTTTAAGCTGTTTGTCTGGACGCTGTCGGCGATGCTGTGCGGGCTGGCCGGAGCGCTTTACGTGCCGCAGGTCGGGATTATTAATCCCGGTGAGATGTCGCCAGCCAACTCAATTGAAGCCGCCATCTGGGTGGCGCTGGGCGGTCGCGGTACGCTGATCGGTCCGCTGCTGGGTGCGGCGATCGTGAACGGCGCGCGCAGCTTTTTCACCGTCGCGTTTCCGGAATACTGGCTGTTTTTCCTCGGCCTGATGTTTATCCTGGTGACGCTCTTTCTGCCGCACGGCGTGATTGGCCTGCTGCGCCGGAGGAAACATGACTGACGCACTCTTTACCCAACCTCACCCGGCGGATCGCCATCGGGCGCAGCGCGATCCGGTACTGCAGCTGGAGAAGATCAGCGTCTCGTTCGACGGCTTCCGCGCTCTGACCGATCTCTCGTTGCAGATCGGCGTCGGCGAACTGCGCTGCGTGATCGGCCCTAACGGCGCGGGCAAAACCACGCTGATGGACGTGATCACCGGCAAGACGCGGCCCGATTCCGGCCGGGTAATCTACGATCAGGACAGCGATCTTACCCGCCTGTCGCCGGTGGAGATCGCCCGCGCCGGGATCGGCCGTAAGTTCCAGAAGCCGACGGTGTTTGAAGCGTTAACCGTGTTTGAGAACCTGGAGATCGCCCTGAAGGCTGACAAATCGGTGTGGGCCAGCCTGCGCGCTCGCCTCAGTGGCGAGCAGCAGGATCGGATTGATGAGGTGCTGAAGCTGTTGCGGCTCGGCGCTGAACGGCAGCGTCGAGCGGGCCTGCTGTCGCACGGTCAGAAGCAGTTTCTGGAGATCGGTATGCTGCTGGTGCAGGAGCCGCATCTGCTGCTGCTGGATGAACCGGCGGCGGGCATGACCGATGCCGAAACGGACTACACCGCCGAGCTGTTTCGCAATCTGGCGGGTAAGCATTCGCTGATGGTGGTGGAGCATGATATGGGCTTTGTCGAAACCATTGCCGACCACGTCACGGTGCTGCATCAGGGACAGGTACTGGCCGAAGGCTCGTTGCGCGAGGTGCAGGCCAATGAGCAGGTGATCGACGTTTATCTGGGGCGCTGAAATGTTACAGGTTACTGAACTGAATCAATATTATGGCGGCAGTCATATTCTGCGCGGCCTGTCGTTTGAGGTGAAAGTCGGTGAGATCACCTGCCTGCTGGGCCGCAACGGCGTGGGGAAAACCACGCTGCTGAAGTGCCTGATGGGCTTGATTCCGGCGAAATCGGGCGAGATCCACTGGCAGCAGCAGAAGCTCAACGGCCGTAAACCGCACCAGCGGGTGCAGTCCGGCATCGCCTATGTGCCGCAGGGCCGGGAGATATTTCCGCGGCTGACGGTGGAGGAGAACCTGCTGCTGGGGTTGTCCCGCTTTCCGGCATCGCAGGCACGTCAGGTCCCGGATGAGATCTACCAGCTGTTCCCGGTGCTGTTTGCCATGAAATCACGCCGCGGCGGCGATCTCTCCGGCGGTCAGCAGCAGCAGCTGGCGATCGGCCGGGCGCTGGCCTGCCGCCCACAGCTGTTGATCCTGGATGAGCCAACTGAAGGGATCCAGCCGTCGGTGATCAAAGAGATCGGGGCGGTGATCCGCCAGCTGGCGCAGCGCGGAGATATGGCGATCCTGCTGGTTGAGCAGTTTTATGATTTTGCCGCTGAACTGGCGGACAGCTATCTGGTGATGTCGCGCGGCGAAATCGTGCAGCGTGGCCGCGGCGACAGCATGGAAGCCGATGGCGTGCGCGGCCTGGTGGCGATTTAAGGCCGCGCATCGCGCTTACAGCAAGCCGGTCTCGACGGAGAAGTGGCGCTGTTCGCCGCTGGCCAGGGTGATCAGGGTGCCGGCCTGCTGCGCCGCCAGAAAGCCTTCCGGCCGACAGGTGGCGGGCAGGATATAGGCCGCGACCTGTTGATCGGCGTTGTGCAGCAGCCAGCGGGTGGCGTGAGGAAACTGCGCGGTAGAGAAGCGCGTCATCAGGGCGTAGCCCGCCGGCGCGTGCAGCTCAAACTGCACCTCATCGCCATACTGCGGCAGATCGTCGGCGAAAAAGACGATCTCCGGATCGCACAGCTGCGGCTGATCGAGTTGCTGTAACGCCTTTGGATCGGCAGCCAGCTGCGCGGTGTAGTCGCGCCAGGCAGGCGTTGGTTTGAGATGGGCCGGGATCGAGCGACGCAGCTGAAAAGCCTGTTCGGGGATCGACTGCCGGAAACGTCCCTGATCGATCCACACGCTGTTAAGATGACACATATACTGCAGCGGCATCGGCGCGCCAGCCAGGTTAGTCACCGTCATCGCGATCGTCAGCCGGGGCCGATCGGCCTGAATGCGGACGGCGGGTGCCGCCAGGTAGTGATGGCCGAAGCCTTTGACATATTCACACTCCCCTTCCAGCGACAGCGTCTGATCCTCCAGCACCAGCCAGGCGCTCTCCATCCGGGCGCAGGCCATCTCACCGTGCAGCGGATGATTGTCCTCGGGCGACGGGCAGCCGTTCGCCAGCAATCCCGAGTGGAACGCAAAGCAGCCGTAGGTATCGATGATCGAATCGCCGGGCAGCGGCTGCTTAAAGCTGTTGCCCATGGTCAGGTTATGATCGTCGAACTGCACGTCCCAGATCATCTGACCGAGAAACGGCAGTATGGTCACGCTGCCGCGCCGGTTATGTATGCGCACCGCTTCAATCCCCGCCGGGTAGCGAAACAGCACCACCCGGAAGTCATCGCTCTCCAGCAACACCTCAGGGGTAAAATGGAACTGCTCACGGCGTAACGGTAAACGGGTTTTCATGATGCCTCCTCCAGCAGACGACCGCCAGACACCGGTTTCTTATGGCGCAGCTCGCCATAGAAGTAAAAGCCGACCCAGGCGAAGCAAAGCAGCGAGACGCCAAACGCCAGCTGCATTGAGCCAGCCAGATCAGACACCAGCCCCTGCAGCGCCGGGACGAATGCAGCACCGACAATCGCCATCACGATAAACGCACCGGCCACTTCGGTATATTTATTATCGACCGTCGCCAGGGTTCCGGCGTAAATGGTCGCCCAGCAGGGACCAAACAGCACGCTGACGAACACGGCGGCGTAGACGGCGGTAAAGTTCGGCACCAGCATCACATACGCCAGCGTCAGCACGCCCAGCACCGAATAGGCGATCAGCACCTTCTCGGCGCGGAAACGGGTCATCAGGAAATTCGCCACGAACTTGCCGATAAAGAAGCAGATAAAGCTGTAGATCATGAAGTTGGAGGCGTGACGTTCATTAGTCGCACCCAGCGTCAGCGCCAGCCGAATGGTGAACGACCAGACTGCGACCTGCATCCCGACATAGAGAAACTGCGTCACGATGCCGCGTTTAAAATGGCGGTTAGTCGCCAGATAGCGAAAGGTCTCCGCCAGCGAAGGCAGCGATGATTCGTTGCTTTGCGGTTTGCAGCGCGGATAGCGGGTAAACATAAACAGCAGCATCACCACTACTAATACCATCACCAGATATTTGTAGGGCTCCAGCGTATGTTCCAGCATCGTCAGGCGGAACGCGTGCGCCTGCTCTGCGGTCATGGACGCCATCTGACTCTCAAGGCTGTCGCCATCCTGGAACACCAGATATTTACCCAGCACAATGCCCATCAGCGCCCCAATCGGATAGAAGGTCTGGCTGATATTGAGCCGCAGCGTGGCGTGGTCGCGATGGCCAATCATCGAGCTGTAGGTGTTGGCGGCGGTTTCAAGAAAGCTCAGGCCGATGGCGATAGCAAAGATCGCCGCCAGAAACATGGTGTAGGTCGCCATGTGCGAGGCGGGATAAAACGCCACACAGCCAAGGATGTAGAGCGCCAGGCCGGTCAGGATCGCCAGCTTGTAGCTGGTTTTGCGGATCACCAGCGACGCCGGGATCGCAATCAGAAAATAGCCGCCATAAAAGGCGCTCTGCACCAGCGCGCTGGCAAAGTCGCTTAACGCGAACACGCTTTTAAACTGGGTAATCAGGATATCGTTGAGGCTGGCAGCGCAGCCCCACAGCGGAAACAGGCACGACAGCAGGATGAACTGAAAGCGCGGCGTTTTATTCAGATAGCCATCAGATTGCTGAACAATATTCTGTTGCATAGCGTGACCTCAGTGAAGGTTAAGAAAGCGCTGAAAACTCTCTGCGTCGGGATAGGCGCGCTGGGTGCCGCGTCCGGTGACGCTGCAGGCGGCATAGGCCGACGCCTGGGTCATGGCGGCCGCGACATCACCGGTTTTAACCAGCAGGTGCGCAAAACAGCCAATAAAAGCATCGCCCGCGCCGCTGGTGTCGACGGCCTGAACCGGCGTGGCGGCCACCCGATGCACCCTATCGCCGCTCATCCAGACCGAGCCGCGACTGCCGAGCGTGATGATCAGGTTTTTCAGTCCGCGCTTTAACAGCGACTGTCCGGCGAGGATCACCTCATCATCGCTGCTGACCGGCAGCCCGGTGAGGATCTCCAGCTCGGTTTCGTTAGGCATAAAGAAGTCGCACTTGCAGGCGTAGTGGATGTCGAGATCGGCCACCGCTGGCGCAGGATTAAGGATCACGGTGATCTGATGCTGACGGGCAAAATCGATGGCGTAATAGACCGTTTCCAGCGGGATCTCCAGCTGCAGGATGATCAGCTGGCAGGCTTTCAGCGCCTCTGCGGCAGCGTCGATATCGGCCGGCTTCAGCTGCTGGTTGGCGCCTTTGATAATCAGAATGCGGTTCTGCGACTGGTCATCGACAAAGATCGGCGCGACGCCGCTGGAGGTGCCCGGTGCGGTGGTGACAAAGCGCGTGTCCACGCCCTGCTGTTGCAGATTAGCCACGGTGTTGGGGGCAAAGAGGTCATCACCGACCTTGCTGACCATCATCACCTTGCCGCCCATTTTCGCTGCCGCGACGGCCTGGTTAGCGCCTTTACCGCCACAGCCAAGGGCAAAGTCGGGCGCTTCAAGGGTTTCGCCCGCTTTCGGCAGGCTGTTGGTATAGGTAATCAGATCGACCATATTTGAGCCGATGACTGCGATATCCATGACTGTTTTCTCCCGGATGTTTTTTAACCAGCAAATGTTATAAAAGTAACAATAACAATTCCTGTTGGTTAAATATGTGATAAAAACCACATCCTGAAGGGGCGGTTTCTGCTGTTCTGGCCGAATTAAGGCCGGTTATCGTGTTACGATTGTAACAATCAGACAGCAGAGCAGACTGCCGCCAGGGTCGCGGCCTGGCGGCTGAAAGGCCACCGCCGGGCGACGGCGCTGGAGGTTTGCGGGGTTTAGCAATTGCAGGTAAGATTGAAAATCAGCCTGGCGGAGAGGACGCAACCCCTTAAAATCTGTGAGGTTTGTCGCGATGATTACGCCGGTTTCCGGTCCCTCAATCAGCCCAGCAGGATACTCAACAGACAGAGATGAACATGGAAACCCGGCGCGACGAACGTATTCATAAGCTGACGCAGGCGCTTAAACGCACCGATAAACTGCATCTGAAAGACGCGGCGCAGCTGCTTGGCGTGTCAGAGATGACTATCCGCCGCGATCTGACCGAGCCGGCCTCCAGCGTCGTGCTGCTGGGCGGCTATATCGTCAGCGATCCAAAAAGCCACGCCGGCCACTACTTTGTCACCGACCAGCACGGCCAGAATGCGGCCAGAAAACAGCGGCTGGCACAGGCTGCCGCCAGCCTGATCGGTGAAAATGACACGGTGTTTTTTGACTGCGGCACCACCCTGCCCTACGTCGTCGATGCCATTCCAGACGCGCTGCCGTTTACCGCGATCTGTTGCGCTATGAACACCTTCCTGGCGTTAAAAGAGAAACCGGCCTGTAACGTGATCCTCAGTGGCGGCGAATTTCATGCCGACAACGCGCTGTTTACGCCGATCGGCGCCCATTCGATCCTCGACGATCTCTGTCCGACCCTGGCGTTTATCTCAGCGGCCGGGATCGATAAAGATCAGGGCGCGACCTGCTACAACATCAATGAGCTGGCGATGAAGCATCACGCAATGCGTCGGGCGCGCCAGTGCATTCTGGTGGCTGACAGCAGTAAATATGGCAAGGTGCTGCCTGCCCGCATCGCCGAACTGCGCCGCTTTGATCTGCTGGTGAGTGACAGCGCACCCGATCAGGCTCTGCAAAACTGGCTGGCGCAACAGGCGATTCCGCTGCGCCTGCCGTAAAGGTCTGCCTGACGGCGGCAGAATACTTCGCCGTCAGCCGTTCACGTTACTCTTGCCACTCCCCGGAACTGCATCCCGCCAGCGAGACGCTGATGGCGCGTCCGGTCCCCTTTTCCGACAAAACGCCTGTGCATTATCGGCTGCGCGGAAATCAGGCAGTCAGGCCGAACTGCGGCACACGTCGGAAATTCGCCGCGCCCCGGCTGTGATTAGACGGTGAAAAAGGCTAAACTTCGACATCATCCCAATGACCAACAGACCCAGAGGCTCAATACAACGTGGCTCAATTCGTCTATAGCATGCACCGCGTCGGCAAAGTGGTTCCGCCGAAGCGACACATCCTGAAGAACATCTCCCTTAGCTTCTTCCCTGGCGCGAAAATCGGCGTCCTCGGCCTGAACGGTGCCGGGAAATCCACCCTGCTGCGCATCATGGCCGGCATCGATAAAGATATCGAAGGGGAAGCGCGCCCGCAGCCAGGCATTAAGATTGGCTACCTGCCGCAGGAGCCGCAGCTCAACCTGGAACACACCGTGCGTGAGTCGGTTGAAGAGGCGCTGTCTGAAGTGGTTGGCGCGTTAAAACGTCTCGACGAAGTCTACGCGCTGTATGCCGAAGAAGGCGCGGACTTTGACAAACTGGCCGCTGAACAGGGCCGTCTGGAAGAGATTATCCAGGCACACGATGGTCACAATCTGAATACTCAGCTGGAGCGCGCTGCGGATGCATTGCGCCTGCCAGACTGGGATGCGAAAGTCGCCACGCTCTCCGGTGGTGAACGTCGCCGCGTCGCACTCTGCCGTCTGCTGCTGGAAAAGCCAGACATGCTGCTGCTCGACGAACCTACCAACCACCTGGACGCCGAATCTGTCGCCTGGCTGGAACGCTTCCTGCACGACTTCGAAGGTACCGTAGTGGCGATTACCCACGACCGTTACTTCCTTGATAACGTGGCGGGCTGGATTCTGGAACTGGACCGCGGCGAAGGCATCCCGTGGGAAGGCAACTACTCCTCCTGGCTGGAGCAGAAAGATGCCCGTCTGGCGCAGGAAGCCTCGTCTGAAGCGGCCCGCCGCAAGTCGATTGAGAAAGAGCTGGAGTGGGTTCGTCAGGGCACTAAAGGCCGTCAGTCTAAGGGTAAAGCCCGCCTGGCGCGCTTCGAAGAGCTGAACAACACCGAATACCAGAAGCGTAACGAAACCAACGAACTGTTTATTCCGCCTGGCCCACGTCTGGGTGACAAAGTGCTGGAAGTCAGCAATCTGCGTAAATCGTACGGTGACCGCGTGCTGATTGACGATCTGTCGTTCTCGGTACCGAAAGGGGCGATTGTCGGCATCATCGGTCCGAACGGCGCCGGTAAATCGACGCTGTTCCGCATGATGTCCGGTCAGGAACAGCCTGATTCCGGCAGCATCGTGCTCGGCGATACCGTCAAGCTGGCGTCAGTCGATCAGTTCCGTGACAGCATGGACAATTCCAAAACCGTATGGGAAGAGGTCTCCGGCGGTCAGGACATCATGCGTATCGGCAACACCGAAATGCCAAGCCGCGCCTATGTCGGTCGCTTTAACTTTAAAGGCGTCGATCAGGGCAAACGCGTCGGTGAACTGTCGGGCGGTGAGCGCGGTCGTCTGCACCTCGCCAAGCTGCTGCAGGTTGGCGGCAACATGCTGCTGCTCGATGAACCGACCAACGACCTGGACATTGAAACCCTGCGTGCGCTGGAAAACGCCCTGCTGGAGTTCCCGGGTTGCGCGATGGTGATCTCGCATGACCGCTGGTTCCTGGACCGTATCGCGACCCACATCCTGGACTATCAGGATGAAGGCAACATCGAATTCTTCGAAGGTAACTTTACCGAATACGAAGAGTACAAGAAGCGCACCCTTGGCGCCGAAGCGCTGGAGCCGAAGCGTATCAAGTACAAGCGTATGATTAAGTAATCGCAGCGTGATTGATGTTAAAAAGGGAAGCGAGTGCTTCCCTTTTTTATTAAATTAATAAATCCGAGTCCATTGTTCAATAATCCCTTGATGCTCCTCATCATTTTTTTAAATAAAATGCAGGTGAATATATTCTTTTTATCAAAACCAATCACAATATTATCTCCGGGAACCGCCAGTTCTGTTATCGGATTGCTTTCATAGTAAAGTCGGAACTCGGAACGAGTTTCATGTGACTCTCTGGCATCATACCAGGTAACGGATGCATTGCAGCTGACATTACTGCCCCTAAGGATAAAAGTAGTTTCAATCACCCTATTTTCATCACCCAGAATATTTTTAAGAGCCGTTACGCCATTAAACTCTCGCTGATCGTAAAGCTCACTTTTTGATAAGGTTTTGATACATGCAGTCTTTAAATTTTGAGCTTTCATAAAAATCCTCTTCCTCTGAGAACCACAGGAAACATCATCATATTTAATGAAATATAATTTTCTGCTACAGGTATCAAACTTATAAGTTAATGTAATTCCTGTTATATAAAAGTCAGCGATAAAAATCCCTGAACACCGGGGATAGCAGCGCGAACTCAACAAAGCGCGCCAGCGCCGGCGAGTTGAGTTTACGTCCCGGATAGACCAGCCACAGTTCATTCCCTTCCATCTGCCAGTCCGGCAGCACCGGCACCAGACGCGGGTCCGCCATCGCACCGTCGGTAAGAAAATGCGGCAACAGCGTAATGCCAGCATCTGCCAGCGCAGATTCACGGGCGTAGATTAAATTATCCGTCAGATGGCCCGGCGGCAGCAGCCAGCGATAATACTCATCGTCACGCTGTAATACCCACTCGTTCCAGGCGCGATGGGCGATGCAGCGATGCGCAGCCAGCTGTTGCGGATGCACCAGCGGCGGATGCCGATCAAGATAGTGTTGCGAGGCCACCAGCAGGCGCTGGCAATAGCCGACCCGACGACCAATCAGCGATGACTCCTGCGGCTGACCGGTACGCAGCGCTACATCAAACCCCTCCTGCACCAGATCACGCATATCATCCGAGATCGAGACATCCAGCGTTACGTCGGGATAAAGCTGTAAAAACGCCGCATTGCAGCGCGCCAGCAGCGTGGCGCCAATGCCGGCCGGACTGGTGATACGCAGCCGGCCACTGGGATTCTCGCGCAGGCTGGCGATCGCCTGATCGGCGCGTTCGCTGGCCTGCATCATCTCCTGACAGTGCAGCAGATAGCGTTCTCCGGCAAAGGTCAGATTAAGCTGGCGAGTGGTACGGTTCAGCAGCCGGATGCCAAGCCGCTGCTCCAGCTGGCTGATGCGCTGACTGACGCTCGATTTTGGCAACCCCGCGCGTTCCGCCGCAGCAGTAAAACTGCCACACTCCGCCACCAGCGCAAAAAGCGCCATGTCCTGCCACTGACGAAACGCCATTGTTCACCTCAGACGAACACTCTATGAAAGATTGTCCATCTTATCACCGCTAAATCCAGGTTCTACACTTAGCGTAATCACACAGGAGAATCACTATGTCTATTCGCGCTATTGCTATTAATCCAGAGAGTCCTGAAAACTTTATTGAAATCTTTCCTGAAACCCCAACGCCAGGCGAGTATGACCTGCGGGTTGAGGTTAAAGCCGCCTCGGTGAATCCGGTTGATACCAAGGTTCACAAAGGCGCGGTCAAAAACGGGCTGCAGGTGCCCCGTATTCTCGGCTGGGATGCCAGCGGCGTGGTGCTGGAAGTCGGCAGCAAAGTCAGCAATTTTAAGCCGGGCGATGAAGTCTACTATGCTGGCGATCTGACCCGTCCCGGCAGTAACAGCACCGAGCAGCTGATCGACGCACGCATTACCGGCCACAAGCCGAAGAGCCTCGACTGGGCGCAGTCGGCGGCGATCCCCCTGACGGCGCTGACCGCCTGGGAAGGACTGTTTGAGCGGCTGAATCTGACCGCTGCCCGCCAAGATCAAACGCTGCTGATCGTCGGTGGCGCAGGCGGTGTCGGATCGCTGGCGATCCCGCTGGCGAAGCTGCACAGCAAGGTAAAAGTCATTGCTACCGCCTCCCGGGAAGATTCGGCGCAGTGGTGCCGCGATCGCGGTGCCGATCTGGTGATCAACTATAAAGATATGCCGGGTGAACTGGAAAAACAGGGGATCAAGCAGGTCGATTATATCTTCTGCCTCAACGATACCGACGGTCACTGGGAAACCATGGCGAAGCTGATCGCGCCGCAGGGCCATATCTGCACCATCGTGGAGAACGAGCATCCGCTGTCGATGGATCAGCTGAAGCTGAAAAGCGCAGCACTGCACTTTGAGCTGATGTATACCCGCAGCATGTTTAATACGCCGGATATGGCGCGTCAGGGTGAAATTCTGGATGCCGTGGCGGCACTGCTGGATGAAGGTAAGCTGCAAACCACCCTGAGCGAGACGCTGCAGGGATTAAGCGTTGAGACGCTGAAAGCGGCCCATCAGCGGGTACTGGAAGGCCACATGTGTGGCAAAGTAGTGATGGTTTATTAATTGGCAAGGGGACCCGCCACGGTCCCCTTTTCGCTTCAGGGCTGGGCGTTCTTCTCGCCCAGCATCCCTTTCACCACTTCAATGCAGCGCAGGAAACGGGTGTCGTAGTCATCTTCCCGCACATGAACGAAATCGATATTGTTTTCACGCAGCATCGTCACCAGCATCGACTGAAATTCGCGGCGGTCGACGGAGCTGCCGAGACTGCGCAATCCGTCTGCCACCCACGGCACATTATTTTCCAGCAAAATCACTAAATCGAAGCGATATTCGTCGATCAGGGCCTGAACGAAAGGATGTTCGTGCCCTTCGTACTTCAGGCAAAACGCCTGAGTTGTGACAAAATCGGTGTCGATAAACGCCACCTTGTTGGCATATTTGACCGCAAAGTCGATGTACTGCGCCTGACCCAGTGCAATCTTGTCGTAGTCAGAATATTGCAGCGCCATTTCGTCACCACCGAGGTGCGAAAAGACATAGTCGCGGCCATATTCCCAGGCACTGGTGGTGTTGAAAATATTGGCGAGCTTATTCACCAGCGTCGATTTACCACTCGACTCGCCGCCGAGGATCGCCACGGTACGCACGAAAAACGGCTTCACTTCGGTCGGAATGTATTCCCAGAAACGGAACGGGTCCTGGCGGATCTGTGCGCCGCTGATGCTCATAAAGGATCGGTTGGGATCGACCAGTATCGTCTGAATCCCCAGATGCTGCTGATACATCTCCGCATCGGGCGCTTCACTGGTATAAATGCAATCCGGGGTGATGCCGTGCTCGTTCAGGAAGCCGCTGACGCCTTCACTCCAGACATCCCAGCCGTGCGGATAGGGCTCTATTCCCTCTTCATTGAAGGCGTGGATGCGGATGTTTTTCTGGTATTTGAAGGTTTGCAGTAGCCAGCGCAGCCGATCACTGACCGTCGGCTGCTGCGACATGGCGCTGTTATCAAACAGCTCACGATCGCGCGGCTCGTCATAGCCCATGATGATATGCAGCTCATCCACCTGGCTACAGGCGCGCTGGATCAGATAGATATGCCCGGTGTGCAGCGGATAAAACTTGCCAAACACCACGCCAACCGTTTTATCACGACGCGGAAATTCCAGCCCGAGAAAGCGATGCAGCGCTTCCAGCTTTTGCGCGCTGGGGCTTTTGATTTTGGCATTGAGCAACTGGCTCAGATAGCCTTTGGTCATGCCGCTGGCGTCAGCGACCTGTTGCAGCGTGTGACCCTGCTGGCGAATGGCCGTTTTCAGATAATCAAACGACGACATGTCGTGCCTCCTGCGTGAATGCGGTTAAGGTTGAACGCGTCTCCTCGCCCGCTGACGGCACGCCATCAGCGGGCGTCAGGCGCATTACAGGTCGTCCAGAATCGCCAGCGCATCCGCCAGCTTCTTCGCGCTGAAAACCTGCATTCCATCAATCGGTTTTTTCGGTGCATTGCCAGCCGGCACAATGGCCCGTTTAAAGCCATGCTTTGCCGCTTCGGAGATACGTTCCTGACCGCTGGGGACCGGCCGGATTTCGCCTGCCAGCCCCACTTCGCCGAAGATCACCAGATCCTGCGGCAGCGGGCGATCGCGCAGGCTCGACACCATCGACAGCATCAGTGCCAGGTCAGCACTGGTTTCGGTGACTTTGACGCCGCCGACCACGTTAACGAACACATCCTGGTCCGCCATCTGCAGCCCGCCATGACGGTGCAGCACCGCCAGCAGAATCGCCAGGCGGTTCTGTTCCAGCCCCACCGCCACGCGCCGCGGATTGCCCATCATCGAATGGTCCACCAGCGCCTGAATCTCCACCAGCAGCGGACGCGTTCCTTCCCACAGCACCATGACCGAGCTGCCGGAAGTGACCTCTTCGCCACGCGACAGGAAGATGGCCGACGGGTTGCTGACTTCACGCATCCCCTGCTCGGTCATGGCAAACACGCCTAATTCATTCACCGCGCCAAACCGGTTTTTATGGCTGCGCAGGGTGCGGAAGCGGGAATCGGCATCGCCATCCAGCAGCACTGAACAGTCGATACAGTGCTCCAGCACTTTGGGACCGGCCAGCGAACCATCTTTGGTGACGTGACCGACCATGATGATCGCCACGCCGCGCGTTTTGGCGAAGCGCGTCAGGTAGGCGGCGGTTTCTCGCACCTGCGCCACGCTGCCCGGCGAAGACTGGATCTCCGCCATGTGCATTACCTGGATCGAGTCAATCACCATCAGCTGTGGCTGCTCCTGCTCGGCGATCAGGCAGATCTGCTCGATGCTGGTTTCCGACAGCATATTGACGTTTTCGGTCGGTAATCCCAGACGATGGGCGCGCATCGCTACCTGTTGCAGCGACTCTTCCCCGGTGACGTACAGGGTTTTCATCCCTTCCGACAGGCGACACATGACCTGCAGCAGCAGCGTCGATTTACCGGCTCCCGGACTGCCGCCGATCAGTATGGCGCTGCCCGGCACTACGCCGCCGCCGAGCACCCGGTCAAACTCTTTGAAGCTGGTCGAGAAGCGCGGTAACGCCTCCAGACTGATTTCAGACAGCTTCTGTACCCGACTGGTACCGGCGCTGCCCGCGTAACCGCTCAGACGCTCGTTACGCGCCGCAGCAGGCGAGGCGGCGATCCGCACCTCGGTGATGGTGTTCCAGGCGTGACAGGCGCTGCACTGCCCCTGCCAGCGTGGATAGTCTGCGCCGCATTCGTTACAGACAAATGCGCGTTTTGCCGCTTTGGCCAAATCAATACCTCAGTTAACGCTCTTCGTGGATCAGGCTGCCGGTGAGGATGCAGAACACCCCCATTAAATCGGCATGGCGAATGGTGACCGCAGTCTGCTCATTCACCTTAGGTTTCGCATGGTAGGCAATGCCCAGCGCTGAGGCTTTAATCATCAGCAGGTCATTGGCCCCATCGCCAACCGCCACGGTCTGTTCCGGCGCGATGTCAAAACGCTGCGCCAGCTTTTTCAGCGTGTCGGCTTTGTATTGTGCGTCGACAATCGGTCCCAGCAGGTTGCCGGTGAGTTTGCCGTCGCGGATTTCCAGTTCATTGGCGACTACCGCTGAAAGATGCAGCTTGTCGCGCAGGTATTCGGCGTAATAGGTAAAGCCGCCCGAGGCGATCGCGACCTGCCAGCCCAGCGCCTGCAGTTTTTGCGTCAGCGTGGTCAGGCCCGGCATCAGCGGCAGCGCATCGCGCACCTGCTTCAGAATATTAGCATCGGCCCCTTGCAGGGTCGCCACCCGCTCACGCAGGCTGGCGGTGAAGTCGAGTTCGCCGCGCATTGCGCGTTCGGTGACGTCTGCCACCCGCTCGCCACTGCCGGCCAGTTTTGCAATCTCGTCGATGCACTCGATCTGAATCGCGGTGGAGTCCATATCCATCAGCAACAGGCCCGGCGTTTTCAGGTGCGGAATTTTACCCAGCGGCGCCACGTCCATCCCGGCATCATGCGCCAGTTTGCTGGCGAACGGCGTTAGCGAGCCCGCCAGGCGAATCACCTGATACTCATCGACGTTCCAGGCGCTGACGATCACCATCGCGGCACCCAGCTGATGCTGGTAGTCGGTCAGCCGTTGCTTATCCAGCCCGCGGCCGTACAGTAGCCAGCCAGTCCGGCCAGCGCGATAATCCAGCGGCATCACTTCATCACCGCTAAGGGAAAGGGGCAAACCCGGCCAGAGAGAGACATCGGCGGGCAGATCGCACCAGGTTAAACGATTTGGCATCACAGCTCCTGTAGGGACAACAAAACCACGCAAGAGGCTACCTTGTCTGCGCCGCTTCTGGCAACATAATCTCCAGGCTTTCTGTTGTGACGTGACACGGATTATTGATGGCTAAAACCGCACTAAAATTTCGCTTACATCGCACGGTGATTGTGCTGATCTCAATGGCGCTGCTGGTGGTCCTGATGCAGGGCGCTTCCTGGTTCAGTCTCGGCCATCAAATGGCGCGTTCCGAACAGGTCGAGGAGCTGGCGCATACCCTGACCAATCAGGTGGCGTTCAGCCTGAAGCCGTTGATGGATAACAGCGAAAATAACCGCAACCAGATTGAAGCCATTCTCAATCAGATGACCGCCAACAGCCGCATCCTCGACGCCTCGGTGTATGACGGCGACGGCAGCTTAGTGGCGCACAGCGGTGAAAATATCAATGTGCGCGACCGGCTGGCGCTGGATGGCAAACGCGCCGGCAGCTATTTCAATCATCAGATTGTCCAGCCGCTGGCCGGTAATGATGGCCCGCTCGGCTTTTTGCGCGTCACGCTCGATACCCACGTACTGGTCACCGAATCGCGCCAGGTGGATAACACCACCAACATTCTGCGCCTGATGATGCTGCTGGCGCTGGCGATCGGCATTATTCTCTCCCGCACCCTGCTGCGCCATCGCCGGACCCGCTGGCAGCAGTCGCCGTTTCTGCTCACCGCCAGTACGCCGGTGAAAGAAGATCGCGATGAGGAAGACGAGAAAAAAGAGTAGCGCCTCGTCGCTGATCCCACCGCGCGATAATACAACTGAAAAGGCCCGTCAGACGGGCCTTTTTAGCAATCAGCGTGCGGCTTTGCGAGGCATCCCGCATTAACCGGCCAGCAGGGCTTCCAGTTCACTCAGCGATTTGACCTGCCAGGTCGGATGAATATGTTCCGGCAGCGGACGGGTACCGTGATCGAGCCAGCAGGTTTTCAGACCGGCATTCATCCCGCCGAGAATGTCCGACTCCGGAGTATCCCCCACCATCAGCACCCGCTGACGATCCGGGTTGCCCATCTGCTTCAGCGCATAATCAAAGATCTCTGCGGCCGGTTTCGGCACGCCCACCTGTTCCGAGATCACCAGCGCCGAGAAGTAATCACGAAAACCGGTACGCTCCAGCCGCGTCTGTTGCAGCGCGGTGAAACCGTTGGTGATGATGCCCATCTTCACCCGGCCATGCAGCCGGTTCATCAGGCTGACCGCGCCCGGCAGCGGCGTGCAGATCTCGCCCATCGCCGTAAGAAAGCCGCTGTTGAGGATCTCCGGTGCCACGCTGAGTTTTTCGCTCCAGTGATTAAAGCGCTGGGTCTGCAGCTGTAGCGCCGAAATAGTGCCGTTCTGATAATCGACCCACAGCGGCTTATTAATCGCCTGATAATCGGCGTAATCCTGGTCGGAAAACTGCACGTCGTAGCCAGCAAACAGTCGCTGTAATCCGGCATAGGCGTCGAAATGAAAAAGGGTATCGTCAGCATCAAACAGGATGCAATCCCAGTTATCTAACATCAAAGCTCCTTAACACCACTACAGCGTCAGCGCCATGATGATGGCGTCTTCGCGACCGCTGGCGGTGGGATAATAGTTGGGACGGCGGCTGACCTGGTTAAACTGCAGTTGCTCATAGAGCGCAATTGCCGGCAGATTTGAGGCCCGCACTTCCAGCCACAGCGTCAGCACGTCGCGTTTAATCAGTTCATCAATCAGATGCTGTAACAATTGACGGCCAAATCCCCGGCGCTGCCAGGCGGGATCGACCGCAATGTTGAACAGCGAGGCTTCATCCAGTACCACCTGAGTGATAGCGAAGGCGGCCATTTGACCGTCCACATCGAGTCGCAGATTGAGAAAGCGTTCGCCCTGGTTACTGGCAAACGTCTGTTCACTCCAGGGAAAGGCGTAACTACGACGCTCAATGGCAAAGGCCTGCGCCCGATCGTCAGGGGTGAGAAAAGAGATGGCTGTCATGGTTACACATCTGTTGCCAGAGCGCGCGTTTGGCGGCGCCGCTGCTGATCAGTTCATTGAAGGAGGCGCTGGTTAATGCCACGCCGTTAAAGGTCTGTTCGCTCTCGACCCCAAGCAACCAGCCTGCGCAATTGAGCGTTTCCGGCAGCATTTGCAGCTGGTCCGGCGTCACGGTCATTACCTGAGTGGGTTGCAGATTCAGCGTATGCAGCACGTCGCGCATCAGCGGTTCGTGCAGGCCGGGCGGTGTGTCAGCCACGATAATCAGCTGCGTGTCCGGTGCCAGCGTGACCGCAATTTCGCCCTGAAGCACGCGCGGGCGGCGCAGCTGATACTGCGTAATTCCCATTTGCTGTAAAAGCCAGTCGCGCCTGGACGTCATGGTGTTACCTGTTCTGCTGCCTGAATGCGACGCTATGCTAGCAAACCCATCGAACATGCGCCAACAAACCACTATAATCGCCGCTCAGATCTTACAGGAGCCCTACATGTCTGCTTTTACCCCGGCCAGCGAAGTCATTCTGCGCCACAGTGATGAATTTACCGCCCGCCACGTTTTGTTTGCTGGCGATCTGCAGGATGACCTGCCCGCTCAGCTGGAGACCGCCTCTTCGCGCGTTCATACCCAGCAATATCATCACTGGCAAAACCTGAGCCACCGCATGGGCGAACAGGCGCGTTATGGACTGGTTGCGCAGGCGGAGGATGTGCAGGGTTGCGATACGCTGGTCTATTTCTGGACCAAGAACAAACCCGAAGTGCAGTTCCAGCTGCAGAACCTGCTGTCATTGCTGCCGGTGGGCTGCGATGTCTTTGTGGTGGGTGAAAACCGCAGCGGCGTGCGCAGCGCTGAAGGGATGCTGGAAGAGTGGGTCACGCTGGAGAAGATCGACAGCGCACGCCGCTGTGGCCTTTACCACGGTCGCCTCGACAAACAGCCTGAGTTTGATGCCAGCACCTTTGGTCATACTTATCAGCTCAACGATCTGACCATTCATACTCTGCCTGGCGTATTCAGCCGTGACGGTCTGGATAGCGGCAGTGCGCTGTTGCTGTCGACCTTTACCGCACATACCAAAGGTAAAGTGCTGGATATCGGTTGCGGTGCGGGTGTGCTTGCCGCGTCGCTGCCGGCGCGTTCGCCAAAAGTGCGTCTGTGGCTGTGCGACGTCCACGCCGCGGCGATTGAAGCGAGTAAAGCCACGCTGGCTGCCAACGGTCTGGAAGGCGAAGTGTTCGCCAGCAACGTCTTCTCTGATGTGACCGGTCGCTTCGACATGATCATCTCGAATCCGCCGTTCCATGAAGGCACTCAGACCAGCCTTGACGCCGCACAGGCGCTGATTCGTGGCGCAGTGAAGCATCTCAACACCGGCGGTGAACTGCGTATCGTTGCTAACACCTTCCTGCCCTATCCACAGGTGCTGGATGAAACGTTCGGCAGCCATGAAGTGATCGCACAAACCGGCCGCTTTAAAGTGTATCGCGCCGTCTATGGTCGCGGAGCGAAAACGCGCTAAGGCCTTTTCCCGCCGTTAACCGCTTTGCCGGGCTGAAAACGTTGCTTTTTACAGCGATCGTTTCAGCCCGACGAAATAGTTGTTGACGCAAAGAGTAAAATCTCTAGAATGCGCCTCCGTGGTTGTAACATTCTCAACGTGTTACGGGTATGCGAAGGTGGCGGAATTGGTAGACGCGCTAGCTTCAGGTGTTAGTGTCTTAACGGACGTGAGGGTTCAAGTCCCTCTCTTCGCACCAAAATCACAAGTTTCATATCGCGAGCACTGCGCGAAGGTGGCGGAATTGGTAGACGCGCTAGCTTCAGGTGTTAGTGTCTTAACGGACGTGAGGGTTCAAGTCCCTCTCTTCGCACCATTGCGGTGATATGAACAGACAACTCGATGCGAAGGTGGCGGAATTGGTAGACGCGCTAGCTTCAGGTGTTAGTGTCTTAACGGACGTGAGGGTTCAAGTCCCTCTCTTCGCACCAACGTTGTCATCTTCCTGCTGTAATCCTTTCTGTTCTGTCCATCCTGTACGCATTCTTTCGCCATTTCCTGTCGTTAATTCAGGTGAAAATTCACCGATACCGCCGCCAGTCCGCCCGCTAATGCCAGACATGATGGCAGCAGCAGATAGTGGCGTAAGCGTTGATTAAACAGCATCACAATCGTCATCAGTAGCGCAACAACCATCACCAGCCGCCACTGGCTGAAGCTCGGCCCCCACAAGGCAAATAATGGCATGGCGGCGCATGGCAGCAGCACGCCCCAGGCACTGTCCAGTTTTTTCCCCATCACCCAGCTAAATCCCCACAGGCCGCAGGCGGCAATGATAGCCATCCCCATGATCCACACCTCAAATGATAAGCATTCCCATTATCATATGACACTTCTGTGCCTTGTGCAGCCTGTTTTTGTCGGGTCCGGTCCGGAAGATGACAGACCAGTTGGAAAATGCTAGATTGCGGCCGATAACACTTTTAATAACAGCAATAATTTGCTCACCGTCCGGTAAAAGTTTTGCCGGCTTGCGCTTTGATATTTCAGGGCCGTAACGAGTATTTATAATGAAATTACACTCTTATGAAGAGCTGAAACACAGCAAATATCGACTTTCGCTCATGCTTTTGTTGTTCCTTAACGCTGTTATCTCGCTATTTTGTCTGACGCCGATAAAGCAGAGTGAAATGACGTTACCGGTAATATTGGTGGCTATCTTTAGCAGCGCCATTTTATGCCTTTGCTTAATTCGCCCTAAAGTACAATTACCGCTATTAAATCCGGTTGCCTTTATACTGGGCGTACTGTGGGCCTGGCACATTAACTATCGCTTTAATCAAATCTTTTATTTTGATGGCGGTTTTCTGATTATCAGTTTGCTCAGCGTCTTTTTTATCAGCGCCATTGCCCTCAGCGATCATCTGCTGGCCTTTTGCCTGCATATCACGCCGCCGGTGTTAACCGTGTTGCTGCTGGACAAGGGTGAACATCTGCCGCTGATCCTGCTCAACATCGCGCTGCCGCTGATCGGTTTCTCGCTCCAGCACCTGATGCGCCGCCGCGCCGATAACTTTACCCTGCGCCTGATGCACCAGCTCTATCAGGAGAAAGAGGCCTTCAGCGACCTCAGTATGCTCGATCCGCTCACCGGCCTGTATAACCGCCGCGGGCTGAAAAACCGGCTCGACAATATTCTGGAAAACCATGCAGGCAGTCATTATGTGCTGCTGCTGGATATCGATCATTTTAAAGCCTACAACGATAATTATGGTCATGCGATGGGTGACCAGGCGCTGGCGCGGGTCTCGGTGGCGATTCGTGATGCGGTGCGTTCGCGTGATGTGGTGACCCGCTATGGCGGCGAAGAGTTTCTGGTATTAATGACCAACGTTAACAGTTCCATTGCGATGAAACTGGCAGAGCGGATTCGTCAGTATGTGGTTGATTTAGAAATCCCTCATCGCTTTAACGAAAAAGTCTCGACCCATGTCACCATCAGCGCCGGTATTGCGCCTATTTATGATAATGAATTTGACCAGGCGGTGGCGAATGCGGACCGCGCATTATATGTGGCCAAAAATCAGGGAAGAAATACCATTCTGGCCTGGGAAGATTTGCCTAAAGCTCAACACCTGCCGTCCACTGAACGGGCGTAATATTCTGCGCCGGAACCGGCTATTATCGTGTCGGCGCAACGACCCGCCATTTTTCATTCTATTAGTTCTTATTCCTGACTTAATTTTTACTCCCTGTTACCGGCTATCACTTGCTGTTGTTTTGCACAGCTTGTAGAGTGAATCAATAACGATTATCATTTGCTTTCTTATCTACCCTTTTCGCGAGTCGACATGGCAACCGTAACCGCACAGGAAAATCGCTTTAGCACGCAGTCGATAATCTTCCGGCAACACGATGGTTCGCTGGCGGAAAGTTTGCAGCAGCGGCTATTACAGCAGCCCGACTACCTGCAGCAGTCGATTAAGCTCGATCGGCCTGCCCCGTCCGATTGCCTGACGCTCGCCGAATGGTCACAAACCGCCACCTTCACCCCACTGATTCAGCGCTACAGCGACTATCTCTATCGCGATCATCCTGATGCGGTGCGGGAAGCAAAGCCGGTGCTGTCACTGTGGGCGCAGTGGTATTTTGGCCTGTTGCTGCCGCCGCTGATGATAGCCTTACTGCAGGAGTCGCGCGCGCTCGACTGCTCGCCTGAACAGATCCGGGTTGAGTTTCAGCAGGGTCATCCCGCCGCGTTCTGGATTGCGGTACAGGAAGATGACGATGCGCACTATCTTAATGCGCAGCAGCGCCTCGATCGGCTGATTCAGCAGCATCTGATTCCGGTGGTCAACAGCATCACCCGCCACGGCGACATCAATGCCAGACTGATCTGGAACAACATGGGTTTTTCGTTTCAGTGGTTCCTCGGTGAGCTGAAAAGTCAGATTGGCGAGCAGCAGGTGGCGCAGCTGGAACAGGCGCTGTTCTTCAACCAGCGGCTGCTGGATGGCAGTGATAATCCGCTCTACCGCACCATGATCCCCCGCAACGGCGAACTGGTTCGTCGCAGCTGCTGCCAGCGTTATCGCATTCCCGATGTGGCGCAGTGCGGCAACTGCACATTAAGCAGCAGCTGATCGCGACGCATTCTGTCACGGAATCTCCGCTAATCTCGTTTACAGGCCCGAAGGCTTGTGGCAATTTCTACGCCTTCGATCAGCCTGGAGAGAAAGATGAGCCTGGAGTCAGTCCGCCAGTTCTTTGCCGAACACGCCCCTGAAATTGAAATTATTGAGTTGGCCGAAAGCACCGCGACGGTTGAGCTGGCCGCCCGCGCCCACGGCGTCACGCCGGGTCAGATCGCCAAAACCCTGTCGTTAAAGGTGAAAGATGAAGTGGTGCTAATCGTGACCCGCGGTGACGCCCGGCTGGATAACCGCAAGCTGAAAGCGGCGCTGGGCGCCAAAGCGCGGATGCTCAGCGTCGATGAGGTGATTAACTGGACCGGCCATCCGGTCGGCGGCGTCTGCCCGTTCGGGCTGGAAAATCCGCTGACCGTTTACTGCGATGTATCGCTGCGCAGTTTTGACGAGGTGCTGCCCGCGGCAGGCGCCATCCATAGCGCGGTGCGCATCAGCCCGCAACAGATGGCTGAACTGACCGCCGCCCGATGGATTGACGTCTGCGAGGCGCGTTAATCGGGCTGTCGGGCCACCGCGCCGGAAATTTCGATGCCGCGTGTTTCGCGGCCGAATGCCACTAACAGGCAGATCAGCACCGCCACCGTACCCGCCACCATCGCCATGCCGAGTCCGTAATTGCCGCCGTGCGCTTCTGCAATGCGCGACTGCAGCGTGGCGTTGACGGAGGCGATCAGATTCCCCAGCTGATAAACAAAGCCTGGCAACACGGCGCGCGCGTTAGCGGGTACCAGTTCGGTCAGGTAGGTCGGTACCACGCCCCACGCGCCCTGCACCATAAACTGCATCAGGAAAGCGCCAATGCCGATTGCCCAGGAGCCGCTGGAAAAAGCCCACAGCGGTAAAATCGGCAATGTCAGCAGTGACGCCAGAATAATCGCCTTTTTACGGCCGATACGTTCCGACAGTGAGCCGAAGCAGATGCCGCCCAGCATCGCCGCGATGTTGTAGCCGATGGCGATAATGCTGACGGTATGGGCATCAAACTGGTGCTGCACTTTAAGGAACGTAGGATAGAGATCCTGGGTACCGTGGCTGAAAAAGTTAAAGCAGGCCATCAGCAGCACCATGTAGAGACAGATTTTCCAGTGCTGGCGAATGATCGGCATCAGCGCCGAGCTGGTTTTACTTTGCCGTGCCGCCAGCCAGACTGGCGATTCCGGCACCTTAAAGTAGATAAACGGCAGCAGCAGAATCGGCACCGCGCCAATCAGGAACATTCCCCGCCAGCCAACGGTAGCGAAGAACAGGCCAAAGACGATCGACGCCAGCAGATAGCCACAGGGATAACCCGCCTGGAAAATGCCGGACATCAGCCCGCGAGAGCGATCCGGAATGGTTTCCATCGCCAGCGAAGAGGCCACGCCCCAGATCCCGCCCATCGCCACGCCGTAAATCACCCGGAATGCCAGAAACGCGCCAAAGGTCGGTGACCAGGCGGAGAGCAGTTCGAACAGTGAAAACAGCACAATATTCAGCATCAGAATCGGCTTACGGCCATAGCGCTCCGCCAGGCGACCAAACAGCAGCGCCCCGATTGGCCGTACCGCCAGCGTCAGCATAATTGCCAGCGAGACCTCGGAAACCGAGGTGTGAAAATAGTGCGCCAGATCGCTGAGCACAAAAACCAGAATAAAGAAGTCGAAAGCATCCAGCGTCCAGCTGGCAAAACTGGCAAAGGCCACGTTTCGCTGGGTCGGGGTCCAGTTAAGCATGTCACTATCCTGTCTGAGCGGCTTCGGCACAGTGGCCGGAAAGGGGTTAGCGCAACCCGCAGCATGGTTGCGAATTTGTTAACCACTTGTATATATCATGTCAGAAAGGTTAGCGTGCTACGCAATTGTCAGCCGCTGCTTCAGGCTGTAAATAAGCGTGTCAGAAAGGGGGTTCAGTAGCATTACGGGGCGGGTTTCGCCCCGATTTTCAGGCTGTCAGGCGATGAAACGCCTGCTCGATGATCGAGAGCAGCTGCGCGTTATCAACGCGATGCAGTACATGGACTAACGCACCACAGTTTTCCGGGATGCCGGTCGTCACGCGCAGCGGCTGACGGTAACGCCAGCTTTTGCCGCGCGTCGGCCCGGCCCGCAGTTCGATATCGACCCGATAATCGATGCCGGAGGCCACCCGCTGATTCAGCAGCCAGGCGATCACCAGTGCATCATGAATCCAGCAGCCGGCCAGATGACGGGTCTGCATCGAATAGTCGATCCACGGCCGCAGCGTGTCGCGCACAAAGTGGGTCAGCGGATGATCTACGGCGGTCAGGCGGGTCAGATCCTGCTGAGTCAGCAGAGTCTGGGTCGTGACATCCATCGGCACCAGCGTCAGGGTTGCGCCGCTGTGCAACACCTGATGCGCCGCTTCCGGATCGAGACCAAAATTGGTGTCTTTGATGTAATCATCCAGCGCGAATACCCCGCCCATGATCACAATCTCCGCCACCGATTCCGCCATTGCCGGATAACGCTGCATCGCCAGTGCCACATTGGTCAGCGGACCAATCGCCACCAGCGTAATCTCGCCTGGATTGTCGCAAATCAGTTTGCCGATGGCGTCAGCCGCCTCGCCCGCCTCTGCCGGTAGATCGGCCGGCTGACGCACATCCTGCCACAGCGCGCTGAGACCAGACGCGGTGACCCGATCATCCAGCACCTCCCGCCACGGCACCGGATCTTCCAGCAGGGCGCGCGGCGCGCCCTGAACCACCGGAATGGGCAATCCCAGCCGGGTGACCAGATCTTTGGCGACGCGCGTCCCCACCTCACAGGGCGTATTACCCGCCACGGTGGTGATCAACTCCAGCGACAGTGCAGGAGAGGCCAGAGCCAGCGCAATCGCCAGCCCGTCATCGGTGTTAGCACCCGCGATGCCGTTGCCGGGATCGCAGTCAATAATGATTCTTTTCATGGATTTGTCAGGTTAACTCTGGCTTTGCGGCTTACAGCCGCAGGATTCACCGATTTCAAGATAGTGTGGAAACTCTTCCAGTTGTGCTTCGTCATGCCCCTCTTTCAGCATCCGGATAGCGCAACGCGCCATCTCACGCAGCGGCTGGCGCACCGTGGTTAATGTCGGAACGTGAAAGGCAGCGTGTTCAGTGCCGTTGAAGCAGACCAGCGCCACATCCTGCGGGACGCGGATCTGATGTTCGGAGAAGGCGCGCAGTGCGCCCAGGGCCTGACCTTCATTACTGGTAAACAGCGCACGCGGTACGCAACGGCGTGCAATCATGGTCTGAGCCGCGGCGTAACCGCCCTGACGGCTATAGCTGGCCGGAAAGATCAGCGCTTCATCAATCGCCAGGCCGCGATCCTGCATCGCGTCACGCCAGCCCTGAATCCGATCCTGCGCATTGAGCATCTCTGTCGGGCCGCTGATCATTCCCACCTGCTGATAACCGTGGCTCAACAGGTGTGAGGTCACCTGCCAGGCGGCCTGACGCTCATTGACCCGCAGCATACTGACGCCCGGCTGCGGCTCTACCCGTTCCAGCATCACCAGCGGCGTACCGCTGGCTGTGATCATCTCAATGTAGGGATGACGATCGACGCTGTTATAAAACAGCCCATCGACCTGCCGGTTCAGCAACCCCTGAATCAACTCCAGCTCGCGCTTGCGGTCATCGCCCGCATCGCCCAGCAGCATCACATGACCGTGATTAAGTGACTCCTGAAGCAGGACGTGGGCCATCGAGGCCACAAACGGGTTGCTGATGTTGGGAACCACCAGACCAAAGGTTTTGGTATTTCCGGAGGCCAGTGCGCGCGCTGCGGCATTGGGCCGGTATCCGGTCGCCTGAATCGCAGCCAGCACCCGCTGACGTGTCGCATCGGCAACCGGACGTGGACCGTTATTAATCACATAACTGACCACCGCCACCGAGGTGCCTGCCGCTTTCGCGACCTCACTGCGGGTGACTTTTCCTGTTAACGACTTAGCCACATCCCTTTCCTCCCTAAACAAAGCAGGCCGTATTACACGGCCTGCTGCACTTTTTTATTGTCCCGGCTATATCGCATCATCGGGCAGATTGAGATCCCGCCCTCGCGTCTCTGGCGCCACAAAGGTGGTGAAGAACCCGATGGCGGCCATCACCGAGAAGTAGACCGCAATCGGCCACCAGTGACCGCTGTAGGAGAGCATCGCTGCCGCCACCAGCGGCGCGGTGCCGCCAGAGAGAATCGAACCCAGCTCTTTAGCGAACGCCATTTTGGTGTAGCGATGATGGACACCGAACATCTCTACGCCCCACGCCGCCTGCACGCCATAAATGCCCAGTGACGCCAGCGCCATCCCGACCACAATCACCGGAATGATCAAGGCCGGTTCGCGGCTATCCAGCAGCGTAAAGGCAGGCCAGGCATAGACCATCAGCAGCAGGCAGAACATGCGATAGACTATCCGACGGCCAAAACGGTCCGACAGCCAGCCTGCACAGGGGATAATGATAAAGCCTAGCAGCGACGCCAGAAAAACGGCGGTGGTCGGTACCGATTTATCCACCATCAACACCTTAGCGACGTAGCCAACAATAAATCCCTGCGCCAGATAAGAAGGGCCATTTTCGCCGATACGCAGGCCGACCATGGTCCAGAAGGCGCGGGTGCGCTGAAAGAAAGGACGCGAGTCGACCGCGGGCTGAGCCGCCATCACGCCCGCACGCTCCGCCGCCATCTGCGCTTTTTTACGCTCAAAGACCGGGGTTTCACGCAGGTTACGCCGAATCCACAGTGCCACCAGCGCAATCAGGGCACTGCTGAGGAACGGGATACGCCAGCCCCACTCCAGCAGGCTTTGCTGATCCATCTGCACCACCACCAGCCAGACCAGCGAGGCCAGCAGCGTACCGCTGTTGGAACCGAGCGCGATCACCGACGAGATCAGGCCGCGACGTTCTACCGGCGCATATTCGCCCAGCATTACGGTACCGCCCGAGAGTTCAGCACCTGCACCAAAGCCCTGCGTGAAGCGCAGCAGCACCAGACAGGCGGGTGCCCAGACGCCAATCGACGCATAGCTGGGGATTAAACCGATAAAGGTGGTAGAGACGCCCATCAGGATGATAGTGGCAATCATCACCACCTTTCGCCCTTTGCGGTCGCCGAGCCAGCCGAAGAACAGCGCACCAATCGGCCGGGCAATAAAGCCGACCGACCAGGTCGCGAAGCTGGAGAGCAGCGCCATCGCCGGGGTCGATTCCGGGAAGAAAACGTCACCAAAAATAATGCCGGCGGCAAGGCCATAGAGCGCGAAATCCGCGTACTCCATTGCCGTACCTAACCAGCATGAGAAAGTGGCGCGCCAGAAATCTTTGCGGCCTGAAGGGGTATTAAACCGCTCGTCGGCGGCTGAAGTGGAAGGCTGTGATGCCTGCTGCTTAACGGTGCTGTGTGCCGTCATAACCCGGTCCCTGAATGAGTATGCAGATCGATAAACGCCCGTCCATGGGTCGGTTCCCGGATTGTAAGCGGAACTCCCCCGGTGGCGACGTTCGGATGACTAACCATGATGAAAGGTTAAGGGATTCCCTGGTGTTGGAATCTTGTCCTCGCTCGTTTTCGCCGATCTTTTTTTGACCGGTCGCTTTAATAGAGCGAATGTAACTTCACAATCAATGGCGCCTGCCGTGCATCATGCACCGTGAGCAATCACTGGGCACATAGTGTATCTACGCGCGTAGATAAATCAATAGATCTTCAGCTAATTTGTTAGCTAAATTTCATTATCACGTTGCGTCACCAGGCATTTTTATCGCAAATTCAGCCAGTTGCACTAAACACCCTGCGCAAAAAAAAGACACCACAACCAGTAAAGTAGCATTTTCTCTTATCATTAAGCTAAATCGATAAGCGATCCCTTTCATCGCGTCCTGTTGTCGCACGGCGCTGTTACCTGAGTATGACAACCTGAGCATTCTCTTAAAAAAGTGGCGGGGATTGGCAAACGCAGGCAATGCTTTACCCTGAGGTGAAGAGAGAGAAGGAAGGTTATGACGATTATTTTAATGCGACACGGTAAGCCCGACCATCCGCCTGGCCCACGGCACAACGTGCAGGCGCTGGCGGACTGGTGCGAAGCCTACGATCTGTCACAGGTCAGCGACGGTCCACCGCCGCGTAGCCTCTCCATCGCGCGTCAGGCAACGGTGGTGGTTTGCAGCCCGTTGCCCCGCGCCCGCTCGTCACTGAGCCAGCTCGGTTTGCAGCCGCATGAGGTTGATGCGTTATTCAGTGAGGTCGCGGTGCCGCTATTACCTGGCAGCCAGCTCCAGTTGCCGACGCTGCTCTGGCTGGCGCTGCTGCGGGTTTTGTGGCTGTGTGGCTACGCCGGTCAGTCGGAATCGCTGCGGCATGCACGCCATCGCGCCTCGCTGGCCGCCGATCGCTTAATAGAACATGCCCGACAGGGAACCGTATTGCTGCTGGGGCACGGCATCATGAATAAGATGATCGCCCGCGAGCTGCGCAAACGCGGCTGGCAGGCGGAAAAACATGCCAGCAGCCGCCACTGGAGCTCGGCGATTTATCATCGGCCGTTTATCTGATCGCGCGAAAAATAGCTCAGCACTTCACACCCGGTCCCTACCCGCGGCGTGGCAATCACTTTCCGCTGTGCCAGATCGATCACGCTTAGCGTGCCATCGCCCTGGTTAGCAATCAGTAACAGCTGCTTGTCAGGGCTGAAGCAGCCATCCATCGGCGTACTGCCAACCGCAATATCGCCGAGCGGATTGAGCAGATCGTCAAACAGGGTCACCACCGGCTCACCCTCACCTATCGCCACCAGCAGTTCACCATCGGCGCTGAACCGCACCACCTGACATGAACGCTGATGACCCGGCAGCGCCAGCCGCTGACGAATCCGATGGCTCTGCCGATCGATAACGTAGAGCAGCGGCGCATCGGCGGCACTGGCTACCAGGTAAGGATGTTTGGGTGACGCGGCGATACCGGCAATCGGCCCCGGCAGCAGAATGGTATCGATGATCCGCCCTTCCGCTTCGCACAGATCGACCACCGTGATGGTCGCGTCCTCTTCGTTATCGGTGAATAATTTGCGACCGCTGGGCGACAGCGTCAGGCGATGCGCCTGATGGGAAGGGATCGGAATCACTTTTTCCAGCTGGTCAGTGATGGGATCGATCACCGCCACCGCGGCACTCTCCTCACAGCAGAGATAAACTTTGCCATCGCGGCCCAGCTGACCGCTGTGCGGTGCCCGCAGCGGCGACAGGTCAATGAAGCCGCTGATCTCCCGGCGCTGTAAATCAATAATCGCCACTTTATGGCCCGGATGCGGATTGTTACCGTGAACGCCATCGCCGTAAATCGGGACATAGGCTTTGCCCCACGCCGTTAACATCACCAGTTCGTGCGGCCGCGGCGGAAAGGCATTAAGTTCCCGCTGTACCGCAAAGGTCTCCGGGTTGAGAAACAGGACGCGGTTGCCCTGTTTATCCACCGCCAGTAAACCGTGAGATTCACTCTGCATGCGCGCTCCTTTCTCAGTAAGGTCCTTTTAAGCGTAGACAATCGTCAACGCGCGACACGCTGTGAGCGATTGATGAGCAGAGCTAACGCAGCCGTTTAAGCGCAATCCGGCAGCGGAAAGGCAACCTGGCCACGGCACAGGCTATTCCCCGGCGGCGTGATTCAGAATTTCCTTATCAGGCAATGCAGGCGAGGCGAAATAAATGATAAAGGCGGGTTAACCTATTAAATTCATCAGCTGACCGGATTATTTCCGTATTATCCGAAAGTCGAAAAAAGACATAGCTTATAGCTAAATAATGTTTTATTAAAAAGGTGCAGTGCAATTTAAAACAGCCGTGAGGAAACTATCGCGCGCTTTTTCACTGCGCCGCCATCAGGGAAACCCTTTAATAATTCCCGCACTGATTGAAATTGCAGCCAGGCTGCAACGCCCCGCTATCGCATTAATTACCGGGCGCGCTTTCTGCAATATGACGGGAAAATAAAAACAACAGGTGCACCATGAGTTTACATCGCCAACGCCCTGCGCATAAGATCTGGCGCAACTGGAAAAGAATATCATTCAGTAGTCAGATGTTATGGAATAAAAAGCGACACGGCCTCTTTAGCGCTCCGGAATATGATCCGGGCCAGGAAGAGAATGTGGTGCTGATATCGCAGCAGAAAAGCCTGCCGGAGATTCCAAAGATTGTCTGGATGTACTGGCATAACGATCAGCTGCCCACCTCAATGGCGCTGAATATCAGTAAAATCCGTCGGGATAATCCCGATCACCAGGTTTATCTGATTACCCGGCATACCCTGCCGCAGTGGCTGCCCGATCTCGACTTTATCACTGCCGATCTGACGCTGGCCCATAAAAGTGAAATTATTCGTCTTGAACTGATCCACCGCTACGGCGGCATCGGCATTGATTGCAGTACCCTGCTGTTTGAAGATCTCGGCTGGGTGCATCGTGTTCATCAGGAGCGGTCGATGGATGTGATCGGTTATTACCGCGAACAATCGACCCTGAACTTCCTCGCGCCGGTGCTCGAAAGCTGGTTTGTCGCCGCTGCGCCACAAAACCTGTTTATCCGCGAGTGGCTGAAACAGCTGGCGCCGGTTAAAAATGTCGGCATCCAGAACTATTTTCAGGATCTGAAGAAGCGCGATGATTTCCCGATGATTGTGCAGAATATGGATAATCCGTCGCGTCAGCTGCTGTCGCTGGCACAGCAGGTGGCGATGCGCGAATACCGTCGCGCCAATCTCTACCTGCGTAAAGGCGAGGCCAACGCCTACTATTATCAACGTCTTCATGCCGACAGCAGCAGCGCCTTCGCCCATTCCGTGCTGTTTCAGCAACGACCGCAAACGCCACCCCCGATCATTAAACTGACCGGTAACGAGCGGCTGCATCTCGACTTTAATCTGCGGCTGGGATTGTATAATCGCCGCAGCCTGATGGGTGAGATGATGCAGCAGACCGCACCGGCGCTGACGCTGCCGCTAAGCGTCAAAGCGCGCGCGTAACCAGTGAGCAAAGGTGGTGACGGCGCGCGGCACCTGTGCCGCCCAGGGCCGCACTATCCACAGGCGGGCGGCGAATGCCTCGACCGCCTGCCATTCTGGCAGCACCTGTTGCAGTGAACCGTCCTTCAGCGCCGCGCTGGCGCTGAAGTCGGGCAGCATCGCAATGCCTAATCCCTGTAGCGCCGCATCACGGATCGACTCACTGTTATTGGTGGCAAAACAGCCCTGAATCCGCACCTGAATCCGCTCATCATCACCGTCGCTCACAAAGCTCCAGCGTGGCGATTCCACCCCGCGTGGATAGTACAGGCAGTTATGCCGGGCCAGATCCTGTGGCACCACCGGCAGCCCGTGCGCGGCCAGATAGGCCGGTGAGGCCACCAGCAGCGTGCGTGTATCACACAGCGGCAGCGCCACATGGGTTTCCGGCAGCCGGTCGCTGTGGCGTATCGCCAGATCAAACCCTTCACTGCTCAGCGACACAATGCGATCGGTGACGTCCAGCTGCAGGCGAACCTGCGGATAGTCACGCAGAAACTCGCCGATAAGCGGCACCAGTTGCTGACGGGCAAAGGCGACCGGCGCGGTGACCCGTACCCGTCCACGCACCGGACCGGCGGTGTCACGTACGCTGAAAAAGCTCTGCTCGATGCGGGCAAACGGCTCGCGCAGCTCCTCCACCAGCTTTTCACCCGCCGCGGTCAGCCGCACGCTGCGGGTGGTGCGCTGAACCAGCAGCACGCCCGCCATCTGCTCCAGCTCTTTGATTTTCTGACTCATCGCCGCTTTGCTGACGTCAAGGCGCTCTGCAGCACGGGTAAAGCTGCCCTGCTCCGCCAGCACCGTCAGCCAGTGCAGGTGATCCCACAGCGCATCGGTCTTCATCTCTTTCATTTTCATTGTTCAATATAGTGAATAATCAGTTCAGGCTACGCGCTTTTTCCCGGCGGATAAAGCGGTCACTATAGTCGCAACAGATATCCTTTTTACCGTGAGGAACCGCCAATGCCACTGCTGCAATTTGATGTTATTCAGGGTCGTTCAGAGTCAGAACTGCGTACGCTGCTGGATGCGGCACACCGTGCCGTCCTCACTGCCTTTCAGGTGCCTGAGCGCGATCGCTACCAGATTGTTCAGGAAAACAAGCGTCATCAGATGGTGTTTCAGGACACCGGACTGGGGTTCAGCCGCAGCGATAATCTGGTGATGGTGCGGGTCTACACCAGCCCGCGCAGCAGCGAACAGAAACAGCATTTTATGGCCGAACTGGCGCGTGAACTGCGGGAGAGCTGCGGCGTGCAGGGCAACGATTTAATGATCAGCTTTATCACCAATGACAAAGGCGACTGGAGCTTCGCCGACGGTGAGGCACAATACCTGACCGGCAAACTCTGAAATTGCGCTCCCGCCAGTACGACTGACGGTGTGCGCCAGCCGCCGTCAGGCCTGATAAATGCCCCTCTGATCCCCTCTCTCATCAATATGATCCTCACCGCACAAATCTGGCTGGATGTGTTGCAGCCGGGTTACAGCCAATATAGATTGTCGAAAAACCATCCCCCCGAAGGTGGCCGGCAGTCTGAAGCGCCGCGTACTCATATCAAGAGAGGATTTGCCGTTGTCCGAATTAGCGTCACTTGGGCTGTTTCTGGCCGCTATTGCTATCTATTCCTGTAAAGCCGGGCGTAACAAATTTTGGTTCTTCGTGGTGCTAATCCTGCTGGTGTTGTTTGTGGTGCTGAATGCGACGCTCTACGCCAGCAACTACTTCACCGGCGACGGCATCAATGATGCGGTGCTCTATACCCTGACCAACAGCCTGACCGGCGCAGGGGTCAGTAAATATGTGGTGCCGGGCATCGGGCTGATCATCGTGCTTTTTCTGCTATTCTGCCTGCTGTCGTGGATACTGCGACGGCGTGAACGGCCACACCATATCGGCTGGTCGCTGCTGGCGGTCGTCTGCGCGCTGGGTTCAGTGCAGACCACGCCTGCGTTTCGTCAGGTGACGTCGCTGATCGTATCGCATACCCAACTGGCTGACTCCGACTTCGACGCCTTTTATAAGGTGCCGCGTAACCGCATTGATCAGCCTCACCTCAACGTGGTTTACATCTACGGCGAAAGTCTGGAGCGCACCTATTTTGACCAGCACGCCTTTCCCGGCCTGGCACCTGAACTCAGCCGCCTGAAAGAGCAGAGCATCGACTTCAGCCAGACCGAGCAGCTGCCGGGTACCGACTACACCATCGCCGGTATGGTCGCCTCAATGTGCGGCATTCCGCTGTTTGCGCCGTTTGACGGCAATGCCTCAGCCTCACTCTCCAGCTTCTATCCGCAGAACGTCTGCCTGGGCGACATCCTGAAAAACTCCGGTTATCAGAACTGGTTTATTCAGGGCGCTGACCTGCGTTTCGCCGGTAAAGATGTGTTTCTGAAATCGCACGGCTTCGATCCGGCCAACCTGTATGGTGCGCAGGAGCTGAAAAGCCGCGTTGCCGATCCGACCTATCGCAATAACTGGGGTTACTATGACGATACGGTGATGGATGAAGTGTTTGAAAAGTATCAGGAACTGTCACAGGCCAATAAACCTTTTGCGCTGTTTACCCTGACGGTCGATACCCATCATCCCGACGGTTTTATCTCCCGCAGTTGTGAACGTAAGAGCTACAGTTTCGACGGTAAACCGAACCAGTCATTCAGCGCGGTCGCCTGTTCGCAGGAGCACGTCGCGCGGCTGATTGAGCGGATCAAAGCCTCGCCGTGGTTTAAGCAGACGGTGATTGTGGTCACCTCCGATCACCTGGCGATGAATAACACCGCCCATCAGTATCTGATTAAGCAGCCGCGTCACGATCTCTTTATGGTGATCCGCGGCGATAAACCGCAGGCGGAAGTGATTGATGCGCGCCGCAGTACGCTGGATAACGGCGCGACGCTGCTGGATATTCTCGGCGGCGACAACGCCATTGGCCTGGGTCGCAGCAGCCTGAGCAGCGTCTCGCTCTCGACCCAGTTTGACGATATGAAAACAAAGGTGACGAGCTGGAAGCCCGACATCATCCAGCTGTGGAATTTCCCGAAGATGATGGACAGCTTTACCGTTGATCAGACGAAGCATACCTTCAGCTTCTCGGGCACCACCTTTAAATTACCGATCCTGTTCCGCATCAGCGATAAGCACGTCGAGCCGATGCCGGAAGGCGAATATTCAGCGCCGCTGCGCTATCAGCTGGCCGATTTCACCTCGACCGATAAGTTTCTCTGGGTCGATCGCTGCTTCAAAATGGCGCGCCTGTGGCAGCCATCGCTGGCGCTGTCAGGGGATTTCTGTGTGGCCATGGGCCAGCTCGGCGCAACGCCCACGGTGACGCTTATCGATCAGCCACAGTGGAAAGGCAACGTGAAATTCCCGACCGCAGCCACCAGCGATGCGGCTTATCAGCGTAATCTGGCGCAGATCCGCATTGAGGATAATGACATTCGTTACAGCGCCGACAGCTTCAGGCTCGACGTGCCGGGTGCTCCCCAGAGCATCAAACGTTTTAGCGGCATCTCCCGACCGGAAAGCTGGGGCCGCTGGTCCAATGCCAATCTGGCACCGGAAGTGAAGATTGAGTACGTCGATCCGCTCCCCGCGAAGTTTGACCTGGTGATTACCGCCCGCGCCTACGGGGCTAATGCCCATCGCCAGATCCCGGTGCGGGTCGGGGATCAGCAGCAGCTGTTGTCGCTGGGTGAAACCGTCTCGACCCATACGCTGCATTTTGAAAACCCGACCGCCACGCATGAGCTGATCATTGCGCCGCCGGAACCGCAGCTGAGTAATATCGGCAATATTACCGGCCAGGACCCGCGCAAACTGGGCATTGGCATGGTGGAAATCAGGATCGTGCCGCAGTCGTAACCTCTGCTTTTTCTGATCTCCGTTGCAACATCACGCAGCGGAGATCGTCCCGCCCTCAACCTAAAATGTTGCGAGATCGCTCGCAACTCAATGCACGTTACTTGTTGAACTAATTGATACTTTCTGGCAGATCGCGCAAAATAACACCCGCTTTGTGGCACCCTTTGCTGGACCTGTCATCATGCCGCTATCACCGTATTGCCGAAGGAGAGGCAGAGATGACCCGCGCTATGATGAATACCCACAAAGCCTTCAAAGCCCTGCAGCGGGCAGGGATCGACGACCAGCAGGCGGAGGTGATGGTGGAGATCTTTACGGAGTTGCAGCAAGGGAAGCCGGGCGAGCAGAACGATAAACAACTCAGCCGCATTGAACGCAAAGTCGACCAGATCGATGAGCGTCTCGGCAACGTTGAACGCAAAGTCGACCAGATCGATGAACGTCTCGGCAACGTTGAGCGCAAAGTTGACCAGATCGATGAACGTCTCGGCAACGTTGAGCGTAAAGTCGACCAGATCGATGAACGTCTCGGCAACGTTGAGCGCAAAGTCGACCAGATCGATGAGCGTCTCGGACACGTTGAAAGGAAGGTCGATAAGCTGGGCAGCCGGTTTAATCAGCTTGACGTCAAAACCGATAAGCTGGATGCAGGCCTCATCAGCCTGACCCGGACAACAGAGATGCTCAGGGATGAAATGGTGACCGTTAAAAACGACATGCGCTGGGTTAAACGGCTGTTTATGGTGATGACCACCACCCTGCTGGTGGCGGCCATTAAAACCCTGTTTATCTGACTCTCCGGCAACCGGTCAGGGCCGCTCGCGCAAGGTTTCCAGCTTCTCGCGCTGTTGCCCTTCGGCAGTAAAGTTGTCGCTGGCCAGCCAGCGCTGCAGCCCCTTTTTCACCTGCGGCCATTCGCCATCAATGATCGACAGCCAGCTGGTATCGCGGCTGCGGCCCTTATAAACAATCGCCTGGCGGAAATCGCCTTCGTGCCGGAAGCCGAGACGTTCCGCCGCCCGGCGTGACGGTGCATTTAAGCTATCGCATTTCCACTCATAGCGGCGATAACCCAGCGTCTCGAAGGCGTAACGCATCAGCAGGTAATGGGCTTCTGTTGCCATTCGGGTCCGCTTCAGCTGCGGTGAAAATGCCACATGTCCGACTTCGATCACCCCATGCTCCGGCTGGATCCGCATCAACGCCAGGCTGCCTGCCGCCAGTCCGGTCGCAAGATCGATCACCGCGAAATGCAGCGGATCGCGACTGGCCTCCAGCTGCGCCGCGTGATCCTGCCACGCCTGCCGGTCATCAAACGGCCCGACGAACATATAGGTCCAGTCGCGACCCTCTTCCGCGGCGGCGTAGGCTTCGAACAGCGCCTCACCATGACGCGCCACGCTGAAGGGTTCAAGGCGGCAAACCTCGCCGCTGAAAACCTGTGGCTGGGGGAAAGGACGTGGTTGCCAGTCCGGCAATGGATGTCCGACTGGCTGACCATACTGATTAGTGTGTTGTGACATACCGCCTCCTGGCTTCCGATGATGTCTGCAGATTGCCACTATCCTGGTGGGTTAAAAAGTACCACAATGTTGGAAAATGATAGATCCACGGGAGCGCGCGATGAAAGCAGAGAGCCATCCTTTGTTGCTGGCACCGTTAACGCCAGCCGCCGGCACCACGCTGCAACAGCAGCTGTATCAGCGGATAAAACAGGGCATTTTACAGGGACAGCTGGTGGCTGGCGCGCTGTTACCCGCCACCCGACAGCTGGCCGCTGAGCTACAGGTGTCACGCAATACGGTGCTTAACGTCTGGACGCAACTGCAGGCGGAAGGCTACCTGATGAGCGATCGACAGGGCAGCCGCGTCAGCCTGCTGGCGTTACCCACTGCCCGGCCGGATGACGACGAATTAGCCCAGTGGCCGCTGGCAAAACGGCTGGCTGCCCTTCAGCTCAGCCAGCGTTTCGATACCGGTACACTGCCGCTGCGTCCCGGCATCCCGGCGCTGAACCATTTCCCGCTGACCGCGTGGCGTCGGGCACTGAATCATGTGCTGAACCACACGCCACCGCGCCAGCTGGGCTATGGCGATCCGCTGGGTGATCCTGAACTGCGTGCCGCGCTGGCACAGCAGTTACGCATCACGCGCGGTGTACGATGTGACGCCGGACAGATTGTGATTACCGAAGGGGCACAGCAGGCGCTGACGCTGTGTGTCACCCTGCTGAGCGATCCGGGCGATTATGGCTGGGTTGAAGATCCGGGCTATCGCGGGGCCAAAGCGGCAATGCAGGCTGGCGATCTGCGGCTGGTTCCGATCCCGATCGATCAGCAGGGCCTGGCGCCGCAGCCGCAACACTGGCAACAGACGCCACCGCGCCTGATCTACACCACACCGACCCATCAGTACCCCACCGGCGCGGTAATGAGCGCCGCCCGGCGGCTGGCGCTGATTGCGGCCGCACGGCAGCAGCAGGCGTGGATTATCGAAGATGATTATGACGGCGATTTCCGGCACCACGGCGAGCCGATTACCGCCATGCAGGGGATGACCGATAATGCGCCGGTGATCTACCTCGGCTCCTTCAGCAAGACGCTGTTCCCTGCCCTGCGTATCGGTTTTATGGTGCTGCCCGCCCCGCTGGTCAGCAATCTGCGACCGGCGCTGCATCAGCTGCTGCGCGGTGGTAATCCGCTGGAGCAGCAGGCGCTGGCGCGCTTTATTCTCAGCGGCGACTACAGCCGACACCTGAGTAAGATGCGCCGCCTCTATCGGCAGCGTCAGACGCTGCTGCGCAGCGAGCTGCAGCAGGCGGCGGGCCAGCCGATCCCCTTACTGGGCGGCGACAGCGGGATGCATCTGGTGCTGCCGCTTGATGCGGCTCAGGACGATACAGCCATTGTCCGCCAGCTGCTTCAGGCAGGTTATGCGCCCGCCGCGCTCTCTACCTTTTATCTGACTGAACCGGCGCAGTGTGGTTTAGTGATGGGCTACGGCAACAGCAGCCGTTCGCAGATCGGCGCGGCGGTGCGTCAGCTACGCCGGTTACTGGGCTGGCCGGATTAACGTCTGGCGCGTGGCTCACTGTCGCTGGCCGGAGCAGCAATCGATTCCCGCAGTATCAGCCGGGCATCAAAGCGCGGCATCGGACCGGCCGCTTCGCCACGAATTTCGGCAATCAGCCGGCGTGCCGCTTCACGCCCCATCTCGTACACCGGTTGCGCCACCACCGTCAGCGGCGGCGTCACTATCTCGCTCCATGGAAAGTTGTCATACATCACGAAGGAGAGATCCTCCGGGATGCGCAGCCCGCGCTGCGTCACTTCACGCAGCAGCCACATCGCTACCACGCTGTCAGAGGCCACCAGCGCGCTGGGTGGCTGCGGGCGCTGCCACAGCTCAGCCACGATGCGGGCGATCTGCGCTTCATCCAGCGCATTCACTTTTACCAGCGACGGATCAAATTCCACTCCCGCCGCGGCAAACGCCTGCATCATGCCACCGACGCGCTGGGCAACCGGCGTCAGGCCAAAATCAGCTGGCGCACGGTAGTCACCGGTCAGCGCCATGCTGGTGACATAGGCGATATGACGATGGCCGGCCTGTAGTAACCTGCTGGTGGCGTCAGCCGCCACTTCGGTGAATTCACAACAGATCGCTTCGACATCAAGGCCGTTAACTGCACGATCGAACAGTTTCAGCGCCCGACCCTCTTCCAGCACCTGCATCAGATGGCTGTTTTGATCGCGCTCTGAACAACTGGGGGCCACGATAATGCCGTCGACCCGCTTCTCCAGCATCACCCGCACTGCATCCTGTTCAGCCTGCAGCTTTTCGTCGCTGTTGCTGAGCAGCAGATGATAACCGGCGGTACGCGCCACATCCGCCATGCCGCGCAGGGCGAGGCCGAAGTGGGGATTTTCAATATCCCCGACAATCACACCGATGGTGTTAGAGCGCCCGGTATTCATGCTGCGCGCCAGCTCATTCGGACGGTAGCCCAGTGCGGCAGCGGCGCTGTTTACCCGCGCCTGCACCTCATCACTGACCGCGCCATAGCCCCCTAGCGCACGCGCCGCCTGGGCCTTGGAAACCTTTGCCGCGCGCGCCACATCCGCCACGGTGGGTGCTTTAGAACGTAATTTCTGGCTGGTCATAATTATTTTGAATCACAGGTTGATGACAGGAAGATTGACGCCGAAAAAAGGCTGTGCTTAAACTCATTGTAACCCCTTGAGACCGGTCTCACAACGCCCACGTCCACAAGGTGTCACCTGCGTTGAGACCGGTCTCAAAAATAATCACCGGCTCAACAGTCTCTGATGTTTAAACCTGCAAAAACGGATGAGCTATGAAATCGCAAACCAAAACGGGCAAACGGCCTGGCATGCTGTTCGGCACTGTGTTCAGCAAGACGTTCAGCACCCTGCTCGCACTCTGTGCACTTTCGTTCTCTACGCTGGCTGCCAGCGATGACAATCCCTACGGCCTGATCGAACCGGGCCAGCTACGCGTCGCCAGCGTCGGCGATTCCAGACCTTATACCTTCACCGATGCCAGCGGTCAGTTCACCGGCTTTGACGTCGAATTCTTTAAAAATGTCGCCCATCGCATGGGAATCGATAAGGTCGATTTTGTCGGTCAGGACTTCTCCGCCATCATGCCGGCGGTCGCCAACGGTCAGTATGATGCGGCGGTCGCGGCGATCGGCATCACCCCGGCACGGGAAAAAACCGTCGATTTCTCTACTGGCTATCTGGCGGGCTTTCTCACCGTGCTGACCCGCAGCGACAGCGGCGTGAAGAATGTCGCCAGTCTGGCAAAACGGCGGCTCGGTGTAGTTCAGGGCACACTGCAGGAGAACTACGCGGTCGAACACTTCACCCAGACCGACATCGTGCGCTTCCCGGATAACAACAGCGCGGTCTCGGCGCTCAATAATGGCACGCTCGACGCCATCTTCCTCGACTATGAGGCCGCCAAAAGCTACGCCGACCGCTTCAAGCTGGTCTCTGCTGCCGATATCCCCTCTTTTGATGCCCCAGCCGGTATCGCCATCGCCAAAGGCAAACCTGCCTTTAAGGCCGCACTGGACAGCGCCATTAAAGCGGCGATGCAGGACGGCACCTGGCAGCGGCTCTATCAGAAGTGGTTCCCCGGCTCGCCAATGCCCAAACAGTATCTGCCTGGCGGTCAGTAAAGCGGCGGACGTTCGCGTCCTGAGTTAACCGGGGAATGCCCCGCACTGCATGGAGACGGCGATGGACTTGCTCACGATTCTTTCCCGCACCTTCTTTGATTTTTCCTCAATGAGGGAAGTACTGCCGCAGATGCTGACCACCGGGCTGGTGAATACGGTGATTATCTCGCTGGCGGCCACCCTGCTTGGCACATTGTTTGGCCTGCTGTTGGCGCTGATGGGCATTTCGCCCTCTCGCTGGCTGCGCCTGCCCGCCCGGCTGTATACCGATCTGTTTCGTGGTCTGCCGTCGATTCTGACCATCCTGCTGATTGGTCAGGGCCTGGCGCGATTCAGCTATCAGCTGTTCGGTCCGACGCCTTACCCGCTGGGGATCTTCGCCCTCAGCCTGATTGCCAGCGCCTACATGGGAGAGATTTTCCGCGCCGGCATTCAGAGCGTCGAACGCGGCCAGATGGAAGCCTGTCGCGCGCTGGGGATGAGCTATGGCCGGGCGATGCGGCTGGTGGTGATCCCGCAGGGGATCCGCCGGGTGCTGCCCGCCATCGTCAATCAGTTCATCGCCATCATTAAAGACTCGTCGCTGGTCTACCTGCTGGGGCTGATGACCCAGCAGCGTGAGCTGTTTCGCGTCGGTCAGGATGCGGCGGTGCTGACCGGCAATCTGTCGCCGCTGATGCTGGCCGGGCTGTTCTATCTGATCATCACCGTGCCGCTGACGCACATGGTCAACTACGTGGATGTGCGTTACCGCACCGGCCGCCGTCGCCTGACCGCGCCACAAAGTGGTTTAAAAGAGGTGGAGGAAGTCAGACGGCCCAACGGCGCGCTGGCCACTCACCCGCTGACCGGAGGCAACCATGAATAACCGCTCAACCAGCGCCAGCTGGCACGGAGCCAGCCTGGAGCTGCGCGATCTGACCCTCGCCTATGGCCCGATTGAGGTGCTGCGTAACGTCTCGCTGCGAGTCGCGCCTGGCAGCACTACCTGCATTATCGGGCCATCCGGCTCGGGCAAATCGACCCTGCTGCGCGGTATTAACCGGCTGCATGAACCGAAATCGGGCGATGTGCTGCTGGCCGACCAATCGGTACTGCGCGACAAACCGGACGCACTGCGGCTGCGGATTGGCATGGTGTTTCAGCACTTCAACCTGTTTCCCGATCACAGCGCGCTGGAGAACGTGGCGCTGGCCCCGTGGCGCGTTAAAGGCTTGCCCAAAGCGCAGGCGATGGCGATTGCCCGTCAGCGGCTGGAAGAGGTTGGTCTGGGTCCGCGCGCCGATCACCGGCCACGCGATCTCTCCGGCGGCCAGCAGCAGCGGGTGGCGATTGCCCGCGCGCTGGCGATGGATCCGGAGGTGATGCTGTTTGATGAGGCGACCTCGGCGCTCGATCCCGAACTGGTGAAAGGCGTGCTGACGCTGATGGCCGATCTCTGTCGTCGCGGCATGACGATGGTGGTGGTAACGCATGAAATGGGCTTTGCGCGCAAAGTGGCGGATCAGGTGGTGTTTATGGACGAAGGCGAGATTGTCGAAGCCGGGCCGCCAGCCGCTATTTTCGATGCGCCGCAGTCGCCGCGCCTGCAACGTTTTCTCTCTGAAGTGCTGTAACTGAGTAAGGAACCTGATAATGGCGGTAAAAACTGAAATGAAAGTGGTGGTGCTGGGCGGTGGCGTGCTGGGCGTATCGACGGCGCTCGAGCTGGCGAAACGCGGGGCAGCGGTAACCTTAGTGACCGAAGCCGCGCTCTGCTCCGGCGCCTCAGGACGCTCGCTGTCGTGGCTCAACTCAGCGGGCGAGCGGTCGAAACCTTATCATGCGCTACGCATGGCTGGCATCGATCGCTATCGCACCCTGTTTGCCCGGCATCCGACACTCGACTGGCTGCGGTTTGACGGCGGGATCTGCTGGTCGGACAGTGACGTTACCGCGACGGAGGCGCGCCACGCCTATGAAAAAGCCCACGGCTACGATTCACAGCTGATCACGGCTGAAAACGTGGCGCAGGCGGATGCCGCGGTCGATCCCGATGCGCTGGCGGCCCAGGCAATATTTAATCCCGGTGAAGGCTGGGTCAGCCTGCCGCATCTGGTGGATTATCTGGTCAATCAGTTCCGCGCACTGGGCGGCGAAGTGGTAGAACACGCAGGTAAAGCCAGCGTGATCACCGATCGGGGCCGGGCCTGCGGCATTCGTAGCGATAAAGGCGAGCTGCGCGCCGATGCGGTGCTGGTTGCCTGCGGTCCCTGGACGCCGGATGTGGTGGCACCGCTCGGTGTGACTATCCCCAACGGCTCGCCGGTTTCGATGCTGGTGATCACCGAACCATCCGCCCAGCCGCTGAAAGCGGTGCTGAACACCCCGCGCGCCGCGGTTCGTCCCAATCCTGGCAACCGTTTTGCGCTCGATCACGACTGGTATGAAGCTGATATCCAGCCGCTGGCCGACGGGGAATACCGGATTGATGAGCAGGTGGTGGCGCAGTTGGCGCAGGAAGCCAGCCGGTTACTGCGTGGCTATCGGCCGCTCAAAGCTGAGAGCTGGAAGATTGGACTCAAGCCGATTCCGGGCGATGGCGATCCGGTGCTGGGTGAACTGCAAAAGGTGCCGGGCTGTTACGTGGCGTTCAGCCACTCCGGTGCCACGCTGGCGCTGATTGTCGGGGAATTACTGGCGGACGAGATGGTCAGCGGCGAAAAACATCCGATGCTGGCCAGCTTTGGTGCGGAGCGTTTCAGCTAAAAAAAAGCCGGTCGTGCTGACCGGCTGATTTTTGATCCGCTGTTTTAACCGCGGAAGAAGATGTCGCCCGATTTCCCCATGACAATTTTGCCGGTGTCATTGGTGATCAGGATGTAATTGGCGTTGATGTAGGCCCAGTGGGTATTCTCCTGCGGCGCCGGCAGATTACGTTTTTGCCACTCAACGATGGTGTAGGTTTTATCGGTGTATTTCTCTGGCACCGTATCGCCGACTTTATACTCTTTGTAGTCGATGATGATGGTGTTGAGATCGTAGTTCGGTTGTCCGCCATTGGATGGCGACGGCGTGGTCGGCGTAATGCCATCGTTCGATTGTGAGCTGGACGGCGCCTGCGTCTGCGCCGCACCGGCATCCGGCTGAGCGTTAGCGGCATCGGGCTGCGGTTGGGTTGCAGGATTGGCGGGCTGAATCTGTGGCGGCGGCGGAACGGTATCCGTTGCTTCACCGGCGGCCTGCACTGCAGGGATCAGGCTCAGCGAGCCAACCAGTAATCCCATTGAGAAAAGTACACGTTGAGTCCTGCGCATAATGATTTCCACGTTAAATTGATTTTAGTGACAGTAGACAGGCTAAAGACACTCTTTATAGCGAGTCAGTTCCCCTCTCGTCAAAGCTAAGTGTAAGGAAAGACGACGCTATTCGCTTCACCGCGCACCGGTTACTGTCCGACCACTCTATCCTTAGTTGCCTGATCGACCAACAACGTAATGCCTGAATCGCTGCTCCATTTTGCAGCACCATAATCGCAATCCCATTGGCGCTATCGTAGCCGATAAAGCTGGCATAGCCGCCAATGTAGCCAGCGACTGGATATTCGGATGGAAGCGTTGACGCAAAATGTAGCCGGGCAGCGCCTAGCCGGAATTGGAGTAATGCGGCCACGCACCGCCGCCGCAGAGAAATCGGCGAGATAATCGAGCAGCGTATCGCTGTCGGGCGTAACCGGATAGCGGTGCAGCCGATCGGGCACGCCATAGGCGTAAATTGTGCCGGGCCGCGAGGCTCCGAATGAGAGCAGGCTACAGCAGGATCAGCGATCGGAGCCTGCGGCTGTGCGCTGTCCTCCCGCGGCGTGACGTCCTCATCTGGCGGGAGAAAAAGTCTGTTCTCATTTTTTATTATAATAATCAGTCAATTAATTTGATCAGTCGTTTAACAAACCCGATTTTGCGCAAAATGTCTTACAAAGCAGCCAGCGGCTATAGTGCACTCAACCGGTTAAAAGTGGCACTCAACGCGGATTCACAGCCGCCGCGTCGGGGTTATCGCCTGCCCGGAAAAAAGCCCGTCAGACCGCAGGTAAGCTGTGTTGCGGCGCGCAAGGGTGTACACTGCTGCGGCTTTATGGCGTGAACGCCGTGCTCACATTTTTGAAATGCCCGGGAGGCAACCGCATGAAAGAAGGCCCACTGTCCGAGAAAGAGCTGCAATGGCTGGAAGATATGCTGGAAAAATATGGCAGCGAAGCGTCGATTCTTGATGTCTCTGAACTGGATGGCCTGCTGACCGCGGTGCTGTCCGGCCCGACCACTGTCGAACCGAGCAAATGGCTGGTGGCGCTGTGGGGTGGCGAGAAGCGGATCCCAAAATGGAGCAACGAACGTGAGATGACACGTTTTATGGAGCTCTGTTTTCAGCACATGAATGACGTGGCTGACCGGCTCTCTGAGTTTCCTGAGCAGTTCGAACCGCTGTTTGGCATCCGTGAGATGGAAGGTCTGGAATTTACTGTGGTTGAAGAGTGGTGCTTCGGCTACATGCGCGGCGTGTCGCTGACCGACTGGTCTGCCCTGCCGCAGGATCTGCAACCGGCGCTGGATGCCATCGCCCTACACGGCGTGGAAGAGAACCTCGAAAAACTGGATGCGATGACGCCGGACGAGATGGAAGCCAGCATTGAGGCGATCCGCCCGGCTGCGCTGGCGCTGCACGATCATTGGATCTCCCAGCCCGAAGCGGTGCCGGAGCCTCAGAAGCCGATCTCAGTAGAAAAACTGCCTGGCCGCAACGATCCCTGCCCGTGCGGCAGCGGTAAAAAATATAAGCAGTGCTGCCTGCATTAATTCATCACTGGCCGGAGCGGGATCGCCGCCCGGCCTGCCTCGCCCGACGATCCTGCCGCTGCGCTGACGATCGCCCCGATCCCACCAGCATCAACATCCCGCCACCGCTGGCACGCCAGACTGCTCACGACTTGAACAGCCATGCGCTTATCGCTAAGGTAAGCGCGAATTTTCCCGCCAGGAACGCATTATGATTACCATCGCGCTTATTGACGATCATCTTATCGTCCGCTCCGGGTTTGCCCAGTTGCTGGGGCTGGAACCCGATTTTCAGGTTGTGGCCGAGTTTGGATCGGGCCGTGATGCGCTGGCGGGTTTACCGGGACGCGGCGTACAGGTTTGCATTTGCGACATCTCAATGCCCGATCTCTCCGGACTGGAGCTGCTGAGCCAGCTGCCCGCGGGCTTAGCCACCATCATGCTGTCGGTACACGACAGTCCGGCACTGGTCGAACAGGCGCTTAACGCCGGCGCGCGCGGTTATCTCTCCAAACGCTGTCGTCCCGATGAGCTGATCGCCGCGGTGCGCACGGTTTCCGCCGGTGGCTGTTACCTGACGCCGGAGATCGCGCTCAGGCTGGCCGCCGGTCGTCAGGACCCGCTGACCCGCCGCGAACGCCAGGTGGCCGAGAAACTATCGCAGGGGATGCCGGTAAAAACCATTGCAGCCGAGCTGGGGCTGTCGCCCAAAACCGTTCACGTTCATCGCGCCAACCTGATGGAAAAACTCGGCGTCAGCAACGACGTCGAGCTGGCGCGCCGCATGTTTGACGGCTGGCAATGACGCCGCTTCTGTCGCGGCTGATATCGGTGGCCGCCAGCGTCTGCATCTTCTCGGCGGCCTGGTTCTGCCTGTGGAGCATCAGCCTGCATCTGGTGGAACGACCCGAGCTGGCGGTGCTGCTGTTTCCGTTTGGCCTGCGGCTGGGGCTGATGCTGCAGTGTCCGCGCGGTTACTGGCCGGTACTGCTGGTCAGCGAGTGGCTGCTGCTGATCTGGCTGTCGCACGAAGTCGCGCTGGCCCATCTGCCACTGCTGATGCTCGGCGGCGTGCTGACATTGCTGCCGGTGGCGCTGATCTCCCGTTACCGCCACCAGCGCGACTGGCGCACGCTGCTGCGTCAGGGTGCCGCGCTGATCGCCGCCGCACTGCTGCAATCGCTGCCGTGGGCCGGTCAGCAGGAGGTGCTGAACGCCCTGCTGTTGACGCTCACCGGCGGGCTGACGCTGGCTCCGACCTGCCTGGTTATCTGGCACTATCTCACCCGCACCCGCTGGCAGCCCCTGGGCCCGGCGCTGGTCTCCCAGCCGGTTTACTGGCGCGCCCGGCACCTGATCGGGTATCTGCTGCTGTTTATCATCAGCCTGGGATTGCAGCTTGGCCTGCCGGCGGAGCTGTCGCGCTTTACGCCGTTTTGTCTGGCGCTGCCGATTATCGCGCTGGCGTGGCACTACGGCTGGCAGGGTGCGCTGATCGCCACCCTGATGAACGCCATTGCCCTGATTGCCAGCCAGACCTGGCATGATCATCCGGTCGATCTACTGCTGTCGCTGCTGGCGCAAAGCCTGACCGGGCTGCTGCTGGGTGCCGGTATCCAGCGGCTGCGTGAGCTTAATCAGTCGCTGCAGCATGAGCTGGCGCGCAACCGGCGGCTGGCTGAACGTCTGGTGGAGACCGAAGAGAGCGTACGCCAGGAGGTGGCGCGTGAGCTGCACGATGACATCGGCCAGACCATCACCGCGATCCGTACCCAGGCGGGCATCGTCCAGCGGCTGGCGCCCGATAATGGCCGGGTGATCCAGAGCGGCGCGCACATCGAGCAGCTGTCGCTGGGCGTGTACGATTCGGTGCGGCGGCTGCTGGGACGGTTACGACCGCGTCAGTTAGACGATCTCTCGCTGGAGCAGGCAGTCCGCTCGCTGATGCGCGAGATGGAACTCGACGATCGCGGCATCGTCAGCCATCTCGACTGGCACGTCGATGAGAGCCTGCTCAGCGAAGGCCAGCGCGTCACGCTGTTTCGCGTCTGCCAGGAAGGCCTGAACAATATCGTGAAGCACGCCAGCGCCCGTGCGGTAACGCTCAAAGGCTGGCAGCAGGATGAACGGGTGATGCTGGTGATTGAAGATGATGGCTGCGGCCTGCCGTCCGGTTCCGGCCAGCAAGGTTTTGGCCTGGCCGGGATGCGCGAACGGGTAACCGCGCTGGGCGGCACGCTGGCGATATCCTGTACCCACGGCACCCGCGTCAGCGTCCATTTGCCGCTGCGTACGGTGTGAGGAGTGAATGTGTTTAGCTTTCTGAAAACCCCGGCCAACGCCGTGCCGCTGCAGGATAAAGCGGAGATCGATCGCCGCTATCGCTACTGGCGACGACACATCATGATGACCATCTGGCTGGGCTACGCGCTGTTCTATTTTACCCGCAAAAGTTTCAACGCCGCGGCTCCGGAGATCCTCGCCAGCGGCGTGATGACCCGCACCGATATCGGCCTGCTGGCAACGCTGTTTTACATCACCTACGGCCTGTCGAAATTTTTCTCCGGCATCGTCAGCGACCGCTCCAACGCCCGCTACTTTATGGGGCTGGGGCTGATTGCCACCGGGGTGGTAAACATCCTGTTCGGCTTCTCCACCTCGCTGTGGGCCTTTGCCCTGCTGTGGGCGGTTAACGCCTTTTTCCAGGGCTGGGGTGCGCCGGTCTGCGCCCGCCTGCTGACCGCCTGGTATTCGCGTAACGAGCGCGGCGGCTGGTGGGCGTTGTGGAACACCGCGCACAACGTCGGCGGCGCCCTGATTCCGATGATGATCGGGGCGGTGGCGCTGCACTACGGCTGGCGCAGCGGGATGATGGTGGCGGGCGGATTAGCGATTCTGGCTGGTCTGTTTCTCTGCTGGCGACTGCGCGATCGGCCTCAGACCGTTGGCCTGCCGGAGGTCGGCGACTGGCGGCAGGATGAGATGGAGATGGCGCAGCAGCAGGAAGGCGCGGGCCTGAGCCGCAAAGCGATCCTCACCCACTACGTGCTGCTGAACCCTTACATCTGGCTGCTGGCGCTGTGTTACGTGCTGGTTTACGTGGTGCGCGCGGCGATCAACGACTGGGGCAACCTCTATATTTCAGAGACGCTGGGCGTCGATCTGGTGACCGCCAATTCGGCGGTGACGATGTTTGAGCTGGGCGGATTTATCGGCGCGCTGGTGGCCGGCTGGGGATCGGACAAGCTGTTTAACGGCAACCGCGGCCCGATGAACCTGATTTTCGCCGCCGGGATCCTGCTGTCGGTGGGATCGCTGTGGCTGATGCCGTTCACCAGCTACGTGATGCAGACGGCGTGCTTTTTCACCACCGGCTTCTTTGTCTCGGGTCCGCAGATGCTGATTGGCATGGCGGCGGCCGAGTGTTCTCACAAGGATGCGGCGGGTGCGGCGACCGGCTTTGTCGGACTGTTCGCCTATCTTGGCGCGTCGCTCTCCGGCTGGCCGCTGGCATGGGTGATCGACAGCTGGCACTGGAGCGGCTTCTTTGCGGTGATTGCGATTGCGGCCGGGATCTCCGCGCTGCTGCTGCTGCCATTTCTCAATGCGCAGGCACCGCGTCCGGTCGACGAAGCGTGATGCGCCTCTCTTTTTTGCCGCATATCGGGCAAAACTAAGACATTTTCCTGGTTTCGCCTGGCGGCTGTCTCAGGCCAGGCGGGCGGCTGATTTTTACAATGCCAGCCATTCGCTGCCCGTTGCAGCTTTTCCAACCAGGAGAACCCCCATCCATGCTGGCCTTTCTTAATCAGGTGCGCAAACCGACCCTGGACCTGCCGCTCGACGAGCGGCGCAAGCTGTGGTTCAGACCCTTTATGCAGTCCTATCTGGTGGTGTTTATCGGCTACCTGACCATGTATCTGATCCGCAAAAACTTCAACATTGCGCAGAACGACATGATCACCACCTACGGGCTGAGCATGACGCAGCTGGGGATGATCGGCCTCGGCTTCTCGATCACCTACGGCGTGGGTAAAACGCTGGTCTCCTATTACGCCGATGGTAAAAACACCAAGCAGTTCCTGCCGTTTATGCTGATCCTGTCGGCCATCTGTATGCTCGGCTTCAGCGCCAGCATGGGTACCGGATCGGTCAGCCTGTTTCTGATGATTGCGTTTTATGCTTTAAGCGGATTCTTCCAGAGTACCGGCGGCTCCTGCAGCTACTCCACCATCACCAAATGGACCCCGCGCCGCAAGCGTGGCACCTATCTGGGAATGTGGAACATCTCGCACAACCTCGGCGGTGCCGGTGCGGCTGGCGTGGCGCTGTTTGGTGCCAATTATCTGTTCGACGGCCATGTGATAGGGATGTTTATCTTCCCGTCGATCATCGCGCTGATTGTTGGCTTTATCGGTCTGCGTTTCGGCAGTGATTCACCGGAGTCCTATGGGCTGGGCAAAGCCGAAGAGCTGTTTGACGAAGTGCTGAGCGAAGAGGATCAGGAAGCCGAAGATGAGTCGATGACTAAATGGCAGATCTTTGTTGAGTACGTGCTGAAAAACAAAGTGATCTGGCTGCTCTGCTTCGCCAACATCTTCCTCTATGTGGTGCGCATCGGCATCGATCAGTGGTCAACCGTCTATGCGTTTCAGGAGCTGAAGCTCTCTAAAGAGGTGGCGATTCAGGGCTTTACCCTGTTTGAGGTCGGCGCGCTGGTCGGCACGCTGCTGTGGGGCTGGTTATCCGATCTGGCCAACGGTCGTCGCGGGCTGGTGGCCTGTGTGGCGCTGGCGCTGATTATCGCCACGCTGGGGATCTATCAGCATGCCAGCAACCAGTATATCTATCTGGCCTCGCTGTTCGCGCTCGGCTTTCTGGTGTTTGGTCCGCAGCTATTAATCGGCGTCGCCGCGGTCGGCTTTGTGCCGAAAAAAGCCATCGGCGCAGCGGATGGCATCAAAGGCACCTTCGCCTATCTGATTGGTGACAGCTTCGCCAAACTGGGCCTGGGCATGATCGCCGACGGCACGCCGATATTCGGCCTGACCGGCTGGGCCGGCACCTTTGCCGCGCTGGATGCTGCCGCTATCGCCTGTATCACTCTGATGGCGATGGTAGCGGTAATGGAAGAGCGCAAAATCCGCCGCGAGAAACGGCTGCAGCGGCTGAAGATGGCGTGATGTTGGGTATTTGATAGGTGCCGTATACTCTGACTTCGAGCCTGCTTTATGCAGGCTTTTTTGTCGGTTTCAGCGGGAAAGCGCTATCTATCACGATTAAAACGGGGTGACGATACCTTGTGCTACGGCCATTCGCTCTTTGCTATGCTGTATCAAACGCATCCACGCTTGTGGGCGTAGCGTTACCTCAACAGTTTTACCTCGTCGCCCTTCCCCTCAAAGAACACGCAAACAATATCCCCGACGAATGCCACACAGATCACTCTGGTATTAAGTCACAAACATGAGACAGACAACGCGGAGATAGGCATATACGAAAACGCCTCCAGAATGGAGACCGTGGAGATTAAACCGTCGCAGCAGTGCAAGCACATCTGGAGATTTGGAAAAGATTAACCGCTATTGCTGATTGTTACGCAACGCAGTTTCTCTTAAATCTGATACTTATTGCGCATGTGGTTATTGTTTGTAAAATGAACAGTGTGATTATTTTTATAACAAGTAAAGGGACTTATGAAACAGTACTCCAATAAACTTACTCCATCAGTTGCCCTCGCAGGAAGCCAGCTTGATAACGGTGATGTGATTATTAGTACCCCCTCCTTTGTCAGTCAGACAATAGCCCTGCAACACCAGCCAATTTTCTTGCTCCAGCAGCACTCGGATAAATAAGGAGTCCAGAAAATGGCTACAGGCTTTTGGATAGTAAAGGGCGATAAAACAACATGCGGGGGATCGGTACTGACTGGACACCCGAAAGGGAAGCTGATTGGCCCAAATAAAAACAGACAGGCAACAGTAGGCTGTCAGGTATCCTGTGGCAAACACCCAGGCATCTACAGTGTCGATGGTGGATACCCTGGCGAAGACATTCACGGGAAGTTAGCCGCCAGTACGCTCTACAGCCGCTCAACCTGTCCGTGTAAGGCTTTTTTCATCCCTGCCCATACTTTTATGCGGCACGGCCCTTACCAGCCACCAGCAAAAACAACATCTGCACTTGTGGCAATTAAAGCAGTATCAGAACCAGTACAGCACGCACAAGTCGCGAAGAGGCAAAATAGATTTGCTGAAACCTGTAGGCCAGAAGAAAACCAGCTACTGAACGGCGTTTACATCTGGACTGAAACGACAAGTGCAGGTCACGCTTTCGTTTCGGTGCATGAAAATAACCGCATCTACCTCTACACCTATGGTCGCTATGGACGCACTGCTAAAAGTACTTTTACCGGCGATGGAATTTTAGACTTTTTCCAGGATGAAGATGCGCGTAATTATTACCGATATGAACTTTATGAAATGGGTGCTCGCGTTTTCCACATTGATGATGCTGAGCCTAAAATAACCCGTAAATTCTTCGAAAACCTGTGGAATGGCGGTGTAACACCCATTCAAACGCTAAACATGCAAGACGCTACAAAGCGAAGGGGGCGCACGATTGATAAGTATGATGTAACTGGTAGCAACTGTACCACCCACTCAGTCGAAGGGATCAAGTATGCTGGCTCAAAGGTATTCGAAAACAGTTACACATCTATGACTACACAGCTACCAATCGAGATAAAAGAAGATTTCACTATTCCGCTATCACTGCAAAATTATCTTGTAGCAAAGAGTGCAGACTTCTCTTCAATGCTCGTTGTCGAAATGACTAACACATTCAAACAGCAGTATCCAAACAGCGAGAACAAAAGCCCTCAACCAATGGGTGACAGTGCAAAAATTCAACAAGCTGCTGCCGATTCCGCAGCTGTTGCTGGATCAATATCTCCATACTCAGGCGGTACAATAGGCGGCTCATTGGGAAGCACTTACGATGATGAATAAGAAGTTCTGGATCAGGTGGGTGAGTATCGCGCTGATCTGCGTAGCGTATTACGTTATCGTGCTTTATTTCGATCTGGTCTTCGCTCTTAACTTTTCAGAGACAATGAGCCAGGGTGGAGAATTTACACCTTCTCAATACCTCTGGTTTGTTAAGGAGCTATCGCAAAATCACTCTGATTCGGCTTCAGCCTCTATTATTGGTTTCGCTGTCTGCGTCCCTCTGATCCTGCTCATATTCAAGAAAGTGAGATGATCGCCAATGGCTGGAGAGATCCAGCCTTTCTCCTTCATCCTGGTTTCAGACAATAGAAGCCATAAAGCACCGTGATGGATATATCAACGAAAGCGCCGTAGGCGGAGCATCAAGGGTTTTAACAGTTAACCGCTCTTATAGAGTACCGTTCATTTTATAGCTCGGTGAGCACCACGGCAGAGCCAGATCTTTTCCCGCTCTGGTTAGACTTTCCAACATTTGCTCGTTTATCCCTGGCGTGTTATCACGGCAGGCTGTAACGGGATATCGCGCTAAGTGTGAAACGGTTAAAAATTTGTGGTATAGATTTCAGGGACAGGGGCACATCTTCCCGCTTCAAAGGAAAAAGCTGTACAAGGTTGAGCCAGGTAACTACTTGCACTGCGTCAGGACGTTGTGAAAGTCATTTACAAATCACAGTGGTTTCAGTAATTAATGAAGGATTGATATTTCTTACCCGTAAATTAGATAGGCTTTTCAAATTAACCTATTTATAGGAAAAAAGTGAGAAGGCCGGCCTCGCATATGATACATAACCTCACGATTTTATATGATCAGTAAAAAATACTATTCTGGTGTACCAACATAGATACCAACACGTAAATTTATTGACTTTCGGCATCGTACCCAAGCAAACATGCCAAGGTTGAGATGCCGACCTCTGTCAGACATTATCTTCCTCAACCGAATCCAGCACATCAAGTGCGATTCGGACCATCGCAACGGAGCCAATACGGATGAAAGCATCCTCTCCGTCTTCGTCGGTTATCTGGTATCGTTCTGTTGATTCCGGCTCTAACTCCAGAATATCCAACAATGCGTTCAGCTGACCAATATCGTCAAATTTATCGTTCTCTGATACCTCAGACTCACAGCATAGCTCAATGACTGGGCCGCCGTTAACCATTGTAATATGTACATTACCATAGTTTCTCTCGTTGGTATCGCTATCCTCTTCATCTGGAATAGGTGGAAAACCATCAAACAAGAATTGGTGGAAAATGACTTCTCGGGTATTTAACGCATAACGATGCTGCTCAGAGTCAAAAACAAAAAAATGTTCATGCCCTACTACGGTGCTTTCTTCAAAGTACGAGTAAAAACGACGCTTATCAGCTGGAGAAATGGGTAGCAACAAATAATCTTGCTGCCCCCGTAACCAGAGCTTTACCGTCCAAAAGCGGCCATCCATTTCAATACCGCTAGCGGCAATATCTTTCAGTTCGTCGCTACTACGACTACCTTGATTACGCAATTTTTGTAGCAGGTTGTCACTATCAGGAAAAACAGCGTTCAACGGCTTTTTTAAGACAGCGCTAATCGCTTGTGCCAGTCCTAACTTAGCCGCAACTTTCCCTGTTTCGATGCGTTGAATCTGCTGCTGGCTGGTACCAACCCTATCGGCTAACTCACGCTGAGTGATTGATAGTTGGATACGAAGTTCTTTGATTTTGTTTTGCAAGATGGCATCCCTACTGTTCAGAAGTAATGGATGCCATTAAAACACACTGTAGTGTACAAAAAACACAAAAATGAGTTTAATTTCGGTGGTTTTTATTAATTAATGTAAAGAACCCACTTCATCATCGTTCTTCTTTTGTGTGCGAAAGTTCCTGAATACAGATGGCATGTGACCCGCCCCCAGCATTAGACACAGCCTTCAGTTAGTAATATCGGTTACTTCACTCTCAAAATGCCCTTTCTCCAGCCTGCAGAAAATTCAGACGGCGTCAGATAATTTAGCGTGGAAAGGATAAGGGCGAGTCATAAGCATCATTAATAGAATGGCAGCTGTGATCTGGTAACAAACTGAAGGAAATAATCTTACTGATTAACCTTTTCTATACTCGCTTTAGAAAAATAAATGCACGAAATTTCCCATCTCGTGCATTTATTAAAAACTAGTTATCCATTTGTCGCTCGAATGCCTGCGTTACTAAAGACATGACATAAGGCAAATCTTCCAGTTTCTCGAATCCGATTTCAACATCACCATTTCCCCATCGGCCTAAGTTAGAGACATCCCGGCATAATCCACGCGGATCATTGATTTCAGCAAACGGAATATTCAGTGAAAGATGCAGTCGCTTTGCCTGCGGTACAACATCCACAAAATTTACTTCAGCCTTATAGGCAATATATAGCTTCAGGAAAACTTCTGTGACGCATGCGTCAAGTGCCAATGTTGCTTTACGGAACGCTTCAAACAATTCCAGAACATGCTTTTTTACCAGATGGGGATGGTCTTTTAAGCCATAAGAAATATTACTTTCACTCTTATGTTGGTAATTTTTTAGCGTATCAGCGGGAAGATTGGCACTTGGCCAGACACGGCTTGCCTGCTCTGCCATCTTTTTCGCTCTCGCTGTAATGGCTTCTTCATTCCATTCATCAAGATTAGCAAGCCCATCATTCAGGCGCAAATGACTGTATTTGAAACCACCATCCATGTCGCGCTTATCTGTGAATGAGCGATTGCTGTACTCGGAGTTATAGCCCGTTAATGTCAGGTTTCCAAGTGAATGACGCCATGTTTCCCAAACGCGCTGCCATTCATCTCCCAGCTCGTCCTTCCACACAGCAGGCACTTTCTCTATCTGGTTATCACACTGCGGCATGATGTGTTCAATTGTATATTCATCTACCGGAATGGGTTCTTTATGGTTATGATTTTCAAGTCTCCTAAGCCAGTAAGTCCGACTTCTGAAGTTATAAAGATCGCGTATTTGAATATCCCTTTTAAATTCCTCATCGGTCGGGAAGCGACGATAAGATGGCAACAACATAAATGCAGCCTTGAGGCTTTCCAGATAATTTTCTTTATAAAAGCTTTTACTTAACCCAGCAAAAGTTTTATTCATAGAGTTAGTAGGTATAGCACATACTGCTCGACGAAACACATAACTTTCGATCAGACGCAGCGCTTCCGCGAAATCATTTAATTTTAGAATATTCAGCTGATAGTCATCGTAGAGCTCCAGCATAAGGGGATAGGCAACATCCATCCTTAGTTCACGAATGTTATGGAATATATCTTTAAGCTGTTTATTTTTCTCAATACCTAATGCAATGGCGCAATAGTAGGTGGCATATTTATGAATCTCTGCGACTACAGATTCAACAGGTTGTCTGTTGCGACAGAAGTACTGTTTAAATGCATCATAAATGCCATCAATCCTGGGGATATCTCCCGTTTTTACCGTCAGGTAGTGCCGCATAAAAGCATCGAATTGCTCAGAGTAAGCCTCCTGACCAAACAGAAGCTCCATCTTACGCCAGTGATCATTATACAACATCGTCTGGTGCTCATTTTCCAGCCCCATGAGAATATAGTTTCGAATAAGATCGGCCTGACTTAATTTTTTACCCGTGGAGTTCATGCTTTCAAAGATAAGCTGTGGATTATCGTGATCGCGCTGAAGAGAAATATCGACCACAATTAGTTTACTCAGCCCTTTACAGACAACTTCCAGTAGTTCTTTATTTTTTAATTCTTCTCTGAAGTACTCAAAATTTTCTGAGACGCGTAAAGAAACATTCTCTGGCTGAGGTTTCCCATCAATAATAGCGCGTAATGTCTCATTGTCTGTTTTAGACAGAATGAGTTTATAACGCTTCTCGCCTGACAATAAGGGATTAGTTAAATAGAAACCACGTAACTGAGCTTGATTGAATCCTTCGATAAATTCTTGATCGCCTACAGCTTCGGCTAAAGCTGCGATTAACAAAGAGACTGTAGTGACGCGCTGTTGACCATCAATGATCAACAATGGTGACTGAGATGTCACCGAATAAAGACCATTTTCTATATATACTACGGAACCGATAAAATGCCCTTGATTATTCTCATCTCTTCCGCAGCGGAGAATATCATCCCAAAGCTGTTCACACTCTTTCAGGCTCCATGAGTAAATACGCTGATAGATTGGGATAACTAACTGCGGTGCAGTCTGCAGAAAGTTGAGCAACCTGGCTTCTTTAGCCTTCATCCTTAAATTTCCTTGTTAACAATCTGAATAACGAAAGATAGTTATAACTTATTCCTTACGGAAAATGAGACGAAAAATAACAGGGAAGCACTTTCCCATTATCAACCAAACGCCCCATTTTTCGCCGACTCAAAAACTCATGCCCCTTTCAACATATCAAACACGACGCGGGCAAAGCCTCTGGCCAGCTCCGGATTCGACAAGTACTGCATCATCATCTCCTGATGCGCATCATTGCTGTCCATCACCGCGTCATCAATCGCTTTCGGGAAATCCCCCAGCATCGCCTGCTCGCGTGTATTATTGGCAATCTGCGTCATTACCGCCTGGTTTTCTGATAACTTATCTCGCACGGCAAAGGCATAGTTGATCATATCTTTGTCACTAAGATTGTCGGTGATAAACAGGTCGTTCAGACGCGCCAGGATGTTTGAAAGGAACTCCTCTTTCGGGTTCTTAGGCTTTGCTGTGCCTATGTCATTGCCGGGTTTAAGTTTGTAGTCTTCCGCATCCTCTTGCAGCTTCAGATGCTGTTCATGGAGCTTTGACAAACGATAATGGCTCATCTCTACATTACTGAGATCAACCTCATCTTCTTCAATACGCTGTTCATGAAGCATAGGACGCAAGTGTCGGGCAAACAGGCTCAACTTCTCTAAGTTCTTGTCGTCATAGTCAACAATCTGCGACATAAACTCATAGAATCGCACAAAGCTGCCGAGATCCTTTTTGAAGATATCAAGCTTGTCTTTTTCCTGCTTGCAGGCTTTGAAGGTATTTTCTGCATTAGTCAGAAGCACTACTTCGTTGGTGCTTTTTTTGGTCAGCTCAAATATCTTTTTAGCCTGCACATAGGCATCAACGGCAGAGATATAACGTTGTTGCCAGCGTTGTACTGCAGGCTTACAAATATTGCTGATCGCCGCGCTTGATTTGTTTTTGGTGAAAAACGCATCGCAGAATTGCTCTACCTCATTCCACTGGAAAATACCACTGGTGCGCAGTTTATCGGACAGCTCAAACACCAGATGTGGATCGCTGACATCCGTGAGTTCTGCTGTCTGATAATAGGGCTGGAAAGCACTGAGGATGTCATCTGGCTCGTTCCAGAAATCGAGCACAAATGTTCCTGACTCTGCTTTGCCGGGATAAGTGCGGTTAAGCCGGGAAAGGGTCTGCACGCACTCAACCCCGCCTAACGCTTTATCAACGTACATTGCACAGAGCTTGGGCTGGTCAAAACCGGTCTGGAATTTATTTGCCACCAGCATCACCTGATAGTCGTCGCTATCAAAGGCTTTACGCATATCCCGCCCTTTCAGACCAGGATTCATATTGATTTCAGTGAATTTCTGGTTCAACAGCGCGAGCGCGTTGTGATCGCTTTCAGCAAACTCAACCTCACCCGAGAAGGCCACCATTGCGTTAATTTTCTGGTAGTTGTTTTCAGCAATGTATTTATCAAATGCCAGCTTGTAGCGCACCGCCGCTTTACGTGAGCTGGTGACCACCATCGCTTTCGCCTGTCCACCCAGCAGATGCATCACGTGCTTACGGTAATGCTCAACAATAACTTTCACCTTCTGCGAAACGTTGTGCTCATGCAGAGCAACCCACTGGGTAAGCTTTACTTTGGCTTTTTTACTGTCTACTTCGCGGTCCGGATCGTCCAGCTTTTGCAGCAGCTTATAGGCCACCTTGTAGTTGGTATAATTCTTGAGAACATCAAGAATGAAGCCTTCTTCGATAGCCTGACGCATGGAGTAGACATGAAACGCTTCTGGCTTATTGGATCTGGAGGCAGGCTCAAGCGGATTAGGACGACGACCAAACAACTCCAGCGTTTTAGCCTTCGGCGTTGCGGTGAATGCATAATAGTTAAGGTTGCTGCTGCCCTTGCGCGCGGCAACGGTTGCATCGAGAATATCTTCTGACGAGATCACGATATCGTCATCCGCCTGTTCGGTCATCAGCACTTCTTTCAGTTGACGTGCCGTGGAGCCGCTCTGAGAAGAGTGCGCTTCGTCTGCAATTACTGCGTATTTGCGTAGTTTGAGGCTGACACTGTTTTCAATCGCTTTCAGCACAAACGGGAAGGTCTGAATAGTAACGATGATAATCGGCTGAGAGTTTTCTAATGCGCTGGCGAGCTTTTCCGACTTTGAGCCATCGCCTTCTTTATTATTGATGCGCCCGACTACACCATCCTGATGCTCAAACTGATAGATGGTATCCTGTAGCTGATCGTCCAGCACGGTTCGATCGGTGACGACAATCACCGAATGGAACTGCTTCTCGCCTTGCTCATCGTAAAGCCGGGAGAGCTGGTGGGCGGTCCAGGCTATAGAATTGGATTTACCTGAACCCGCACTGTGCTGAATCAGATATTTATTACCTGTACCCTCTTCAACCGCCGCCATGATCAGTTTGTTGACCACATCCCATTGATGATATCGCGGGAAGATCAGGCTCTCTTTTTTATACTTTAGTCCCTGCCAGTCTTCTTTCTCTTCGATTTGCAGATGCACAAAGCTAGCGAGAATTTTCAGCAGATTGTCTGGGAGCAAAACCTCATTCCACAGATAGCTGGTTGCGTAGTCATTTTCATTTTCCGGGATATCGTTTCCTGCGCCTCCCTCTTTAGTACCTTTGTTAAAGGGCAGGAAGAAGGTTTTATCGCCGTCGAGCTTAGTCGCCATAAACACTTCATACTGGCTGACGGCAAAGTGCACCAGCGCACCGCGTTTGAATGTCAACAGCGGTTCCGCCTTGTTGGTGCCGGGATCTTTTGGCAGACGCGTTTTCTTATATTGGGTAATGGCGTTCTGAACTGCCTGCTTAAACTCAGACTTTAGCTCCATAGTAGCAATGGGCAGGCCATTCACAAACAGCACCAGATCGATACGCCATTTCTTCGCTTTTATGCCTGGCTCTTCAAATGCCGCTTTGGAAGCGTGCGGGCTGTAAACCAGCTCCGGCACAATACGGCAGATGTTCTGTTGGTAGCGTGCCAGCGTCTCCGGATTGAGGTTATGTTCCGGCTTAAACTGACACAACGAAAAGCGCGCGCTGTGGCTCTTGATGCCATGACGCAATACGCCGAGCGTACCGTAAGTGCGCGACAGCATATCGGTAGCGTTGATATCCGCTTTTTTCAGTTGCACCACCAGTGCATCAAGGAAGTGACGCTCGGTATCGGTGGGATAAATTTTGGCAAACTTCTCCCATTCCTGCGGCTGCGTAGCCTGTACGAAAGTCAGCGCGTCTTGTGAATAGAGTGCGCGTTCGCGATCGTAGCCGTCAGCTTTGCCGACAATCCAGCCACGCTCGACCATCTGCGCAATCATTTCATCCTGAAAAATCAGTTCCTTGGTGCTATCCATGCTCATGCGGTGGTCTCCTGTGGCTCCTCAATTTGCTGCTTCTCGGGCGCAACCCAATCGCGGACATCAATTTTTCCGGTGACAGTGGCGGAGATAAGGGCGGAGCGGCGTTCCTGGAGAAGCTCAATCGTTAACTGCGATTTCTGAAGCAAAACATCCAATTTCTCTAAGGCTTCTCTTGCATAAGAATATATCTTTCCCTGTTCTTCAATAGGGGGGACTGGAATTATGCAGTCAGATAGAGACTCTCTATTGATTTTAGGCATAGCAACTCGGTCTGCTTGATTAACAGCGAATCGAGTAAAAGCATCAGAAAGTAAATAGAGCAACAAAAAATTGTTAGTAAGCCCATTATAGGACGACATAGGATACATATCAGCACTGCATAAAACTGTATCGCTTGGTGATAAACATGCTTTTACTAACGCTGGGCGGATCTTGCTATAAATAACCTCACCTGTTCTGCAAAGGTATTTTCCGCTATCGGCACCTTGGTCTTTAGCTGTTTCTAAATTAATAATACGCCCTTCACCACTAACAATGTGATTTGGAGCGATCAACCAATAGTCACAATAAGGTAATTTCCTTGGATCAACTTGGCCACTCCTGATACTCACACAATGACTAAACTTTATAAGTTTCCAATGTTCCGGCACTTCCCCCAACCACTCAACACCAGAATCCTTCATCGGAACATCGGGCCTTAGCCCTTTAGTGACGGCATGGCTAATCACTGCCTGACGTTTTTCTTTTAGCAGTTCAATCAGTTGCTGTTGCTTCTCGATCAGGTTATCGATCTTTGCGGTTTCATGGTCAAGAAACAAAGCAACCTTTAACTGTTCTACCATCGGGGGGAAAGGAATTCTTATTTTTTTCAACTCCCCAAGATTTATTCTAATTCTAGTTGTCCCAGTAGAAACCAACTCAGCATTTATTCGAACGCAATCTGAATTGGCAGCCCAAACCAGGTAATCTTCATTTATAATTTCCTTATTTGGTGTCATTTTCACACAATCAGCAACAATGACATACTCAGGGTATTCTTCATTAACTTTTGCCGCCCTTGCCACCGGCTCAGCCATTTTCGCAAAAACAATATCTTTTGGATAAGCAATGTGCCTTGATAGTTCCATCCTTTTTTTTTCCGTTACAAATTTAGTGTTTTTTAGAAAATGTTTACCATCTCGAATATTATTCAATTGGATTAATGGAATGCCACCATCTTGGTAGTCCGTCGTTTTCAAGTCAGAACCAAATGGGCCATCAACAAATGCATTGCGATCCTGTTTTGCTAAGTATCCCAATTGCTTTTCTTCCCAGTGAGAAGGCATCTCGGTTTTGAAATACTCACTGGCGCGATATGATTCATAATGATTAAATTTAGGCATCAGGAATGCACCTCCTGCAACAGCTTCATAATCTCAGCGCTGACCGCATCCAGATCGGCATCAATCTCTTCCAGCGGGCGTGGTGGCTGATAAACATAGAAGTGCCGATTAAACGGAATTTCGTAACCGACAATACCTACTTCTCCATCTTTCGCATCACGTTTATCAGCATTAATCCACGCATCCGCCACGTGCGGTAGCACTTCCGCCTTGAAATAATTTTCAATCAAATCGCTGGTGGCAACAGATGGGTTAAGCGGTACGTTCTCGTTATCACGCAGATCGCCATCCTGCTCAAACTCCACCACTTTACCTTTGTACTCAAAGGCACCGTATAGCGGTTGAACACCCTCTTTCAGCACCTTCTTCACTACCGGCTCGGCATCTGGATTTTTAGTGGTGATAGCGTCGATAAACTGTTTGTTCTCTTTAGCATCCAGCTTCACGCCTGCAGTTTTAATTGCTCCTTTCAGGGTGAGCTGAAACTGGTTAAAGTCATTGCTGACCTGCGTTTTTCCACCGGCCTCAGCACCCAATGCAGTCTGAATTTGCTGCGCTTTATCCATTAACGTGCGTTGCGCCAGCCACAGTTTGCTGTCCAGCAGCTCTTTAATCTGCTTCTCTTTCAGTTCAGCAAACTCTGCTTTGATAATAACGCGCGCTTCAGCTTCGATTGCTGAAAAATCACCATAATTCTCATCCTGCCACTGGGCAGAAAACGCCTCGTATAAACGCTCCATCGGTGCGTTAAACGGCTTTGGTGCAAAGCGCAGAGTGGCAATGGCTTCATCGGTCACCTGTGCAGACAAACGCAAAGGGCGTTCAATAGTCAGCCGGCGATACCCGAAATCGGTAGTGTTAAAAATTTTGCTGGCGAAGGTTTTCGTCGTTTCGGTTTTAGCCGTAGCAGACTGGCGGCCGCGGTTGGATTTCTGCTCGGGTGCTTTTTCCAGCCCAAGCTCTTCCAGCGATGTCGCATCAACCACCTTAAAATCGCCGAATGTTTGTGTAATCAGCCTGATATCCTCTTCACCCATCAGGTTGCGCTTAGAGCCCAGCGATTTACGCATTTTACCGCACAGGTTGGTGCCATCAATTAGCTGTACTTTGCCTTTGCGCTCTGCTGATTTGTTATTCGATAGGATCCAGACATAGGTTGCGATACCGGTGTTGTAGAACATATCAGTTGGTAGCGCGACAATGCCTTCCAGTAAATCGGCCTCCAGAATATAACGACGAATTTCACTCTCGCCACTACCCGCGCCGCCCGTAAATAGCGGCGAGCCGTTGAGGATAATACCGATGCGCCCGCCCTGGATTTTTGCACCATCCGTATTGTTCACGTCACGCATTTTGCTAATCAGGTGCAACAGAAACAGCAGAGAGCCATCGGAGACACGCGGCAGGCCTGGCCCAAAACGACCATTGAAACCTTTCTGCTGGTGCTCGTCGTTGATCTCGCCTTCGATCTTTTTCCAGTCCACGCCAAAGGGTGGATTCGACAACATATAGTCGAACTTGTCAGCAGGGAGCTGGTCATTTGACAAGGTATTGCCCAGCTTGATACGGCTAACATCCTGCCCTTTGATCAGCATATCGGCTTTACAGATGGCATGAGATTCCGGGTTTAATTCCTGACCAAAAGCACGCATCACCGCTGCCGGGTTGAGGTCGTGCACATACTCCATCCCGGAAGATAAAAAGCCGCCGGTGCCGGCAGTGGGATCGTAAATGGTGCGAATGATACCGGGCTTACTTAACGCATCGTCATCTTCCATAAACACCAGAGAAGTAGTCAGGCGCACGATGTCACGAGGGGTAAAGTGCTCACCGGCTGTTTCATTGGAGCTTTCCGCGAAGCGGCGAATCAGCTCCTCAAACACCAATCCCATATCATGGTTAGAAATTTTTTTCGGGCTGAGATCGGTGACGGCAAACAACTTGACCACTTTAAACAGCAGGTTCGCTTGCTTTAGCTCACCCACATATTCGCTAAACTTGAACTGCTCAAATATCTGGCGCGCATCAGTAGAAAAACATTCGACATAATTCAGCAGGTTATCTGCAATGTCGTTTTGTCCCATTTTCCCAAGGTCCATGGGAGAGGTATTGAAAAACGACAAGCCATTGGTTGCGCGTAACAGGAATTTTTCCTGTGCTTCCTCTGGCAAATCTTTCATTGCCTTTAGTTTTTCAGCCTGTGCCAGAACGGCACCTTTGCTCTCTTCAAGCACACATTCCAGCCTGCGCAACAGTGTAAAAGGCAGAATGATGCGACCATAGAGAGATTGCTTGAAATCACCGCGCAGAAGATCGGCTACAGACCAAAGGAATGCGGCGGTTTGCGTGAAGTTGTTATCAGACATAATGGTTCCGCGAAAGCGTTGAATACGTAACCTGCCGTATGCGCGGTCGACAGCCTGTCGAAACGGCAAACGGGAGATGGACTAAATGAGATGGGCAAAATCATACAGCGCATGTGCGGGAGCACAAGCAACAAATTTTCCTGGCACACTCTTCCTTTATCCCAGTCATTTTATCTGCGATTCAGGCTTTTCTTTACACCGGCAGCAAGGTGCCGTCCCATATCTGACATCTCAACAGTAACGGTTAAAATGCCTGCCTTATAGTGGCTGCCTTGATTTGAGTGATATAACAAATTAAAGGGTTGCCCTGGCACTCACCAGCAACACTTCAGGGGATTTTCCCCGCGCCAGTATTTTCGCTTTACAGCCAAAGCGATAACGTAGCAGCCAGTTTGGAGCAGCTATAGTGATCCAGCAAAATTATGGCTTTATCATCACTCAGTTTATCGGGACTTGTGCTCCAGTCTTTGCCGTACGAAACTTTCCATCACGCTCAGCCATGTTGAATATCCTTTCAAGTGTTCTGTGTGGATACAACCGTTATCGAACCAGCTTATATGCCGGGTTAGGTACGCATAAGCGACCTGGCTGGGGTTGACTCAGATGGCTTCTGTTGAAAGGAAATTATTGGAAAATCTTGAAGTTACCAAACCCCAGAAACAAAAAAAGCCACCATTAGGTGACTTGATTGCATGCTATTGGTGCCGAAGGCCGGACTCGAACCGGCACATCTTTCGATGGTTGATTTTGAATCAACTGCGTCTACCGATTTCGCCACTTCGGCACTGAAGAGGATGCGGAAAACGCTGTGGATTATACCGTTACCCCCTGTTTCCGCAACCCTTATCCGCAGGCGAATGCGCAACTGCTGAAAAAAACGTCTTTTTGGTTTTCATGTGCACCTGGTGCCGTTCCTCTTTAAAATTGTACGATTACTCGCCACTGCCATAAAGCCACATTTTAGGAATAGATTTTTACTGCGTAAGGACATGGAATTATTGCTATCCAGACTTGTCTGTGGCCATGGCTTCAGGCACTGACCAGAATGGCCGTCATTGCCGCGCTTATCGCGATTCTCACTGTCTCGTTAAAAGGAGGCGTGCGCTCCTCAGCCTGTCCTGAGTTGATAACCAAGACAGTCCGATCCTGCAGGGGATTCACCTTGTGCAGTTGCTACTTACTCAGCACTTTATTTTAAAATGTGTGTGGCACGCTATAAGGGATTCGCGCTAGCGCTCATGCTCTAACTCATTATTTTTAGGACAGAAACATGAAGTTCATTATGTGAATACCTAATTAGATGTCACTGAAAGTGATAATAAGCAAATAAGCTAGATCCTGATTTATTAATCAAATATCTAACCCGAAAAATCTTCACCTCCGTTACCAGCGCGGCCAAATCCAAGACGCAGCCCGTATGGATATAACGACACATGCCGGTCATGGCGTCGCGGCTTTTGTAGAAAGCCGGAAGGGTTCGAAACCGCTTTTAACTCAACCGTACCGGTGCCTTTGACGGCCTCGATCAACGCTAGAGTTAGCGTTTCTGATGCCCCCAGCGTTTAGCCTTCTTCAGCGCTTCGCCCGCTGGTTGGCTAGCTATTCAACTACAGCGTTAATTTTCACCGGCTTCTCGTTTTCGCTGTCTTCCGCCAGGATAATTTCATCAAAGGTAGCCGTATGTGTGTCAGCAACACGCCGACCACAACCTCTTGTGCGCTATGAGCGTCGATACGGCAGATCAATGTATTGTCGCAGGCTAACGACCACGCTTTCTGATAAGAGGATACTCCGCTTTCCTGGGTGATAACCGGACGGCCACCATAGTGAATGTGCTAAAAGCCAATTTGAAAAATTCAGGCTGTCACTCAATAAGAAAACTCCTGAAGGATTTTAATAGATAATCCAAGTCGAATCTTATTTAGTTTTCGCTTCTTTCTTAATACCCACTGACAATACATCGTGCAGTCAGAGCTGCGGCAAGGTGTATTGGTCATTTTAGTACGGGAGTGAAGAACAGGATAAGGATGAACAGCTGATCACTATCAAAATGAAAATCCTGCCATCAGTTTCTCTCGATCCTCATGAATGGATCCTTTACACTGCTGATATATAAATTTTATTTGTCATTAAGCGCATATATTGCTAATGAATTTATACACAACGTCAGGAACAGGGATAGTCAAAGTGGATAAGCAACAAGCATTACGCATTCTTAGCAGCTGGCATCTTATTGAATTTTTTCAAACCTATAATGTTGAGGAAGAAGAAAACAGCATTCAGATCCCCGTATCAGAGCTGGAAAGCTGCAGCGACGCTTTATTGCCGTGGCTGAATGAAGCACAACGCGAAAGGGCCGGAATAAAAAATGCGGATGTGCGTTATGTTCTTCATCTGGGCTTGTTCCCTAAAAATGAAGCCGAGCTATTAAGCGAAAAACTGTTTGGCAAAGAGCCCTCTCCACTTGCCAGCTACGAGCAGGAACAGCGACTGGATACGGAAGGTCTGACCTGCTTCGCTAAACTGACTGTTGATAAAGAAGGATCGCCTGATTTTAAAAGCCTTTCAGTCAGTACCTTGCCATGGGCGCTTGGGCAGCTTTCGCAGGGGGCTGCGGCTAAACTCTCTCTTGAGGCTTTCCGCAGCAGGAATACGTTGTTAACAGAACAGTTGAACCGGCTTACTCTTTTGTTACCGGTTCATCCACTGTCCGGTAAATCCTATCTGAACGCCGCCGCTCTGACAGAGCTTTTACAGATTTTATGTCAGTGGGCGCAATATTCCCCCTCTTCGCCTTTTGTTTTGCAGCTTGACTGGTATCCCCTGAAAGCGTCTCGCTCAGAAGAGAAGAATGTACCTCGTTTGACACAGGAAAAAATCGAACAGAATCGAATTGAGCACAGTGAACTGGCAGTCATTGCCGAGGCAGAAGAACAGCAGGAAAATAGCGCTGAAGTCCTGCCTATCCTCAACAGCTTTTTTCTGGAAGATATTGAACGGGCTATGCTGGCCGTAGCTCAGGATCAAGGCGGCAAGGCGTTACATCAATATCTTTCAATTCGCCAGAATCGTCACAGCGATCTTTATTCCTCTAAAGGTCTGGAAACAATCGTTCGCCATCTGGCACCGCAACATACACCACATGGTCGCTGGCCTTCCGATCCCCGCTTCAGCCTGTCGCTGATGCAGCAGTTTTCCATCAATACCGTCCTTAAGGAGTTAGAAGAAGGCGGCTTGCTCTCTGTAAACGGTCCTCCGGGAACAGGGAAAACCACCATGCTGCGTGACCTGGTGGCACATAATGTAGTGGAACGTGCCAAAGGCCTGGCTTCTTTAAAACAAGCAGCCGATGCCTTTAACAAAGACGGTTTTTTGATTAAAAGCCTGACCGGTTTCGAAATGGTGGTGGCTTCGTCTAATAATGCAGCCGTTGAAAATATCTCTCGTGAACTGCCCCAGTGTAAATCCCTGGCAAAAGAGTTTAGCGAAGCGGACTATTTGCGCGCTGTCGCCAATCAGTTAAGCGCGCGGGAAAACAAAAAGGGTCAGCTTCTTCCTCTGGCGGAAGAGGAGCAGTGCTGGGGTTTAATTGCAGCGATTATGGGCAAAAAAAAGAACCGGACTAAATTCGTCAATCGGTTCTTTTTTACTACGCACTTTGATAAAGAAAGCACCGAAGAAGCCCATCGTCCGGATGAGTTTAATTTTCTCAATTACTGGCGCTGGTGCAAAACCGCCGCGCCACTTTCCTTCTCACAAGCTAAAGAAAAATTTACCGCGGCGCTTGCAGAAGTGGAACAGTCGCAACAGAAACTCCAGCAGCTGGACGAATTGACCACCTGGCTGGCGAAATACAGCGATGGCAAAATAATTAATGGCCTGCAAGTAAAACATCACGAGGCGGTTTCATATCGGCAAAAAGCCGAAAGTAAGCAAAAACAGCTTCAGCAAAACGCTGATCTCATGGAAGAAAAAGTCAGCATCCTGCATGAAGAATATCAGGCATTGCAGAAGCGTAAACCCGGCTGGCTGCAGCGTTTATTCGGTCGAACCCACTACAAGGACTTTCTTCAGCAGCTGGATGAGAAAAATCGTGAGCTGATTAACGAGCGCAAAAAGAGACTGGCTGTACGCGAGCAACTGACCGCGGCAGAGAATCATTTGGCGCAATTTGTTGAGAATGAAAAAGGCGCGAAGCAAGCATGGACAGACGCCACAACAGCACTGCATGACGCTGCTCTGCATCATGCAAGACTTAAACAGGAATTCCCAGGCGTAATTATCCCTGGCCCGGAACACAGCATTCAGGATGCAGATACACAGCGCTACGCTTTCTGGCAGAACGAAACCATCAACCGCCAGCGTTCTTTGCTATTTATTGCGGCGATGGAACTGCATCAATCCTGGCTGGCAGAAGCCACAAGACGCAGCAAGCCTTTCCGCCAGAACCTTTTTGAAATGGGCACCTTTTTGAGCACTCCCGGTTCAAAAGCCAATACTTCAGGTATGTGGCAGCTTCTGTTTATGATAGTACCCGTTGTTTCAACCACCTTTGCTTCGCTGGGTCGGATGTTTAGTGGCGTATCGGAAGCGCAACTGGGTTGGCTGATGATAGATGAAGCTGGCCAGGCGCTACCACAGGCGGCAGTCGGCGCATTATGGCGTGCCCGACGCGTACTGGTGGTGGGCGATCCTTTACAGATTGAGCCGGTGTTTGTCACGCCACCACGTCTGACAAAGTATCTGACAGAGGCAGTATTAGCTAATGATGCCGAAGAGTGGACTCCCGCTAAATGGTCGGTACAGCAGATTGCCGATCGCGCTAATCCGTATGGCTGTACATTGACGGTGATGAACAAACCAGTGTGGGTTGGTATTCCTTTATGGGTACATCGGCGCTGCATCGAACCTATGTTCAGCATCGCGAATCAGATAGCCTACGATAACCGCATGATCCATGGCCTTGAAGATCGGGCCATTATCAGCCAACCGCTGAAAAATGACCTAAGCAATTGCTGGTACTCTTCGGAAGGGGAGTGCATTCGTAAGCAATATAAATCAGAACTGGCTCGCGACACTGAAGGCCTGCTCCTCCGGCTTTCTGCCGCTGGCTATAAGCTTGCCGATATCTATGTTATTACGCCATTTAAAGCAGTGCGGACAGGGCTTCTCGATGCCCTGCAGCGGCCGGACGTGGTGGACAAACTGTCCAGAGAAACCGGATTGTCGCGAACCGAACTGAAAACGTGGCGCGGAAAAAATGTGGGAACCGTACATACTTTTCAGGGTAAAGAAAATGACATAGTCATTCTCGTGCTGGGCTGCGACATTGCACATCAGGGCGGCGCAGAATGGGCGGCCAGCAAACCCAACCTGCTGAACGTGGCACTCACCAGAGCAAAGAATAATATTTTTGTGATTGGTGACAGGAACGTATGGGCCGATAAAACCGGATTTGATGTAGTGGCGCAGACGCTTCCTGAAAGATCGCTGTTTTAAGGTGTCCAGTCAGCTCTCGGTTCTGCCGCGCCATGCTGGCCGATCCGTGCAAAAATGAGTTGTTACGGCGTTATAACGACGCGCGCTGCAAGCAGAGCGCGTCCTGTTTAACCCTTTCCCGCCAGTTTCCCGAGCAGCTGCGCCAGCCTTTCCTGAAGATCCTCTTCCGGTTCCCTGCTCTTAGCCTCTGCCAATATTGCAACGGTTTCCACCGGCAGCAAAGCCTGCGGCCAGGCTTCCAGCGCATTAAGCGCCTTATGGCGGCTAAACGTCATCGGGCTTTGTAAGCCAGTCCTGATCAGCGTCCAGCCCTGTCCGGGAAAACGGTTTAAATCCTGCAGGATAAAACTGAGCGCCGAATGCTGCTGATATAGCGGCCCCATCCCCTGAGATTTCTGCGGCCCGCAGCTGATGGCGGCCAGATCCAGCTCACTTTCCGCCAGCGCGATAACCTGAGCGATATAATCCGGGTTATCGGTCTGCATCAGCTGATACCAGAGGATGCTTTCCGACTTTTCACGGTGCCGCTGATAAATGGCCGGCCACGGATCGCCGCCCTGCTCTCTGCAAAGCTGAAGCGCAGTATGGAAAATCATGCCGTCATCATCATCCAGCCCAGCTTCAATGAGCGCAGGCCACTCGGGTAAGGCACGGATCCGCTCGCACAGCGCTGCCAGCCGTTGCCGCGCCGCCTCGTCAGCAAACTCCTCTTCACCAGCCAGCCTGCCGATTTCACCTGCAATCTGATAATGCAGCAGGTCGGCCGCAGTGCCGGGCTAGATATGCGCGAGGTAGCGCTCGCAAGCCTGCGCGGCATAGCTGTATTTATCGATGCCGGGACCGGGCTCACCGCTGATCATGCCGCGCAGGATTTCAGCGGCTCCCTTAAGCAGCTCCGCATCAACCTCGCCCTCCAGCGCTTCGTGCAACCGTCCATGCTCGGCGCAGTGCCAGGCGGTATATTCCACCATCACGTCATTGTTATAGCCTTCCCTTAACAGCCACTGACGAACGGCACTATCCAGCGCGTCCGGTAGCCGCTCGATTAGCTGGATACGTCCCCAGCCTGCCGTGCGTTTTGCCAGCGCCAGCCACGCCAGTGCGAACTCATCCGGCGGCAGGATTGTCCGCATCGCCACCACAGCATAAAGGGTGAATTCATCGTGGCTGCCTAACGTCTGCAGAAGATCAGCGCTTTGCTGATACGGGAAAAAAGCCAACAGCGCCATGGCTAATTTCACCACCTGACGATCAGGTGCCTGCGTCGCGAGGAACACCACCAGTGCCCGCAGGCGGCGGGCATCAATGGCCTGAGAAGCCCCCATCATCTTCAGCAGATCGTCGATAAAATTCAGCGGCGTATCCTGCTTTGCCAGCTGATAAAGCGCCTGCATGTTTTTACTGCTGCTGCGCCGCAGCACGCGAATTATCGCCTGCATCACCTGAGTCGCTTGTTCCTCATTGTCGCCGCGCGCGACATGATGACCGAAGGCCCCGTCCAGCGCACCGGGCGCCCAGCGTAGCGTTTCCTCATCTTCCTGCGGTGAAAACTCATCCGGCAACGTCTGCGCCGCTTCAGGCAGTACGCCTGTTTCTTCTGACCACTGTGCCAGCCAGTCATATATAGCGCGCTGCTCTGTGGGCCACACTATTGGAAAACGCTGTTCGTCAGGCTGACGGAAGATGTTGGCGATCCACTCTTTCATTTTTTATTCCTTTATTTGTCAGTTACGCCATGCTCAGCACGGTTTTCATCAGCAACGCATCCAGATCACTGCTATCGCGCCGCTCACTATCTGGCAGATCTTCGCTGACGCGGTTCTCATCAAGTTGCTGGTGGATAAATGCATGGATGCGATCCAGACGCTCACCGTATTCCGCTTCGCCTGCGCGCTGCTTGCGCGCCAGCAGCTGTTCGATTTCGGCCAGCAGCAGGGGATCCGTTACCGTCCCTGCCAGCAGATCTTCAAAACGCATCGGCGGCACGCCTTTTCCGGCCTCGATCCACTGCACCGCCAGCAGCGGACGCAGCACGTAGAAGTACTTTTTCAGCCGCACACTATCGCCCTGCAGATAACCGCGAAAGTTCTTTTTCGCCATTGAGAGATAGTGCCAGCGCGCCCGCAGCGGCGAAAACCAGTCCGGTATTCTTTCCCGTAAATCGGCGACGATGGCCGCTTCCTGCTGATAGATGACCGGCGAATCCAGCCATTCGATCAGCGTCGGGTTAGCTCGCTTTAACAAACCCAGCGCTTTTCGCCACTCCCAGCCGCATACGTCCAGCGTATCGTCGATCGGCAACTCGATGACGTCGCGCGGCAGCTCGATACGCAGATACCACTCCGGTTTATGCACATAGAGAAAGCGCACGTCGTAATCGCTGTCCGGCGAGGCAAAACCCCAGCCGCGGCTGCCCGACTCGCAGGCATACAGCACTTTTACTCCGTGCTTTTCTTCTAGCTGGCGCAGCACGCCACGGACGCGCTCGCGCATTGCGCTATCTACGCCATGCAATCCTGTTCTCATTTTTTTATCCTTTTACGCAAACTACCTGTGACAATGTGTGCACCACTTCCACCAGCGAAGACTGGGCGGCCATTACGGCATCAATGTCTTTGTAAGCCATCGGGATTTCGTCGATGACCGCTGTGTCTTTTCGGCACTCCACGTGCGCCGTAGCGCGTCGCTGATCTTCCACGGTGAAGCGGGCTTTTGCCGCCGTGCGGCTCATGGTGCGCCCCGCGCCGTGGCTGCAGGAGCAGAAACTCTCTTCGTTACCCAGGCCGCGCACGATAAAGCTCTTCGCGCCCATCGAACCGGGGATAATCCCCATCTGCCCTTTTTGCGCCGAGACCGCGCCTTTGCGCGTCACCAGCACCGACTCGCCAAAGTGAGTTTCCCGCTCCACGTAGTTGTGGTGGCAGTTCACCGCTTCCAGATGCGTGGTAAAAGGCTTGCTGATGACGCGTGACATCGCCGCCAGCACGCGTTCCATCATGACTTCACGATTATGGCGAGCGTAATCCTGCGCCCAGTTCACCGCTTCCACATAGTCGTTAAAGTGCCTGCTGCCCTCTTCAAAATAAGCGAGGTTACGATCCGGCAGACTAGCGATATGCTGCTGCATATCCTTTTGCGCCAGCGCGATAAACATATTGCCGATGGCGTTGCCTACGCCGCGCGATCCGCTGTGCAGCATCACCCAGACATGCTGGCGTTCGTCCAGGCAGACTTCAATAAAGTGATTGCCGGTCCCCAACGTTCCCAGATGCTGATAGTTGTTGGTTTTAAACAGCGACGGATGCTTTTGCGTCAGCGTTTTAAAGCGCGGTGCCAGTTCTGCCCAGTGGCGATCCACCTCCTGCGGCGGCGTTTGCCAGGCACCCTTATCGCGACCCGAACGGGTATTGGTGCGGCCGTGCGGCACCGCCTGTTCGATGGCGCTGCGCACGCCCGACAGATTGTCCGGCAGATCGCTGGCCATCAGCGAAGTGCGCACCGCAATCATGCCGCAGCCGATATCCACGCCGACCGCCGCCGGGATAATCGCGCCTTTGGTCGGGATCACGCTGCCGATGGTGGAGCCTTTGCCCAGATGCACGTCCGGCATCACCGCCAGATGGCGAAAGATAAACGGCATTTTCGCCGTGTTCAGCAGCTGCTCGCGCGCTTCTGGCTCAACCTGCACCCCGTTGGTCCACATTTTTATCGGCACGCTCTTTTCCTGCTGGACAGTCTGATAGCTATTTTTCATATTCGTTTTCCTCGTTGCTGTGGCTTTGATATTGCGAATGCCGTGCCAGAAGCCCGCCAGGCGGGGTAATAAATTTTATCATTATGATTATTAACAATATTTATTATCGTGTTGTGCATCCACATTGCCATTACATGAGCAGGAACTTATCTTATCGGATAAGTTATTTATCTTATGAGATAAGCATGAAAGCTAACGTTGTGATTGGCGTGCTGGGCACGGTGCTGGACAAACGCGGCAAGCGGGCAAATCGCTGGAGCAAATGGCGACCAACCGTCGCACTTTGCCAGCAGGAAGGTCTGCGGATCGATCGGCTGGAGCTGCTCCATCAGCCACGTGATATCAGTATGGCGCAGCATGTAGCGGAAGATATTGCTCAGGCGTCGCCCGCCACCGAAGTGGTACTGCACAGCGTTAAGCTGGAGGATCCCTGGGACTTTGAAGAGGTCTACGGCAGCTTGCTCGATTTTGTCAGCCGCTACCCTTTTAATACCGACACCGAAGAGTATCTGGTACATATCACTACCGGCACGCACGTGGCGCAAATCTGCTGGTTTTTGCTGACCGAAGCCCGCTATCTGCCCGCACGTATTTTGCAGACTTCCCCGGCCAGCAAGGGGGCCGAAACGCCAACCGCGCTCGGCCACTACTCCATTATCGATCTTGATCTGAACCGTTACGCCACGCTGACCAGCCGTTTTCAGCGCGAACAGCAGAAATCCACCTCGTTTTTAAAATCCGGCATTGAGACGCGCAACCCGACCTTCAACAGCCTGATCGAGCAGATTGAACGCGTGGCGCTGCGCTCGGCCGCCCCGATGCTGCTGACCGGCCCAACCGGCGCGGGTAAATCTTTCCTGGCGGAGCGCATCTACCAGCTGCGTCATGCCCGCCACCGGCTGGCCGGTAAATTCGTGGCAGTTAACTGCGCCACACTGCGCGGCGACAATGCAATGTCTACGCTGTTCGGCCACGTTAAGGGTGCTTTTACCGGTGCACAGCAGGCGCGCAGCGGGTTGCTGCGGGAAGCCGACGGCGGCATGCTGTTTCTGGATGAGATCGCCGAACTGGGGCTGGATGAGCAGGCAATGCTGCTGCGCGCCATCGAGGAAAAACGCTTCTTCCCTTATGGCTCAGATAAAGAAGTCAGCAGCAATTTTCAGTTGATTGCCGGCACGCATCGGGATATGCAGCAATGGGTGGCCGAAGGCCGCTTTCGCGAAGATCTGTTTGCCCGCATCAATATGTGGACGTTCCAGCTGCCGGGACTGGCCGAACGCCGCGAAGATATCGAACCCAACCTCGACTTTGAGCTGGCGCGTTACGCACGGGAGCAGCAGACGCAGGTACGCTTTGATAAAGAAGCGAGAAAGCATTTTTTGCGTTTCGCCTGCTCGTCAGAAGCCAGCTGGCGAGGCAATTTCCGCGAGCTGAGCGCTTCCGTCACGCGGATGGCAACGCTGGCGGAACAGGGAAGAATTTCGCTGGAACTGGCGGAAGAAGAGATCGCCCGGCTGCGAGCCAACTGGCGCACTGCGGCTCCGCAGGCTGTCCAGTCCGATCCTCCTTCAGCGCAGTACGATCTGTTTGATCAGTGTCAGCTACAGACGGTGCTAAGCGTCTGCCGCACGGCGGATTCGCTTTCCGAAGCGGGACGACGCCTGTTTGCCGTCTCTCGCCAGGGAAAAAAGCAGCCCAACGACGCCGATCGCCTGCGTAAGTATCTGGCACGGTTTGGGCTGAACTGGGAAGAGGTTAAAGGGTAAAACGGCTATTGGCCTTCATGGTTAAAGTACTGCACCGGATAACGCTGACCGTTGATATCCAGATCGCGCCAGGGCTTGATCGCCGTTTTTGGCATAGCTTCACGGAGAGTCTTATCCATATTTTCCGGCAGCGTTACGTTACCAATCTGTTGCCAGTCAATCCCCTGTCGGGCATAGATCGCGATCTCCGGCTGGTTACGGCTATAGAGCAGGACTTCAGCCGAGCCGTCGTTATTGAGATCCTGCATCCAGACCAGGCAGGAATCGCTATCCACCAGGCAGACGCTGATGGATGGCGCGACATACTTCGCCAGGGACTGCCACCAGCTTCGTGGCGGCGCTTCGCTGCCGGCTCGCAGCGGGATGCTGCGCTGAAGGTCGCTAATAGTTGGGTTAGCATTAGTGGCGTCGCGCTCTGCCAGCAGTTGCATCAGCAAGGCTTTTTGCCGGACAGGCTCGCGGAGCCACTGCGGATGACGGCTTACCTTCTGCAAGGCTTGTTTCCCCCGGCGTCCTGCATCACTGAACAAATAGAGATCCATGACATCCACTGTTGCTTTACCCTGCTCAAAACGCGCCAGCTGATTTTTCACCACAATGCGCCACGGATCGGCTATCGGCGTATGCAGTAAAAACCAGCCGCTGGCCGTCAGAGTCAGCATCAGCAGGATAAAAGCGTTCATGCTGCCCGCACCCTGTGACCAGCCACGGCGCTGGGACCATAACAGCAGCAGCGAGCCCGTCACCGCAAGCAGTGCAATCATAGCGGCGTAGATCCGCTCCACTGTCCAGCCATATTCCGCGACGCGCAGCCACAGCGCCCATAACGCCAGCCCGGCCAACAGCGGGGTCAGAGCCTGCGCAACCAGCACCAGACGCGCAATAGTACGCTGCCCGCGCGACAGGTCAGACGCGCTTTCGCCAGCGATGGCGCTGAATGCCTGCATCAGCAGCGTCATGGTCAACAACAGCGTAGTCGCTGAAAACGCTTTGGGGATGATAGCCAGCCCGGTAAAGGGTAAGCAGGCCAGAAACAGCAATAAGGCGACCGCGTGCAAAGGCAGCAGTACGTTTACAGCCCGCGTAACCAGATGCCGGCACAAACCGGCAGCACCCGGCAGGCGTCGGCAAAACACAATACCCGTAGCGATTACCGCGCCGGTCGCTATCGGCGGAAAAAAACGGTTATCAAAGAAAATCTGCTCAAACAGCGTGATGCCAATGATGCTGAAAAGATGGCTCCACAGCATCAATACCAGCCAGAACAGTCCGGTCATCACGCTGGTGACCGCAAGGGTAAAGGTGTTATGCCACAGCGCTTCGGTGACAGCTCTGCTCCACGCTGTTCCGCCTTGCTGTTGCTGCGATTTATTGCACAAGGCGACCAGCATTGGCATAACCAGACTGAGCATAAATATCACTGCGCAGATATTTTTAAAGTGAAATTCGCCCAGCGGCAGCGTGGGGAAATTCCAGCGATACCATCCCGTCATTAAGGCAGTGACCGGCAATGTCAGTAAGGCGCAGAGCCAGGGCTTAAGGTCGCGCAGGTGATAAAGCGTGAAGGCCAGTATGCTGGCCATCGTCATCGAGAGCGGCGGCAGATACAATGAATAACGATGGTGCAGGTTAAAACCATCCGGCAAAGCCCAAAACAACCCGGCGATCATGCCGATAACGATAATGGCCCATTTTGTACGCTGCGGAAAAACGTCCTTTTGTAGCATAGCTATTCCTTGCTGTTGAGTTAGAGTGAAATAAGTCATAAAGTCGCATTACGATACGACATTATTGATTATAAATGCCGCTAACTGGTCGCGGTTATTTGGCCGATTGTCTTTTTTCCACCCTGATGCTGGCTTTTTTCTCACGCGCACGTGACTTGAGAATTCTTCGCAGGCGGAAGCCAGTTTCATCAGGTGAAGATCGGCAAACTACGCTGAGAAGCATGGGGCAAAATTATTAACATCACTACCGTGACAGCTATGATGCTGATTAAAACATGGGATCTATCCTGTCCGAATAACAGGACCAGAGCCAACACAACATGTAGGGCAACGACCCTGCTGATTTTAGTGCTGTCTTCTGCCATTTGTGTAATGGCTTCCGGCAAATTACTACAGGCCGTTAAATCCGGATGATAGATCTTTTTTACGATCTGTATATTTCTCTGAAAGAGAAAGTAACATTTAGGGGTAAATTTATTACTGACTATTTTTCCGAATAACCGCTTTATTCCTCCATGGATTCATACCTTTTAAAATCCCTGTTCTTTTTATAGATTGCTCATCCGTCTGATAGCAGGGTAATAATAGTGGCTGCGAGCAATTGAAACCAGTTGAATTTTATAACATCTGGCATGACTTGCTGCTTATAAGCTCGTCGCATAAATGAAATCGCTAATAATCAGACAGAGAAACGGCAATCCTTTTTCCTGTGCTTTCCTCCTCTGTTTTTCTCTTAGGCTATTAATGTCTGGATCGTCGTTCAGCGCATCCCTGCCCTTATCCAGTGTGAAGACTATTTCGCGATCGTGACCGCTGCTGACGATAAACATTTTGCCGTTGAGAAGGATCGGCCACCTGTCGAGCTTTACGGTTTACATTCAGCTGCATTTGTTATGTGATCCTGTTACGTTATTTTTCGAGCTGTCTCGCAAAACAGGATGCTGCATGCGCTTTTACCAGGCCGATCCCCGCCTTGAAAACTACTGGCGCGGCGTTATTCTTTTTGGCAAAAACGTCGCTTCCTATAAATTTGCCCTTGCCCATGCGCTGTACGACCTGAAGCAGTCGGACAACGATCTGATTACGCTGGAAGCGCTGGCCGTGCCTTTTGTGCGGCATTTATGCGACCACCTACGCCATGCACCAAAGCAGATCACCAGCAAAAGCAGTGAGTTTCTGGAGGCATGTAGCCAATTCAACGCAGGCGAAATCAACGAAGAACAGTTGATTACCATTACCGTTAAGCGCGGTTTTGCTAACGTCATTGATGCTTTTCATAATGTGAATTACGCCGAGATCGACAAACGCTTTTTCCTGGATGAACGGCGAAGCCATAAAGGCATCCGGCTAACAGATAACTTTTATCAGCTGACGGAAAAGGAACAGTTTGTCAGTCTGGTAGCTGAAACGGAGGCAAGATGGCGACTGGTAGAACAAGCCTGGGCGATGAACGTTTCACGTAACCTGATTGCCGTTGATTATGACGATAATGATAAGATGCTTTTCAGCCGTCAGAGCGGTCGCCGCGTCAACATTACCAGTTGTCGCAGCAGCCTGAACGGCTATCAGAAAGGCCTGTGCTTTTATTGTTTCCGGCCAATAAACGTGACTGGTGGCGAAGAAAACCTGGCGGATGTCGATCACTTTCTGCCGCTGATGCTCAGCGAGCACATCGGCAACCTCAACGGCGTCTGGAATCTGGTGCTGGCCTGCCAGACCTGTAATCGTGGCGCTCAGGGCAAGTTTGCGCGTATTCCTTCGATATCGCTGCTTCAGCGCCTGCACGATCGGAACGAATACTTTATTAACAGCCATCTGCCATTACGAGAGACGTTAATCCGCCAGACCGGCAGTACTCCGCAGCAGCGGCACAGTTTCCTGCAAAATACCTGGAGTACGGCAAAATTTACTCTGCTCCACGAGTGGCAGCCAGCGGCACAGGGAGACAGCCTCTTTTGATAAACGAAGATTATTACCGCCAGAACGCACAGCGGTTTTTCACCGATACGGTAAGTGTGGATATGTCTGCCCTTTACCCACCTTTTATAAGCTGCCTGCCGCCGGGCGCGTGCATTCTTGATGCAGGCTGTGGTTCAGGTCGTGACGTCAACGCCTTTAGAGAAATGGGTTTTAACGTCGAAGCCTTTGATGCATCGGCGGAGCTGGTTTCGCTGGCCCGTCAATTAGCTGGAAACCCTGTAGAGCAGATGCGCTTTCAGGATGTTGATGCTGTCGAAAAATATCACGGTATCTGGTGCTGCGCATCGCTGCTGCATGTTTCCGAAGCTGAACTACCTGACGTTATGACAAAACTGGCCATAGCGTTGAAGCCTGGCGGCGTATGGTATCTCTCTTTTAAATATGGCTGCGGCGAACGAGAAAAGGACGGGCGCAGATTTACTGATATGGATCAGGCTGGATTGCAGAAACTGGTAGAAGGGGTGAATGATGTCGACGGTAAAATTTTGGCTAACAATACGTCGCAGATAAAAAATGAGGCTGGCTTAGAGGACGCAACGGGAAAAAAAATCGTTCTTGAAACTGAAAAAATCTGGCAGACCGGTGATTTACGTGTTGGACGCGGCAATGAGCTCTGGCTGAATGCAATGATCAGGAAAAAAATTATTGAGTAAGATGCTCTCTGGCTTATAAAAGCTCTGACTACAAACCTGAATATTAAAACCGCCTACTGACACTAAGTAAATCAACTGAACTCCCTGAGTCATAGTCGGTACGCGTCTTTAGACTGACTTTCTCGCCAGCATAATGTTCACCCTGGATAATGGACATTGATGGCGCTCGCTGCTGCCAGTAAAACGGCTGAAACTCCACCAGCCAGCCTGAACGCACTCACCGCCTGGCTGTTTTATGCTGAGACTAAGCACCCCGCTCTCAATCCCCGATCAACACCCCAAAACAAAAGAGCCAACCTCACGGTTGGCTCTTTTTGCATGCTCAGCATGGGGCATCAGCGATGCCCGTTAGCACTCATTGTTGACAGGATGAGCACCTCAATGCGAATGGTCGTAATCACGCTGTTTTAGCTTGTTCTCAACCTTGTCTTTCGCTTCGCTGGCTTTCTCACTCACCTTCTCAGTCAGGCCGGCTTTGTGGTCGCGCTCAGTAGCTACGCCTGGCGACTGCGTGCCTACACCTGCTGCGGTAGCGGGTTTAACCCCTGCTGCACCGGTTGGGGATAGTTCGTTATCCAGTCCGGCCCGCGCATGGTCGATGTCCACTTCCTGACGGCGCACCGTGTCATTAATGGTCTCGGTACGTTCACTGCCGTCAGTACGTACCACCACTTCTTCTTTCACATGGGTCGTTTTGTTAATTACCGGCTGCTCGTGGGTTTCAGCCACTTCGACGGTTTTCTCGGACCAGTCCACTTCACCTGCCAGTGCCGGTTCATTCACCGAACGGCGGAAGATGTCAGCGTGCTGCTCGTGCAGCGAGATATCTTCAGAGACCTGATCCGTCACGGTATAGCGGCGAACCCGGGTCGAACCTTCACTCACCAGACGCTTACCGACTTCAATCTGCTCTTCGGCCAAGCGCAGAATATCTTCTTCGCTCTCATCACCGGTCAGTGAGGTGCGTCGTGGCTCAACCTGTCGATCCTCAACCTGTCGATCGTTGATCTCACCCGCAAACTGCTTACCGGCGGTCGGATTAATACCTGCTGCAGGCGCGCCGTTCTCAACGGTGCTTTGCATCCGCGATGGCACATCAACCGAGTCATGCGAATGCAGAATAGTCATGGCACGCGCCAGCTTCTCTTCTTCGGTGCGCAGCGTCAGTACCACGCCGCCTTTATCCATCGCTCTGGTGTAAACATCCGCCTGCTCTTTATCGACGGTGTGGCCAAACAGGCGCTGCCAGATGCTCGGGTGCTTAATTGACTGGCCTTCCTGCTGCAAACGTTCTCCACTGATAAGACTGATGTCCCGATCAGAAAAGCCTGCTTTCACGAGATTTCTTTTCGCGGCCTCTGCCTGAATCGCAGAATCGAACAGTGTTACGATTTTTTCTTGTGCCATGATAGATTCCTCTCTTGTTAGCTGTTTATTACCGATCGTCGTCTCTCTCTACTTTCGCCTGCTGCTCACGTCGGGTAACCACATCCTGAAAAGGAACGCTCTCCTGCACTTTTCGGATGTGAATCTCCTCTTTAAGCACCAGTTTTCTGACTACTTCAATCTCTTCTTCTACTACCGGGACAATCAGTACACCGTTCTCTTCCCTGATTTCGGGCATCGTCTCGACGCGTTGTGCTTTCGCTACATGCTCAACCTCAACCTTCTCCCGGTTAAGCAGCGTACTGATTACCTCGTCATGCTCGGTTGTGGAACGGGTTACGCGGACATGTCCATCGACAACGGTTTGCTTTGTCAGCGCTATCTGCTCTTCCGCGAGTTTCAGCGTTACCTCAGCATCTTTATCGTGTTCTGGCTGCCCCGCCATATATTCGCTCCCGTTAAATCAATACCTTTAAATAATCGCCACAACTGCCTGACACAGTGATTAAGCATGAACACTCTCACGAATTTCGCAAGGCGGAATAAAAATTCATTGCGTAAAAATAGCGGAAAAATGAGTCATGACAGCGTTATTAAAATGCTGAAATGGCAGAGTATAACTTTAAGCAATAGATCAAAGAAAGCCATTAAAACAAAGAGTTAAGATCAAATAACTCTAACCAACAATCATAACTGCGCAAAAGCACTCACCTTAAAAATAAACATTTAAGCCCAGCGGTGAAATTTACCTTAACCAGGAATTATCCTGCGAAAGATAACAATGATATAAATGAATATTTAAAAATATTACAACCGATAAAATCATATTATCCTTCTGCGCCAGGCGAAGAAGTAAATAATCTACAAATTATCGAAAACGCTATTTAACCTGCGATTACAGAATATTCCCAAAGGCCTTGTTAATGGATAAATTCAGGAACTTTCTGCTCGCCAGTGGCTCTTAGCAAGGCTGAAGAGGCCATACAATTACAGACAGAGGTTGAGATGAAACAAGCACAACGCAGCGCGTGGGGATGGGGATTAGCGGCACTGTTGGTGGCGGGCAGTGCGTCAGCCGCCAGCTGGCAGGATCAACTGAGCAGTGCGGCATCGCAGTTCAGCCAGCAGAACAGCGGAACGAACTCCGGCACCACCACCGGGACCAGCCAGCAGAATGGCGGTCTGTCGCTCTCTTCCCTGACCGGGTTGCTGAACGGTGGTGACAAAGCGGTCAGCGCTAACAGCATGACCAACGCGGCGGGCGTGATGCAGTATTGCGTCGAGCACAACGTGGTGAAAAACAACGTGCAGTCGGTGAAAGATCAGGTGCTGAGCAAGCTCGGCCTGAACACCACCACCGCGCAGGAACAGAAAACTGACTACACCCAGGGCGTCGCGGGCCTGCTGAATACCGGCAACGGCCAGCAGCTCAACCTGCAGAGCCTGAGCAGCTCGCCGATGGGCGAGAAGCTGAAAACCAAAGCCTGTGACGTGGTGTTAAAACAGGGCAAAAACTTTATCTCCTGATAAAGCCGTCGCGCCGCTGACTCCCCTCTTGCATCGACAAAGCGGGGAGCATTGGCCGGTCCAGTCCTCGCTACATTTCACGCTGTGAACCCCGACACTCCCTTATCCGCACGTTGAGCGCTATAGTGTTGTTTTGATTTCTACAGGACAGCACGCATGAAAGGCATCAACATCGCACTTTACTTCGACCCCGATCGGATTCAGGCCTGCGTTCACGACCAGGACGACAGCTACTTCACCAAAAAATTCGAGTACGACGATGGCGTGATTGAAGAGATCTATCAGTGGCTGGATCAGTATGAGCCAAACCGAACTCACATCTGTCTGATTGAAAACGAAACCGCCGAGCTGCTGGCTGACGAACTGGTCGACAGCGGCTTCCGCGTCCACCAGATCACCATGCACCAGCTACTGAGCTGGTTCGCCTCCGAGCCACCGGCCACGCCAGACGGCACCCCGATGCGCGCCATGCTGCGCTTCCTGGAAGATGAACATCCGCGTGAATATGAATCACGCACGCCGCAAACCGAAGCGCTGATGGAGATGTTTGACGAGCTGGATGCGCTGGAGATGATCGATGATGCGGATGATGAAGATTCGCTGCCTGCCGACCTGCTGCGCGCGATGAAGAAACACAAAATCACCGCCAGCGCCGCCGCCCAGCGTCTGCTGCCGGACATCAACGAACGTATCCGTGAGCATCTGATGCAGTATCCGGAACTGATGACGCCCGAAATTCTGCAGGACTTCTTCCCGGAATTAATCGAAGCGCTGGAACGTCCGAAACACTAATCACTCACGGATGATTTTAACATGCTGGAGTTAATCAAAGCGGTCAGTCTGGGGCTGGTGGTGCTGTTGCCGCTCGCCAATCCGCTCACTACCGTGGCGCTGTTTCTTGGCCTCGCGGGTGACATGAACTTTGAGGAGCGCAACCGCCAGGCCAGACAGGCTTCCATCTACGTTTTCGCCATCATGCTGGTGGCGTGGTATGCCGGTAATGCGGTGCTGGATACCTTCGGCATCTCGATCCCTGGCCTGCGCATTGCCGGCGGGTTAATCGTGGCGTTTATCGGTTTTCGGATGCTGTTTCCGGCTAAGCCTGCCGGCCATTCTGTCGAAGCAAAGCAGAAACTGGATGAGCTGGAGGAAACCAAAGAGTCGGTGAATATCGCCTTTGTGCCACTGGCGATGCCAAGCACAGCCGGGCCGGGCACCATTGCGATGATCATCTCTTCCGCCTCGACGGTAAGAAGCGGCATCGATTTTCCGGTCTGGGTGGTGAATACCGCGCCGGTGCTGACCTTTCTGCTGGTGAGCCTGATTTTATGGATTTCGCTGCGCAGTTCGGGGGCGATCATGAGAATCGTGGGTAAAAGCGGCATTGAGGCGATTTCGCGCCTGATGGGATTTTTACTGGTCTGTATGGGCGTGCAGTTCGTGATCAACGGCGTGCTGGAAGTGGTGCGCACTTTCCACTAATCATCAATACACTGACTATTAATAAAGGGTGCCCGTGACCGGGCACCCTTTTCATCTGTTACTTCAGCGTTTTCCGCACTTCAGCAACCTGATCTTTACTCACTTCCGGTGCCTTGTTGCTCCAGCCCTGACGGATAAAGGTCGCCAGCTTCGCCACCTCTTCATCACTCAGACGCTGACCAAAGCCTGGCATCGCCAGTTTCGACGGCGCTTTCTCTGTCGATGGCTGCTGCGCACCGGCCAGGATGGTGTGGATTAATCCGGTTGGATCTTTGGCATTCACGATCGTCGCCTGATCCAGCTCCGGGAAGATCCCCGGTGCGCCTTTGCCGGTAACAAAGTGGCAGGCGCCACAGTTATCCAGATAGAGCCGCTCGCCTTCGCTCAGGTTCTTCGCCGCGGTCAGCTTCGCTTCGGTCGCCTGCTGCGCCTGGACGTTATAAGCCTGCAACGGCGGGTTACCGCCGAGGAATTTCAGGTAGGCGGCAATCGCTTTCAGGTCAGCGTCGGTCATGTGCGAACTGCTGTGCTCAATCACCGAGGTCATCTCGCCGCCCACCGCCGCTTTATCGTTGCGGCCGGTCTGCAGGTAATCCACGATTTCCTGCTCGCTCCAGCGCGGCAGTCCGCGCAGTGACGGCACATCCCAGTTATTCAGGCTACCGCCCGCCAGGAATTTGTCATCACCGCTATCCAGCGCTTTCTCGTTCATGCCCAGACCGCGCGGCGTATGGCAGCTGCCGCAGTGGCCCAGGCTTTCGACGATGTAAGCACCACGATTGATCTCGGCAGAGGCGCCGCCAATCGGCTGGAACGGTTTGTCCGAGGTGAACGCCCAGTTCCAGAAGCGCATGCCCCAGCGCTGGCTGAACGGGAAGCTCAGTTTGGTTTCCGGCGGCTGTTCCGCGCTCGGCTGTACGCCTTTCATAAAGTAGACGTACAGCGCGTGCATATCGGCATCGCTGATTTTGGCGTAATCCGGGTATGGCATTGCCGGATAGAGCCGCGATCCGTCCGGTAATACCCCTTTACGCACCGCATCAGAGAACTGCTGTTCGCTGTAGTTGCCGATGCCGTGGGTTTTATCCGGCGTGATGTTAGTGGAGAAGATAGTGCCGAGATTCGACTCAATCGCCAGCCCGCCCGAATAGTCCGGTTTGCCTGGTAATGAGTGGCACGCCATGCAATCGCCCAGCCGGGAGAGATATTCACCCTGCTTGATCAGTTGCGCCTCATCTTCAGCGTGCGCTGGCAGGGCAAAACCGCTGGCCAACAGCACTGCGTTGGCGAATAAAAAGGATGTCAGTTTCAGCTTATTCATGCGCTTATGCCTGTACCAGTGGGCCGGGATTTTTCAGATACTGATCTTTGATCGCCTGTGCCGCCATCAGCGTAATAGCGCCGATGGTGTCGGTCGGGTTCGCCTGGAAGTTCTGCGGGAAGGCGTTGCCGCCCGGCACAAAGACGTTATGCACGTCCCAGCTCTGCAGATACTTGTTCAGCGCCGAGGTTTTCGGGTTATCGCCCATCACCGCGCCGCCCACGTTGTGGGTAGAGACATACTTGGTCAGGTCAAAGTCCGCGCCCATCGGCAGGAAGCTCATGCTCATGCTGTCCGGGTTCAGCTCTTTAGCGATGTTACCGACGATGCCTTTCAGGTGCTGCTGCAGCTTGAGCTCATTCTCTTTCCAGTTAAAGGTCATGCGCAGCAGCGGCAGGCCACGATGATCGTTGTAGTTCGGATCGAGATCCAGATAGATATCGCGGTAAGACTGGCAGGTGGTGGTGATGCTGATCTTCATTGAATGACCGTACCACTCTTCCAGTCCCTCTTTGTAACCCAGACCCCAGGTTGGCGTGCCTTTTGGCAGCGCGGTGCTGATTGGCGTACCGGTCGCCTGGGAGCTGTGGATCTTCGCGCCGCCGAGGAAGCCGAGCGATGGGCCGTCGAAGTTGCCTGGCGAGATATCGTTAAACATCTGGCCGGTGGCGCCCGCGGTGGCGTACGGGTTGAAGTTTTTATCTTTGAAGAACAGGGTTGCGCCGCCGTTCGACAGGAAGGCGTAGTTACGTCCTACCACACCCTCTTCGGTGATCGGGTTATACGGCTTGCCGATGCCGGAGAGCAGCATCAGACGCACGTTGTAGAGCTGGAAGCTGCTCAGCACCACAATTTTGGCGGGCTGGAAGCACTCGTTGCCCTGTGCATCGATGTAGATCACCCCTTTCGCGGTTTTCTTATCATCGTTCAGCACCACTTTGATCACTTCCGCGTTCACTTCGTAAGAGAAGTTCGGCATCCGCTTCAGCGAATCCATGACCGCGGTTTGTGGCGAGGCTTTGGAGTAGTTGAGGCACGGATATTTACTGCAGTAGCCGCAGTAGTTGCACGGCGCGATCTGGTTGCCATACGGGTTTTTCCACGCGCGTGACACACAGGCGGACGGGTTCGGGAACGGATGGTAACCGAGCTTTTTCGCCACTTCCTTGAACATCACGTTGTTCAGCGTGTCATCCAGCGCCGGCAGCGGATAAGGCTCCGAACGCGGTCCTTCAAACGGATCGCCGCCTTCAAGAATCTGGCCGCGCAGGTTGCCGGTGTTACCCGACTGGCCGCAAATCAGTTCGAATTTGTAGTAGTAAGGCTCGATCTCTTCCCAGCTGAACGGGAAATCCATCACCCGCATATCATCCTGCAGAATGCCTGGCTTGTACGCCTCATCGACATAAGTCTTGAGTTTGATATCGGTAGGCGTTGGACGGATCAGTACCGCCGTCCAGTGCAGACCAGAACCGCCGACGCCGGTGCCGGGTGCAAACGCGCCCCATTTACGGGTTGGCAGCGCCGTCTGGCTGCTGTTGTAGCGAACGGTAACCGCCACTTCTGCCGGGGTGGCGAACACTTTGTTGCGCACCGCGTAGGCGTATTCATCCGCCGGTTTAGGGTAGGCGAACTCGTCGTAATCACGATCGCCGCCGCGCTCCAGCGCGCGCACTTCAAGTCCTGCCAGTGCCAGTTCGATGCTCATCAGCGAGCCGGCCCAGCCGAGGCCGCAGACAACGACGTCGACTTCTTTTTTAGTAACCTGTGCCATGATAATCCTGTTTCAAAACCCTGATTCGGAATGCGTCTTACGCGCGCTCGCCTTTAACACTGACCGGACCCAGCGGATACGGAACGTTGTGCTGTTTCACCCATTCGGTGAAGCTGGCACGCGCGCCCGGGAAGCCGATGGCGATCCAGGCTTTCATGCCTTTATTGCCGCCGTACATCGGGTCCGCGAGGTAACCGTGCTTGGTATCTGAAAGCAGCTGGCTGAAGAACTGAGACGCCTTGAGGTTGGGTTCGCCCAGCGCCGCAAAGTCGATGTCGTTTTTATTGACCTGGGTCAGCACCGCATCTTTCTCTTCCAGCGTCAGCGCATGAAACGCTTTCTGGTGAGTGTTCTGCGACCACTGATTAATCAGCCGGATAGCGGTCTGATACATCTGTTGTGGACGGAACGGGATCTGGTAGCCCATGGTGGCGGGCGCCTGAATATTGAACGGGCCCTGCAGGTAGATTTCGCTGCCAAACTCTTCGCTGTGCAGCTGCTGATCGATAAAGATCGGCACGTTGGTTTCCAGCGCGCCTGGCGCTTTACCTTTGCCGCCCGCCGGAATCAAACGATCGGTGGCCGCAAGGATAAACTGCCATTCATCGGCAGAGAAAAAGATGGGTTTATAGTCAGCTAATTCCGGGGCGGCCATCTCTGCAGCCTGGGCGGCAGTGATGCCTTTAAAGACCAGCTCACTTAATGGCAACGCCAGTAATGAGCCCAGCAAAAATTTACGCCTGGTGGTGGGTTTTTGTAACAGCATATCCGCACGACTCTCATCTGCTAAATACCCGACTGACAGGCTACGCAATCGTCAGGCTGGCAGCGCGAGCGGCTGGCAGATGGCCAGTCACTTCAGAGAATCAACGCGCACAGCACAGACGTCTGCAGAACCTACAGGGTGGGTATAATAATTTTTATGTGAATAACGGAACATATCGGTTAATAACCTGGCAATCTTAGGGATATAGATGTGTCTGAATGTAAAAATTGAATTTAAGATGTGTTTTAGTGAAAATTTATCATGGTGTTGCGTTGAGGTTACAGGCTGGTAAAAGTTTTAGAGCGAGGAAATTTATTCTAAAACCGCACAATCGTCGGGTAAAGGGCGGTTTTTACCGCGTATCGGCACACTATTATTTTCGGTCAGTCATCATCACGCAGAATAACCGATAAAAAAATATCATACTTCCATACAAGAGAATTATTCTTATTGGCAACATTATATTTACTTTGAGTGTCAGACAATCAGATAGCGCGCAAAATGTGATCGGTGGCGCGGAACCGGCGTTATTTAAATAATGCGCAAAATTCCGTCAGAATAATTACGGTCGGTCACTATCTTTATTTGTTCATTTGCCTGAATCACGCTGGTAATAATTGTGCAAAGCTCAGAACAAACCGGCATTTTGAGTTTTCTCCACGCCAGATAGAGTAGGTTAATCAACTACTCAGGATAACTCTTTATGCGTAAAACGCTTCTTTCACTGCTTACCGCCGTGGCGCTGGCTCACCCGGTGTTCGCCGCCACGCCCGCCGATACGCTGGTGATTGCGGTGCCACTCGATGGCATCATCAGTTTTGATCCGGCGGAAAGTTTCGAAACCATCAGTAGCAGCAGCCTGCGTAACATTTATCAAACACTGCTGGAGCCGAATCATCAGGACCCGCAGCAGTTATCGCCACTGGCGGCCAGCCGCTGGCAGCCGGGAAAAACTCCACACAGCCTGGTATTTGATCTCAATCCGCAGGCCCGTTTCGCCAGCGGCAATCCGCTGACATCCCAGGATGTAGTGTTTTCGTTAACCCGCGCGGTGAAACTCAATAAGGCACCCTCGTTCATCCTGGGTGAATTTGGCTGGACGCCCGACAACATCGACCAGCAGTTTACGGTGATTAACGACCACCAGCTTGAGCTGCGCTGGCCGGCACAAATCGGCAGCGATCTGGCACTGCGACTGCTCACCGCGCCCGTCGCCTCGCTGGTCGACAGCAAGCTGGCGCAACAGCATGCCGCAAACAACGACTACGGCAATGGCTGGCTGAAAACGCATTCCGCCGGCAGTGCCGCCTATGCCATCAAACAGTTTGTGCCGCTGCAGGCGCTGGTGCTGGAAGCCAATCCCAACAGCACGCAGCCGTCGCACCTGAAACGGGTGCTGCTGAAAGGGGTCGCCGAGCCAGGCACCCGTCGTCTGCTGATCCAGCAGGGTGATGTGGATGTTGCCTATCAGCTCGGGCCGGATCAGATCGCCGCCGTGAAAGGCACGAAAGATGTCCGGGTCGATGCCTTCCCTTCCAGCCTGATCTACTACCTCGGCTTTAACACCCAAAGCCCGCAGCAACCGGCGCTGGCTAACCCGGCATTGTGGCAGGCGGCGCGCTGGCTGGTCGATTATGACAGCCTGGCGAATCAGCTGTTAAAGGGGCAATACCGCATTCATCAGAGTTTCCTGCCGGACGGTTTTGATGGCGCGCTGAACAGCACGCCGTTCCATTACGATCTGAAAAAGGCGCAGTCGATTCTGCAACAGGCTGGCATCAAGCCTGGCACCCACATTGCCCTGACGGTGGTCAATCAGCCTCCTTACATCGATGTGGCGCAGGCGCTGCAGGCCAGCTTCGCCAAAGCGGAGGTGAATCTGGATATTCAGCCGGTGGCGGAATCGGAGCTGTGGAGCAAAATGCGCAGCCGCGATTTCCAGGCGATCTTCTCCTACTGGGGCGCGGACTACGTCGATCCCAACACCAACGCCAGCGCCTTTGCCTATAACGTGCCGGGCGGCGGCAAAACGCTGGCGTGGCGGGTCGGCTGGAGCATCCCTGAACTCAGCGCCGCCACCCGTGCCGCAGCCGGTGAGAGCGATGCGGTTAAACGTCGCAGCCGTTACCAGCAATTACAGACCCAGGTGCAGCAGTCATCACCCTTTGTCGTGATGCTGCAGGGCGCAACTCAGGTGGCGGTGCGTAGCAATATCCGCAACGTGCAGCAGGGGATCGGCGTCAGCCTGCTCAATTTCGAAGACGTGCAGAAGTAACCTGGCCCGTTGCTCTGCGGAGCAACGGCCTGCTTTTTGGTGAAAAGTTCTCCGCTTTACCCCGCCCCGCTTGCTATTCTTCAGGCATAACCCCTTGCCTGAGAGTGGAAAATCATGACTTCCCCGCTACTGATTGCCCGCACCACCGACGTTCAGCTTGCACTGTTACCGCAAATGGCCAATCGCCACGGATTGATTACCGGCGCGACCGGCACCGGTAAAACCGTCACCCTGCAAAAGCTGGCCGAATCGTTCTCGTCGATTGGCGTACCGGTGTTTATGGCCGATGTGAAAGGCGATCTGACCGGTGTGGCGATGGCGGGCCAGAGCAGCGAAAAACTCCAGCAGCGGCTGGCCAGCATTGGCGTCACCGACTGGCAGCCGCAAGGCAATCCGGTGATGCTGTGGGATATCTTTGGTGAAAAAGGCCATCCGGTGCGGGCGACCGTCTCCGATCTCGGTCCGCTGCTGCTGGCGCGCTTGCTGAACCTTAATGAAGTCCAGAGCGGCGTACTGCAGATCATTTTCCGCATCGCCGACGATCAGGGCTTACTGCTGCTCGATTTCAAAGATCTGCGCGCCATGACGCAGTACATCGGCGACAACGCCAAAAATTTTCAGACCCACTACGGCAACATTAACAGCGCCTCGGTCGGGGCGATTCAGCGCGGCTTGCTGACGCTGGAGCAGCAGGGTGCCGAGCATTTCTTCGGTGAACCGATGCTGGATATCGCCGACTGGATGCGGGTCGACGATCAGGGCAAAGGCTTTATCAATATTCTCTCGGCGGAGAAGCTCTATCAGCTGCCGAAACTCTACGCCACCAGCCTGCTGTGGCTGCTCTCTGAGCTGTATGAACACCTGCCGGAAGCGGGCGATCCCGATAAGCCGAAGCTGGTATTCTTCTTCGATGAGGCGCATCTGCTGTTTAACGACGCGCCGCTGGTGCTGCTGGAAAAGATCGAACAGGTGATGCGGCTGATTCGCTCCAAAGGCGTTGGCGTCTGGTTCGTCACCCAGAACCCGGCAGACATTCCGGATCGGGTGCTGGGACAGCTCGGCAATCGGGTACAGCACGCCCTGCGCGCCTTTACGCCAAAGGATCAGAAAGCGGTCAAAACGGCCGCCGAAAGTCTGCGCGCTAACCCGGCCTTCAGCAGCGTGGAGGCGATTCAGGCGCTGGGCACCGGCGAAGCGCTGATCTCTTTTCTCGATGCCAAAGGCAGCCCGTCGGTGGTCCAGCGGGCGATGGTGATTGCGCCCGGATCACGCATGGGACCGGTAACGGCCGATGAACGTAACGGGCTGATCAACCACTCGCCGCTGTATGGCAAATATGACAGCGAGGTCGATCGCGAATCAGCCTTTGAACGGCTGCAGCAGGGCTTTCAGGCCAGCGGCGAACAGACCAATGCGCCGCCCGCCAAAGGCAACAGCGTGGCCGTTGATGAGGGCATTCTCGGCGGACTGAAAGAGATTCTGTTTGGCCATACCGGGCCACGCGGCGGTAAGCACGATGGCGTAGTGCAGACCATGGCGAAAAGCGCCACCCGCCAGATAACTAACCAGATCATCCGCGGCGTGCTCGGCAGCCTGCTGGGTGGCCGCCGCCGCTGAACAACGCGCTCTGCTAAGATCGGGATATGGATAAACAACACGAACTGAAACGGACCAAACGTCTGGCGCTGCTGCTGCTGTTACTGGCCGCCGCCACCTTCATCATCACCCTGTTTCTGCCGCCCGGCTTCTGGGTCAGCGGCGTGAAAGCGATAGCGGAAGCGGCGATGGTCGGCGCGCTGGCTGACTGGTTTGCGGTAGTGGCGCTGTTTCGCCGGGTGCCGGTGCCTTTTATCTCGCGTCATACCGCGATTATTCCGCGCAACAAAGACCGTATCGGTGAGAATCTTGGCCGCTTCGTGCAGGAGAAGTTTCTCGATACCGATTCTCTGCTGAGCCTGATACGCCGTCACGATCCGTCGCACCTGCTGGCGCAGTGGCTGAATGCGCCCGGCAATGCCGATCGCATCGGGCGGCATCTGCTGCAGGTGATGCGCGGCTTCCTCGATCTGACCGACGACACGCGTATTCAGAACTTCATGCGCCGCGCGGTGCATCGCGCCATCGATAAGGTCGATCTGACGCAGACCAGCGCGCTGATTCTGGAGAGCCTGACCAAAAATAATCGTCATCAGGCGCTGCTGGACGCGGCGATCGAGCAGCTGCTGGCGCTGCTGCATAAGCCCTCAACCCGCGAGTTCATTGCGCAGCAACTGGTGCGCTGGCTGAAGCGTGAGCATCCGATCAAAGCCAAAATGTTGCCAACCGAGTGGCTGGGCGAGCACAGCGCTGAACTGGTGGCGAACGCGGTCGATTCGCTGCTGGATGATGTGGCGCTGGATCAGGGGCACGAGCTGCGTCTCGGCTTTAACCGGGCGGTGGAGCGCCTGATCGTTAAACTGCAAACCGACCCGGAGATGGCGGAGCGCGCCGAGGTGATCAAGAGCTGGCTGAAAGAGGATGCCACGCTTAATCGCTACATCGGCGAGCTGTGGAACGATATGCGTAACTGGCTGAAAGCGGACCTCAGCAGCGACGATTCGCGGGTGCAGGAGAAAGTGCGCGGCGCGGCGCTGTGGCTGGGCGAAACCCTGGCTGCCGATCCGGCGCTGCGTGACTCGATGAACCAGCACCTCGAACAGGCGGCGCGCAGCGTAGCGCCGGAGTTTGCCGGCTTCCTGACGCGCCATATCAGCGACACCGTGAAGAGCTGGGATGCGCGCGAGATGTCACAGCAGATCGAGCTGAATATCGGCAAAGACCTGCAGTTTATTCGCATCAACGGCACGCTGGTGGGCGGTACCATTGGTCTGATTCTCTATCTGCTGTCGCAGTTGCCAGCCGCTCTGCCCGCATTGTCTGGCTGGATAACAGGCTGGATAAATAGCGTGGCCTGAAGCCGCTTTCCGCCGCTGAAACAGCGGTTTCCGGAGAGCTCATTCGTAAAGCGATGGAAGCCTGCGCCTGCAGCCAATCATCACCGGCCACGGATGCGCTTTTGCCTCTTTGCGAAAGGCGTATGCTCCCTGAGCCGGCAGGTTAAAAACAAAAAAGGCCGCTTGCGCGGCCTTTTTCAGTTGCGGTGCTCGCTTAGCGCCGCTTGATCAGCATAAACAAGCTGATGGCGAAGAACGCGAAGCTCGGCAATATCGCCCCCAGAATCGGCGGCAAGCCGTAAACCAGGCTGAGCGGGCCGAAAATCTGGTCCAGCACGTAGAACAGGAAGCCGAAGCTGATGCCGGTGACTACCCGCACCCCCATCGACACGCTGCGCAGCGGGCCAAAGATAAACGACAGCGCCATCAGCATCATCACCGCCACCGACAGCGGCTGAAAGATCTTGCCCCACATATTCAGCAGATAACGCCCGGACTCCTGGCCGCTCTGCTTGAGATATTTGCTGTAGTTATACAGGCCGCGAATCGACAGCGCGTCCGGATCGAGTGCCACCACGCCGAGTTTGTCCGGCGTCAGGTTGGTTTTCCATTCACCACTGAGGCTTTGCGAGCCGGTAATCTGGTTAGGATCGGTCAGGTTTGACTCATCCACCTGCGACAGAATCCAGCGCTTTTTCGCCGCATCCCAGATAGCGGTCGCAGCGAAGCGTACGCTCTGCAGCCGACGCTGATCGTTGAAGCTGTAGATGCTGACACCATCAATTTCATTGTCGCCTTTGATACGCTCAATGAAGATGAAGTTGTTGCCATCTTTCGCCCACAGGCCATTTTGCGTCGACACCAGCGCGCCGCCATACAGCTGCTGCGCCCGGTAGTTACGCGCCATCTGCTCGCCCGAAGGCGCGACAAATTCGCCAATCGCCATGGTCAGCAGCACCAGCGGAATCGCGGTTTTCATCACCGACAGCGCCACCTGCATACGGGTGAAACCGGCGGCCTGCATCACCACCAGCTCACTGCGCTGCGCCAGCGTCCCCAGCCCCAGCAGTGCGCCGAGCAGCGCCGCCATCGGGAAGAAGATTTCAATGTCTTTCGGCACGCTGAGCAGGGTGTAATAACCGGCGGAGAGCGCGCTGTAGCTGCCCTGGCCGGTTTTACGCAGCTGATCGACGAACTTGATGATGCCGGAGAGCGACACCAGCATGAACAGCGTCAGCATGATGGTATTAAAGATGGTTTTGCCGATATAGCGGTCAAGTACGCGAAACATCAGACCGATCCTCCGCGTGTGAAGCGGGCACGGACCCGACGCATCGGCACCGTATCCCACAGGTTAAGCAGTACCGCCAGCAGCAGATAGCCGATATTCACCACCCACATCCAGACGGCCGGATCGAGCCGCCCTTTCGCCCCGCTCGACTTCAGCGAGCTTTGCAGCAGGAAGAAGATCAGATAGAGCAGCATCGCAGGCAGCATCGACAGCACCCGGCCCTGACGTGGATTGACCACGCTGAGCGGCACCACCATCAGCGCCATCACCAGCACCGAAAACACCAGCGTCAACCGCCAGTGCAGCTCGGCGCGGAAGGTTGGCGAATCGTTGCCGAACAGGCCGGTAAAGCTCGACTGCTCCGCATCATTCGGGTCCAGCGTCGCCTCTTTGTAGCCGACGCGCGCCTGATAGTTGGTGAAGTCAGTGATGCGGAAGTCGCGCAGCAAGGCGGTGCCCTCAAAGCGGGTGCCTTTATCCAGCGTCACCACCTGCGAACCGTCTTTATGCTGTTCCATATGACCGCTGTCAGCCAGCACCACCGACGGCCGCGCGTTGCCTTTTGGCCGTAACTGCGCCAGGAACACGTTGCCGAACTGGTTGCCTTTGACATCCTCGATGAACAGTACCGCGTTGCCATCGCTGGAGGTCTGGAACTGCCCGGCCGCCAGCGCCGCCGTACCTGGATTGGCTTTGGCGTTCTGGGTCACTTCATCCTGATAACGGGATGACCAGGGACCGAGCCAGATGACATTCACCGCCGCCACCAGCGAGGTAAACAGCATCAGGACCATCGCCGCCTTGACCAGCACGGCTTTACTCAGGCCGCAGGCGTGCATCACGGTAATTTCACTTTCCGTGTAGAGTCGTCCCAGCGTCATCAGGATCGCCAGAAACAGACTCAGGGGCAGTATAAGTTGTGCCATTTCAGGCACACCCAGTCCTAACAGAGTCAGAACGAGGTTTGTCGGCACTTCGCCATCCACCGCGGCTCCTAAAATCCTGACTAACTTCTGGCAAAAGAAGATTAATAGCAGGATGAAGAGGATAGCCAGCTGGCTTTTGAGCGTTTCCCGAACCAGATATCTAATGATGATCACGCTTAGTACGCCTGTGAAAACTTGTCTTTTTGCAGGAAAATCGCTAGTTTCAACGCTTATTTGCCATTTTTCTTCATCAATGGCCGTCATCGTAGCTAAAATTGTATGACAAACGCGCATGGGTGGTGGAAAAACAACATCTTGTCACCCTGATTCATTATGACCTCCAGCGGCAGATTGTCATGCTGCCACGATGAATAAATGGGTCATGAGCGCGCTACATTCTAGCGGCAGCAGCGGCCGTTGTCTTTAAGATTCAGGAGAGTGCATGGAGTTCAGTGTAAAAAGCGGAAGCCCGGAAAAACAGCGCAGTGCCTGCATTGTCGTTGGCGTTTTCGAACCGCGCCGTCTGTCACCGATTGCCGAACAGCTGGATAAAATCAGCGACGGCTATATCAGCGCCCTGCTGCGCCGTGGCGAGCTGGAAGGAAAAGTAGGCCAGACACTGCTGCTGCATCACGTGCCCAACATCCTCTCTGAGCGGATTCTGCTGATTGGCTGCGGCAAAGAGCGCGAGCTCGACGAGCGTCAGTATAAGCAGGTCATCCAGAAAACCATCAATACGCTGAACGATACCGGCTCAATGGAAGCGGTCTGCTTCCTGACCGAGCTGCACGTCAAAGGCCGCAACACCTACTGGAAAGTGCGTCAGGCGGTCGAAACCTCGAAAGAGGCGCTGTATAACTTCGATCAACTGAAGAGCAACAAGGCGGAACCCCGTCGTCCGCTGCGCAAGCTGGTATTTAACGTACCGACCCGCCGTGAACTGACCAGCGGTGAGCGCGCGATCCAGCACGGTCTGGCGGTCGCAGCCGGGATGAAAGCGGCGAAAGATCTCGGCAATATGCCGCCAAACATCTGTAACGCCGCCTATCTTGCCTCGCAGGCTCGCCAGCTGGCGGATGCCTTCAGCAAAAATGTCACCACCCGCGTCATCGGCGAACAGCAGATGAAAGAGCTGGGGATGAACGCCTATCTGGCGGTCGGTGCCGGTTCGCAGAACGAATCGCTGATGTCGGTGATTGAGTACAAAGGCAACCCGGATGCCGACGCACGCCCTATCGTGCTGGTCGGTAAAGGCCTGACCTTCGACTCCGGCGGTATCTCGATTAAGCCGTCCGACAGCATGGACGAAATGAAATATGATATGTGCGGCGCGGCCTCGGTCTATGGCGTGATGCGCATGGTGGCCGAGCTTAACCTGCCGCTCAACGTGGTCGGCGTGCTGGCCGGTTGTGAAAACATGCCGGATGGCCGGGCGATGCGTCCGGGCGACGTGCTGACCACCATGTCTGGTCAGACGGTGGAAGTGCTGAATACCGATGCCGAAGGCCGTCTGGTCCTGTGCGATGCGCTGACCTATGTCGAACGTTTCGATCCGGAAGTGGTGATTGACGTCGCGACCCTGACCGGTGCCTGCGTGATTGCGCTGGGCCACCACGTCAGCGGTCTGCTGTCGAACCACAATCCGCTGGCGCATGAGCTGATCAGCGCCTCTGAGCAGTCGGGTGACCGCGCCTGGCGTCTGCCGATGGCGGATGAGTATCAGGAGCAGCTGGAGTCCAATTTTGCCGACATGGCTAACATTGGCGGCCGGCCTGGCGGCGCGATTACCGCCGCCTGCTTCCTGGCGCGCTTTGCCCGCAAATATAACTGGGCGCACCTCGACATCGCCGGTACCGCATGGCGTTCAGGCAAAGCCAAAGGCGCCACCGGTCGTCCGGTGCCGATGCTGTCGCAGTTTCTGTTGAATCGGGCAGGATTGAACGGCGACGATTGATCGCCTCAATGCTGACTACAAGGGCGGATGAGATTCCGCCCTTGATCTTCTGACGAGCAAACTGATGAAAAACGCAACCTTCTACGTGCTGGAAACCGATGCACCGAGCGACGGCCTGAGCGCCATTGAAGCGCTGGTGTGCAATCTGGCGGAAACACGCTGGCGGGCCGGAAAGCGGGTGTTGATCGCCTGTGAAGATGAGCAGCAGGCAATTCGTCTCGACGAAGCACTGTGGCAACGACCGGCAAACGCCTTCGTGCCGCATAACCTTGCCGGTGAAGGCCCGCGCTACGGCGCGCCGGTTGAACTGGCCTGGCCGCAGCGTCGCGGCAGTTCGCCGCGCGACCTGTTAATTAGCCTGCTGCCACAGTTCGCAGATTTTGCTACTGCTTTCCATGAAGTGATAGACTTCGTTCCTTACGAAGAATCTCTCAAACAGCTGGCGCGCGACCGCTATAAAGCGTACCGCAGCGTTGGTTTCCAATTGAATACGGCAACGCCGCCACAGCCGCAAACGACATAGCAGAAATGGAAAAGACATATAACCCGCAAGATATCGAGCAGCCGCTTTACGAGCATTGGGAAAAGCAGGGCTACTTCAAACCGAATGGCGATACCAGCCAGGAAAGCTTTTGCATCATGATCCCGCCGCCGAACGTCACCGGTAGCTTGCACATGGGTCACGCTTTCCAGCAAACCATCATGGATACCATGATTCGTTACCAGCGTATGCAGGGGAAAAATACCCTGTGGCAGGCCGGTACCGACCATGCGGGCATCGCCACGCAGATGGTGGTTGAACGCAAGATTGCGGCTGAAGAGGGCAAAACGCGCCAGGATTATGGCCGTGATGCGTTCATCGACAAAATCTGGCAGTGGAAAGCGGAATCCGGCGGCACCATCACCCGTCAGATGCGCCGTCTCGGCAACTCCGTTGACTGGGAGCGCGAGCGCTTCACCATGGATGAAGGGCTGTCCAATGCGGTGAAAGAGGTGTTCGTCCGCCTCTACAAAGAGAACCTGATTTACCGTGGCAAGCGCCTGGTCAACTGGGACCCTAAACTGCGCACCGCCATCTCTGACCTGGAAGTGGAAAACCGCGAGAGCAAAGGCTCGATGTGGCACATCCGCTATCCGCTGGCCAACGGCGCGAAAACCGCTGACGGTAAAGATTACCTGGTGGTCGCCACCACCCGTCCGGAAACCCTGCTGGGTGATACCGGCGTGGCGGTGAACCCGGAAGATCCGCGCTACAAAGATCTGATTGGCAAATTTGTTATGCTGCCGCTGGTGAATCGTCTGATCCCGATTGTCGGCGATGAACATGCTGACATGGAAAAAGGCACCGGCTGCGTCAAAATCACGCCAGCACATGACTTTAACGACTACGAAGTCGGTCGTCGTCATAAGCTGCCGATGATCAACATTCTGACCTTTGACGGTGATATCCGCGAGCGCGCCCAGGTGTATGACACCAACGGCGAAGTCAGCGATGCCTGTTCCGATGAGATCCCGGCGGCGTTCCAGAAGATGGAGCGTTTTGCGGCGCGTAAAGCGATTGTCGCAGCCGTTGATCAGCTCGGCCTGCTCGAAGAGATCAAACCGCACGACCTGACCGTGCCTTACGGCGACCGTGGCGGCGTGGTCATTGAGCCGATGCTGACTGACCAGTGGTACGTGCGCACCGCCCCGCTGGCGAAAGTCGCGGTGGAAGCGGTTGAAAACGGCGACATTCAGTTTGTGCCGAAGCAGTACGAAAACATGTACTTCTCCTGGATGCGTGATATCCAGGACTGGTGTATCTCCCGTCAGCTGTGGTGGGGTCACCGCATTCCGGCGTGGTATGACAACAACGGTCACGTCTACGTCGGCCGCACCGAAGACGAAGTGCGCGCTGAAAACAACCTGGCCGCCGATGTGGCGCTGCGTCAGGATGATGACGTGCTGGACACCTGGTTCTCCTCAGGCCTGTGGACTTTCTCGACCCTGGGCTGGCCGGAAAACACCGAAGCGCTGCGCACCTTCCATCCGACCAGCGTGCTGGTGAGCGGCTTCGACATCATCTTCTTCTGGATTGCCCGCATGATCATGCTGACCATGCACTTCATCAAAGATGAAGATGGCAAACCGCAGGTGCCGTTTAAAACCGTCTACATGACCGGTCTGATTCGTGATGAAGAAGGCCAGAAAATGTCAAAATCCAAGGGCAACGTGATTGACCCGCTGGATATGGTTGACGGTATTTCGCTGGAAGCGCTGCTGGAAAAACGCACCGGTAACATGATGCAGCCGCAGCTGGCTGAGAAGATCCGTAAACGCACCGAGAAGCAGTTCCCGAACGGCATTGAGCCGTCAGGCACCGATGCGCTGCGTTTCACTCTCGCCGCCCTCGCCTCAACCGGTCGCGACATCAACTGGGACATGAAGCGCCTGGAAGGTTATCGCAACTTCTGTAACAAGCTGTGGAACGCCAGCCGCTTTGTGCTGATGAACACCGAAGATCAGGATTGCGGCCAGAACGGCGGCGAAATGACGCTGTCGCTGGCGGATCGCTGGATTCTGACCGAGTTCAACAGCACGGTGAAAGCCTACCGTGAGGCGCTGGATAGCTACCGTTTCGATATCGCGGCTAACCTGCTGTATGACTTCACCTGGAACCAGTTCTGTGACTGGTATCTGGAGCTGACCAAGCCGGTGATGAACAGCGGCAGTGAATCTGAACTGCGTGGTACCCGACATACGCTGGTAAACGTGCTGGAAGGCTTGCTGCGTCTGGCGCACCCGATTATTCCGTTTATCACCGAAACCATCTGGCAGCGCGTGAAGGGGCTGAAAAACATCAGCGACGACACCATCATGCTGCAGCCTTTCCCGCACTACGATGTGGCGAAAGAAGATGCCGAAGCCAAAGCGGATATCGAGTGGATGAAACAGGCGATCGTCGCGGTGCGTAATATTCGTGCTGAGATGAACATTGCGCTGAGCAAACCGCTGGACGTGCTGCTGCGCGACTGCTCACCGGCCGCACTGCGTCGGGTGGAAGCGAACCGTAACTTCCTGTCGCGCCTGGCGCGTCTGGAAAGCCTGACCATTCTGCCAGCGGGCGAGAAAGGCCCGGTCTCGGTGACCAAGATCGTTGAAGGCGCAGAGCTGCTGATCCCGATGGCGGATCTGGTGGATAAAACCGCTGAGCTGGAGCGTCTGGCGAAAGAGCTGGTTAAGCTGGATGTGGAAATCGAGAAGATCGAGACCAAGCTGGCGAACGAAGGCTTTGTCTCCCGCGCTCCGGAAGCGGTCGTGGCGAAAGAGCGTGAACGCGTGGCCGAACTGCAACAATCAAAAGCAAAACTGATTGAACAGCAGGCGGTGATTGCGGCGCTCTGATTGACAGATTGCCCTGCCCTGAACAAACCCTGCGCTCGCGCAGGGTTTTTTATTTATAAATGGTAATAAAGGTAAGCGTTTAGCAAGGTGCAGACTTAATCACAGAGTAAACCCGGCGACTGTTCTGCCCTGCCCACCTGCCGCAGACAAAAGAACCTGGCTTAGACTAGCGATTTCAGGAATGATGAAAGACTGGTTATAACGCAAAACGTTGATTAAGTAATAAATCAGGTGTGTTATTTAACAGGCATAATCATTGTTGTGATGAACCGTCCTCCGGCCTCACCTCGCCTTTTTGACCCGCATAACGCTTTTTTAATACAGCCAGGCATCTTTTTTGCCAGTATCCTCCGGTGGGTAATTTATTAAGTGCGGCACTGGTTAGTATAAAGTACGCTTCTGTTTCATTCTGGGTGGGTTCAATAAATGGCAGCCCACATATACTATTAATATTATTTTCATTAACGAACTTCAATACTTCTTCAGGGTTCTCAGGTAAGGCATAGGCCATAGAGATATTCAAACCTTCCTGAAATGATGTTATCCCTAAGAAGGGTGATTGATTAAGGATGGGATAAAGTGCTATCCAGCGTGGTCTGCCCTGAGAAAGATATTCAGATATCTGGTCATAATCAACGTCTGAGAGAGGGCTATTGTCGTTATTCATGGAGGCCGTAAGCACTTTATCTGACAAAACCTGTTCAGCAGATTGAGGGTTTCCTGATGCGCAGGCCACCGCAAACAAGGTTAAGACTACGATAATAAGCCATTTCATTTCACGATTAACTCCCTGTCGCCGCTATCTGCAATGCTCTTCCTGACATTAAAAGAGGCAACAATACAGCCATTGGAGGCAGTACCAAAGCCATTATCTCCATGAATAAGGAATCCAGCGCGACCACACATATTATTGCCTGCATAAGGCGTCAGACGGAGAACAAATCGTCCGGCTGTCGGATGCTTTGCCACCGGATGGCCAATCTTATACTTGCCCGCAGGCAAAGGGCCTTTGTTAACTTCACATGCTAATGCAGGATCGTCTTTGTATCCTTCAGCTCCGGCATATAATGCATCGAATTTATAGACACCATCTCGTGTAAAAGATCGCTTTCTCACGTCATAAACCCATGTCATACCTGCTCCTTACAATGACGCAAAGAGGTGCGACGCCATTAAATAGTTGGATTATGCGCGTTCCTTCCATGAATCGGAATGCTGAATATTACCATCGCAATACTTCCAGGTGATTTTTTCGTAGCGCAGCGTCACTGACTCAAGATGGTTCATATTTTCAATCGATTTAATGTTATGCATAAGTGGGTTAACTGACACCACTTTTACCCCTTCAATGAACATGTTGAAGTACTCTTCCTCCTGGCCTGCATGATTAATGCGATACCATTTTATTTCAGCTGATTTAAGTGTTTGTCCGGAGGATACTGCCTTGTAGAGATAAGGGCTGGATGAATCAAATTCTTTTTCGAACTCCAATGCACTGTGAATACGCGTTCCGGTGAGTTTGCCCGTGTGGGGATCAACAGGAATGCTCAACCCATGCATGAAACTAAGAACTTCGATACTTCCTTCCCGATGCTGAACATCAACTGAACCTTTGATATCTGCGCCGCCATCATCTTTTAACCAGAGGTAAGCTGGAATTGCCATGAAATTAATCCCTTAAATAGCGTTAAAGATCTTAACTTACAGCAGTAAACCCCTGGAATTTTGATTCACATCAAATAAAATAAAAGCAGCCAATTAAAAACCTGGCTAATTAAGTCAGGGGAATAATTATTATTTATTAAATGAACCAGTGACGACAACAGAGAGAATAATTAATTAAATCACCATAAAAAGGATAAATGCACATTTAATGCCTGTGTAAATTATCACAAATATTGCTTTTACATGACGATAATGTTATTTCTGGTGTATGTCTAATTGAATTGCACAATCCAATCCCAACATGATTTCTGACTCTCAGCACCTCCAGGTGCGGCCGATTACTGCCGCCGACAATCCGCATATTGCCCAGGTAATCCGCGACGTTTCAGCGGAGTTCGGCCTGACGGCGGATAAGGGATACACCGTATCCGATCCGCAACTTGACCACCTGTTTGAGTTGTACAGCGCCGAACAGAGCGCCTACTGGATTATTGAGGCTGACGGCAAGGTGGTCGGCGGCGGCGGCGTAGCGCCACTGGCCTGCAGCGCGCCCGATATCTGCGAACTGCAGAAGATGTATTTCCTGCCTGCGGTACGCGGTCAGGGACTGGCGCGCGAGCTGGCGCTGCGGGCGCTGGATCATGCCCGTCAGCACGGTTTTCGTCGCTGCTACCTCGAAACCACGGCCAGCCTGACCAGAGCGATTAAGCTGTATGAATCGCTGGGCTTTGAGCATATCGACAGCGCCATGGGCTGTACCGGTCACGTTGACTGTGAAGTGCGGATGCTGAAAAACCTGTAGCCGATGCGGGCCACTGCACCGTCAGCCCAGTCTCTTTAGCTGTAACGCTGCGGTTCAGAAGGCCGGTACGCCACTGTGAAAACGTAATTCGCCGTCCGGCTCGCTGATCAATCGCGCTTCGGTTTCGCCAATCGCCCGTACCCGTGGCGCGATATCTTTCGCTGAGATCTGCGCCGCCAGGGTTAAATAGTCCTGATAGTGGCGCGCTTCTGAGCGCAGCAGTGAGATATAAAACTTCTCCAGCTCGCCATCCAGCCACGGCGCCAGCGCCGCAAACCGCTCGCAGGAGCGCGCTTCAATGTAAGCACCGCAAATCAGCTTATCCACCAGCGTCTCCGGCTCATGGGTTGTCACTTCACGCAGCAGGGACTTCGCATAGCGGCTGGAGGTGATCTTCTGATAGACCAATCCGCGCGACTGCATAATTTCCCATACCTGATAGAAGTGATGCAGCTCTTCTTTAATCAGCAGCACCATCTTTTCCACCAGCTCATCCGCCCACGGCAGTTCATTGCGGACGATGATGCGTTTGGTGAGATTTTTATGGGCATTGATAAAGACGCTGTCGCCATCTTCGCGGAAGATAAAATCTTCGTACGGTTTCAGCCAGCCGAGGATCGCCTCACCGCTGGGTTTGTCAGCCACATATTTACGGATCAGCCAGACCGCGGTCTGCGCGGCTTTCAGTTCGCATACCAGATGGTCGGTTAACAGCAGGGTCAGATTTTCCGGTTTACGCGCCTCATCAATCCAGGCTTGTGGCGTGCGGCAGTGCAGAAACTGATAAATGGGTTCAAGTAAGGGTGCGTAGTTCATGGTGTTAAAACAGGGCTGGAAAAGAAGAGAGGCGGAGAATTCCCCGCCCTGCGCGACTTAGTGGCGAATGCCATTATCATCTTCATCGTCGATGGCGTCTTCGTCATCTTCATCTTCGGCGTCCGGGTCTTCAAAGTAGGTGCCCCAGCCGTCGTAGTCGACATTGTATTTACCGATCAGGTTCACCAGTTGCTCAACCTGCACATCAATCAGCTCTGGCTTCAGCGCCGATTCACTGATGATGTCAACGCACATCACGGTCGTCCCATCTTCCAGCTCCAGCTCTTCCGGCTCGGTCACTTCATAACCCAGCTTGAAGGCGTCAACTGCGGCCTTCTCCAGTGAATCGAAGTTGTTGCACGAGAGATGATGCTCGATGGTATAAAGCGCATCGGGATCGCTGCCATCCTCCAGCAGCTCTTCAATGATCAGGCGCGTCTCTTCACGCTGCTCTTCCAATAATGCTTCATATGCCATAACGATGTCCTCTCTGAGTTCGGCAATAAACAATTATTTTCCCACACTGCCTGTCGCGCCACTACACAAAACGAAAAGTTTATTCTCGTCGGGGTTGAAAATGCATATTCATACGGTTAGATTGAATTTTAATTCATTTTTATGGTTACCGGAGTGTTGTATGAGTCAGCTGTATCAGCGCCATTTCCTCAGGCTACTGGATTTTACCCCGGCCGAAATTAATCACCTGCTTACCCTTGCTGCGGAATTAAAACGCGCGAAAAAAAGTGGCAGTGAAGTCCCGACCCTGAAAGGCAAAAACATCGCGCTCATCTTCGAAAAAGACTCGACCCGTACCCGATGCTCTTTCGAAGTTGCCGCTTACGATCAGGGTGCTAACGTTACTTATCTCGGTCCGAGCGGCAGCCAGATCGGGCATAAAGAGTCGATGCGCGACACCGCGCGGGTACTGGGCCGGATGTATGACGGTATCCAGTATCGCGGTTACGGCCAGGAGCTGGTGGAAACCCTGGCGGAGCACGCTGGCGTGCCGGTGTGGAATGGACTGACCACGGAGTTTCATCCGACACAGCTGCTGGCCGATCTGCTGACCATGCAGGAGCATCTGCCAGGCAAAACGCTCAGCCAGATGACGCTGGTTTACGTCGGCGATGCCCGCAATAACATGGGCAACACCATGCTGGAAGCGGCGGCGCTGGTCGGGCTGGATCTGCGTCTGGTGGCACCGCAGAGCTGCTGGCCAGAGGCGCAGCTGGTGGAGCAGTGTCGCGACGTGGTACAGCAGACCGGCGGCAAAATCACCCTCACCGATAACATTGCTGACGGCGTCAAAGGTGCAGACTTTATCTACACCGACGTCTGGGTGTCGATGGGCGAAGCCAAAGCGGTGTGGGAAGAGCGTATCGCCCTGCTGCGTGACTATCAGGTTAACCGGGCGATGCTCGATCTCACCGGCAATCCGCAGGTGAAATTCCTGCACTGTCTGCCCGCTTTCCATGACGATCAGACCACGCTGGGCCGGCAGATGGCGGAACAGTACGATCTGCCGAACGGCATGGAAGTGAGCAATGAGGTATTTGAGTCCCCGCACAGCATCGTGTTCGATCAGGCGGAAAACCGGATGCACACCATCAAAGCGGTGATGGTGGCGACGCTGGGTCAACGCTGATGCAGATTCCCGGCGTCTGCCTGTACCAGCCAGGCACGGCAGCCCAATCGCCCTGCTTCAGGGCCAGCGCAAACGGTTTCCTCGCGCACGATTTTCCCTTGCTGCCCGGCAGCGAATGGGTATAATGCGCCACAATTTGCCGGAGGAAATATGCTACAGCGCAGCGGACAATTTGACGCTCAATCACGCCTGACCACAGGCGGCGCCGCTGTTTCTTTCGGTCATCGACCCGATCTTAAAAAAGCCCCTTAATCAGGGGCTTTTTTTTGTCCGCAATCCGGCCGCGCAGAGGAGAAAGCTATGGCTAACCCGCTATATCGCAAGCACATTATTTCGATCAACGACCTCAGCCGTGATGAGCTGGAACTGGTGCTGCATACCGCTGCACAGCTCAAAGCGCACCCGCAGCCGGAGCTGCTGAAGCATAACGTGATCGCCAGCTGCTTTTTTGAAGCCTCGACCCGTACCCGGTTGTCGTTTGAGACGGCGATTCATCGTCTCGGCGCATCGGTTGTGGGTTTTGCCGACGGCAGCAATACCTCGCTGGGCAAGAAAGGCGAAACCCTGGCCGATACCATCTCCGTGATCAGCACCTATGTTGATGCGATTGTGATGCGTCATCCGCAGGAGGGCGCGGCGCGGCTGGCGACGGAGTTCTCTGGCGGCATCCCGATTCTCAACGCCGGTGACGGAGCCAACCAGCATCCGACCCAGACGCTGCTCGATCTCTTCACCATTCAGGAGACCCAGAGTCGCCTGAACCAGCTCAATGTGGCGATGGTCGGCGACCTGAAATATGGCCGCACCGTGCACTCCCTGACACAGGCGCTGGCGAAGTTTGATGGCAACCGCTTCTTCTTTATCGCCCCCGATGCGCTGGCGATGCCGGCTTACATCACCGATATGCTGGATGAGAAAAACATCGCCTGGTCACGGCATGACAGCTTTGAAGAGGTGATGCCGCAGCTCGATATCCTCTACATGACGCGGGTACAGAAAGAGCGGCTCGATCCGTCGGAGTATGCCAACGTCAAAGCGCAGTTCATTCTGCGGGCCGCCGATCTGGCGACGGCGCGTGACAACATGAAGGTGCTGCATCCGCTGCCGCGCATCGACGAAATCACCACCGATGTCGATAAAACCCCCTACGCCTGGTACTTCCAGCAGGCCGGAAACGGCATCTACGCGCGTCAGGCTCTGCTGGCGCTGGTATTAAACAGCGAACCCGCCCTGTAAGGAGATCCTCAGATGACACACGACAACAAATTGCAGGTCGAAGCGATCAAGCGCGGCACGGTAATCGACCATATCCCGGCCCTGGTCGGATTCAAACTGCTCTCCCTGTTCCGTCTGACCGAGACCGATCAGCGCATCACCATCGGCCTGAATCTGCCGTCAGGCGAGATGGGCCGCAAAGATCTGATCAAGATTGAAAACACCTTTCTGACCGACGACCAGGTCAACCAGCTGGCGGTCTATGCGCCCCATGCTACGGTCAACCGCATCGACGATTACGAAGTGGTGGCGAAGATCGCCCCGACGCTGCCGGAGCACGTTGAGCGGGTGCTGACCTGCCCGAACAGCAACTGCATCAGCCGCAGCGAACCGGTCTTCTCCAGTTTTGCGGTGAAGCAGCGCGCCGATGATGTTCATCTGAAGTGCAAATATTGTGAAAAAGAGTTCGCGCGCCATGTGGTGTTGGGTCACTGGTAATCGTTCCGGCCGACCCTATAATGGTCAGCACCGGCGGGCTCACCGCCCTACTGCCTTATTCAAGGAGCAATAATGTCTCGTGAAATCAGTACTGAAAAAGCCCCTGCCGCCATCGGCCCCTATGTTCAGGGTGTCGATCTCGGCAGCATGATCATCACCTCCGGTCAGATCCCGGTCGATCCGGCCACCGGCATGGTCGCCGATGACGTGACCGCCCAGGCGCGTCAGTCGCTGGAAAACGTGAAGGCGATCGTGGAAGCGGCTGGCCTGAAGGTCGGCGATATCGTGAAAACCACGGTATTCGTTAAGGATCTGAACGATTTCGCCACGGTGAATGCAGCCTATGAGGCATTCTTCACCGAGCATCAGGCGGCATTCCCGGCCCGTTCCTGCGTTGAAGTGGCGCGCCTGCCAAAAGATGTGAAGATTGAAATTGAGGCGATTGCCGTTCGTCGCTGAGTCACGACGGATGCGTAGCCGCCTCGCTGCCTGACGCTGGCAGCGAGGCGGCCAGCCTTAGCGTTTAGCCGGTCGCCACAGCCACAGCAGGGCGATGGCCAGCGCAAACAGCACGCCAAACCCGATGCCGGTAGCGACCGCAGGCGCACCGGCTTTAATCGCCAGCGTATAGAACCCCAGCATCAGCAGCATCGCGCTGTTCTCACCGAGATTCTGCACCGCAATCGCATTGCCCGAGCCGACGCTCTCTTTACCGCGCGCCTGCAACAGCGCATTCAGCGGCACCACAAAGAAGCCCCCCAGCGCGCCAATTACCATCAGCAGCAAATAGGCATTCAGCAGCGAATGCTGCAGTGAGAAGACCACCACCATTACGCCAATCAGCACCCCGGCCGGCATACAGCGACGCACCGTTTCCAGCGTCACCAGCTTCGCCGCTGCCGCCGCACCCAGCACGATACCCATCGCCACCATCGCATTGAGGGTGGTTGGCGTGGTGTTGTCATGAATGCCCAGCGCCACCGGCACCCAGAGTACCAGCAGGAAACGCAGCGTCACGCCCGCGCCCCAGAACAGGCTGGTGCCCAGCAGCGAGAAACGCGTTTCGGCATCATGCCAGAGCACCGCCGCCGCCCGGAAGAAACTGCGCAGCATGGCGGCGATCTGCCAGCTTTGCCCCGGACGCGCCGCCTGCAGTTTCGGGATAAACAGGTTCGCGATAACCGCGACGCCGTAGGTGACCGCGCAGATGCCGAGCGCCGCCAGCAGATGCCAGTCCGCCAGCATCCCGCCCGCTACTGAGCCGAGCAGGATCGCGGCGATGGTCGACCCTTCCATCAGCCCGTTGGCTTTCACCAGCTTTTCGCCGTGGGTGATTTCACCGAGGATGCCATATTTGGCCGGTGAGTAGGCCGCAGCACCTATCCCCACCAGGGTATAGCCGAGGAACGGGTTGAAGCCGAAACAGATCGCCAGTGCGCCCAGCAGCTTCAGGCTGTTGGCGATCATCATCACCCGCCCTTTCGCCATGCTGTCGGCCATCTGCCCGACAAACGGCGCCAGCAGAATGTAGGTGGCGACAAACAGCATCTGCAACACCGGCTGGCTCCAGTCGGGATAGAACTGGCTTTTCAGCACGGCCAGCGTGGCAAACAGCAGCGCGTTATCGCCGAAGGCCGAAAAGAACTGGGCGATAATCACGGCGATCATGCCGCGTGACATCAGCGGCGCATTACGATCAAGGCTCATGCCTGCTCCTCTTCCGCCAGCTTTTTCAGCGTGACGTAATCGGGTTTACCGCTGCCGAGCTGCGGCAGCTGTTTCATCACCCGGATATCGCGCGGCAGCGCCAGCTCCGGCGCGCCCAGCTCACGGGCGGCTTTTTGCAGGCCGTCACGCGCCAGTTCGCCGTCGGTGGTGAACAGCACCAGCGCTTCGCCGCGCTGACCATCCGGCCGCAGTGAGGCGGCATGCTGCTTGTCCGGCGACGCTTTCAGGGCGATCTGCTCAACGATCTCCAGCGACACCATCTCGCCAGCGATCTTGGCGAAGCGTTTGGCGCGTCCCTGAATCTGGCAGAAGCCTGCCTCATCAAAGCTGACGATATCGCCGGTGTCATACCAGCCCGCTTCCTGATTGCCTTCGCCATCATCGGCGACCGGCACTTCCAGCACGCCGGGATTCTCGACCCGCAGATAGCCTTTCATCACGTTCGGGCCGCGCAGCTGCAGCCGTCCGCCCTGCTCAATGCCCGGCACTGACATCAGTCGCGAATCCATCCCCGGCAGAATGCGTCCAACGGTGTGCGCCTTCGCCGCCATCGGCACGTTAATCGCCACCACCGGCGCGCATTCGGTTACGCCGTAGCCTTCGAGGATGCGAATACCATATTTTTCCATGTAGATCTGGCGGGTGTTTTCCTGCAGCTTCTCAGCCCCGGCCACCACGTAGCGCAGACGGGCAAAATCATAGGGCGCGGCAAAGCGCGCGTAGTTACCGAGGAAGGTTGAGGTGCCAAACAGCACGGTGCAGTTTCGGTCGTAGACCAGCTCCGGCACGATGCGGTAGTGCAGCGGGCTGGGATAGAGGAACACCTGCGCGCCGGTCATCAGCGGCGTAAACAGGCCAACGGTCAGACCAAAGGCGTGGAACAGCGGCAGCGCCGACATAAAGCGGTCACGCGGGGTGAAGTCAGCGATGGTGCGGATCTGTTCGACATTCGCCAGCAGGCTTTTATGCGAATGCACCACCCCTTTGGGATGGCCTTCCGAGCCCGAGGTGAACAGCACCATTGCCGCATCTTCCGGCTGCTGCGGCAGCTGGGCGCGATGCGGCATCAGCAGATGGGCGACGATCCACAGTTTGTCCTTACTGGTAACGGTATCTTTCAGATCTTCCAGATAGATCCACTGCACATCATCGAGCCCCTGCGGCAGATGCCATAGGTTGCCTTTGTCGAGGAACTGCCGCGACGTGAAGACCGTTTTGATCTGCGCCGCGGTCAGTGCCGCCCGCATACCGTTGACGCCCGCGGTGTAGTTCAGCATCGCCGGAACCCGTCCGCGCAGTGATGCGCCGAGAATTGCCGCCGCCGTGACGGTAGTGTTGGGCAGCAGCAGACCGACCACTTCGCGCGGCTGGCTGTAACGTTCGAGGATGCGGCCCACGCCGAGCGATTTTTTCAGCAGGCCGTTGTAGCTGTCGGGCTTGAAATTGACATCTTCAATGCAGCGCTTAAAGGCACCGTAGCGTGAACGGGCCGCGAGAAAAGCATCAAACAAAGTTTCACGCGGGCGCACCGCCATGCGCGCTTCCATCATCACATGATGCAGATGTTCGCCCGCCAGCAGCCGGCGATCGCGCGCCCGTTTCGCTTCCGGCATCGGGATGCGGGTCGCGGGCAGAATGCTGAGAGTGATGCGCGGAAACAGACGGCGTTTGAATACGCCCGCCAGCCGGCCAAACGGCGTGAACTCCGCCCCTTCTATCCGCATTGGCACCACGTTCGCGCCAGATCGCGCCGCGACGAAACCGGCGCCGCTGTAGATTTTCATCAGCGATCCGGTGACGGTGATCCGTCCCTCCGGGAAGATCACCACCGGACGGCCGCTGTCGATCAGCCGCACCAGCTGTTTCAGCGCCATCGGCTTGGTGGGATCGAGCGGCACATAGTCGATAAAGGGTTTAACCAGCCGCATAAACCAGCTTTCGCTGATGGTCGAATAGACCGCGTAGACCGGCTTAATCGGCAAAAATAGCGCCAGCAATATGCCGTCGAGAAACGACATATGGTTCGGCGTGATCAGTACCTTCTGCTTATGCAGTTCGGCGACGTCGCCGCGCAGTTCGACCCGCCATAACAGGCGGAATACCAGACGCAATAGTGTGAATACCATGCCCGCTCCTTAGCATCGTGAAAAATAGCCCCTCACGATGCAGGATTTGACGCAGTTCGACAACAGAATTATCCACTACGCTCAGGGTGCCTGCCAGCCGCCGCCCAGCGCGGCAATCAGCGCCACGCTGCTGACCCACTGGGTGCTTTGCAGCGTCAGTAAACTCTGTTGTTCGCTCAGGCTGCTGTTTTCGGTGGTTGCCACATCGAGGTAGTCGATCATCCCGGCCTGATACTGATTGCGCGTCACCCGCGCCGAGGTCTGCGCCGCCACGGCTGCGCGCTGCTGGGCCGCTATCTCGCCCTGCAGGGTATTGAGTTCCACCAGTTGATCTTCCACCTCCTGCAACGCGGCTAATACCGTCTGACGATAGCTGGCAACGCTGGCATCCCAGCTGGCGCGTGCCTGATCGACCTGCGCTGAGGTGGCACCAAAGTCGAGCAGCGTGCCGCTCAACTCCGGCCCCAGCGACCAGACGCGGTTCGGCAATGCGAACAGCGAATGCAGCGCCGATGCACTGACGCCGCCGCTGGCGCTCAGAGTGAGATCGGGATAGTAACCGGCCACCGCCACGCCCACCGCAGCGTTTGCCGCTGCCATGTTACGTTCGGCATAGGCGATATCGGGACGGCGCTGCAACAGCTGCCCCGGCAGGCTGGCAGGTATGGCGGGCAGAGTGGCATTCAGCGGCGCGGCGGGCAGGCTGAAGTCGGCGGGCGCTTTGCCGACCAGCAGCGCGATGGCGTGCTCCAGCTGAGCGCGCTGCCACTGGTAATCCTGCGCCGAGGCGCTGGCACTCTCCAGCTGCATCTGCGCCTGCGCCTGGGTGGCGAGTGACGCGGTGCCAGCCTGATACTGGTTATTGATCACCTTCAGGTAGCGCTGATAGGCCGCCACGCTCTGCTGATAGAGCGCAATTTTCTGGTCCATAAAGCGCAGCTGGAAATAGTCCTGCGCCAGTTCAGACTGCGCGCTCAGGGTGATATTAGCCAGTTCTGCGGCGCTGGCCGCTGCGCTGGCGCGGTTCTCTTCCAGCGTCCGCCGCAGTTTGCCCCACAGATCCAGCTCCCAGCTGGCGCTGAGTTCCGCCTGATGGCTGCTGCTGGTGGTGCGGCTGCTGCCGGTGGTGGCGTGGCTGCCGCTGCGCGTCACGCTGCTGTCATAGCCCAGTGACGGAAACAGCGCGGCGCGTGACTCACTCGCCAGCGCCTGCGCCTGACGGTACTGCGCCGCATAATTCGCGACGTTCTGGTTCGAGATGCTCACCTGGCTAAGCAACCCGCTCAGGGTGGCGTCGTGATAGACCGCCCACCATTCGCCTTTGTTCTGCTGATCCAGCGGCGTCGCGGGCTGCCAGCCTTTGGCCTCTTTATAGTGAACCGGCATCGCCATCGCGGGGCGCTGGTAGTCGGGACCAACAGTACAGCCGCTCAGCAGCAGCATCAGAACAAGCGGGATAACGGGTTTCATCAATCAGGATTCCGCATGGCGCAGTCGGCGCCATTGACGTTGAGTGGCACGGCTCAGACGATCAAGCCACAGATAAATAACCGGGGTGGTGAACAGGGTCAGCAGCTGGCTGAGCGCCAGACCACCGGCGATGGCGATACCGAGCGGACTGCGCAGATCGGCATCGCCGCCGCTGCCCAGCGCCAATGGAAGCGCACCAAAAAAGGCCGCCAGCGTGGTCATCATGATCGGCCGGAAGCGCATCAGGCAGGCCTGGGTAATCGCCTGTTGCGGCGTCATGCCCTGCTCTCTTTCGGCGCTGATGGCGAAGTCAATCATCATGATGGCGTTCTTTTTCACAATGCCGATCAGCAGGATGATGCCAATCAGCGCGATCACCGTCAGCTGGGTGTTGGTCAGCAGCAGCAGTAGCAGCGCACCGACGCCCGCCGACGGCAGCGTCGACAGAATGGTCAGCGGATGGATATAGCTCTCATACAGTACGCCGAGCACGATATAGACCGCCGCCAGCGCCGCCAGAATCAGCCACGGCATCGTGGCGGTGAGCTGAGAAAAGGCCGCCGCCGTCCCGGCAAAACCGGCCTGGATGGTGGCGGGCAGGCCCAGCTTCGCCATCGCCTGCTTGATCAGGACCTGCGCCTGCTCCAGCGAGACGCCATCATTGAGGTTAAACGCCACGGTGCTGGTGGCGGACTGGCCCTGATGGGTGACGGCCAGCGGCGCGTTGCCGCCGCTGAAGCGGGTAAAGGCCGACAGCGGAACCCGATCGCCGCTGTCGTTAATCACATACAGCTGTTGCAGCATCGACGGATTGGCGGTGTCGCTATCCTGTAGCGACATCACTACGTGATACTGATTCAGGGTGTGATAAAGCGTGGCGATCTGCCGCTGGCTGAAGGCGTTATTCAGCAAGGTATCCAGCATCTGCACGTTGACCCCAAGCCGGGTAGCGCGGTCACGATCGATGGTCAGCTCAACTTCCTGACCACCGGTCTGTGAATCGGAGTCGACGCTGTTGAGCTGCGGGATCGCTGCCAGCGCCGCCTGCACTTTCGGCGTCCAACTGCGCAGCAGATCGAGATCGTCAGCCTGTAAGCTGTACTGGTAGGTGGCATTGGCGCTGCGTCCGCCTATGTGCAGATCCTGTGCCGCCATCAGGAACATCTGCGCGCCGGGGATCTGGCTGGTTTTGCGGCTCAGCCGGTTGGCCACTTCGGTAGCGGTGGCGTCACGCTGATCGAAATCTTTCAGCCGGACAAAGAAGTTGGCGCTGTTGCGTGCGCCGAACATCCCGCTGCCCATCGACGACATCACGCTCTCTACCGCCGGATCGGACTCGATGATTTTGGTGAACATCAGCATCTTCGGCTTCATCGCCTGGAATGAGATGTTCTGGTCAGCGCGTAACGCCCCCATCAGCAGCCCGGTATCCTGATTCGGGAAGAAGCCCTTCTGCACCACCGAATAGAGAAACAGGTTGAGCAGCACGGTCAGCAGCAGGCTGAGCAGCGTGAGTTTCTGATGGCGCATCACCCACTCCAGCCCGCGCGAATAGGCCGCCAGCAGCCGATTCAGCAGGTTCTCAATCGCCTGGTAGAGCGGGTGCGGCCGCTGGCTGACCGGCGGTTTCGGCTTCAGCAGCCGCGCACAGAGCATCGGCGTCAGGCTGAGAGAGACAAACAGCGAAATCAGCAGCGAGACGGTGAGCGTCACCGCGAATTCGCGGAACAGCCGCCCGACGATGCTGCCCATCAGCAGGATCGGAATGAATACCGCGATCAGCGACACGGTCATCGACAGCACGGTGAAACTGACCTCCTGCGCCCCGCGCAGCGCCGCCCGCAGCGGACTCAGCCCGCGCTCAATGTGGCGGGTAATGTTCTCCAGCACCACAATCGCATCATCAACCACAAAGCCGGTGGCGATAATCAGCGCCATCAGCGACAGGTTATCCAGGCTGTAGCCGAGCAGATACATCACCGCGCAGGTGCCGATCAGCGACACCGGCAGTGCCAGCGCCGGAATGATCACCGCCTGCAGATTACGCAGGAAGACAAACACCACCGCGATCACCAGCAGTACCGCGATCAGCAGCGTCTCTTCGGTGTCATACAGCGAGGCGCGCACGCCAGGCGAGCGGTCTACCACGATCTGTAACCGGGTATCCGCTGGCAGATCTTTTTCCAGCTGCGGTAGCTGCGCTTTAATGGCGTCGATAGTGTCGAGCATATTCGCACCCGCCTGGCGCTTGATGCCGATCATCACCGAAGGCGTGGCATTGAGAAAACCGGCCTGATAGCGATCTTCCACCGAGTCATAGACCGTGGCGACATCATGCAGCCGCACCGCTTTGCCCTGCTGATAGCTGACGATCAGATCGCGGTAGCTGGCCGCCTTCTCCAGCTGGCCGTTGCTGTCGACCAGCCATGACTGCCCGCTGCCCTGTAAGATCCCTTTCGGCAGATTGGTGGTGCTGTTGGCCACGGCGCTGCGCACCGTATCCAGCGAGATGCCGTAATGGGTCAGCTTCAGCGGTTGCAGATCGATCCGCACCGCCGGTAAGGCGCTGCCCATCAGTGAGACTTCGCCGACGCCGTTGACCTGTCCCATCGCCTGTTCGATTTTGCTCTCGGCCAGATCGTAGAGCTCGCCGGGCGTGCGGGTGGCGGAAGTCAGCGCCAGCATCACGATCGGCGCGTCTGACGGGTTGGCTTTACGGTAGGTGGGCAGCGACGCCATCGCGCTCGGCAGCAGGCTGCGCGCCGCGTTGATCGCCGCCTGCACGTCACGCGCCGCGCCGTTGATATCGCGGTCCAGCTCAAACTGCAGAATGATGCTGCTGGAGCCCTGCGAGCTGCTGGAGGTCATCTCAGTGATACCGGCAATCTGCCCGAGTGAACGCTCCAGCGGCGTGGCGACGGTCGCCGCCATGGTTTCCGGGCTGGCGCCTGCCAGGCTGGCGCTGACCATGATGGTCGGGAAATCGACCTGCGGCAGCGGCGCGACCGGCAGCAGCCGATAGCCGAGTATACCGAGCAGCAGAATCGCCAGCGTCAGCAGCAGCGTCGCCACCGGACGGAAGATAAACAGCCGGGTCAGATTCATTGTCCGCTCCGCGCCTGCTGCTGACGGCGTTTCACCCAGCGATTACCGCGCTGCGCCAGCCCATCAAACCACAGGTAGATCACCGGCGTGGAGAACAGCGTCAGCACCTGGCTGACAATCAGCCCGCCGACAATCACCAGCCCCAGCGGCTGACGCAACTCTGCGCCGGAGCCGGACGCCAGCATCAGCGGCAGCGCACCGAGCAGCGCCGCCATAGTGGTCATCAGAATCGGCCGGAAGCGCAGCAGACAGGCCTGGTGGATCGCCTCACGCGGGCTGAGGTGCTGCTGATGCTCCGCCTCCAGCGCGAAGTCGATCATCATAATGGCGTTCTTCTTGACGATGCCGATCAGCAGGATGACGCCGATCAGCGCAATCAGGCTGAACTCGGTGTCCGCCAGCAGCAGCGTCAGCAGCGCCCCGACTGCCGCCGACGGCAGCGTCGAGAGGATAGTGACCGGGTGAATAAAACTTTCATACAGAATGCCGAGCACCACATACATGGTGATCAGCGCCGCCAGAATCAGCCACAGGGTGTTGCTGGTGGCGCTCTGGAACGCTGAGGTTTCACCCTGATAGCGCAGGGTAATGCTCTGCGGCAGAGCAAGCTGCTGCTGCACCGCCGCGATCGCCTGCTGTCCCTGCTCCAGCGAATAGCCGGGATTGAGGTTGAAGGAGATCATCACTGCCGGAAACTGGTTCAGCCGCATGTGCATCAGTGAACCGGTGCGCAGGTGGATGGTGGCAATCGAGGTCAGTTTTACCATCCCGCTGCTGGCCGTGCTGCTGCTGGTTGAGGTGCTGGTCGTTGCGGTTGTCGTGCTGCTGGAGGTGGAGGTGCTGCTCTCCGTGCTGTCAGAGGGTTGCAGCCAGAGATCATCAAACGACGCCGGTCCCTGCTGCCAGGCTGGTGCCACTTCCAGCACCACCCGATACTGATTCGACTGGGTGAAGATGGTCGACACCAGCCGCTGACCGAAAGCGTTGTAGAGCGCGGTATCCACATCCGCCGCCGTGATGCCGTAGCGGGCGGCCTTGTCGCGGTTCAGCTCCACGTAGGCGACGCGCCCCTGATCCTGCAGGTTGCTCACCACGCCGTTGAACTCCGGCCGCTGCTGCAGGGCCGCTACCAGCGCAGGCGACCCTTTCACCAGGTTCTCGCTGTCGGCGTCGTCAAGGGTGAACTGATACTGGCTCGGTGAGACCTGATCGTTAACGGTCAGATCCTGCGCCGGTTGCAGATAGAGCTGAATGCCGGTTACGCCAGCGGTGGCCTGCTGCAGTTGCTTAATCACTTCGTCCGCCCTGACGTCACGCGAGGCAAACGGCTTGAGGTTGATCTGCAGGCGGCCACTGTTGAGGCTGCTGTTGGTACCGTCAATGCCGATGGTCGAGGAGACGCTCTCTACCGCCGGATTTTTCATGATCAGCGCCGACAGCGCCTGCTGCCGGGTCGCCATGGTGCTGAAGGAAACATCCTGCGACGCGACGGTGACACCCTGAATCAGGCCGGTATCCTGAGTCGGGAAGAAGCCCTTCGGCACCACCAGATAGAGCAGCGCGGTCAGGGCTACCGTCGCCAGCGCCACCAGCAGCGTCAGTTTCTGGTGGTTCAGCACCACCGTCAGCAGCCGGTCATAGCCGCCAATCAGGCGATCGAACAGCGCGCCGCCTTTGCGGGCAAAGGTGGATTGCCGTTCTGGTGGAATGTGACGCAGCAGATAAGCGCACAGCATCGGCGTCAGGGTCAGCGACACCACCATCGATACCAGAATCGCTACCGCCAGGGTGATAGCAAACTCACGGAACAGCCGCCCCACCACGTCGCCCATGAACAGCAGCGGGATCAGCACCGCAATCAGCGAAAAGGTCAGCGAGATGATGGTAAAACCAATCTGCTGTGATCCTTTCAGCGCCGCTTCCAGCGGGGTTTCGCCCTGCTCCAGCCGCCGGGAGATGTTCTCGACCACCACAATCGCGTCGTCGATGACAAAACCGGTGGCGATGGTCAGCGCCATCAGCGACAGGTTATTGAGGCTGAAGCCCGCCAGATACATCACGCCAAAGGTGCCAATCAGCGACAGCGGCACCGCCACGCTGGGGATCAGCGTCGCCGCCACGTTACGCAGGAACAGGAAGGTCACCATCACCACCAGCGCAATCGACAGCATCAGTTCAAACTGCACGTCACTGATCGAGGCGCGAATAGTCTGGGTGCGATCGGAGAGGATGGTCATCTTCACGCCATCCGGCAGCGCCGCCTGCAGCACCGGCAGCTGCGCCTTGATGTTGTCCACTACCTGAATCACGTTGGCGCCGGGCTGGCGCTGCACGTTGATCACAATCGCCGGCTGGTTGTTGGCCCACGCCGACTGGAAACTGTTTTCCGGGCCCTGCTCAATGTGGGCGATATCCCTGAGTCGCAGCGCCGCGCCCTTCTCATAGCTGATGATCAGGTTGCCGTACTCCGCGGCGGTGCGCAGCTGATCGTTGGCATCAATGGTCACCGAATGATATTTGCCGTCAAAGCCGCCTTTGGAGCCGTTGACGTTGCTGTTGCCAATCAGCGTATTGACCGCTTCCAGCGTCAGATTATGGGCAGCAAGCGCATTCGGGTTGATCTGTACCCGAATCGCCGGCTGATGTCCGCCCGCCAGCGTCACCATCCCGACGCCGGAAATCTGCGACAGCTTGAGCGCCACCCGGGTATTCACCAGATCCTGCACCTGGGTCAGCGGCAGCGTATCGGAAGTGGCCGCCAGCGTAATCACCGCGCTGTCCGCCGGATTGACCTTTTTATAGGTCGGCGGGTTGGGCAGATCGTCAGGCAGCAGGCTGTCTGCGGCGTTGATCGCGGCCTGCACCTCCTGCTCGGCGACGTCCAGCGACAGTTCGAGGCTGAATTTCAGCGTAATCACCGACGAGCCGCTGGCGCTGGCGGAGGTCATCTGACTCAGCCCGGCCATCTGGCCCAGCTGCCGCTCCAGCGGCGCGGTCACTGACGACGCCATCACATCCGGGCTGGCGCCGGGATAGAGCGTGGTGACCTGAATGGTCGGATAATCAACCTGAGGCAGCGCCGAGGTCGAGAGAAATTTATAGGCAAAAATGCCGGCAATCAGCACGCCGACCATCAGCAGGATGGTGGCGACCGGACGCAGAATAAACAGCCGTGACGGATTCATTTGGCCTCAGCGCTTGCCGGTGCGGGCGTCTCATCCGCCAGCGCGACCTTGCTGCCGTTGGTTAGCCGATCGATGCCTTCGGTGACCAGCCGATCGCCCGGCGCGACGCCGCTGAGGACCGCCTGATGATCGTCGTCAACCACCGGACCGGTGGTGACCGGTTTACGCGTGACGCTGTTGTCCTGATTGATAACAAAGACAAAGCTGCCGTCACTGCTTAACTGCAGCGCCTGGGCCGGTATCACCGTCACCCCTTTCAGCACCCGGGTTTGCAGCCGCAGGTTGACGAACTGGTTGGCAAACAGCGACTCATCCTGGTTGGCAAAAATCGCTTTCAGTTCGACGCTGCCGGTGGCGGTATCGATCTGGTTGCTGATGTATTTCACCTCGCCGCTGCCGAGAACCTGCTGGTTATCCTGATCAAACAGGGTGGCGGGCAGGCTCTGGCCCTGATGCAGGGCGCTCACCAGCGTCGGGATTTCGCTCTGCGGCACGCTGAAGGTGACCGCGGCGGGCTGCATCTGGGTGATGGTTACCAGGCCAGTGCTGCTGGAGGCCTGCACCATGTTGCCGGGATCGACCTGACGCAGGCCAACCCGACCGCTGATCGGCGCGGTAATGCGCGCATATTCGATGCTCAGCCTGGCGCTGGCGATCTGCGCCTGATCGGCGGCCACTGCGCCGCGATACTGCCCTACCGTGGCGATCTGGCTATCCAGATCCTGACGCGACAGCGAATCTTGCGCCGCCAGCTTGCGGTAGCGTGCCAGCGTCAGTTCGGCGCTTTTCAGCAGCGCCTGGTTCTGGTTGAGTTCGCCCTGAACCTGATTCAGCGTCGCCTGGTAGCTGCGCGGATCGATCTGCGCCAGCAGCTGACCGGCGCTGACCTGCTGGCCTTCAGTGAAGAAGACCTGCTGCAGTTGACCATCGACCCGGCTGGTGACCGTTACGCTGGCATTGGGGATCACCGTGCCCAGCGCATTCAGCCAGACCGGCACATCGGCGCGGGTCGCCACGCCGCTGTGTACCAGCGTCGCGCCGCCGCCCATCCTGCCGGGCGCACCGTGACCACCCGGTGGCATCATCGCCCCGCCTGGTGGCATCGCTCCGCCCGGTGCTTTACCCATCGGCAACAGACGCCAGGCCACGCCAGCGATAATCGCCGCCACAATCAATAAAAGCAGCCATTTCAGCCAGCCGGAACGCCCAGAGCGTAAGTGGTGAGTCATCATCGAACTCTTCAGATAAACAGAAAAAGACCATCCCGGAGGGTGCGGAATATGAAGTGAGTTACCGGCAGTGGCTGATGGCGCGGCGGCAAATCTGCCAGCATGAAAACCGCCCGCCGGGGCCTCACTGCGGGCATTATCGGTGAAATGTTACGCGCCTTTCTATCGGCAAAGGGTAAGGGTTTCGTTAAGAACAATGATGATGTTGACGGCACGCGCTGGCGGGAAAAATGCGGCCGGTGCGCTCTGCCCGGTACAGGCAAAAAAAAACCCACGCATCTGCGTGGGTTGGTGCAATAACAGGGTAATCACTGCCGAAGCGGTGTTGTTTTCACACCCATCAATACCTCTGGGACCTCTATCCTCGCACTGTTTCGTGCCGCAGCAACAGAGGGAAAACGCAACCGAATTCGGGGAAGTGCAACGAGGTGTGAATAATTCTCACACCTTCCTTACACTTTGATTTCATTCGGATTTATCTTACTTATTAGCGGCAACCGCGCTGTAAATCGCATCCGGCGCAATGTTCATGTGCTTCAGCACCGGTCCCATGATGTTGCCAAATACCGGCGCGGCCACCGAGCCACCGAAGTGATCGCCGGCGGTCGGATGGTTAATCATCACCACCAGCGCCACTTCCGGATGACTGGCGGGCGCGATGCCGGCCGTATAGTTGACGTAGCCGCCATCATATTTGCCGCTGTTACCCATCTTTTCGGCGGTACCGGTTTTGGTCGCCAGACGGTAGCCCGGCACCGCGGCTTTCAACCCGGTCCCGCCCGGTAACACATCACTCTCCAGCATGTGTACCACCTCTTTCACCGTTTCCGGATTCGCCACCTGCCGTCCCATCACCGGTGGCGTGACCCGGGTGATCGACAGTGGACGGTAGATGCCGTAAGAGCCGAGCGTGGCGTATTCGCGGGCAATCTGCAGCGGCGTGACGCGCAGACCATAGCCAAAGGAGAAGGTGGCGCGCTCGATATCGGCCCAGCGGGTGCGGTGCAGCGGGAAATAACCGACGCTTTCGCCGGTCAGCCCTAAGCCGGTGGGTTTGCCCAGGCCGAACGCATGATAGGTGTTTACCAGCGCTTCGGCGGGCATCGCCAGCGCGAGGTGTGATACTCCGATGTCGCTCGATTTTTGCAGAATGCCGGTCATCGTCAGGCGCGGCCAGTGTCCCACGTCGCGGATCAGGTGACCGTTAACGCTGTAAGGCGTGGTGTCGATCACCGAGTCCGGGCGCACCAGGTGGCGCTCCAGCGCTTCCATCACCACTAACGGCTTAACGGTCGAGCCCGGTTCGTAGCTGTCATTGATGGCAGAGTTACGCATCTGCGCGGGGGTGGCCCCTTCATAGTTGTTGGGGTTGAACGACGGATAGGAGGCCATCGCCAGAATTTCGCCGGTATCAATCTTCACCAGCACCGCCGCGCCCGAGTCCGCCTTGTTCAGCAGCACGCCATCGCGCAGTTTGCTGTAGAGCGTGTATTGATCGAATTTGTCGATGCTGAGCTGCACCGTCGGCGGCTGCGTCGGCGGCTGATAGTTAATCATCGCGATGATGTTGCCCGCAGCGTCCTGGCGATAAACCTCTTTGCCCGGCTCGCCCTGCAACACCTTGTCAAAGCCCTTCTCCAGCCCGTTAAGGCCGACGTTATCCGCGCCGACGATACCAATCAGCGGCGCAGAGGCCTCACTCATCGGGTAGAAACGGCTGTCGTCGTAGACCTCACTGATGCCTTTCAGCTTCAGCTCTTTAATATCTTTGGCGATACCCAGTTCGATTTTACGTCCCAGATAGAGAAAGCGACGTTTCGGATTGGCGGTGATCTGCGCAGCGAGTTGCTCCGGACGGGTATTCAGCGCGGCGGCGAGATAGGCCCATTTAGCACTGGTAAAGTCGGGGTTGCTCTCCAGCACCCGGAGCGGATCGGCGATCACATCGCGCGACGGTACGCTGAGCGCCAGCGCTTCGCCGTTACGATCCAGTAAGGTGCCGCGGCTGGTGGGCAGCGTGACGGTACGCAGCGAACGCTGATCGGCCTCGTGTTCCAGCATCGGCTGGTTAAGAAACTGCAGATCCGCAACGCGCGCCAGCAGCACCACCATGCAGGCCAGCACACCAAGGCAGATAAGACGGAAGCGAAAAGGGTTAAACGGGGCTTTGATCTGGTCTTTTCCCAGTAGTTTTTTAATCCGGGGCATGGCAATCCGCTGCGCTAAAGAGATAAAAGAGGGCTTAATTGAGCAGTTATAAAGAAAGCGCTGACCGGTTAACAGGAAAACTGTGTATCAGTTCGTTATCGGCCGCTGAATGGCGGGCAAAAAAAACCTGCGCATCTGCGCAGGTTGGTGTAATCAAGAAAATCTATTGATGTTCACCCATCAATACCTCTGGGACCCTGACTGTAGCAAGCGGGCTTAATCGGCTGCTATCGCACAAACGCAACAGTTACCGGCAAAGTGTAACCAGCCATGAGATCCTTACGCTATTTTGCAATCCTGATGTTTTTTGATTTCCACCAGGCAACTCATGGCGTTAGGTCCCTGAGTCAGTGACGAAGTGCCAATATCCAGCGTCAGCACGTTGGGGTTGCCCGCGCGATCCCAGGGCTGCCACGCCTGACCAAAACCGGGATCAAACCAGGCGCCGGTGGCGATAATCACCACGCCCTGCGTCAGTCCATCGGTCAGGCGCACGCCCGCCAGTATCACGCCGCGTGCGTTACTGACCTCAATCTCGTCACCGTCCACGATACCGCGCGCCGCCGCATCCAGCGGATGCATATAAAGCGTCTCATGACCGGCGGTTTTATTGCCCTGCACCGTTTCGGTAGCATCGAGCTGGCTGTGCAGCCGGTCCGAGGGCTGGATCGAGATCATGTGCAGCGGATAGTCGCGGCCGATCGGCGCACCCAGCCACTCCTGCGGTTCGCGCCACTCCGGATGACCGGCAAAATCATCAAGCTGGTAGTCGGCAATCGTCTGGCTGAACAGCTCGATTTTGCCGCTGGCGGTGTTGATCGGGTTGGCCTGCGGATCGGCGCGGAACGCATCCATAAAGACGTAAGGTTTGCCGCCCTGCGGGATCTCCACAAAGCCGCGCTGCCAGAACGCCTCAAACTCCGGGAAGTCGATGCCTTTGCGCTGGTGCGCCACGGCGCACTGCTGGTAGAGATGCGCAATCCACTGCATCTCGTTGCGCCCTTCGGTGAAGGTGTCGCGGTAGCCAAGCCGCTCCGCCAGATCGGCAAAGATATCGAAATCATTGCGCGCCTGATGCTGCGGTTTGATCGCCTGATGCATCGCCAGTACAAAGCGGTCGCGTGACGATCCGCCAATGTCGTTGCGCTCCAGCGTGGTGGTGGCGGGCAGCACGATATCGGCCATCTGTGCCGCCGGCGTCCAGACAATATCCTGCACCACCACGGTGTCAGGCCGCTGCCAGCCCGCCACCAGCCGGTTGAGCTGCTGATGATGGTGGAACGGATTGCCGCCCGCCCAGTGCACCATATGAATGTCAGGATAGTGCAGCGTCTCGCCCTGGAAGCTGTAGGGCTGACCGGGATTGAGCAGCATATCGCTGATACGCGCCACCGGAATCGACAGGCCCGATGGATTAGGACCGGTACTCATCATCGGTGCCGGTCCCTCCTGGCGCGGATTGCCGACGCTGTTCATCGACCCGTGACCAAAAGAGAAGCCCGCGCCCGGCAGACCGGGCTGACCCAGCATCGATGACAGCGCGATCATCATCCAGTAAGGCTGCTCGCCGCGATGGGCGCGCTGAACCGAATAGGAACAGGTGATAAAGCTGCGTTTGCCGATCAGCTGCTGCGCCAGTTGCACGATGCGGTCAGCCGGGATGCCGGTGATGCGGCTGGCCCAGCCGGCGGTTTTCGCCACGCCGTCGGTTTCGCCCAGCAGATAAGCGCGCAGCTGCGGCCAGCCGGTGCAGTGGCTGGCGAGAAAGGCCTCGTCCACCGCGCCGCGCTGGGTGATCTCATAGCCCAGCGCCAGCATCAGCGCCACGTCAGTATTCGGGCGAATCGGTATCCACTCGGCGTTGACGAACGCCGGGCAGTCGTCGCGCATCGGGCTGATATTGATCACCGGCGTGCCTTTAGCTGCCAGCTGCTCCAGCGCCGGTTTCAGGCTGTGCTGCCCGGCACCGCCCGAGGCGACCTGGGCGTTCTTCAGCGCCAGTCCGCCAAAGGCGACAAAAATTTCCGCGTGTTCCACCACTTCCGGCCAGTCGGTAACGCGACCGGTCAGTGGCATATAGGTGCCAATCACATAGGGCAGGAAAAATTGCGCTGCGCCCCAGCTGTAGTTGCCCTGCTGATCGACGCCGCCGCCGCCCTGAAAATAGAAGCGGCGAATCAGGGTGCGGGCGTGGTTCACTCGTCCGGCGGATGACCAGCCGTACGAGCCGTTGAATATGCCCGAGGCACCGTAACGTTCGCGGATGCGGCGGTTCTCTTCCGCCACCAGATCGAGCGCGGTTTCCCAGTCAACGGCAACAAAATCTTCCCGGCCACGCAGCGTGCGATCGCTGTTCTCTCGGGACTTCAGCCACGAGCGACGCACCATCGGCTGGCGAATGCGTTTATCGGAGTAGACCAGTTCAGGAATGGTGTTGATCATCGGCGAGGGATCGGCATCGGCAAAAAAGGGTTCGCACCCGATCAGGCGATCGTTTTCAGTGACGGCGGTGAAGGTGCCCCAGTGCGCCAGATGTGGCACTTTGGTTTTCATCGTTGTTTTTCACGGCAGAGAGTGAGGAATAATCAGCATACCATGCCGTGCGGTCCTGACAGAAGACGTGGCGGAGAGCCTGATTTTGCCGCCTTTTGCGACGTCGCTGACATTCTGCTGGCTTGATGTGGCGGCCCTTTTCCGTAACACTGATGCGATGTGTAAACGTTTTCCCCGGAAGCAGGTAAACGCATGGCTACCATAAAGGATGTTGCCCGACTGGCTGGCGTTTCTGTCGCCACAGTCTCCCGTGTAATCAATAATTCTCCCAAGGCCAGCGACAGCTCACGCCAGGCGGTTGGCCAGGCGATGGAGCAACTTCAGTATCACCCAAACGCCAATGCGCGCGCACTGGCGCAACAATCGACCGAAACGCTCGGGCTGATTGTCGGTGACGTGTCTGACCCGTTTTTTGGCGCGATGGTCAAAGCGGTCGATGAAGTGGCAGGTAAAACCGGCAACTTTTTGCTGATTGGTAACGGTTACCACAATGAGCAAAAAGAGCGGCAGGCGATCGAGCAGCTGATGCGTCACCGCTGCGCGGCGCTGGTGGTGCACGCCAAGAAAATCCCGGATGCTGAACTGGAGCAGTTAATGAAGCAGGTGCCGGGCATGGTGCTGCTTAACCGGCTGATTAAAGGCTTCGAAAAGCGCTGTATCGCACTCGACGATCGCTACGGCGCATGGCTGGCGACCCGTCACCTGATCCAGCAGGGTCATCAGAATATCGCCTTCATCTGTTCAACCCACACCATCTCCGATGCCGAAGATCGGTTGCAGGGCTACTACGATGCGCTGAAAGAGCACGGTCTGCCGTGCAGCGATCGGCTGGTCACCTGGGGCGAACCGGATGAAGTGGGCGGCGAAACGGCAATGACTGAACTGCTGGGACGCGGCAAAAACTTCACCGCGGTCGCCTGTTACAACGATTCGATGGCCGCCGGTGCGCTGGCGGTGCTCAGCGATAACGGTGTTCGCGTGCCGGAAGAGATGTCGCTGATTGGCTTCGACGACGTGCTGGTCTCCCGTTACGTGCGACCGCGTCTCACCACCGTGCGTTATCCGATTATCACCATGGCGCAACAGGCCGCTGAGCTGGCGCTGGCGCTGGCTAACGACCAGCCGCTGCCGGAAGTGACCCATATGTTCAGTCCGACGCTGGTGCGTCGCCATTCGGTCAGCGGTCCGGCATCCTGAAAATGTGCGGCCGGGTCCGGCCGCATGGGGCTATTTAAAGGCGCGCAGTAGCGTCTCCAGCGGCCTGACCAGCGCAATTACCGTCTCATCCTGCACCTCAGCCGCCGCGTCCAGCGTGGCGTGCATCTGTGCCACTTCGCTGGCCCCAAACGCCTGATTACGGGCATAAGCATTAACCAGTTCGATCCCCATCCGGCTCAGTGCATCCACCTGTTGCGCGCTGTGTACCAGCGGCTGCAGCAGATAGCTGGCCCTGAGCACCGGCATCACCTGCGCGCTGTTAGCCTGCCAGCGCTGCAGCTGATGGCGAAGGGCCGCTGCCGCGTCCGGGTCACTGCGATTGGCGATCAGCGCAGCGACCTGTTGCGCCAGCTGACGCACCGGCTCACTTTCGGCAGGCAGCACATCGGCCAGCCGGTTTAACGGTTCATGATAATCATAATGACCGGCCTGAAACTTCAGATGCTGACGGGTGTAATACTGCGCCGGTTCCAGCACCTCGGCCAGCACCTGCAGCGGAGTGATATCGCTGCGGTTCGCCAGTCGCATCATCTGACGCTCCGCCTGGGCATGTTGCTGCGTGCCAACAGAGATGCTGCTCCAGCGATCCATTACCGCCAGCCGCCGATACATCTCCTCGCTATCGGTGACGTTCTGAGCGGACCATAATCGCTCGGCGACCACAAAGGCGCGCGGCCAGAGTTTGGTATCAATAATCTGGCTGTTGATGTTTTCAGCCCACAGCGCCGCCTCACCGCCCAGCAGATTTTGCTGCATCTGCTGCGGTGTCGGCAGCACCGGCACCATCCCGGCCGGCACCTGCGGCAACGATTTTCCAGTGACCGGATAGCGCACGTTTCCCACCAGGAAATAGCCGCTGAGCATCTGCGGTTGCAGCGTAACCACCGGCTGCAATGGCCCCATCCAGCTGTCGACGTGAAAACGCACCTGTTGCGTTGATAACCAGTCGATCTGGCTGACCATCCGCCGGGCTTTGCCCGCAAAGTCGATAAAGCCGCGCCAGCCCTGTTGCCCCTCGATCAGCGTAAAACTGCCCTGCACCGGACTGCCTTTCAGGCGCGGCAGAGTAAACGCCCAGCTTTGCGCCTGTTCGCCCGGCTTCAGCTGATCCTCACCGTTCAGCGCCTGCGGAAAAACCTCGTTGCGGTAGTGATAACTGGCAGGCTGCGGCTGATCGAGATAGAAGCCGGTCGAGAGGATACCGCGCATGTTCTCTTTGGCGACCTCGCTCAATGCATCCTGGCCCTGCCACGACTGGATCAGAATGCTGCGCGGCAGATCGGGATGGGCGATCTCATCCCAGCCCATCATCTGACGCTGATGCTTCTCCAGAATCTTCTCCAGCCGCTGATTAAAATAAGCCTGTAGCGCATGGGCATCTTTCAGGCCGCGATCGCGCATAAATTGCTGAATGTGCGGCGATTGATTCCACTGGGTCGGATCGACCTCATCGCCGCCGATATGCAGCCAGGGATCGGGGAAGATCGCCGCCAGTTCGCCCACCAGATCGTCGATCACCTGATAAACCTGCTCATTGCTGGGATCGAGTAAGGGTTTAAACACGCCCCAGCCACGCTCCATCTGATAAGGGCCCGGCGCGCTGATCAGTTCCGGCATGGCCACCGCCAGCGCCGAGGCGTGGCCTGGCAGATCCAGCTCCGGCACCACCCGCACGCCGCGATCGGTCGCGTACTGCACGATGTCGCGCATCTGCTGCTGGGTGTAATAGCGGCCGTCGCTGGCTTTCTGCTGCAGCTGCGGATAGCGGCTGGAGGCAAAACGCCAGCCCTGATCATCGGTCAGGTGCCAGTGAAAAACGTTCATCCGGGCGGCAGCGATGCCATCAATTTGCCGTTTCAGAGTCTCCATCGGCATAAAATGACGCGCGCTGTCGATCAGTATGCCGCGCCACGGAAACCGCGGCTGGTCATCAATGGTGACGTAAGGAAGCGTGACGCCCCGGTCGCCGTTCTGAATCAGCTGTAACAGCGTTTCCATGCCGCGCATCGCACCAAACCGACTGGGGGCGGTGAGCAGCACGCCGTTGCCATCAATCTGCAGATGATAGCGCTCGTCACTGTCGGGCTGCGGCAGCGGATCAACGGCGTCAGCGATCACAATGCGGATGGTCGGTTTTGCCACCGGCTGGCTGGCGGGCAGCAGCGGCCAGCCGGTCTGATTGTCGATGCGCTCCAGCCAGCGCGCCTCGGCACCGGCCAGATGATCGCCGGTAATCTGCAGGGTTAGCTGCGGCGTCAGGGTCAGCGATCCGCCGCTGGCGGGCTGCTCAACCCGCTGTGGCCAGGGCATCAGGGGCAGCTTTTCAGCCTGGGCGGCCGGGACCAGCGCCAGATTCATCAGGCAGCTGAGCGCCCCACAACCAGCAATCAGAGAACGGGGTAACCACATTGGCGGGCATCCTTGTAGAGTCAATGACTTATCACGGGCAAACCCTGATTAAAGTTGTTTCGCGCTGTTAAGCAAGTTAATCCATTAAGAAATTTGAACTAAAGGCGGAAATAGTTAACATCCGACGCTTTTTTCTGCCGCTCTCGTCCTTCCTTGTTGCAGGTCAAAATCCGATCGATTAATTCACAACAATCACTACATGTTGGGACTAGAATCCTGCAAATACCCATATATAGTCTCTGGAGGGATAATGGCGACGGTAGTAATTAAGCGTGACGGATGCCGCACAGGCTTTGATGCACAACGGATTCAGCAGGCCGTGGCTGCTGCTGCACGCGCGGCAGCAGTGGATGATGCGGCCTGGTGCGAGCAGGTGGCGCAACGCGTCAGTGCGCAACTGACCGATCGCCAGGAAGTAGATATCCGCGAGATCCAGTGCGCCGTTGAAGAGACGCTGATGGCCGGTCCTTATCCCCAGCTGGCCCGGACCTATATCGAATATCGCCACGATCGCGACGTTGCGCGCGATCGCCAGAGCCAGTTACATCACGCCATTCGCGGGCTGGTCGATCAGACCAACGCCGCCCTGCTGAATGAAAATGCCAATAAAGACAGCAAAGTGATCCCGACCCAGCGCGATCTGCTGGCCGGGATCGTGGCGAAGCACTATGCGCAGCAGCAGATCCTGCCTCGTGACGTGGTGCTGGCCCATGAGCGCGGCGAGATCCACTACCACGATCTCGACTACTCGCCCTTCTTCCCGATGTTTAACTGCATGTTGATCGATCTGAAAGGGATGCTGACCAACGGCTTTAAAATGGGCAATGCTGAGATTGAACCACCTAAGTCGATCGCCACTGCGACCGCTGTGACTGCGCAGATCATCGCCCAGGTCGCCAGCCATATTTATGGCGGCACCACCATCAACCGGATTGATGAGGTGCTGGCACCTTTTGTTGAGCTGAGTTATCAGCGTCATCACGCCATCGCCGTGGAGTGGCAGATCCCGCAGGCGGAGCAGTATGCGCAGCAGCGCACCGAAAAAGAGTGCTACGACGCCTTTCAGTCGCTGGAGTATGAGGTCAATACTCTGCACACCGCCAACGGTCAGACGCCGTTTGTCACCTTTGGCTTCGGGCTGGGCACCGACTGGGCGGCCCGACTGATCCAGCAGTCGATTCTGCGCAACCGGCTGGCCGGCCTGGGCAAGAACCGTAAAACCGCGGTATTCCCGAAACTGGTGTTCAGCATTCGTGAAGGGGTCAACCGTCGCGCCGGCGATGTTAACTACGACATCAAGCAGCTGGCGCTGGAATGCGCCAGTAAGCGTATGTATCCCGACATCCTCAATTACGATCAGGTGGTCAAGGTCACCGGATCGTTTAAGACCCCAATGGGCTGTCGCAGCTTCCTTGGCGTCTATGAAGAGAATGGCGAGCAGATCCACGAAGGCCGCAACAACATCGGCGTAATCAGCCTCAACCTGCCGCGTATTGCGCTGGAGGCGGCGGGTGACGACGCACGCTTCTGGGCCCTGCTGGATGAACGTCTGCTGCTGGCGAAGCGGGCCCTGATGACCCGCGTGGCGCGGCTGGAGAAGACGAAAGCGCGGGTAGCGCCGATCCTCTATATGGAAGGGGCCTGCGGCGTTCGGCTGAATGCCGATGATGAGGTCGGACCGATCTTCCGCAACGGGCGGGCGTCGCTGTCGCTGGGCTATATCGGCCTGCATGAAACCCTGAATGCACTGAGCGGCGGCGAGCGTCATCCCTACGATGATCCGGCCCTGCGCGCCAAAGGCGTGGAGATTATCGCCCATCTGCGCGCCGCCACCGACCGCTGGAAAGAGGAGACCGGCTACGGCTTCAGCCTCTACAGTACCCCGAGTGAAAACCTATGCGATCGCTTCTGCCGGCTGGATGCGGCGGAGTTTGGCGTGGTGCCCGGCGTCACCGACAAAGGCTACTACACCAACAGCTTCCATCTCGACGTTGAGAAGAAGGTGAATCCATACGACAAAATTGACTTTGAAGCGCCCTATCCGCCGCTGGCGAATGGCGGTTTCATCTGTTACGGCGAGTACCCCAACATTCAGCACAACCTCAAAGCGCTGGAAGATGTCTGGGATTACAGCTATGACCGCGTGCCTTATTACGGCACCAATACCCCGATTGATGAGTGCTACGAGTGCGGTTTCAACGGCGAATTTACCTGCACCAGCCGCGGCTTTACCTGCCCGCAGTGCGGCAATCACGATCCGGCGCGCGTCTCGGTGACCCGGCGAGTCTGTGGCTATCTCGGCAGCCCGGATGCACGACCGTTTAACGCCGGTAAGCAGCAGGAAGTGCAGCGCCGGGTGAAACATCTTGAGGGTCCGCTGGGATGATGCATATCCATCGCTATTACGATGTGGATATCGTTAACGGGCCGGGCACGCGCTGTACCCTGTTTGTCGCCGGCTGCGAGCATCAGTGTCGCGGCTGCTACAACCAGAGCACCTGGCGGCTCGACTCTGGCGTGCCGTTCACCGTGGCGATGGAAGAGCAGCTGCTGGCCGATTTGCAGGATACCCGCATCCCGCGTCAGGGACTGTCGCTGAGCGGCGGCGATCCGCTGCATCCGCATAACGTGCCGCACATTCGCCGGCTGGTGAAACGGGTACGGCAGATGTGCGACGGCAAAGATATCTGGCTCTGGACCGGTTACCGGATGCAGGAGCTCAATGCGGCGCAGCGCGAGGTGCTGGATTATCTCGACGTGCTGATTGATGGCCGCTTCGTTGAAGCAGAAAAAGATCTCACTCTGCCCTGGCGCGGCAGCCGCAATCAGCGCATCTGGCAGTTACGCTGAGTGCCGGGGAATATCACCCGACTCGATAACGGTCACGCTGTCGCCGCCCGGCGTAAAGGCCTGCTGATGCAGGCAGCGCGCCACGTCGCGCGCGGTCACGGAACGCCAGTTGCCTGGCAGCAGCCTGAACAGCGGCGCCATCAGATTCTCTCCGGGGCGCGTCTGCGCCCGATCCCCCAGTAACAACGAAGGCCGCACCAGCGTCAGGCGCGGCCAGCCCTGATGCCGCAGCGCATTCTCCATTTCGCCTTTAACCCGATTGTAGAAAAACGGTGAGTGTCGGTTCGCACCGTGTGCGCTGACCACCAGCATCTGCTTTGCCCCCAGCCTTAATCCGCTCAGGCCGCTGTCGACCACCAACGTGTAATCGACATGGATAAAGGCCTGCTTGCTGCCCGCCTGTTTGCGCGTCGTTCCCAGACAGCAAAACACCGTGTCCAGCGAGGTCTGCAACGGGCCAAGCACGTCGGTGAGATCGGCTTCAACCGGATTGACCACCTTGCGCATCGCGGGCAGCGCCCGTCGGGTCGGCGCAATGATTTCATCCACCCGCGGGTCGTCAATCAGTAAGCGCAGCAGATGCGATCCGACTAATCCGGTGGCACCAGTCAGTAATACGCGATTCATCTCAGATTCATCCTTATTTCACTGCTCACAGGTTAAAAGATAGCTGATCTACACGGCTCGGCTTGCGTTCTGGCGGTGAGCGGCCAGGCTTAACAGGTTATTGAGGAAAGCGCATCCTGCGCTCCACCGTTTAAGGAGGAAAAGATGAGCAAGAAAGTTGCGGTGTTAATTACCGATGAATTTGAAGACTCAGAATTTACCTCACCGGCCGAAAGTTACAAAGGCGCTGGCTTTGAGGTGATCACCATCGAGAAGCAAGCGGGTAACGTCGTCAAAGGTAAACAGGGCGAAGCGGAAGTGACCATCGATCGCGGTATTGATGAGGTCAGCCCGGCCGAGTTTGACGCACTGCTGCTGCCAGGCGGTCATTCGCCCGACGCGCTGCGCGGCGACGATCGTTTTGTCGCCTTTACCAAAGAATTTGTTGCCAGCGGCAAACCGATCTTTGCGATCTGCCACGGCCCACAGCTGCTGATCAGCGCCAATGGCGTGCGCGGCCGCAAGATGACCAGTGTCAAAGCAATTGCTATTGACCTGATCAATGCCGGTGCTGACTTCCACGATAAAGAAGTCGTGGTGGATGACGATAAGCTGGTGACCAGCCGGACGCCAGACGATCTGCCCGCATTTAATCGCGAATCCCTGCGGATCCTCGAAGCGATTTAAGCCGCTACGCCCTTCTCCGGCCGGAGAGGGGCGCTTATCCTTGCCGCACCCAGGCAATCTTCTTGCCGAAGCCCAACGCGTTATCCGTCATCTTCACCTCATCCAGCTGGATCTCCCACAACGGGGCTGACACTTTGCGTGCAATCGGGAATCGTCGCTGATAGGCGCTGCGTGCCGCGCTTTCCGCTTCGCCCTCTAACTGCACGATCTGGCCGCGATACTGCACCCCTTTAATCAGCAGCACGCTTCTGGGCTGGCCATTAACCGTGCCAGCTACCTGCGGGTTTTTCATCACCAGCAGCCCGTGGCGGGTATCCGATTCGGTCATGATCCAGAACGCCATGCGTGTTTCATCGAAAACGTAATAACAGTTGGCGCACCACAGCTCATCATCGGCGGTACAGCAGAGAGAAAGGACGTGCTGCTTTCTGAGATAGCGGACAAGATGGGCATGGTCGGACAAGGTGATCTCCTGGCTGCGTACCGGATAGCGGCAGGCGGCGAAGCGCGCTACACTGCCCGGCACTGTTTTTCTGGAATCGATTGCGATGAGTCAGCACTGGCAACTCTACATCGTCCGCACGGCGAAAGGGAGCCTTTACACCGGTATCACCACCGACGTTCCGCGCCGGGTGGATCAGCATCAGCGTGGGCGCGGTGCCCGCGCGCTACGCGGCAAAGGCCCGCTGGATCTGGTCTTTCACTGTGAGGCGGGCGATCGTGCCAGCGCCTCCAGACTGGAGTACCGGGTTAAACAACTGACGCGCCAGCAGAAGTTGCGGTTAGTGGCGAGCCAGCCGGTCAGTCTGGAAAGCTGGCTGGGTGAGCCGGTTAAGGCTGACGGTTAAACGGCTCCGCGAAGTCGATGCGCCCTTCGGCATCCTCGAAAGCATTATCCGCCAGCCGATAAACCTGAAAAGCCGCTTCGCTGCCGGGCCAGCGGCTGTGCAGGCCATAGCGTGCCGCAGGCTCAAAGCCGAAACGGTTAAACAGCGCCGGATCGCCCAGCACCACAACCGCGCTATAGCCAAACTCATTCAGCGTATCCAGCCCTTCATAAATCAGCTGCTTAGCGATGCCCTGACCGCGCAGACTTTCGTCCACCGCCAGCGGTGCCAGCGCCACCCAGCCGCGATCTTCGCCCTGCACGCTGACCGGACTGAAAGCCGCATAGCCCAGCACCTGGCCCTCTTCATCAGTCGCAACCACGCCTAAGGTCAGCAGGCCATCCTCACGCAGCGCCTGGGTCAGCTCAGCTTCGGCTGAACGGTCAAAACAGCGTCGGAGTAAGCTGTCGATGCCAGCGGCATCCACGCCAATCTCGGTACGAATCAACATACAGCACCCGCGCGCGCCTGTGCGGCTTTCGCGTCCTGTTTCATTCCGGCTTCGGCGAACGTCGCCATCTGCTGAATCGCCGTGCGTAATGCGGTGGGCATGGCGTCGAGTTCAATTGCATCCATTACGTTCTTCACCTCCAGTCCCAGCTCGGTGTCACCTTCAATCGCCAGACGGCGCTGAAAGAACAGCATGTCAGGATCTGCTTTGCGTGCTGCCACCAGCAATAAGTCGTTGGCATTGCCCCGAAACCAGACATCCGCTTCGGCGTGCTGCAATACCGCCAGTCGGCCATCCTGCATCGTGGTGATCCATCGCAGATTGACATCCGCAATCTCAATGCCGAGCAGGCGTCCTTCCAGAAAGTCTAACTCACCTTCAGCCAAAGCATGACGAAATTGCCAGTTCAGGAGTTGTTGCAAAAGCAACTTCTTAACCGGGAATGGGGTTAGCGCTACAGGTAAGCCTAAGATTTCAGGCGCCTTTTTCACAATTGTGGCATGTAACCGCTCTAACACTCTCTTCACTCCCTTCAGAAAATTTTACGTATATTGCCATATCCTTTTCTGCGCGCCTCCTCTGAGATCAATAAAAACTGCTGAGCGATGATGAAAAAATCATCACCAGCGAGGATCAATTGGAATTTCACTGCCTCAAATCAACGTTTGCCCGCAGGCAGATGCCTAGACTCGACGCCCATCTGCATGTCGAGAGGATTACCGATGGAACTGCTCTGCCCGGCAGGAAATTTACCCGCAGTGCGCACCGCCGTAGAGAATGGCGCTGATGCGGTCTATGTGGGACTGAAAGATGATACCAATGCCCGCCACTTTGCGGGCCTCAACTTCACCGATAAAAAGCTGGCAGAAGCCGCACGCTATCTGCATCAGCATCGCCGCAAACTGCATGTGGCCATCAATACCTTTGCCCATCCGGATGGCATGGGACGCTGGCAGCGGGCGATTGACGTGGCGGCGCAAAACGGCGCAGACGCGCTGATCCTGGCTGATATTGCCACGCTGGAGTATGCCGCGACGCGCTATCCAGAGGTTGAACGCCATCTGTCGGTGCAGGCTTCCGCCACTAACCTTGAGGCCATTCGCTTTTATCACCGTCACTTCAATTTACACCGGGTCGTGCTGCCACGGGTGTTGTCGATTCATCAGGTGAAACAGCTTGCCCGCTCAACGCCGGTGCCGCTGGAGGTGTTCGCTTTCGGCAGCCTGTGCATTATGGCGGAAGGCCGTTGCTATCTCTCATCATGGCTGACCGGTGAATCACCCAACAGCGCCGGCGCCTGCTCGCCCGCGAAGTTTGTGCGCTGGCAGCAGACGCCGCAGGGCATGGAGTCACGGCTGAATGAAGTACTGATTGACCGCTATGCGCCCGACGAAAGCGCAGGCTATCCCACCTTATGTAAAGGGCGCTATCAGGTTAACGATCAGCGCTATCACGTGCTGGAAGAACCCACCAGCCTCAATACGCTGGAACTGCTGCCGGAACTGCTGCGGGCCGGCATCGCCTCGGTGAAAATCGAAGGCCGTCAGCGCAGCCCGGCCTACGTGGCTGACGTGGCGCGCGTCTGGCGTCAGGCGATCGATCGCTGTCAGGCGCAGCCGGAACAGTTTGGGGTCACGCCGGAGTGGATGCAGACGCTGGGCGATCTGTCCGAAGGCACCCAGACCACGCTGGGCGCCTATCACCGTGAATGGCAATAAGGAGTCATGATGCAATATGCCCTGGGACCGGTGCTCTGGTACTGGCCAACTGACACGCTGGAGCAGTTTTACCAGCAGGCCGCGCGCAGCAGTGCGGATATCATCTACCTTGGCGAAGCGGTATGCAGCAAACGGCGCGCCACCGCCTATGCGGACTGGATGGCACTGGCACGTGAACTGGCGGCCAGTGGTAAACAGGTGGTGCTCAGCACGCTGGCGCTGCTGCAGTCGCCATCAGAACTGAAAGAGCTACAGCGCTACGTCGAAAATGGCGAGTTTCTGATTGAAGCCAATGATATCGGCACGGTGAACATGGCTGCCGAACGTCATCTGCCGTTCGTCGCCGGGCCGACGCTGAATGTCTATAACGCCGAAACGCTGCAGCTGCTGGTCAAAGAAGGCATGACCCGCTGGTGCATGCCGGTCGAGATGTCGCGTGACTGGCTGTTGCAGTTGCTGCAGCAGTGCGAAGAGCGCGGTATCCGCCAGCAGTTTGAGGTGGAGGTGCTGGGCTATGGTCATCTGCCGCTGGCGCTGTCGGCACGCTGCTTCACCGCGCGTTCAGAGAATCGGGCTAAAGATGCCTGTGAAACCTGCTGCATCAACTATCCCACAGGTCGTCGTGTCTTATCGCAGGAAGGTCAGCAGGTCTTCGTGCTCAACGGCATTCAGACCATGAGCGGCTACTGCTATAACCTCGGCAACGATCTGGTGGGCATGCACAACCGGGTCGATTGCGTACGGCTCTCACCGCAGGATTGCACCACCCTGGCGGAGATCGATCGCTTCCGCGCCAATGAAAATGGTCAGGCACCGCTGATGATGGCCAAAGGCAACGACTGCAACGGCTACTGGCGCAAACTGGCGGGCATGACGCTGGCATCCTGAGTGGAAAGCACATACCGACTATATTCCTGCCGGGGTTAGCAGTTTTAATATAAGGAATGATGCGTAATACTAAAAGGTGCAGATTTTAACGTCTGCACCTTATAACGGGAGTAGCCATGTCTGAGAAAAAACCTATTCGTTTGTCCGTGCTGGATCTGGCGCCGATTCCCCAGGGGCTGACCGCGCGTGAGGCGTTCCATACCTCGCTGGCGCTGGCGCGTCAGGCTGAAAAGCTGGGATATCAGCGTTACTGGCTGGCTGAACATCACAACATGACGGGCATTGCCAGCGCCGCGACCTCGGTGCTGATAGGTTATCTGGCGGCGAACACCGACACGCTGCAGCTGGGCTCGGGCGGTATTATGCTGCCTAATCATGCGCCGCTGGTGATTGCCGAGCAGTTTGGCACCCTGGCCTCGCTCTATCCCGGCCGTATCGATCTGGGTTTAGGCCGGGCGCCAGGCTCCGACCAGCGCACCATGATGGCCTTACGCCGCCATCTCTCCAGTATGCATGCCGATACCTTCCCGGACGATGTGGCTGAGCTGATTAGCTGGTTCGATGCCGAACCGGGCGATCAGCCGCCGGTGCAACCGGTGCCGGGTCTGGGTCTGAAGATTCCGGTCTGGCTGCTGGGCTCCAGCCTTTACAGCGCTCAGCTGTCAGCCCGAATGGGGCTGCCGTTCGCCTTTGCCTCGCATTTCGCCCCGGACCAGTTGTTCCAGGCGCTGCATGTCTATCGTGAGAATTTCCAGCCTTCGGCGCGCCTCGAAAAACCGTACGCGATGGTCTGCATCAACGTAGTGGCCGCCGACAGCGAGCGCGATGCGCGCTTCCTGTTTACCTCGCAGCAGCAGCAGTTTATTAATCTGCGCCGCGGTAAGCCAGGCCCGTTACCGGCACCGGTAGAGAACATGGATAATCTCTGGTCACCTTCTGAGCAGTATGGCGTACAGCAGGCGCTCAGCATGTCACTGGTCGGTGACACCGATAAAGTGCGTCACGGACTGGCCTCACTGATGCGCGAAACCCAGGCTGACGAGATCATGGTCAACGGCCAGATTTTTGATACTGAAGCGCGTCTGCGTTCATTCGCCATTGCGATGGAAGCGGCCCGCAGTCTGTAATCCGGTTTGCGGCGGACGCAACGCCTCTGCGCCCGCCGCCAGCTGCCGACTGTCACGCGCCGGTGAGCAGCCATAAAACCGGCTGTATTCCCGGCTGAACTGCGATGCACTCTGATACCCCACCCGATAGCCCGCCGTACCGGCATCCAGCTTCTCCACCCGCATCAGCCGTCTTGCCTCATTCAGCCGCAGCTGTTTCTGATACTGCATCGGTGTCATGGCGGTGACCGCCTTGAAGTGATGATGCAGCGACGAGACGCTCATCCCCACGCTGCTGGCGAGTTGATCGATCTTCAGAGGCTGATGAAAGTTTTCCCGTAGCCAGCGCGCTGCCTGCGCCACACGGTTGCCGGGTCGCTCAGCCAGCGCCATATTCAGGATGCGCGACCCTTCCGGTCCGGTCAGTAACCGGTAAAAGATCTCCTGCTCAATTAGCGGTGCCAGTGCGGCGATATCCTGCGGCTGGTCCAGTAAACGCACCAGCCGAATCACCGCATCGACCAGCAGCGGGGACATCTTATGTACCGTAATGCCACGTTCGCTGCCCGCCTGTGCCAGCGGCAGCGTGGGCGGAAACTGTTCGAGATAGCGCATCAGCCGCGATTCATTGATGGCAATACCAATGCCGAGATTAGGCTTTTCCGGCGTGGCAACGGTCACGCAGGAGCGCACCGGCATATCCAGTGTCACCAGCAAGAGATCGCCCGGTCCGTAATGCAGCACCTCATCGCCGATATGCAGCGCCTTGCCGCCCTGCGCCACCAACGCGAAGCTGGCCCATTGGGCAATGTGCATCGGTTCGCTGGGCGCAGAGCTTCGGCCAAAAAACAGGCAATCAATGGCGCTGTTGTGCCGCCCGTCAGTGGGTGCGTGGCGGTCAATCAACTGCGCCAGCGCCTGCCATCTATCATTTTCTGTCATCAATCTTCCCGCTTCTGCCAGCCGCTACATCAGGCTATCGATATTACCTGAAGTTATTTCCAACGCCCGCCTCGCGCCATCACTTTTGCAGGATTGTGCAAAAAGCTTGCAGGATTGCGCTACCCACATCCGGGGGTCAGCGCGCATAGTCTGGCTACGCGATCATTACGGCAGAGAACAAAATTATGAAAGCACTGGAAAACAGCGTCGCGCTGGTGACGGGTGCGTCAAAAGGGATTGGCGCGGCGATCGCCATCGCTTTTGCCGCCGCTGGCGCGCGCGTGATAGTGAACTATCGACAGGACGAGCCAGGTGCCGCCGATGTGGTGAGTGATATCCGCTCACTGGGCAGCGAAGCCGTGGCGGTTCAGGCGGATGTCTCACAGCCGCGGGATGTGGAGCGGCTGTTTGCCTCCACCGTGGCGCAGTTCGGCGCACCCGATATTGTGGTTAACAATGCCGGCAGTTTTCATCACGGTGATTTTGCCGCCCTGACGCTGGAGGCGATGCGCCAGCAGCTCGACGTCAATCTGCTCGGCACTCTGCTGGTGTGTCAGCAGGCGATTCACCACTTTCCGCCGCACGGCGGCAGCATTATCAATCTCAGCGCCCTGAACAGCAAAAACAGTACGCCGGGCTCGGTGCTGTGGGCCGCCACCAAAGGGGCTATCGATACCCTGACTCAAGGTCTGGCGCGTGAACTGGGTCCGAAAAATATCCGGGTCAACGCATTAGCGCCGGGCATGATTCTGACCGAAGGTTTGCTGGCAGCGAAGAAATTCAGCCCGCAGCTAAAGGCGCAAATGCTGGCGGCGACGCCGCTGGGACGTTTTGGTCTGCCGGAGGATGTTGCGCAGGTAGCGCTGTTTCTGGCGTCTGAGGAGTCTGCTTATGTCAGCGGCGAGCGCGTGATGATCAGCGGCGGCGCCTGACAGAGACAAAAAAAGGGAAGCCCGAAGGCTTCCCTTTTTATCACGACTTAGCGTCTGTTATGCGTCACGACGACGTGGTGCTGCGGCACCGCCATCTTCACGACGTGGACCACGACCGCCTTCACGGTTGAAGCTGCGTCCACCTTCACGACCACCTTCACGGCGTTCAGAAGAGAAGCGACGACCACCTTCACGGTTTGCGCCCGCGCCTGCACCTGCAGGACCACGACGCTCACCACCACCGGCTGGACGACGATCGCCACGGCCTTCGTTCGGCTGTGCATCACCCAGTAACTGCATATTCATCGGCTTGTTCAGAATACGGGTACGGGTGAAGTGCTGCAGCACATCGCCTGGCATGCCTTTCGGCAGCTCGATGGTTGAGTGGGTGCCGAACAGCTTGATGTTACCGATGTAACGGCTGCTGATGTCGCCTTCATTAGCGATAGCGCCAACGATGTGACGAACTTCAACACCATCATCGCGACCCACTTCAATGCGGTAGAGCTGCATTTCACCAACGTCACGACGTTCGCGACGTGGACGGTCGCCATCACGGCTTTCACGTGGACCACGTGAGTCACGCGCTTCACGGCTGTCACGACGGCCATCACGCTCGTCACGATCGCGGTATTCGCGGCGTGCCGGACGCGGTGCTTCTGGTGGCAGAATCAGAGGACGTTCGCCCTGTGCCATCTTCAGCAGTGCAGCTGCCAGCGTTTCCAGATCCATCTCTTCTTCTGGCTGCATTTTAGCCAGCAGCGCACGGTACTGATCCAGATCGCTGCTTTCCAGCTGCTGCTGAACTTTAGCGGCAAACTTGGCCAGACGACGCTCACCCAGCAGTTCTGCGTTTGGCAGCTCAACTTCAGGGATAGTCAGCTTCATGGTACGTTCGATGTTACGCAGCAGACGACGCTCGCGGTTCTCAACGAACAGCAGGGCGCGACCCGCACGACCCGCACGACCGGTACGGCCGATACGGTGAACGTAAGATTCTGCATCCATCGGGATGTCGTAGTTAACGACCAGGCTGATACGCTCAACGTCCAGGCCACGGGCCGCAACGTCAGTCGCAATCAGGATGTCGAGACGACCATCTTTCAGGCGCTCCAGCGTCTGCTCACGCAGTGCCTGGTTCATGTCACCGTTCAGCGCGGCGCTGTTATAGCCACTGCGCTCCAGCGCTTCAGCCACTTCCATCGTTGCGTTTTTAGTCCGCACGAAGATGATGGCAGCATCAAAGTCTTCCGCTTCAAGGAAGCGAACCAGCGCATCTGTTTTACGACCGTAAGCGGTCCAGTAGCTCTGGCTGATATCAGGACGCGTCGTCATGCTTGACTGAATGCGCACTTCCTGAGGATCTTTCATGAAACGTTTAGTAATGCGGCGAATCGCTTCCGGCATGGTAGCCGAGAACAGCGCCGTCTGATGATCGGCTGGGATCTGCGCCATGATGGTTTCAACGTCTTCGATGAAGCCCATACGCAGCATTTCATCCGCTTCGTCCAGCACCAGGCCGCGCAGGTTAGAGAGATCTAACGTGCCGCGTTTCAGGTGGTCAAGCAGACGACCAGGCGTACCCACGACAACCTGAGGTCCCTGGCGCAGTGCGCGCAGCTGGACGTCATAACGCTGGCCGCCGTACAGGGCAACCACGTTCAGGCCACGCATATGTTTAGAGAATTCGGTAACTGCTTCAGCAACCTGTACCGCCAGTTCGCGGGTCGGTGCCAGCACCAGGATTTGTGGCGCTTTAACAGTAGGATCAATGTTGTGTAACAGCGGCAGCGAGAAGGCCGCAGTTTTACCACTCCCGGTCTGCGCCATGCCTAACACGTCACGGCCCGCCAGCAGGTGAGGAATACACTCAGCCTGGATTGGGGATGGCTTAACGTAGCCCATGCCATTCAGTGATTCAAGGATGTCGGCGTTCAGGCCAAGGTCAGCAAAAGTGGTTTGAATATCAGTCATGTAGTACACGTGCCTCTTAGATTGCGGCGGCCAGTCTACATAACTCGTCGTGAAAACTTTCAGTCATTTTCATCAAAAAGTGTGAACCGGCTCAAATTAGAAGTTTTGACGAACAGAAAAGCCCTCATCCCTGAAGATGATGACTTGACAGGTTTTACAGGCAATTAAAGTTCGTCAGCTATTGCTGGTCAGATTCTGATAAATCGTCTTGTGCCTGGCCGAGTTGCGCCAGTTCCAACAATGCGTATCGGTGTTCAACAAAGTTATTGACGTTGTTGGCCACCGCCAGTTTGAACAACGCTTTCGCGTCGTCCTTCTCCCCCAGACTTAGGTAGTACTTACCTAAATAGAAGTTGGTTTCACTGAGATGTTCAGCGAGCGAGGTGTTATCCGTTGCGTCCGCCTGGAGACTTTCCATCAACGACTTTTCGTTGATGTCACCCAGGTAGAACTCGACAATATTCCATCCCCATTGGTCTCTGACCGCTTTGTCGTGACGCTGTTGAAGCGCGACTTTTGCCTTGTCGACATCCATCTCACGTTCAACGAGATAGAGCCACAGACTGCGGAAAGGATCGTTAGGATCGTCTTGATAAAACGCCAGCAGATCATCTTGCGCTAACTTGTATCGACCGCCGTAATAGAGGGCGATACCACGGTTTAAATGCGCATAGTTGTAAGTTGGATCAAGCTCAAGTACAGAATCAAACGCTTCATAGGCGGCATCAAAGTTGCCCGCCTGCGTTAAATATATGCCTAAGTAGTTAAACACTTCTGGCATATCTGGTCTTATAGACAGCGCTTGCGAAAAATCGTTCCGCGCTAATGCCCGCAGACCTAAACTATCATACAACACTCCGCGCTCATATAACAGCTGTGCGCGTTCATCATCGGTGAGGGCGCGACTGGCAAGAATTTGTTCCATGCGCGCCAGAATCACTTCCTGCTGCAGTGTGGGCTGTAGAGGTACTGCAAGAACTTCGTTCTTACGCCAATTGGAGTTGCTGCATCCTGCCAGCGTCAAAGCTGTCGCAACAAAACACCAGCGCAGAAAAGGCTTCATTTCCCACTCCCGAATACAAACATTGGGATAACCATCCTGTTACCCGCCTGCTGTGCACAAGGATTCCCGCCCTCGCGATGACACAAACGCCTCTCCCTGCCAGGCAAGGAGAGGCAAATCAGCAACGACTTATTCCGCGTCAGGTGTGCTCACCGCTGCAGCTTCTTCAGTCTGCGGCTTAGATTCTGTCGCTTCTTTGATGCTCAGACGGACACGGCCCTGGCGATCAACTTCCATCACCTTAACCGGAACTTCCTGACCCATCTGCAGATAGTCAGTCACTTTCTCAACGCGCTTATCAGCGATCTGAGAAATGTGAACCAGACCTTCTTTACCGCCGCCGATAGCAACGAAGGCACCGAAGTCAACGATGCGGGTCACTTTACCACTGTAAATGCGGCCCACTTCGATCTCTGCGGTGATCTCTTCGATACGACGAATGGCTTCTTTCGCTTTCAGACCATCGGTCGCAGCAATTTTCACTGTGCCATCATCTTCGATTTCGATCGTAGTGCCAGTCTCTTCGGTCAGTGCACGAATCACTGAGCCGCCTTTACCGATCACATCTTTGATCTTGTCAGAGCTGATTTTGATGGTGTAAATGCGTGGCGCAAATTCAGAAATCTCAGTACGCGGCGTGCTGATAGCCTGTTCCATAACGCCGAGAATGTGCAGACGCGCACCCCTGGCCTGGTTCAGCGCTTCCTGCATGATTTCACGCGTGATGCCTTCGATTTTGATGTCCATCTGCAGCGCGGTGATACCTTCACGGCTACCGGCTACTTTGAAGTCCATGTCGCCAAGGTGATCTTCGTCGCCGAGGATGTCAGACAGAACCACAAACTTCTCGTCTTCTTTAACCAGACCCATCGCGATACCGGCAACAGCAGCCTTGATCGGAACGCCTGCATCCATCAGCGCCAGTGAGGCACCACAGACAGAGGCCATTGATGAGGAGCCGTTTGACTCGGTGATTTCAGACACCACACGAACGGTGTACGGGAATTCTTCCGCTTTTGGCATCACGGCCAACACGCCGCGCTTCGCCAGACGACCGTGACCAATTTCACGACGCTTAGGCGAGCCAACCATACCGGTCTCACCAACAGAGTACGGAGGGAAGTTGTAGTGGAACAGGAAGCTGTCGGTACGTTCACCCATCAGCTCATCCAGGTTCTGCGCATCGCGGGTGGTACCCAGCGTTGCGGTGACCAGCGCCTGCGTTTCACCACGGGTGAACAGCGAAGAACCGTGAGTACGTGGCAGCACGCCTGTACGCACATCCAGACCACGGATCATGTCTTTCTCACGACCGTCGATGCGCGGCTCGCCGTTCAGGATGCGGGTACGAACCACATTCTTTTCAAGGCTGTGAACGATATCGCCAATTTCAGCGCTATCCAGTGTTTCATCTTCAGCCAGCAGCGCAGCGATAGTTTCATCTTTGATCACGCCAACCTGGGTATAACGCTCCTGCTTATCCGTGATGCGGTAAGCATCGCTGATACGCGATTCAGCCAGCGCAGCCACGCGAGAAATCAGCGCGGTGTTGGCGGCTTCTGGCTGCCAGTCCCAGCGTGGTTTGCCCGCTTCAGCAACCAGTGCATTAATGTTTTCGATAACAACCTGCTGCTGATCGTGGCCAAAGACCACGGCGCCCAGCATCTGCTCTTCTGACAGGATCTCAGCTTCAGATTCCACCATCAGAACGGCATTCTGCGTACCGGCTACCACCAGATCCAGACGAGACTGTTTCAGTTCATCGGCCGTTGGGTTCAGCACATATTGATCGTTGATATAGCCGACGCGCGCCGAGCCGATTGGGCCGTTAAATGGCAGGCCAGAAAGTGCCAGCGCAGCAGACGCACCGATCATGGCCACGATGTCCGGGTGAACCTGTGGGTTTACGGAAACCACGGTTGCAATAACCTGAACTTCGTTAACAAAGCCTTCCGGGAACAGCGGGCGAATCGGGCGGTCAATCAGACGCGCAATCAGAGTTTCGCCTTCGCTTGGGCGGCCTTCGCGACGGAAGAAGCTACCCGGGATACGACCAGCAGCGTAAGTACGCTCCTGATAGTTTACGGTCAGTGGGAAGAAGTCCTGACCTGGTTTAGATTTTTTCTGACCTACAACGGTGACGAACACCGCGGTATCGTCCATGCTCACCATAACAGCGGCAGTCGCCTGGCGAGCCATCATGCCGGTTTCCAGCGTGACGGTATGTTGACCATATTGGAATTTGCGTACGATCGGATTCAGCAAAATCAAAGTCCTTAACTTCGGGGCACGGCTATCTGAAGCCTGCCATTGATCACCGATCTTCAGTTGCATCCCTCGCGACTAATGACAACCCTTAACCGCCCCTGCGGTAAAGCCTCTCATTAGCCGCGCGAAACTCTGCAAACAAAGATCACACTAAGCAACAATACATGAGTTTGGTCCGGATTGCTGCCGATTGCTCGAAAAAAGGGGCCATAAAGGCCCCCTCTTCACGAAACTCGCACAAATCCGATCGCAAGACACGTCTGGTGCAGAAACTCTGCATAACGCCCCGGCGACCCGATTTTTCAGACTTAGCGACGCAGACCGAGACTTTCGATCAGGCTGCTGTAGCGTGCAACGTCTTTACGCTTCAGGTAGTCCAGCAGCTTACGACGCTGAGATACCATGCGCAGCAGACCGCGGCGGCTGTGGTGGTCTTTTTTGTGCTCAGAGAAGTGACCCTGCAGATGGGTAATCTGCGCGGTCAACAGGGCAACCTGAACTTCAGTTGAACCGCTGTCGTTAGCACCACGGCCATATTTAGCAACGATCTCTGCTTTAGCTTCTACGCTTAGAGACATAATAAACTCCAGTAAAAAATGAATGTATGGGTGCCGATCTCTAATTCAGCATCCCGCTTTAAAGCCGCGCTATTCTACTCTTCGGCTGATAGCAACGCAAATGCGCTATCAGCGAAAAAGCGACACGCCGCTTAATCCTGATATTCAACCACTAAACGCCGCGGTGCCACGCGGCCATCGTCGGCGATTTCCGCCATACCGATAAATTTACGCGCTTCACCTTCAGTGACACGCACCAGCCCCTGTGCCGGCACATTGCTGGCCTGCACCGGCTGTCCCTGTTTGAAGTATGCCGCAACCGCAGACAACAAATTCACTTCAGGGAAATCTGCGGCAGGACTGTCCATCGGCAACAGCAGCGGGTCCAGCTGGGTTTCCAGCGGAATCCCGGCTTCGGTCGCCTCAGCCAGTAAGCTATGGAGCTGTTCCAGCGTCACCATCCGCTCATAGGGATAGCGTGCAACCTGCACCCGACGCAGCATGATAACGTGCGCACCACAGCCGAGTTTCTCGCCCAGATCATCAATGATAGTGCGGATATAGGTCCCTTTGGAGCAGTGGATTTCCAGCTCCAGCTCATCACCTTCCCAGCGAATAAATTGCAATTCGTAGACGGTGATGGGACGCGGCTCGCGCGCAATCTCAATGCCCTGGCGCGCATATTCATACAGCGGCCGACCCTGATGCTTTAACGCGGAAAACATCGACGGCACCTGCAGCGTTTCGCCGCGGAAACCTTCCAGCGCCGTATCCAGTTCTGCCTGGGTAAAGCTCACCGGACGCGTCTGCACCACGTTGCCATCGGCATCAGAGGTATCGGTACGCTCACCAAGGCGAGCGATGACCCGATAACGCTTGTCGGAGTCCAGCAGATACTGCGAAAACTTAGTCGCTTCACCCAGGCAAATCGGCAGCATGCCGGTGGCCAGCGGATCAAGCGCGCCGGTATGTCCTGCGCGGTTGGCGTTAAAAATACGCTTCACTTTCTGCAGCACATCATTCGACGAAACGCCTTGTGGCTTATCCAGCAACAACACGCCATGGACGTCGCGACCGCGACGACGCGGACGACTCATTACGCCTCCTCGTCGTCACCGGTGGCGTCAGGGCCACGGCGCTCGGCATCGTTTTTCACGACGCTGCTGACGAGGTTAGACATGCGCATCCCTTCGATCAACGAGTTGTCGTAGAAGAAGGTCAGCTCAGGCACGATACGCAGGCGCATCGCTTTGCCGAGCAGAATGCGGATATAACCTGACGCTTCTTTCAGCGCTTTCAGGCCATTTTTAACCGCTTCTTCATCTTTATCATTCAGGAAGGTCACGAACACTTTGGCGTAGGCCAGGTCACGTGAGACTTCAACACCGGAGACGGTAACCATCATGCCAAGACGCGGATCTTTAATCTCGCGTTGCAGGATCATCGCAATCTCTTTTTGCAGCTCTTGTGAAACGCGCTGCGGGCGACCAAATTCTTTCGCCATCATTATTTCTCCCAAATAATTCGGGAGGCCAGTGGCCTCCCAAATTGCATCACATCAGCAGTGACTTACGCGATGGTGCGTTTAACTTCAATCACTTCAAAGACTTCGATCATGTCGCCAACGCGGACATCGTTGTAGTTCTTCACGCCGATACCGCACTCCATGCCGTTACGCACTTCGTTGACGTCATCTTTAAAGCGACGGAGTGACTCCAGCTCGCCTTCGTAAATCACCACGTTGTCACGCAGGACGCGGATTGGATTGTGACGCTTGATGTTACCTTCGGTCACCATACAACCTGCCACGGCACCGAATTTCGGTGACTTGAACACGTCGCGGACTTCAGCCAGACCAATGATCTGCTGTTTGTATTCCGGTGCCAGCATACCGCTCATCGCCGCTTTCACTTCGTCAATCAGGTTATAGATGACGGAGTAGTAGCGCAGATCCAGGCTTTCGGCATCGATGACGCGACGCGCAGAGGCATCGGCACGGACGTTAAAGCCCAGAAGGATGGCGTTGGAGGCCGCAGCCAGCGTCGCATCGGTTTCGGTGATCCCGCCCACGCCTGAACCGACAATCTTCACCTTCACTTCGTCGGTGGAGAGTTTCAGCAGGGAGTCGGAGATCGCTTCCACAGAACCCTGAACGTCAGCTTTCAGCACGATGTTCAGTTCAGACACTTCGCCTTCGGTCATGTTAGCAAACATGTTCTCCAGCTTAGATTTCTGCTGGCGAGCCAGTTTAACTTCGCGGAATTTGCCCTGACGATAAAGTGCCACTTCACGCGCTTTCTTCTCGTCACGGACCACGGTCGCTTCATCACCGGCAGCCGGCACGCCGGACAGACCCAGGATCTCAACCGGGATAGATGGACCCGCTTCCATGACTTCGCGACCCAGTTCGTCACGCATAGCACGAACGCGGCCATACTCGAAACCACACAGCACGATATCGCCTTTGTTCAGCGTACCTTCACGCACCAGCACGGTTGCCACCGGACCACGACCTTTGTCGAGGAACGATTCGATCACCACGCCGCTCGCCATACCTTCACGGATAGCGGTCAGTTCCAGTACTTCCGCCTGCAGCAGGATAGCGTTAAGCAGATCGTCAATGCCGGTACCCGCTTTCGCAGAGACGTTAACGAACATGTTTTCGCCGCCCCACTCTTCCGGAATGATACCGTACTGAGTCAGTTCGTTTTTAACGCGATCCGGATCGGCTTCAGGCTTATCACACTTGTTCACCGCAACCACAACCGGCACTTTGGCCGCTTTGGCGTGCTGAATAGCTTCGACAGTCTGTGGCATCACGCCATCGTCTGCTGCCACCACCAGGATAACGATGTCCGTTGCCTGCGCACCACGTGCACGCATCGCGGTAAACGCGGCGTGGCCTGGGGTGTCGAGGAAGGTGACCATGCCGTTATCGGTTTCAACGTGGTAAGCACCGATGTGCTGGGTAATGCCGCCCGCTTCGCCAGAGGCGATTTTGGTTGAGCGGATGTAATCCAGCAGGGAGGTTTTACCGTGGTCGACGTGGCCCATGATGGTCACAACCGGCGCGCGGGATTCCTGCGCTGCATCGGTATCACGATCGTCCATTACCGCTTCTTCCAGCTCGTTTTCACGACGCAGGGTCACTTTGTGGCCCATCTCTTCGGCAACGAGTTGTGCAGTTTCCTGATCGATAACCTGGTTGATGGTCGCCATAGCGCCCATCTTCATCATCGCTTTGATGACCAGAGAACCTTTCACCGCCATTTTGTTCGCCAGTTCGGCTACGGTGATGGTTTCGCCAATCACGACATCGCGGTTAACCGCTTGTGCCGGCTTGTTAAAGCCCTGCTGCAAGGCGCTTGGTTTGCGATGCTTACCGCCTTTACCACCACGAATCTGCGCACGCGCTTCTTCACGGTCAGTTTTGGCTTCAGAATGTTTGTTGCCTTTTTTCGCCGGACGCGCCGCTTTAGCGGTGGTGCGCGCACGCGCACGACCCGCTTCAACCTGACGGTCGTTTTCATCTTCAGCCTGACGGGCATGGGTGGAAGTGGTGACGTGATAGTCGCCTTTATCTTCTTCTTCCGGTTTTTCCCATTCCGCTGATTTCTCTTCGGCCAGACGGCGGGCTTCTTCTGCTACGAGGCGGGCAGCCTCTTCAAGCTTACGGCGGGCTTCTTCTTCAGCTTTACGCTTCAGTTCGGCAGCTTCAGCTTCGCGACGGGCTTTATCGGACTGCGCAGCCTTGGTCACTTCGTCGGTAGGTTGATTTGTCACTTTCTCATTTTCCGCTGCTGCACGTTTGGCCTTGTCAGCGGCTTCGCGCTTGGCTTTCTCTTCGGCTTCACGTTGCGCTTTCTGTTCAGCTTCGCGACGGGCTTTTTCTTCAGCCTCGCGTTGCGCCTGCTCTTCCGCTTCACGCTGCGCCTCGGCTTCTGCTTCGGCCTGAGCTTGCTCAGACTCTGCATCACCTTTCACGTATGTGCGCTTTTTGCGGACTTCGATTTGCACCGACTTACTTTTACCCCCGGTGCCTGGAATATTCAAGGTGCTGCGCGTTTTACGCTGCAGCGTCAGCTTAGCTGAACCGACCTGACCGTGCTCACGATTCAGGTGAGACAATAAGGTTTCTTTCTCGTGCTGGGTCACTGCGTCATTTTCAGACTTAGGGATCCCCGCATCAGCAAATTGCTGTACCAGGCGATCGACCGGAGTCTGAATTTCTGCGGCCAGCGATTTTACGGTTACATCTGTCATGCTGTTCCTTCCTGTTATTACGCGTCATCGCCGAACCAGCAGATATTACGGGCGGCCATAATCAGCGCGCCGGCTTGCTCATCAGACATGCCTTCAATATCCGTCAGATCGTCAACACCTTGCTCAGCGAGATCTTCCAGCGTGCAAACGCCTTTCGACGCCAGGCGGAAAGCCAGAGCACGATCCAGACCTTCAAGATTCAGAAGATCCTCAGCGGGCTGCTGGTTACCAAGGCTCTCTTCTTTCGCCAGTGCCAGGGTGGTTAACGCATTTTTTGCTCGTTCACGCAGGGCTTCAATGGTCTCTTCGTCGAGGCCGTCAATTTCCAACAGCTCGTTGATTGGCACGTAGGCCAGTTCTTCCAGCGAAGAGAAGCCCTCTTCCACCAGTACGGTGGCGAACTCTTCGTCGATGTCGAGATGTTTGGTGAACATATCGATTGCTGCATGGGCTTCAGCCTGATGTTTGGCCTGCAGATCATCGACGGTCATTACGTTCAGCTCCCAGCCACTCAGCTGTGAAGCGAGACGCACGTTTTGGCCGTTACGGCCGATCGCCTGAGCCAGATTGCCAGCTTCTACGGCGATATCCATGGTGTGGTTATCTTCATCAACCACGATTGACGCCACATCAGCCGGCGCCATAGCGTTGATAACAAACTGCGCCGGGTTGTCGTCCCACAGCACGATATCGATACGCTCGCCACCCAGTTCACTGGAAACCGCCTGGACACGCGCGCCGCGCATACCCACACAGGCACCGACCGGATCGATACGTTTGTCGTTGGTCTTGACTGCAATTTTAGCGCGCGAGCCCGGATCACGAGCAGCGGCTTTAATTTCAATCACTTCTTCGCCAATTTCTGGCACTTCAATGCGGAACAGTTCAATCAGCATTTCCGGTTTGGAACGCGTCACGAACAGTTGCGCGCCACGCGCTTCCGGGCGAACAGAATAGAGCACGCCACGAATACGGTCGCCTGGGCGGAAGTTTTCACGCGGCAGCATATCTTCGCGCAGAATCACGGCTTCGGCATTGCTGCCTAAGTCGAGGGAAATATTGTCGCGGTTAACTTTCTTCACCACGCCAGTAATAATTTCGCCTTCCTGCTCACGGAACTGATCAACCACCATAGCGCGCTCAGCTTCACGCACTTTTTGCACGATAACCTGTTTAGCGGTCTGGGTGGTGATACGGTCAAAAGTGACCGATTCAATCTGATCTTCGACATATTCGCCCAGATTGAATGCTTCATCTTCGAAGCGGGCCGCATCCAGCGTGATCTCGCGCGTCGGCTGCGTCACCTCTTCTACGATTTCCCAACGGCGGAACGTATCGAAATCGCCACTTCTGCGATCAATGCTGACGCGTACGTCAATTTCTTGCTCGTACTTTTTCTTGGTCGCAGTCGCCAGCGCGCTCTCCAGCGCTTCGAAGATTTTCTCACGCGGCAGGGCTTTTTCGTTAGAAACGGCTTCTACAACAGCTAAGATCTCTTTGTTCATCCTGGTTAGCCTCAATCCGGACTTTTAAAAGTGGGGGACCAGGTTCGCTTTCTGAATATTACTCAGCGCGAACACTTCATCGTTACCCTCAACGTTCACCGTGATCATCTCGCCATCAACGGACTTGATGATTCCCTGCCATTTACGGCGGTTCTGAACGGCCATACGCAGCACCAGACTCACTTCATCGCCCATAAAACGGACATAGTGTTCTGCAGTGAACAGAGGACGATCGAGTCCCGGTGAGGAGACTTCAAGGTTGTAAGGCACGGTAATGGGATCTTCCACATCCATTACGGCACTTACCTGGTGGCTGACATCGGCGCAATCATCGACATTGATGCCATCTTCACTATCAATATAGATGCGCAGGGTTGATGTGCGACCACGAACGAATTCAATTCCAACCAGTTCGTAGCCCAGCGCTTCTACCGGAGCCGATACCAACTCTGTCAATTTTTGCTCTAATGTGGACAAGCCCACCCCCAAGACATAAAAAAAGGGCCTATAGCCCAGTATTACGATTCGCTAATAACAAAAAACCCCGAATATTCGGGGCTTTTAATCACTGGACCCTGTACGCCGCGATGCGGCCCGGACTCCATCCAAAGAATTTTCTTTCAAAAATGAGCCGTGAATGCGTCCGTCGATGCACACAGTATATTTGAAAAAGAACTCAAAGGGAAAGTGGTTGCGGGGGCCGGATTTGAACCGACGACCTTCGGGTTATGAGCCCGACGAGCTACCAGGCTGCTCCACCCCGCGTCCGAAAACGTGGCGAATAATACGCCAAACCTGCATAAAATGCAAGTAATACTAAGATTTGGTACCGAGGACGGGACTTGAACCCGTAAGCCCAATCGGGCACTACCACCTCAAGGTAGCGTGTCTACCAATTCCACCACCACGGCACTGCTTCTGACACTTCACTGACCACAACGATTCGTTGTGCTGACGATCTTACTTAGGAATATCGCTGCCCGGCGTAACCGGTTGAGCTGGCTTTTCAGTCTGTTGAGAAGACTGCGCCGGCGCAGAAAGATTTTCCCACTCGCTTCCTTTCGACGCTTTATTACTGTTCAGGTTACCGAGAACCAGGCTGATGATGAAGAACAATGCCGCTAAGATGCCGGTAGTACGCGTCATGAAATTGCCTGAACCCGTAGAACCAAACAGCGTACCGGATGCGCCTGCACCGAATGAGGCTCCCATATCAGCGCCTTTGCCTTGCTGCAGCATGATCATACCCACGAGGGCGATAGCTACAATAAGGAAAACAACTAAAAGAGCTTCGTACATATTCAACCTGTTCCTTGCACGATAATCGTACAGTTAAAGCTTCAACCAGTATTGATGGGGAGTCTCGTCATCACCCATCAGAAGCGGGTGTGAATACTAACCAAAGGCGGATACCTCTGCAAGCGCAATTTTCATCACCCCAACCGATTGCAGAAAAAAACGCCATCCCGGTGATTTTACAGGCGGTTCGGTAACCTGCGAACCGCCTGTCAGCGCATTAAAACGCCTTTACCTGGTCGGCAATCCGGTTGGCCAGCTCGGTGACCTGCGCTTCGTTTTCGCCTTCCACCATCACCCGAATCAACGGTTCAGTGCCTGACTTGCGCAGTAACACCCGACCACGACCCGCCAGCGCTTTTTCCACTTCAGCCGTTGCGGTCTTCACCGCTTCGCTCTGCAGCGGATCGCCTTCGCCGGTAAAACGCACGTTGACCAGCACCTGAGGCAGCATTTTCATGCCGCTGCACAAGTCATGCAGGCTCATGTGGTTGCGCACCATCGCAGTAAGTACTTGCAAACTTGCCACGATACCGTCGCCGGTGGTGGTTTTATCCAGCAGAATCACATGACCGGAGTTCTCTGCGCCCAGCCGCCAGCCTTTCTCCTGCATCTTCTCCAGCACATAGCGGTCACCCACTTTTGCCCTGGCAAACGGAATACCGAGCTGCTTCAGTGCTAACTCCAGGCCCATATTGCTCATCAGCGTGCCGACGACGCCGCCGCGCAGCTGGCCCTGACGTAGCCCTTCACGCGCGATGATGTAGAGAATCTGGTCGCCATCGACCTTTTCGCCCAGGTGGTCAATCATCATGATGCGATCGCCATCACCATCATAGGCCAGCCCGATATCCGCTTTTTCCGCCAGCACCCGCTGTTGCAGCATTTTCAGATCGGTCGCGCCGCACTCTTTGTTGATGTTCATCCCATCTGGCTGAGTGGCAATAGCGATGACCGTGGCACCGAGCTCACGCAGCACATTGGGTGCAATGTGGTAGGTCGCGCCGTTGGCACAGTCGACCACGATTTTCAGGCCGTTGAGGTTAAGCTCGCTGGGAAAAGTGCCCTTACAAAACTCAATGTAGCGTCCGGCGGCATCAACGATACGGCTGGCACGGCCCAGCAAGGCGGATTCGACACAGGTAATCGGTTTTTCCATCTCCAGTTCGATCGCCTCTTCAACATCGTCCGGCAACTTGGTGCCTTCAGAGGAGAAGAATTTAATGCCGTTATCGTCGAACGGATTATGCGAGGCCGAAATCACGATCCCCGCTTCTGCGCGGAAGGTCCGGGTCAGATAGGCGATAGCTGGCGTCGGCATCGGCCCGGTAAAGGCCGCGGTCAGGCCAGCGGCAGCCAGACCGGCTTCTAAGGCTGACTCCAGCATGTAGCCGGAGATGCGCGTGTCCTTACCGATAATGATCTTTTTCGAACCGTGACGCGCCAGCACTTTCCCTGCGGCCCAGCCCAGCTTCAGGACGAAATCAGGGGTGATTGGCGCTTCACCGACTTTGCCACGAATGCCATCTGTACCGAAATATTTACGATTACTCATGATGCTCCTTTTGCTCTTCGGGTCGCTTCGACCACGCGCATCGCTTCGGCCGTCTCTTTAACATCATGAGCACGGATAATCTGTGCTCCCTGCATGGCAGCAATGACCGCGCAGCTCAGGCTACCGGTTAAACGCTGTGACGGACCGACATTCAACAACTGACCTATCATCGATTTGCGCGACATGCCTACCAGCAGAGGCAGGCCGAAATGGTGAAAATCGCTGAGGTGAGCCAGCAGTTCATAGTTGTGGCTAAGATTTTTACCGAAACCGAAGCCCGGGTCGAGTATCAGCCGCTCTTTTTTGATTCCTGCCGCTTCGCAACGCGCAATCTGCTGTGCGAAGTAAGTGTCCACTTCGCTCAGGATGTTTTCATAGTGCGGCGCCTGCTGCATGGTGCGGGGTTCGCCCTGCATATGCATTAAACAGACCGGCAGATCGGTCGCAGCGGCAGCTTCCAGCGCACCTGGCTCGGAGAGCGAGCGAACGTCATTAATGATGTGAGCACCCACTCGCGCTGATTCACGAATCACCTCAGCTTTGGAGGTATCAACCGAGATCCAGACCTCGAAACGCTGGGCAATCGCTTCGACCACCGGAATGACGCGCTCCAGCTCCTGCTCGACGCTGACCTCATCTGCCCCCGGACGGGTCGATTCACCGCCGACATCGATGATGGTCGCGCCAGCATTGACCATCTCATTGGTGTGCGTCAGCGCATCGACCAGCGCGTTATGTTTACCGCCATCGGAAAAGGAGTCGGGCGTGACATTTAAAATACCCATCACATGGGGAAAGGATAAATCGAGATGGGAATCACCGGCGAACAACTTCATGGCGAATCACTCCTTGCTGATCAATATCTGGATGTAAAAAACCCCGGACCAGCCGGGGTTTTGTCTGACGAGGTGACGTCTTATTTATCGAACTGCTCTGACATGGTGTTGCCTGGGTTTGGCGTACGCGGTTCATCGACCGGACGCGGCGCCTTTGGCGTGCCGTTGCTGTCAGAGTTGCTGCTGCCTGGGTCTTCCCAGCCCGCTGGCGGACGCACTTCGCGGCGCGCCATCAGGTCGTCGATCTGTGGTGCATCAATGGTTTCATACTTCATCAGCGCGTCTTTCATCGCGTGAAGGATGTCCATGTTCTCACCCAGAATGCGGCGAGCACGCTGGTAGTTGCTGTCGATCAGGTGTTTAACTTCCTGGTCGATAATGCGGGCGGTTTCATCGGACATATGTTTCGCTTTCGCGACGGAACGTCCAAGGAACACTTCACCCTCTTCTTCAGCATACAGCAGTGGACCCAGTTTCTCTGAGAAGCCCCACTGCGTCACCATGTTACGCGCCAGGTTAGTCGCGACTTTGATGTCGTTCGACGCACCGGTAGAAACACGTTCCGCACCGTAGATGATCTCTTCGGCCAGACGACCGCCGTACAGCGTTGAAATCTGGCTTTCCAGTTTCTGACGGCTGGCGCTGATCGCGTCGCCTTCAGGCAGGAAGAAGGTCACACCCAGCGCACGACCGCGCGGAATGATGGTCACTTTGTGCACCGGATCGTGCTCTGGCACCAGGCGTCCGATAATGGCATGGCCTGCTTCGTGATACGCGGTTGACTCTTTCTGCGCTTCCGTCATCACCATGGAGCGACGTTCCGCACCCATCATGATTTTGTCTTTCGCTTTCTCAAACTCAACCATCGACACCACACGCTTGTTCGAACGGGCAGCAAACAGCGCCGCTTCGTTGACAAGGTTAGCCAGGTCAGCACCGGAGAAGCCCGGCGTACCACGCGCAATGATTGCTGCATCGATATCGGTCGCCAGCGGCACACGGCGCATATGCACTTTCAGAATCTGCTCACGGCCACGTACGTCTGGCAAGCCCACCACAACCTGACGGTCGAAGCGGCCTGGACGCAGCAGCGCCGGGTCAAGCACGTCAGGACGGTTAGTTGCGGCGATAACGATAATGCCTTCGTTACCTTCGAAACCATCCATCTCAACCAGCATCTGGTTCAGCGTCTGCTCACGTTCATCATGACCACCGCCTAAACCTGCACCACGCTGACGGCCTACCGCATCGATCTCATCGATAAAGATGATGCACGGCGCGGCTTTTTTGGCCTGTTCGAACATGTCACGCACACGGGATGCGCCGACACCGACAAACATTTCAACGAAGTCAGAACCGGAGATGGTAAAGAAAGGCACCTTCGCTTCACCGGCAATTGCTTTCGCCAGCAGGGTTTTACCGGTACCCGGAGGACCGACCATCAGCACGCCTTTCGGAATCTTACCGCCCAGCTTCTGGAAGCGGCTCGGTTCACGCAGATATTCCACCAGCTCGGCGACTTCCTCTTTCGCTTCGTCACACCCGGCAACGTCGGCGAAAGTGGTTTTAATCTGGTCTTCCGTCAGCATGCGGGCTTTGCTCTTGCCGAAGGACATCGCGCCCTTGCCGCCGCCGCCCTGCATTTGACGCATAAAGAAGATCCACACACCGATCAGCAGCAGCATCGGGAACCACGAAATGAAGATCGAGGCCAGCAGGCTTGGCTCTTCCGGTGGTTCGCCAACCACTTTGACGTTTTTGGTCAAGAGGTTATCGAGCAACTTGGGATCATTGACAGGAATGTAGGTGGTATATTTATTGCTGTCTTTTTTAATAACGTTAATTTCACGCCCGTTAATACGTGCCTCGCGGACCTGATCCTGGTTCACTTCCGACAGGAAGGTTGAATAATCAACCCTACGGCCATTCGACTCGCTGGGCCCAAAGCTCTGGAATACTGACATCAGCACGACCGCGATGACTAACCAGAGAATCAGGTTTTTCGCCATGTCACTCAAGGGATTAACCTCATATTACAACGGTGTTAACAGATAGCGTAGGGTACTATAGATCCTTCATACATGGAATCGCAGCAAAACTGCGGACTTCTCCAGCAATTTGGTTATAGTTTGCGCCCAGTCGCCACAATGTACACTTCACGTGAACGTGACCGTGAAGCGTCCGGCTTACGAATTTTCACTTTCGTAAACAGGGAGCGAATTTCCCGCAGGTATTCATCGAAGCCATCTCCCTGAAACACTTTCACTACAAAGCTGCCGCCAGGTGCCAGGATATCCCGACACATTTCCAGCGCCAGCTCGACTAAATACATCGACCGGGGAATATCTACGGCAGGTGTACCACTCATGTTCGGTGCCATATCGGACATGACAACCTGAACTTTCTGATCGCCGACGCGCTCAAGCAGCGCATTGATCACCGATTCTTCACGAAAATCGCCCTGAAGGAAATCGACACCGACAATCGGATCCATAGGCAGGATATCACAGGCAATAACGCGCCCTTTGTTCCCAATTTGCTGTACCACATATTGTGACCAGCCACCGGGTGCAGCACCCAGATCTACCACGGTCATGCCGGGTTTGAAAAGCTTGTCACCCTGTTGTATTTCATCAAGTTTAAACCAGGCGCGCGAACGCAACCCTTTTTTCTGCGCCTGAAGCACATATTTATCGCTAAAGTGTTCCTGGAGCCAGCGGCTGGAGCTGGCCGAACGCTTTTTACCCGTCATAATATTTCCAACTAAATCGTCATCGTAGCGATAAACCTGCACGCAATGGGTTGCGTCGATTTGGTGATATACCCGAGATGGCGGTAGAATGAACCGTTTTCAATCCCTGAGTAAGTAAAAAACTACGATGAATCTAAGTACCAAACAAAAACAGCACCTCAAGGGCCTCGCCCATCCGCTCAAGCCAGTGGTTATGCTGGGTGGTAATGGCCTGACCGAAGGCGTGCTGGCCGAAATCGAGCAGGCTCTGGCCCATCACGAACTGATCAAGGTGAAAATTGCCTCAGAAGATCGTGAAACAAAGCAGCTGATCGTTGAGGCTATCGTGCGTGAAACCGGCGCCAGCAACGTACAGGTGATCGGCAAAACGCTGGTGCTGTATCGCCCTTCTAAAGAGAGCAAAATTTCTCTGCCACGTTAAGTGGGCAAAGAAAGTGCCATGCTCTTACCTCAGATAAAAGGCCGCAATGCGGCCTTTTTCCTTTCTTTACATTGTGCTTTAACGCTTTTCAAAGCGTAGCAACATCTTAAAGGTATTCCACCTTCAGGATTTCATATTCAACATCGCCGCCAGGGGTTTTGATAATGGCCACATCATCAGCCTCTTTACCCACCAGGCCACGTGCCATCGGTGAATTGACCGAAATCAGATTTTGCTTAAAATCCGCTTCGTCATCACCCACGATACGATAGGTCGACTCTTCATCGGTCTCGATATTCAGCACGGTAACCGTCGCGCCGAAAATCACGCGGCCGGTTTTTGGCATCTGGGTCACGTCAATGACCTGCGCATTGGAGAGTTTGGCTTCAATCTCCTGAATGCGGCCTTCACAGAAACCCTGTTCTTCACGTGCGGCATGGTATTCCGCATTCTCTTTCAGGTCGCCATGCTCGCGCGCGTCAGCGATAGAGGCAATAATGCGCGGACGCTTCACGGTTTTCAGCTCGTTCAGCTCTTCGCGCAATCTTTCAGCGCCTCTTAACGTCATCGGAATCTGATTCATTTAAGCTCCTCGTCATCTATCCTGTTTAACGGTGTCATCCTGACCGGTGACTGCAGAAAAAAGCGTTCTGCGACGCATTAGCCCGTTTTGCAAACAAAAGAATCCTGACCCAGAAAGCATTCCGGGCCAGAAAAGGGTTTTGCAATTTGATACGTATTTTACCCCAGAGTTCACTGCGGGTCATCGTTTACTTTCCACCGTCCAGCGACGTAGTATTGACGGCTTCACCTGCCAGTTACCGCGAGATTATGCGATTTTCACGACTTGTTACCGGATTAACCTGTGCATTTATGCTGCAGGCACAAGCAGCGCCAGTTGATGAATACATGCAGTATCTGCCAGACGGCGCCAATCTGGCGCTGATGGTGCAGAAAGTGGGTGCATCAACGCCGATTATTGATTACCACGGAAAACAGATGGCGTTACCCGCCAGTACCATGAAGGTGGTGACAGCGCTGGCGGCCTTACTGGAACTGGGCGGAGATTACCGTTTTCAGACCACCTTTGAGACCAAAGGCGCGCTGGTCGATGGCACGCTGAACGGCGATTTAGTGGCGCGTTTTGCCGGCGATCCCACATTAAGTCGCCAGGATCTGCGCAACATGGTGGCAGCGTTAAAGAAACAGGGCATCACCCATATTAAAGGCAATCTGGTGATTGATACCTCGGTTTTTGCCAGCCATGACATGGCGCCAGGCTGGCCGTGGAACGACCTGACCCAGTGCTTTAGCGCGCCGCCAGGTGCCGCTATCGTGGATAAAAACTGTTTTTCTGTCTCGCTCTACAGCGCGAATACGCCGGGCGAGAATGCGTTTGTTCGTATCGCCTCCTATTATCCGGCGCACATGTACAGCCAGGTACGCACCATCGGCCGCAACAGCGGCGAAGGACAATATTGCGAACTGGACGTGGTGCCGGGCGAACTCAATCGCTACACCCTGACCGGCTGTATGCGTCAACGCGCCGAACCGTTGCCGCTGGCCTTTGCCGTACAGGATGGCGCGGCCTGGGCGGGCGAAATCCTGAAAGCGGAACTGCGGGCGGCGGAGATCGATTACAGCGGGCATCTGGTACGTCAGTCGCAGGCCACCGAGCCAGGCACGGTGCTGGCCTCGACCCAGTCGGCGCCGCTGCATACTCTGTTGCACACCATGCTGAAGAAGTCGGACAACATGATTGCGGATACGGTGTTCCGTACCATTGGTCATCACTACTTCAACGTGCCGGGGACGTTCCGTGCCGGACAGGACGCGATTCGTCGTATCCTGAAAGCCAAAGCCAATATCGACATGGGTAATAGCATTCAGGTTGACGGTTCGGGCCTGTCGCGTCACGACCTGATTTCGCCGCAAACCATGATGCAGGTGTTGCAATACATTGCAAAGAATGACAGCACGCTGGATTACATCTCGATGCTGCCGCTGGCCGGTTATGACGGCACGCTGCAGTACCGTGGCGGTCTGCATGAGGCGGGACTGGATGGCAAAGTGTCGGCGAAAACCGGTTCACTGCAGGGGGTTTATAACCTGGCGGGCTTTATCACCACCTCCAGCGGCGCGCGGGTGGCCTTTGTGCAGTTCCTTTCCGGTTATGCGGTCCCGCCGGAAGATCAGCGTACCCGCCGTATTCCGCTGGTGCGATTTGAGAGCCGGCTCTACCGCGATATCAATCAGAACAACTGATAAAGCAGAGATAAAAAATGCAGCAGGCGATCGACCTGCTGCATTTTTTTGATAAAGTCCGGTCACGTCAGCGATAAGACCGAGCCTGCACGGGAAACAGCGGCAGTTCGGAAAGACGTTTAAGCCAATTCCTGGCCGCTCAGCCCGTGCCGTCCGTGGCGCGGGACGCTTCCCTTCCCTGCCCCTGTTCCCTGCGCGTGGAGCATATTAACTGCGGCAGAGTCATCCGGCTAACTCCATCAGAAGCGGGTGTTGACACTCATATAGTAAGTGCGGCCCGATTCGTTAAAGGTATTGGCACCGGCACCGTAGAGATAAGCGCCCGTCGTGGCGTTACCGGTGGTCTGCGCATTGCCTTCGCGGAAGTGGCGTTTATCGAACAGGTTGTCGATCCCGACGGTGACGCTGGCATATTTATTAACGTCATAGGTGCCGCTCATGCCCACTACTGAGTAAGGGCTGACTTCATCGGTGGCGCTGCCAGTGACCGGATTGCCTTTGTAGTCATACTTTTTCGGCGTCTGTTTGCCATACCAGGTCAGCGTGGTTTGCAGCGACAGATCCTGCGTTGCCTGCCAGCTCAGCGTCGAGTTAAGCGTATATTCCGGGATCACCGACAGCCGATCGCCGGTCTCTTTGTTCTTGCTTTGCAGCATGTAGGTGAAGTTATTGTTCCAGCTTACGCTCTCTGAGAACGGCACGTTGACCGTCCCTTCCAGCCCTTCCACCACCGCTTTCGGCACGTTTTCCCATTTATAGATGTCGGTTTTACCGTTCGAAGCGGTACCGGTTGGCAGCGTGCCCGCCTCAATCTTATTGCGGTAGTCGTTGCGGAACCAGGTCAGACCGGCCTGATAACCCTCATGCTTCCACTCCAGCCCAATCTCTTTATTGATGCTGTTTTCCGCTTTTAAATCGTCGTTGCCCATCAGATAACAGGCGCCGGTGCTGGCGGCGCAGCCCTGGCCGTTGCTGTAAAGCAGGTAGTTAGGGTTGGTCTGATACAGACTCGGTGCTTTGTAGGCGCGGGCTATCCCCATTTTCAGCGTGAAGTCATCGCCTAATCCTTGTGACAGGTTAAGTGACGGGCTCCAGTTATTGCCCACGATGGAGTGATGATCGAAACGCAGCGCTGGCGTCAGCATGGTGCTGTCGGTCAGTTCAATGTTGTCTTCAGCAAACAGCGAGAAGATTTCCGCCTGCGAATAGGGGCTGCGTCCGGTGGTAGCGACGCCGGGGATTGAACCGTAATTGGCCGCCTGGGTCGTCGAGGAGGGGTCCTTCATCCGCTGCTGGTTCCACTCGGTGCCGAGAGTCGCGGTCTGGTTGACCAGCCATTCGAACGGAATACTGATTTCGCTGTGCAGCAGCACATCATCCAGCTGGATGGTATTAAAGTTGCTGTTGGAGAAGATCCCTTCGGTGCCGCCCGCCAGCCCTTCATTCAGGCGCGAGTTACGGGTGTTCTCGTACTGCGCATAGGTATCGGTGCTGATGCCGTTATCCCACGCGCCGGTCCACTTCAGCGAGAAGTTCTGACGATAGAGGCGGTTGGTCTCTTCACCATATTTACTTTTCACCAGCGCATTGGTGTTGGTGTTCTGGGTATCACCGGCGTACAGGTTGCCCTGACGGCTATAGCCAGCGCCAAACTCCAGCGCCTGCATCGGCGCAAAGGCCCAGCGCAGTAAGGCGTGAACATCTTTATTCACCGAACCTTCACGGCCTGACGGGTAAGAACCGGCATAGTTGCCAGTACGCTCGGCGGCATGACCTTCATTAATGTCGTAAGCATCAGCCTGGGTTTTTGCCAGCCCGCCATACAGCCGGAAGCTAAAGTCGTCGCCTAACGGCCCTTCGAGGCTAAAGTTTGTACGCCTGGTTGCGCCTTCATCCTTATGCTGCGGCACGTTGTAATAGCCGCTCCAGGAGCCGTGCCATTGATTATCCATCTGTTTTTTGGTGATGATGTTCACTACCCCGCCTGCGGCACCGTTACCGTAACGGGCGGCGGCCGGACCGCGAATGACATCAATCCGCTCAATAAGCTCTGGCGGAACCCAGTTCGTGTCGCCGCGCGTATCACGCTCGCCCCGCCAGCCAAGACGCACCGAGTTGCGGCTGGTGACCGGCAGGCCATCGATTAAAATCAGGGTATTTTCCGGGCCCATGCCGCGAATATCGATCTGGCGATTGTTACCGCGCTGGCCACTGGTGGAGTTCCCGGTCAGGTTAACGCCGGGCATGGTACGAATGATTTCAGAGACGTCGCGCGCAGGCGGATGTTTTTTAATTTCGTCCGCGGTGATGGTGGAGACACCGGGCGCCTGAAGCGTCTGCTGAGCGGCCGTCACCGTCATGGTGGTTTCGCTGGCGGTATCGGAGGCGTTGCTGGTTATGCCTGGCTCAGCGGCTGCTGCACCGGTAGAAATGAGAGAGGTGGTGAAACCCAGTTCAATCATAATGGCTAAAGAAAGCCGGGATAACGTTTTCATTTTTTTATTCCTGGATTGCCAGCGAAAGGCTACTGCCGGCGCGCCGGTGAAAAGGTAAGTACCTTGCCTGCAACGCATTCCAGTTCTCTGCGGACCCTTATCAGGCGACCTTACACCTGGTCCAAAGCCCGATACGGCAGAGAGGATGCGCGCGCTCCCTGTAGAGCGGAAACACCCTATTGCAAATGAAAATAATTATCAATACTATTATTCCTAACATGCATGACCCTAATCAAGTGCAGTGATCAACTGATGGCGCGTATGACGTGGTTAAACGAAGTGACCGGCAGTGACGCCTGGTGGCAACAGCAGCAGCAACAGGGCATTCCCCTGATTGAACCCGGTGAAGAAGGCACCTGCCAGGTCACCTTCTTCTGGCGTGATCCGCAGGGCGATGAGTCACACTCAGCCACGCGCCGCGTCTGGATCAATATCACCGGCGTGACCGATCATCATCAATCCGCTGCGCCCTCCTCCTTAATACGCGTTCCCCATACCGATGTATGGTGGTGGCAAACCACTCTGCCCGCTGACTGGCGCGGCAGCTACTGCCTGATGCCCGATAGCCAGGCGCAGACCTTCGACGGTCAGACCGATATGCAGGCGCTGCGGCAATGGTGGCGCGAAAAATTCCCAGCGGCACAGGCTGATCCGCTTAATCCACTGCGCGGCTGGGCAGGCGGCCGTGGGATGGCGGTTTCACCGCTGCATCTGCCGCAGGCGCCCGATCAGTCGCTGTGGCGCGATGTTGATCGCGGCCATCCGGCGGATATTCCGCTGCAATCACTGTTGTGGCGCAGCGAACGGCTGGGCAATCAGCGTAACGTCTGGATTTACTGTAGCGGTGAGGCGCATCCCGCTGAACGTCCACTGGCGTTACTGCTGGATGGTCAGTTCTGGGCGCAAACCATGCCGGTTGCCGGTCCGCTCCGGCAGCTCACCGCCGCCGGCGAACTGCCACCAGCGGTCTATGTGATGATCGATATCATCGATCGCGAACACCGCAGTCGTGAACTGCCCTGCAATCCCGATTTCTGGCTGGCGGTTCAGCACGAGCTGCTGCCGCTGATTCAGCAAACCCTCTCCTGTCGGGTGGCGGACGGCAGCACGCTGGTGGCGGGACAGAGTTTTGGCGGGCTCTCCGCAGCCTACGCCACCTTAAACTGGCCGGAGACCTTTGGTGCCGCCATCAGCCTTTCCGGCTCCTTCTGGTGGCCGGAACGCGGTAACCCCAACGGCTGGCTACCGCAACAACTACAACAAGGTTTGCTGCAGGCAGCGCCGCGCCGCTTTTACCTCGAAGCAGGACGGCGTGAGCGGCTGATTCTGTCAGCGAATCAACAATTTGAGCGTGATTTAATCGCGGCCGGACATCAGGTCAGCTATCACCCGGTTGAAGGGGGACACGATGCGCTGTGCTGGCGCGGCGGCCTGCTGGCCGGACTTAAAGCAATGTGGCAATACCCCTGATTCGCTTATCTCCCCGCCTGCACGCAGCAGACCGATCGCGGTCAGCGGCGGCGTGCAGGACGAGGCGAGATCTCGCCCGCACTGCATGGGCAGGAGACCGATATGCAACAACTCAACCCCTTTGACGATCCGCTGCAGGAATGTCGCGTACTGATCAATAATCAGCAGCAGTACAGCCTGTGGCCCGCCTTCCGGGCCGTTCCGGCAGGCTGGCAGCCGGTGTTTGGACCGCAGCCCCAGGCGCTTTGCCTGAGCTGGCTGAATGAAAACTGGCACGATATTCGCCCGAAGCGCGGGAGCGACGATGTCTGAGATCACCATGACCCCAAATCTGACTGAACAGAAAACGTTACCGCTGGTGGCCGCTCAGCCTGGCATCTGGATAACAGACCAGCTCTCACCGCACGCCAATGCCTACGCGGTGGCGCACTTTGTCGAGCTGCGCGGGGCGATCAACAGCGCGCTGCTGGCCAAAGCCATCGTTGCCGGTATGCAGGAAGCGGACACGCTGAATATGGCGTTCGGCGAGCAGGAGGGCGAACCCCTGCAGTGGCCTGCGCCGCAGCGCTTTGCTGAGCCGCAGGTGATTGACCTGCGCAGTTCAGCCGATCCAGCAGCTGCGGCACGGGCGCTGATGCAGCAGGATATGTCCGGTGACCTGCGGGTGCTGAGCGGCGCGCCGCTTTATCATCACAGCCTGCTGCGGTTAAGTGACGATCACTGGTACTGGTATCAGCGTTATCACCATCTGGTGGTCGATGGCTTCAGTTTTACCGCCCTGACCCGCCGTATCGCCAATCTCTACAGCGCCTGGCAGCGCGATGAAGCGCCGGAGCCGACGCCCTTTACCCCGTTCAGTGAGGTGGTTGACGAGTACCTGCGCTATCAGCAATCCACCGGATGGCAGCGTGATGCGCAGTTCTGGCGTGAAAAAGGCGCACAGCTCCCCGCGCCCGCCTCGCTGTCCGATCTGCCGCTGGCCGGTCAGAGCGCCAGTACCGATCTGCTGCGACATACCTTTGCGCTGGATCGCAGCGCATTTCAGACGTTGCTGACGCATACCCGACAGCAGCAGCTCAGCGCGGCGGACACCGCCATTGCGCTGGTCTCGCTGTGGCTGGCGCGTCTCAGCGGGCAAAACGACTTTGCGGCAGGTTTCATCTTTATGCGCCGCATCGGTTCCGCGGCACTGTGCGCCACCGGTCCGGTGATCAATGTGCTGCCGATGGCGGTACACAGCGACCCGGCCCAGCCGCTGAGCGTACTGGCAGCGCAGTTGGCGGGCGAAATAAAGAAAATGCGTCGTCATCAGCGCTATGATGCCGAGCAGGTGCAGCGTGATCTTGGCCGCTCCGGCGACAGCGATCCGCTCTACGGGCCGGTCATCAACCTCAAGATGTTCGATTACCAGCTCGATTTTGCCGGTATTGAAGGCGTAACCCACCAGCTCGCCTCCGGCCCGGTGCGCGATCTGGAAATTGCTATCTACCTCAGCGAGCAGGGCGATGTGACGCTGGAGCTGCTGGCAAACGCCGAGCGCTACCGCGAAACGACCCTGAAGCAGCACGCCAGCCGCTTTGCGCTGATGCTGTCACAGCTGGCCGCCAGTCCCGACGCTCCGTGCGGCGAACTGGATATGCTGACGCCCGCTGAACATCAGCAGTTAGCGGCTCTCAATAACACCACGATGCCATTGCCGGCGGAGACGCTGAGCAGCCTGCTGTTCAGCCAGGCACAGCGTACTCCGCTGGCACCGGCGCTGGCGGATGAGGCGCATCAGCTCAGTTATCAGCAGATGCAGCAGCAGGTCGCGGCGCTGGCGCAGCAGTTGGTTGCGCAGGGCGTGGCGCCGGGCGATATCGTCGCCGTCGCACTGCCGCGCTCGATCTTCCTGTCGCTGGCGCTGCAGGCCATCGTCAGCGCGGGTGCCACTTATCTGCCGCTCGACACCGGCTATCCCGACGACCGCCTGCAGATGATGCTGGAAGATGCCGCGCCGAAAACCCTGATCACCTGCCGTGAACTGGCTGACCGGCTGGCGGCCCTTTCACCGGTCACGCCGCTGTTTTACGACGCGCTGCTCACGCCGGTCCGGACGGCAATCGGACAGCAGCCGCATCCCCAGGATGGCGCTTACCTGATCTATACCTCCGGCTCCACCGGTCGGCCAAAAGGAGTGCTGGTCAGCCATCAGGCGATCGTCAACCGCCTGCTGTGGATGCAGGATCACTATCCACTCAGCAACGATGATGTGGTATTGCAGAAAACCCCGAGCAGCTTCGACGTGTCGGTCTGGGAATTTTTCTGGCCGCTGATAGCTGGCGCACAACTGGTGATGGCCCCGCCAGACGCGCATCGCGATCCGGAGGCGCTGCAACAGCTGTTCGCCCGCCACCGCGTTACGACGACCCATTTTGTTCCGTCGATGCTGGCTGCCTTTGTCGCCACGCTGCAGGATGATGATGCCGTGGCGCGCTGCGCGACGCTGCGCCAGGTATTCTGCAGCGGCGAAGCGTTACCGGCCGATCTGTCACGTCAGTGGCAAACGCTGACCCAGGTCGCCCTGCACAATCTCTACGGTCCGACCGAAGCAGCGGTGGATGTCAGCTACTACCCGGCATCGGGTGAGGAACTGGCGGCGGTCGAAGGTGCCAGCGTGCCGATTGGCTTCCCGGTGTGGAATACCGGCTTACGGATTCTGGATGCCGGTCTGCAACCGGTGCCGCCTGGCGTGGCCGGCGATCTCTATCTGACCGGCGTACAGCTGGCACACGGTTATCTGGATCGTCCCGACCTGACCGCCAGCCGTTTTGTTGCTGACCCATATGGCGACGGCAGCCGGATGTATCGCACCGGTGATGTTGCTCGCTGGCTGAGTAACGGTGCCGTTGAATACCTTGGCCGCAGCGATGATCAGCTCAAAATTCGCGGCCAGCGCATTGAACTGAATGAGATCGATCACGCCCTGGCTGCCCTGCCCGGCGTGGCGCAGGCGGTAACGCACGCACGGGTGCTGGGCGGCGGAAACGATCAGCAGGGTGATGCCCGTCAGCTGGTGGGCTATGTGGTGGCAGATCAGCCGATTGATGCCGCAGCGATGCGGCAGGCACTGGCGACGCAGTTACCGGCACATATGGTGCCGGTCGCCATCGTCCAGCTGGCCGCGTTACCGCTCAGCAGCAACGGCAAGCTGGATCGTAAAGCGCTGCCGCTGCCAGCAACGCAAACCGCAGACGCCGGGCGCGCCCCGCATCCGGGGCTGGAAACCACGCTGGCGCAGGCGTTTGCCACCCTGCTGGAGCGGGAGTCGGTCAGCGCCCAGGATGATTTCTTCGCTCTCGGCGGCCATTCGTTACTGGCGATGCGGCTGGCGGCACAGTTGCGGCGTCGCCTCAATCAGCCGGTTTCGGTCGGCCAGATTATGGTCGCCGCCACGGTGGAAAAACTGGCGGCCTTGCTGAGCAGTGAAGCGGCGGAGGCCAGCCGTGCCGGTTTTGAAGCGGTGCTGCCGCTGCGGCGCGGCAACGGGCCAACGCTGTTCTGCTTCCATCCGGCCTCCGGCTTTGCCTGGCAGTTCAGCGTGCTGCAACGCTATCTCGATGCGCGCTGGTCGCTGCTGGGTATTCAGTCGCCAGACCTCGCCAGTCCGCTCAACCAGGCACCGCATCTCGATGCGGTGTGTGAAGCGCACCTGGCAACGATTCGTCAGCAGCAGCCGCACGGTCCTTACTATTTCCTCGGCTATTCGCTGGGCGGAACGCTGGCGCAGGGTATCGCGGCGCGGCTGGAAGCAGCAGGTGAAACCGTCGCCTTCCTCGGCTTGCTGGACACCTGGCCACCGGAGACGCAGAACTGGGATGAGAAACGCGGGGAAAACGTGCTGGACCCGGCGGTACTGGAAGAGGTGAACCGGGAGCGCGAACAGTTTATCGCCGCGCAGCGCCAGCAGGCGGGCGAAGGGATGGAGGCGCTGTTTACCACCATCGAAGCCAACTACGCCAGCTCGGTGCGACTGCTGGCCACCGCCCGCAGCGCGCACTTTACCGGTCGTGCCACCCTGTTCCTGGCGCAGCAGACGCAGCAGCCCGGTCAGGATGCCCGTCGCGCCTGGTCGCCCTACGTCGCCGAACTGGAGATCTGGCCGCTGGATTGCGCCCACGTCGAGATCATTTCGCCGCGGATGTTTGAGCAGATTGGGCCACGTCTGCAGCAGTTGCTGTCAGCGTTTTAATCTGTCGGCGCGCGGCTGAGTGCTGCGCGCCTTCCCAACGGCTGAAGGCCGGATCAGCGGGCTGCGCGTCCCAGCGGCACAATCATTGGGGTATGCGCCACCGGATCGTCAACAATCATGCAGCGCAGGCCGTAAATGGCCTCAATCAGCGCCGGCGTCACGATATCAGCCGGTTTGCCTTCCGCGATAATCTCTCCATCACGCATGGCGATCAAATGGCTGGCGTAGCGACACGCCTGATTAAGGTCGTGCAGCACCACCACCAGCGTACGACCATGCTGCTGATTAAGATCCTGCATGAGTTCCAGCAGCTCAATCTGATGGGCGATATCCAGCCAGGTGGTCGGTTCATCCAGTAACAGCAGCGGCGTTTGCTGCGCCAGCACCATCGCAATCCAGACCCGCTGCCGCTGCCCGCCAGACAGCGTATCGACCTGCTGCTGTGCCAGATCGGCCACGCCGGTCGCCAGCATCGCCTGCTGCACCGCCGCTTCATCTTCCTGACGCCAGCGGCCAAACAGCGGCTGATGCGGATAACGCCCGCGCGCCACCAGTTCACTGACGCTGATGCCGGCAGGCGCATTCGAGCTTTGCGGCAGCAACCCGAGACGGCGCGCTACCTCTTTGGTGGAGTAACGGGCGATTGCATTGCCATCCAGCAGTACCTCACCCCGTAACGGCGCGGCCAGCCGGCTCAGAGTGCGCAACAGCGTCGATTTCCCGCAGGCGTTGGGGCCAATAATTACCGTCAGTTCTCCGTCAGGGATGGTGACCGACAGATTCTCCGCCACGATCTTTTTGTCGTAACCGAGCGTCAGCGCGTCGCCCTGCAAACGTGTTGTCACTGTCATTGGCGTCGCGCCTCCCGCACCAGTAGAGCAATCAGATAAAGTCCGCCCAGGCTGACCGTGATGACGCCAACCGGCAGCTGATAGGGCAGGAAAAAGTGCTGCGCGGCGTAGTCAGCAGCGGTGAGCAGCAGCGCGCCGCACAGCGCCGCCAGCGGCAAGGCACCTTTGATGCCGCCGCACAACCGGCGGGCGATCTGCGGTGCCAGCAGGGCGATAAACGAAATCGGCCCGACCAGCGCGGTTGACGCCGCCGTCAGGATCACCCCGACCAGCATCAGCAAAATACGACTGCGCTCAACCGGAACGCCCAGCGCGCAGGCGGTATCATCGCCCATCTCCAGCAGCCGCATGCGCCGCGCCAGCAGCGCCGTCGCCAGCAGCGCCAGCAGCAGCACGCTGATCACCGGCGTGGTTTTCGCCCAGCTGATGCCGTTCAGCGAGCCAGCACTCCACAGCCCGGCGCTCAGTGCCGCTTCCAGTGAAGCGCTGATAATCAGCCAGCTATTCAGCGCCATCAGCAATGCCCGCACGCTGATACCCACAATAATCAGGCGAAAAGTCTCAACACCGTTGCGCCAGCTAAACAGCCAGACCACCCCCGCGGTCAGCAAGCCGCCAGTCAATGCCGCCAGCGTCATACCTTCCATATTCTGCTGAAACAGCACCAGCGCCACCAGCACACCGCTGTAAGCCCCGGTGTTAAAACCCAGAATGTCCGGACTGCCGAGCGGGTTGCGCAGCAGCGACTGAAAAATAGCGCCGCTGACGCCCAGCGCACCACCAATCAGCAGTGCCATCATCACCCGCGGCAGACGCCATTCCAGTACGATCAGCTGAATATTGCGTGCCGCCTCACCGTTGATCACCTGCCAAAGCTGAGCCGCCGGGATCGGCAGGGTGCCGCGCGTCACGCCGAGAAAGGCCAGCGCCAGACAGGCCAGCAGCAGCCAGGTGCCATTAAGTACGACGCGTTTCATACCGCACCTCTGCCAGCCTTGCGGCGCACCAGCACAATCAGCATCGGGGCACCGAGAATCGCCGTCACAATCGACACGCGCAGCTCGCCCGGCACCAGCACCCGGCCGAGAATATCGGCGGCCAGCAGCAGACAGGGCGTGATAAGAAGGGTACCCGTCAGCATCCAGCGATGATCGTTGCCGAGCAGCCAGCGTGCCAGATGCGGCGTCATTAATCCGACAAAGGCAATCGGGCCTACCGCGGCCGTCGCGGCCCCGCTCAGCAAGGCAATCGCCAGCAGTCCGATCAGTTGGGTGCGGACAACGCGGGTCCCGAGCGCCGTCGCCATATCACCGCCCATGCTGAGGCTGTTGAGCGACCGGGCCAGCAGCAGCGCCAGCAGAGAGCCGACCACCACCGCGGGAAACGTCGTGCGCAGAATGGCAAAATTGCGGATATCCAGCGACCCGCTGTGCCAGAAACGCAGGTGGTCGTAGATGTCAGGATTAAGCAGCGACAAGCCGGAGGTTAAGCCTTCCAGCACCGCGCCCAGCGCGACCCCGGCCAGCGTCAGCCGTACCGGATTGACCCGCCCGCCACCGACCGCCCCGGTCAGCGCCACCAGCAACGACGCCAGCAGCGCGCCGCCAAAGGCAAAACCGAGCCAGTCAATTGGGGAATCCGCACCATAGAGCGCAATGCCGATCACTACCGCAAAACCTGCACCGGCATTAATCCCCAGGATTCCGGGATCGGCCAGCGGGTTGCGTGTCAGGCTCTGCATCAGCGCGCCCGCCACGCCCAGACCTGCGCCCGCCAGCAGCCCGGCCAGGGTACGCGGCAGCCGGGCATCACGCACAATGATGCAGTCTGCGCTGGAGCAGTTGGTCAGCAGTGCCTGGGTGACATCATGGAAGGCTATGGATTTGGCCCCCAGCATCAGGCTGAGCGCGAGGAGCAGCAACAGCAGCATCCCTGAGCCTGCTATTACATGGAATTGACGCATCACAGTTAAACCTTTACGGATTCAATGGCATCGGGATAGAAACCATTATGATAATGATACTTGTTATCGTTATTACGCATTTTTTGTATGTTACCATGACTCGCAAACTCAATGATGAGGAAAATGGGTGCAAAAAGGCGACGTTATGAACAAACCCTCCCACTTTATCGATCTCAGCCTGCTGAAAACCCATCCTGCTTTTCGCGCCGTGTTTATTGCTCGCTTCATCTCGATTGTCGCGCTCGGTATGCTGGCGGTCGCCGTCCCGGTGCAGATTCAGCAGTTAACGCAATCGCCGTTGCTGGTGGGTCTGGCGGTCACGCTGGCCGGTGCCGGTATGTTTATTGGCCTGCTCACCGGTGGCGTACTGGCCGATCGCTATGAGCGCCGCCGCCTGATCCTGTTTGCCCGTTCAACCTGCGGCCTCGGTTTTGTCGCCCTGTGTGTGAATGCGCTGCTGCCTGCTCCGTCGGTGATCGCGGTGTTTGTGCTGGGCCTGTGGGATGGCTTTTTTGGGGCGATCGGCGTGACCGCGCTGCTGGCCGCCACGCCAGCGCTGGTCGGCCGCGAAAACATTATGAAAGCGGGCGCGATCACCATGCTGACGGTGCGCTTTGGCGCCATTCTGTCACCGGCGATTGCCGGGCTGGTGATCGCCCACGGCGGCGTGGCCTGGAACTACGGTCTGGCGGCGCTCGGCACCTTGCTGACGGTACTCACTCTGCTGCGCCTGCCGACGCTGGCCCCACCGCCACAGCCGCGTGAACATCCGCTGACCGCCTTATCCGCCGGGATGGGTTTCCTGTTTGCCAGCCCGATAGTCGGTATGGCGGCGCTGGTTGGCGCGCTGATGACCTTAGCCAGTGCGGTACGCGTACTCTATCCGGCACTGGCGCCACACTGGCAGGTCGGGCTGGAGCAGCTGGGGCTGATGTATGCCGCCGTGCCGCTCGGGGCCGCGGTCGGAGCCTTAACCAGCGGCCGGCTGGCGCAGTCAGCGCAGCCGGGCCGCCTGATTCTGGCCAGCGCCATTGCCGCCTTTATTGCCCTTACCCTGTTCAGCCTGATGCCGTGGTTCAGCCTGAGCCTGGTCTGCCTCGCCGCGTTTGGCTATTTCAGCGCCATCAACAGCCTGGTGCAATATGCTCTGATCCAGACGCTGACCCCGGATGCGCTGCTTGGCCGGATCAACAGCCTGTGGACAGCGCAGAACGTCACCGGTGACGCGATTGGCGCGGCGATGATTGGGGCGATGGGTTCACTGCTGCTGCCGCAACAGGCGGCAGGCCTGTTGGGACTGGCCGCCACCGTGCTGGGGATGGTGATGTGGCTACTGATGGCGCGTTTGCGCCGCTATCAGCCGCCTGCTGCTGAGCAGGCGGAATCCACCGGTTAGAAGCCGCCTGCCCTGCGCAGACGGCGGATATCAGGATTTAACGAACAGCGTTTCCAGCCGCGTCAGCAAATTACTGGCGCTGTAGAAATCAAGCCGGAAGGTATCCAGCCCCAGCGCATAAACCGCGTTGGCACGCACCGCTGGGGTCTGCGCCAGGAAAGGGTTATTCATCACCTGCTCTGCGGTCTGCGGCTCAGCGGCAAACAGCAGATAGGTGTGACCATTCAGTCCCGCCGCCAGATTTTCCCCTGACAGCTGAATAATGTCTTTACGCTGCCCCATGCTGTGACCGTGCTGCATGTCGGCTGGCGGCGTGGCCAGGGTGAATCCCAGTTGCTGCAGCAATTTTCCCTGCGCCGATGCCTCGGTCCAGAGATTAACGGCGCGACCGTCACCGTTCCAGACCATGGCGGAAACCGGCTGCGGCGGCAGCGTTAAGGCGGATTTAAGCGCTTTTTCCTGCGCATCAAACGCGCTGATGCGGGCGGCGGCGTCAGATTCATGACCGGTTGCCTCACCCAGTAGCGTCACCAGCTGCTGCCAGCTCTTATCGTCATAGTTGATCACCAGAACCGGTGCGATAGCGGTCAGCTGATCGACCAGTTTGATCGCCGAATCATTGCCGGTGGCGCTGACCACAATCAGGTCCGGTGCTTCCGCCGCAATCGCTTCAGCATTGGGCTCGCCAATATAGAGACGTTTTACGCCGCGCTGTTTTGCCACCTCGCCCCACTGACGGAAGAACCCCTGCCCATCGGCCAGCCGGCTGTTGGGTGCCGTTGCGCCACTGGCGATCACCGGAGCATTAATCGCCAGCAGCGATCCGGTCAGGGTGACGCTGGTCGAGACAATGCGGGTTGGCGCCTGGGATAAGGTCACACTGCCTTTTGCGCCGGCTATCGTGCGCGGCCAGCCGTTCTGAGCCGCCGCCGCGAAACTGATACAGAAGAAAAACAGCGCGATTGCCGCCTTTACACCACGTTTAGTCATAAATTTCAGTCCACTTTTCTGCTGGCAATTTGCCCTGCTGTTTGTGCTGATTTAACAGGAAAACGCAGCCGAAACACCGCGTATTTATTGACACTTCCGGCTAATCAACGTAGGTTACTGGGCCACAATACAAATGATAATCATTATTAATTATCTTATCATTTATAGGTGAAAATTATGGTGGAATCGTTGACGTTTGAACATCCCTTGTTGCAGGATTTCTCCGCGTTGTGCCGCGGTTTCCTGTTTACCTCTCCCTGGCAAAGCCTGACCACGCAAGGCTGTTTCACCACGCTGACCACCCCGGTCAACGATGGCGATGCGCTGACAGGGGATTTTCAGCAACAATTGCAGCACCATTTCGCCTCGGCCAGAAAACAGGGCATTACCCATCCGATTCTGGTAGGTGCGATTCCGTTTGACGTCAATCAGCCCTCGGCGCTGTTTATCCCTGAGTCCTGGCAAACCTTTAACCGCGCCGATCTGCACGCGGCAACCGCAATCCGTGAAAACGATCTGCCGCAGGTGCGCCGCCGCACGGCGGTACCGGATCATGACATTTTCACCGATATGGTGGCGCAGGCGGTCTCTGCCACGCAGCGTGGCGAGCTGGATAAAGTAGTGCTGTCGCGGCTGATGGATATCACCGCTGAACAGCCGGTGGATACCGCGGCCCTGATGCAACGCATTGTGGCGCAGAACCCGAACAGCTACCACTTTCATCTGCCGCTGCCGGAAGGCGGTGCGCTGGTCGGAGCCAGCCCGGAACTGATGATCCGCAAACAGGGCCACAGTTTCAGCTCCTGTCCGCTGGCCGGTTCGGCCCGCCGTGATGCCGACCCACAGCTGGACCAGGCGGCAGGCGATAGCCTGATGCGCTCAGACAAAGATCGCCATGAGCATAAGCTGGTGACCGATGCGATGCGCAATACGCTGCAAGCGCGCAGCCGGGTGCTGTCGGTGCCAGAGGTGCCGTCGCTGATCACCACCGCAACCCTATGGCATCTCGCCACCCTGATTGAGGGCGAGGTGCTCGACTCTCGTGAAAATGCGCTGTCGCTGGCCTGTCTGCTTCATCCGACCCCCGCCCTGAGCGGCTTCCCGCATCAGCGCGCCCAACAGCTGATTCAGCAACTCGAACCGTTCGAACGTCAGCTGTTTGGCGGCATTGTCGGCTGGTGCGACGATCAGGGCAATGGCGAATGGGTCGTGACCATTCGCTGCGGCACGGTGCATGGCCCGCGCGTGCGACTGTTTGCTGGCGCTGGCATCGTAGCTGACTCACAACCCGAATCAGAATGGCGCGAAACCGGCGTCAAACTCGACACCATGCTTCGCGCTTTTGGACTGCAATAAAGGAACCTGTATGACCCTTTCCTACAGCCGCTGGCCTGACGATCTGGCCGCGCGTTACCGCGAAAAAGGTTACTGGCTGGATCTGCCGATGACCGACATCCTCGAACGCCACCAGCAGCGCGACAGCGTGGCGGTTATTGATGGCGATCGACAGCTCACTTACCGCCAGCTGGCCTGTTTAAGTGACAACCTGGCGGCGGCGTTGCAGCGTCGTGGCCTGAAACCGGGTGATACCGCGCTGGTGCAACTCGGCAACGTGGCGGAGTTTTACCTGACGCTGTTTGCGCTGTTTAAAATTGGTGTTGCGCCGGTTAACGCGCTGTTCAGTCATCAGCGTACTGAGCTGACGGCGTACGCCAGCCAGATTGCGCCCCGCCTGCTGATTGCCGATCGCAGCCACGCGCTGTTCGCCGATGATGCGTTTATTGACCAGCTGTGCCGCGATCATAACGGGCTACAGCAGGTGATCCTGCGCGGCAACGGCCAGGCTGAAAACAGCCTTGAAGCGCTGCTGGCCGAACCGGTGGGTGATTTTGTCGCTACGCCGACTGCGGGCGATGAAGTGGCCTTTTTCCAGCTGTCAGGCGGCAGCACCGGCACGCCAAAACTGATCCCGCGCACCCATAACGATTACTATTACAGCATCCGCGAAAGTGACGTGATCTGTGGCGTGACCGCTGACACCCGTTATCTGATCGCCCTGCCCGCAGCGCATAATTTTCCAATGAGCTCTCCGGGCGCGCTGGGGGTGTTTTACGCAGGCGGACAGGTGATTCTGGCCGCCGATCCCAGCGCCACGCTCTGCTTCCCGCTGATTGAAAAGCATCAGGTGACCGATACCGGTCTGGTTCCGCCCGCCGTGAGTCTGTGGCTGCAGGCGATTCAGGAATGGGGCAGCAATGCCGCACTGGCGTCGCTGCAACGCATTCAGGTTGGCGGCGCGAAGCTGGGCGAGACGCTGGCGGCGCGTATTCAGACCGAGATCGGCTGCAAGCTGCAGCAGGTGTTCGGCATGGCGGAAGGCCTGGTGAACTACACCCGGCTTGATGATGATGAAACCACCATTCTGACCACCCAAGGTCGCCCGATCTCGCCGGATGATGAAGTGTGGGTCGCCGATGAACAGGGTAATCCGCTGCCGACCGGTGCCATTGGTCGTCTGATGACGCGCGGGCCTTATACCTTCCGCGGCTACTACAACAGCCCGGAACATAACGCCGCCAGCTTTGATCAACAGGGTTTTTACTGCTCCGGCGATCTGATTGAGATCACCCCGCAAGGTAACATCATCGTTCAGGGCCGGGAGAAAGATCAGATCAACCGCGGCGGCGAGAAGATCGCGGCAGAAGAGATCGAGAATCTGCTGCAACGTCATCCGGATGTGATCCACGCGGCGCTGGTGTCGATGAACGATGAGCTGATGGGTGAGAAAAGCTGCGCCTTTATTGTGGCCCGTCAGCCGGTTAAACCGGTGGCGCTGCGTCGTCACCTGCGTGAATTAGGGGTAGCAGAATTCAAACTGCCCGACCGTATAACCTGCGTAGATGCCCTGCCGCTGACCCACGTCGGCAAGGTGGATAAAAAACGTCTGCGCCAACAACTTGCCGATCAACAAGCGCAAGCCTGATCTGTCCGGAGATTTTTCTATGGCTATTCCAAAACTGACCTCTTATCCGCTGCCAGCCGCCACTGAGTTGCCGACCAACAAGGTAAAATGGGCGCTGGAGTCCGGTCGCGCCGCGCTGCTGATCCACGATATGCAGCGTTATTTCCTGAATTTCTGGGGCGAAAACAGCCCGCTGGTGGAGCAGGTGGTCGACAATATTGCCCGCCTGCGTCGTTACTGCAAAGCACAGGGGATTCCGGTGTTTTACACCGCCCAGCCCAATGCGCAGAGCGATGAAGATCGTGCGCTGCTCAACGATATGTGGGGACCAGGACTGAATAAGCATCCCGATCAGCAGAAGATCGTGGACGCGCTGGCACCGGATGCCGACGATCAGGTGCTGACCAAATGGCGCTACAGCGCCTTCCATCGCTCGCCGCTGGAGTCGATCCTGCAGGAGATGGGCCGCGATCAGCTGATTATCACCGGCGTTTATGCCCACATCGGCTGCCTGACCACCGCCACCGATGCGTTTATGCGCAACATTCAGCCGTTTATGGTGGCCGATGCGCTGGCAGATTTCAGCCGCGAAGAGCACATGATGGCGCTGACCTACACCGCAGGCCGCAGTGGCAAAGTGGTGATGACCGCCGACCTGATGCCGCTGCCGCTGAGCAAAGACGATTTGCGGGCGCTGATTCTGCCGCTGCTGGAAGATGACGACGTGCCGGAAGATGATGAAAACCTGATCGATTACGGTCTGGATTCGGTGCGGGTCATGGCGCTGGCGGCCCGCTGGCGTCAGGTGCACGGCGATATCGACTTTGTCAGCCTTGCCAAAAACCCCAGCATTGATGGCTGGTGGGCGCTGCTGTCACGGGAGCCTGCACAATGAGCCACGCATTCGACTTCAGCGGAAAAATTGTCTGGATAACCGGTGCCGGCCAGGGAATTGGTTATCATACCGCGCTGGCGTTTCATCAGGCGGGCGCGCAGGTTGAAGCCTTCGATCAACGTTTTCACGGCCACGACTACCCGTTTCCCTGTCATACGCTGGACGTCTCCGAGCCGGAGCAGGTGAAAACCCTTTGCCAGCGTTTGCTGGCGGTTCAGCCGCGCATTGATGTGCTGGTTAACGCCGCCGGTATTCTGCGGATTGGTGCCACCGATGAGCTGTCGTTTACCGACTGGCAGGCCTGTCTTAACGTCAATGCCGGTGGCGCATTTAACCTGTTCCAGCAGACCCTGCCAGTGTTCCGGCAGCAGCGGGCGGGCGCGATTGTCACCGTCGCCTCAAACTCAGCGCACGCGCCGCGGATTGGCATGTCCGCCTACGGCGCATCAAAAGCGGCGCTGCGCAGCCTCTGCCTGACCGTGGGTCTGGAGATGGCGCCATATGGCGTGCGCTGCAACATCGTCTCACCCGGCTCCACCGACACAGAGATGCAGCGCAGCCTGTGGCATACGCCGACCGGTGAGCAGGAGATGATCGCGGGCTTCCCGGATCAGTTTAAGCTCGGCATCCCGCTCGGAAAGATTGCGCAGCCGCAGGAAATTGCCGCCAGCGTGCTGTTTCTTGCCTCCGATCTCGCCAGCCATGTGACCTTACAGGATATCGTGGTGGATGGCGGCGCAACGCTGGGAGCCTGAAGATGTCAGCGATCTGGAAACGATCTATCGATCTTGCGGAGCTGAATGCGCTGGGTGAGAACTCGCTGGTGGCGCATCTGGGGATCATTTTTACCCTGATCGGTGATGATTATCTGGAAGCGACCATGCCGGTCGATGCCCGAACGCATCAGCCTTTTGGCCTGCTGCACGGCGGCGCGTCGGTGGTACTGGCGGAATCGATGGGTTCAATTGCGGGCTATCTGGCAACAGAGGAAGGCAGCAGCGTGGTGGGCGTGGAAGTGAATGCCAGCCATCATCGTGCGGTATCAAGCGGTGTGGTGCGCGGGATTTGTCGTCCGTTACATCTGGGTAAGCGCAGCCAGAGCTGGCAGATAGAGATTCGTAATAGTCGGGATCAGTTGTGTTGCAGTGCCCGTCTGGGCGTGGCGGTGATGCGCTAACGCCGGTGTGATGCTCCCTTTTCAGCCCGAAAAGGGAGCATCACGCATCAGCTATTGTCTGCTGATGCGCACAGAGGGTTAGCGCTGATAAATGATTTCGACGCCTTCGTCGTCTTCATCATCCCACTCCTCATCCCACTCTTCATCTTCCACTTCAACCGCGTTTTCAATGGCTTCTTTGTGGTAATCGTCCCACATGAACTCCACTTTCTCCGGCTGTTTCTCTTCGAGCTCGGCTTCTTTCGGATTCGCGTTGATGAAGCTCATCACGTCCCAGCAGAGTTCGTTGACGCCGGTACGGCTGGCGGCAGAGATCAGGTAATACTTCCCTTCCCAGCCCAGCGCATCAGCAACGGCTTTAGCACGCGACTGCGCCTCTTCTTCACTGATCAGATCAATTTTGTTGAACACCAGCCAGCGTGGCTTGTTGAACAGCTTCTCGCTGTACTTTTCCAGCTCGCCGAGAATGATGCGGGCATTTTCAACCGGATCGCTTTCATCAATCGGGTCGATGTCGATCAGGTGCAGTAATACGCGGCAGCGCTCAAGGTGCTTCAGGAAGCGAATACCGAGGCCTGCGCCATCAGCTGCGCCTTCGATCAGGCCAGGGATATCGGCCACCACGAAGCTCTGCTCACTGTCCATACGCACCACGCCCAGGCTTGGTACCAGGGTGGTAAACGGATAGTCTGCCACTTTCGGTTTGGCTGCCGAGACGGCGCGGATAAAGGTCGATTTACCGGCGTTTGGCAAGCCCAGCATACCGACGTCAGCCAGCAGCATCAGCTCCAGTTGCAGGTCGCGTTTTTCACCGGGCGTACCCATGGTTTTCTGACGCGGACTACGGTTAACCGACGATTTGAAACGGGTGTTGCCCAGGCCATGCCAGCCGCCCTTGCCGACCATCAGTTTCTGGCCGTGACGCGTCATGTCGCCTAAGGTCTCACCGGTACCCTGGTCGATAACCCGGGTGCCGACCGGCACTTTCACCACAATGTCTTTACCGCGTTTGCCGGTACAGTCACGGCTCTGGCCGTTCTGTCCACGCTCGGCGCGGAAGGATTTCTCGAAACGATAATCGATCAGGGTGTTAAGGTTTTCGTCAGCGATCAGATAAACGTCACCGCCGTCACCGCCATCACCGCCGTCCGGGCCGCCTTTCGGGATATATTTTTCGCGGCGGAAGCTAACGCAACCATTACCGCCATCACCGGCGACGACCAATATTGTCGCTTCATCAACAAACTTCATTTTCTATCTCCGTCACACAATCGTCTGCAGCACTCTGCAAACGGGTCCGCCAGGGTCTTCTGCGCTGACCAGCGGCGGATAAATCAGGATTGGCTTTCGCCAGTGCGTACATAAAGTGTACAGCAAACTTTTGTGATGCGTCGCCTTTACGGCAACCGAGCGCAGAATGTAAAAAGCCCCGCAGCAGTTGCGGGGCCTTTAATTCGTGCGTTCAGACGTTAAACGTCTGCGTCACGACAACCTTACTCAGCAACGATGCTGATGTATTTACGGTTGTTCGGACCTTTAATTTCGAATTTTACTTTGCCGTCTGCGGTAGCAAACAGGGTGTGGTCACGACCACAACCTACGTTGTTACCGGCGTGGAATTTGGTGCCACGCTGACGAACGATGATGCTACCTGCCAGAACAGATTCGCCACCGAAACGTTTTACACCCAGACGTTTTGCGTTGGAGTCACGACCATTTCGAGTCGAACCACCAGCCTTTTTATGTGCCATTTGTCAGATCTCCTCTTAGGCAGTGATGCCAGTGATTTTCACATCAGTGAACCACTGACGGTGGCCCTGCTGCTTACGGTAGTGTTTACGACGACGAAACTTAACGATCTTAATTTTCTCGCCACGACCATGAGCAACAACTTCCGCCTTGATCATACCGCCTGAAACCAGTGGCGCGCCGATTTTCACGTCTTCGCCATTGGCAATCATCAGAACCTGGTCAAACTCAATGGTTTCACCGGTTGCGATGTCCAGCTTTTCCAGGCGAACGGTCTGACCTTCGCTTACTCGGTGTTGTTTACCACCACTTTGGAAAACCGCGTACATATAAAACTCCGCTTCTGCGCTTGCCTTTTAGTTCATCAGGCGGCGCGCTAAATATTCACAATAGGGCGCGAATTCTACGCAAAACTCCAGGAGAAGACAAGAGCACTTTGCACTCTCTTGCAGAAAAAAAACACAGGCTGAACGCAAACGTTCCTCAACCAGAAAATTCAAGTACAATCAGTAACAGATTACCTGAACGCTGGCTGGGTAAAAGCACTTACCATGGCAGAGAAACGAGTCATAGCTGAAAAGACGAATGAACTTAGAACAGATTAATGAATTAACCGCACAGGATATGGCTGCCGTTAACCAGACCATCCTCGACCAGCTGAATTCAGATGTCTCGCTCATCAACCAGTTGGGCTATTACATCATCAGTGGTGGGGGCAAGCGTATCCGCCCCATGATCGCCGTGCTTTCCGCACGCGCCATGGGTTACAAGGGCGATCTGCACGTCACCAATGCGGCGCTAATCGAATTTATCCATACCGCCACGCTGTTGCATGACGATGTGGTGGATGAATCCGATATGCGTCGTGGCAAAGCGACCGCCAATGCGGCGTTCGGCAATGCGGCGAGCGTGCTGGTCGGTGATTTTATTTATACCCGTGCTTTCCAGATGATGACCAGCATGGGCTCATTGCGCATTCTGGCGCTGATGTCGGAAGCGGTGAACGTGATCGCGGAAGGCGAAGTCCTGCAGCTGATGAACGTAAACGATCCGGACATCACCGAAGAGAGCTACATGCGGGTGATTTACAGTAAAACCGCGCGCCTGTTCGAAGCCGCCTCACAGGCCTCTGCGATTCTGGCTGAGGCGACGCCTGAAGAAGAGAAAGCGCTGCAGGATTATGGGCGCTATCTGGGCACGGCTTTCCAGTTAATTGACGATTTACTGGATTACAGCGCCGACGGTGAAACGCTGGGTAAGAATACCGGCGATGACCTGAGCGAAGGGAAACCGACGCTGCCGCTGCTGCATGCCATGCAGCATGGCTCGCCCGATCAGGCAAAGATGATCAGAGAAGCGATTGAACAAGGCAATGGCCGGCATCTGCTGGAACCGGTGCTGGAAGCAATGAATCAGTGTGGTTCGCTGGAATGGACGCGCAAGCGCGCGGAACAGGAAGCGGATAAAGCGATTGCAGCCCTGAAGATTCTGCCGGAAACACCGTGGCGCAGCGCGCTGGAATCACTGGCGCATATGTCTGTTCAGCGCGATTTTTAACCCCTGACGGAGCCAGCTCTGGCTCCGTTTTGTTTATCTGCCTCACTTCCTTCTCCCCTGTTTCTGTTGTTGCATCGCTTTTGCGTGGGTTCACGCAGATCTGGATTAAGATCCAAATTTTACTGGAAACATACGGAACCTATTTGCTATAAAAACCGTCAACTTTCCAGATAATACTGAAAAAAGGAAAGTCAGCGCCCGCCTGGGTGACGCAATAACAAGGACAAGGAGAACAGGTTTATGCAGAAAAGGATTGAGGACTGGCATCCCGCCGATATTATCGCCGCCTTGCACAAACGCGGTACCACGCTGGCCGCTCTGTCACGGGCGGCAGGCCTGAGTTCATCAACGCTGGCGAATGCACTGTCGCGGCCCTGGCCCAAAGGTGAATGGCTGATCGCGGAGGCGATCAAGGTACATCCTTCGGAGATCTGGCCCAGCCGCTACTACGATCCCGATACACACTGCCTGCTGGATCGTAAGCAGCGGATTCGATCCTCGCTCGATCAACCCGATGACCACAACGATCTCTAGCCTTCACCCGGCAAAAAAACCAGCCCTGTTATGGGGCTGGCTCTTTTCCGGACCGTTCAGCAGACTTACTCTTCGCCGCTGACGCGCTCAATATTGGCGCCCATCGCTTTCAGTTTATCTTCGATGTGTTCGTAGCCACGATCGATATGATAAATACGATCGACCAGCGTGGTGCCTTCCGCGATGCAACCCGCCAGTACCAGGCTGGCAGAGGCGCGTAAATCGGTTGCCATCACCTGGGCGCCAGACAGCGTTTCTACGCCGTGGCAGATTGCGGTATTGCTCTCGATTTCCGCGTGCGCACCCATACGAATTAATTCCGGGATGTGCATAAAGCGGTTTTCAAAGATGGTTTCAGTGATCAGGCCAGTACCTTCCGCGACCAGGTTAAGCAGCGTGAACTGCGCCTGCATATCGGTTGGGAAACCCGGATGCGGTGCGGTGCGGACATTGACCGCTTTCGGTCGCTTGCCGTGCATATCCAGGCTGATCCAGTCTTCACCGGTTTCGATATCTGCACCGGCATCACGCAGCTTGGCCAGTACGGCATCCAGCGTATCGGGCTGCGTTTTGTGACAGACCACTTTGCCACCTGAAATGGCTGCCGCCACCAGGAAGGTGCCGGTTTCAATACGGTCCGGCAGCACACGGTAAACCCCACCGCCCAGACGCTCAACGCCTTCGATGGTAATTTTATCGGTGCCTGCGCCGCTGATTTTCGCGCCGAGGGTATTCAGGAAGTTGGCGGTATCGACAATTTCTGGCTCACGGGCAGCATTCTCAATCACCGTGGTACCGGTCGCCAGGGTCGCAGCGCTCATGATCGTCACGGTCGCACCGACGCTGATTTTATCCATCACGATCAGCGCGCCTTTCAGACGGCCATTGACGGAGGCTTTAACATAGCCCTCTTCCAGCTTGATCTCGGCACCCAGTTGCTCAAGGCCGGTAATATGGAGATCGACCGGACGCGCGCCAATCGCACAGCCACCCGGCAGTGAAACCTGACCCTGACCAAAACGCGCCACCAGCGGACCCAGCGCCCAGATCGAAGCACGCATGGTTTTGACCAGATCGTAAGGGGCACAGAAGACATCCACCGCGCTGGCATCGACATGCACAGAACCGTTACGCTCCACCTTCGCACCCAGCTGGCTCAGCAGCTTCATGGTGGTATCGATATCGCGCAGCTTGGGCACATTCTGGATCTCGACCGGCTCTTCAGCCAGCAGGGCAGCAAACAGAATAGGCAGCGCGGCGTTCTTCGCCCCGGAAATGGTTACTTCACCACTTAAGCGGGTGGGGCCTTGCACACGAAATTTGTCCATTAACACGGCTCTCAATTAACTAGCTAAAGGTCGGACTCGCGCACGGCGAGTTCACCAGGCTGACGGATCAGAAACCGTTGAGTTTACGGTCACGCGCCCATTCAGCGGGAGTATAGGTTTTGATGGAGACAGCATGAATGCGGTTATCCGCGATGAATTCCATCAGCGGCGCGTAAACAGCCTGCTGCTTCTTAACGCGGCTCAGCTCACCAAACAGTTCGCCTACGGCGATCACCTGAAAATGGCTGCCATCATTGCTCATCACATGCACTTCATCTAAAGGCAATGCTGCCATCAGCACGGCCTGAATTTCACTGTTTTCCATTGCGCTTAACTTCACCTGATAATAATAAGGGGGACATCTTAGAGGAAAGCGGCTGACTCTTAAATACGCAAAAGCCCCTGTGTAAAACAGGGGCTTAGCATAACAACCGGAAATCAGGCGCTTTTATCCGCAGAAACAATAATCTGTTGCAGATTGTAAAGGGTAATCAGCGACTGCAGTTTGTCGCTGATACCGGCAAACCTTGGGGTAATGCCCTGCGCCCGGGCGATTTCACGCAGATGCACCAGCAGGGCTAATCCGGAAGAGTCGACCCGCTCCAGCGCCGCGACGTCAATAATATCCACGTCTTTGATCAGCGTGTCACGCTGCTGCCACAGGCTCAGCAGCGTATCGCGGTCCAGCTCACCTTTCAGTGACAGTGTGCTGGCTTCACGCTGCCAGCTTAACGATTCGCGCATTATTGCTGTTTATCCAGCGTGATCGGCTGCGCGGCGGAGGATTTCAGCTGCGCCGTCAGGCCGTCGATCCCTTTAGTGCGTAACAGATCGCTCCACTCATTTTGCTTGGTGGTGATCATGCTGACGCCTTCGGCGATCATGTCATACGCCTGCCAGTTGCCACTCTGGCTGTTCTTACGCCACTGGAAATCGAGGCGAACCGGCGGACGGCCATTCGGATCGATAATTGAGACGCGAATCGCGATAATTTTCGCATCGCCTAGCGGCTGCTCAGGCTGAATCTGATAGGTCTGACCGTGATAGAGCGCCAGGGCCTGGCCGTAAGCCTGTGCCAGATAGTCACCGAACGCGCTGAAATAGGCCTCGCGCTGCGCAGGCGTTGAGTCACGGTAGTAGCGTCCCAGCACCAGAGCACCGGCATATTTAATCTGCACATACGGCAGCAGTTCCTGACGCACAATCTCACGCAGGTAATTCGGGTCCTGCTTGATTTTCGGCTGCTCATTTTTAAGACGGGTAAAGGTCTTCTGCGCCGCTTCGTTCATCAGTTTGTAGGGATTGCTCTGATCGGCCGCATTCGCCGTCAATGGCACTGCCACGACCAGCATGGCAATCATCAGTAAACGTTTAAACATATATACCCTCTTGTTTTAAGGTTGAGCCGGTGCCGCAGGGGCAGCGTTGCTGTCCTCCTGCGCATCCTTACTGTCATTATTCTGTTTATTATCGCCGCTCTTGTAGAGGAACTGACCAATCAGGTCTTCCAGTACCATTGCCGACTTGGTATCACGTAAGGTGTCGCCATCTTTCAGCATTGCCGATCCCAGCTCGGGATCGTCAAAACCTAAGTTTAGCGCCAGAAATTGTTCGCCCAGCAATCCCTGGGTGCGGATCGCCAGCGAACTGGTGTCTGAAATCTTATTGGCGTACTGATCGCTGATCTCCATAGTGACGCGTGGCAGCAGCGTTTTTGGCTCCAGCTCAATGTCGGTCACCCGGCCAATCACCACGCCGCCAATTTTTACCGGCGAACTGGCTTTCAGGCCGCCAATATTGTCAAAGGTGGCGTAGAGCTTCCACGTCGGTTCCGTGCCCATCGACTTCAAATCGGCGACGCGCAGCGCGAGAAACAGCGCTGCCAGTAACGCCATAATCATGAAAATGCCAACCCAGATTTCGCTTTTTTTGCTTTGCATTGCATCAGTTCCCAAACATCAGTGCTGTCAGCACAAAATCCAATCCGAGCACCGCCAGTGACGCGTGCACCACGGTACGCGTCGTCGCGCGACTGATCCCTTCAGAAGTTGGAATCGCATCGTAGCCGTTAAACAGCGCAATCCACGTTACGGTAACGGCAAATACCGCGCTTTTAATCAGGCAGTTCACTACATCGGAACGAAAATCAACGGCATTCTGCATCGCCGACCAGAAGAAACCGGGATCGATCCCTTTCCAGCTCACGCCGACCAGCGCTCCGCCAGCGATACCCACCGCGGTAAAAATCAGCGCCAGCAACGGCATGCTGATAAACCCCGCCCAGAAGCGCGGCGATACCACCCGGCGTAACGGGTCAACCGCCATCATCTCCATGCTGGAGAGCTGTTCGGTCGCTTTCATCAGGCCGATTTCGGCGGTCAGTGCGGAGCCTGCCCGTCCGGCGAACAACAGCGCGGTCACTACCGGCCCCAGTTCGCGCAGCAACGACAGCGCCACCAGCATACCCAGACTGGTTTCAGCCCCGTAAGTGGTTAAGACCAGATACCCCTGAAGGCCAAGCACCATGCCGATAAACAGACCGGAAACCACGATGATCAGCAGCGACAGCACGCCGACGCTATACAGTTGTTTAATCAGTAGCGGCGTGTGTCTGCGGAACGCTGGTTTGCCGACCAGCGCATGAAACAGCATGAGTCCTGCGCGTCCAAAACTGGCGCACGTTTCAATTCCCTGACGACCTAATGCCGCCAGCGCCTTCAACACCATCAGTTTAGTTACTCCCTGAGCCGGTTAAATCCGCGAGATAGTCGCCGGCAGGAAAACGGAATGGAACCGGACCATCCGCTTCTCCATCAATAAACTGGCGGACACGCGGATCGTTGTTTTCTCGCAGTTCCGGCGTGGTGCCGTGTGCGATAATTTTCTGTCCGGCCACGATATAGGCGTAGTCCGCAATACTTAATACTTCCGGTACGTCGTGCGACACCACAATACAGGTCAGCCCCAGCGCGTGGTTAAGTTCATCAATCAGTTTAACCAGCACGCCCATGGTAATCGGGTCCTGTCCGACAAAGGGTTCGTCGAACATAATCAGTTCTGGTTCCAGTGCTATAGCGCGTGCCAGCGCCACGCGACGCGCCATCCCGCCCGACAGCTCAGCCGGTTTCAGCTGCGCCGCGCCGCGCAGGCCGACCGCTTCCAGCTTCATTAATACCGTGCTGTGCAGTAACGGGGCTGGCAGTTGGGTGTGTTCACGCAGCGGCCAGGCAACATTTTCATACACCGTTAAGTCAGTAAACAGCGCGCCAGACTGGAACAGCATGCTCATTTTTTTACGCGCTTCATACAACTTAGCGCGTGATAGTGACGGGATGTTTTCGCCACGAAAAAAGATTTCGCCGCGGGTCGGCTGAAGCTGACCCCCAATCAAGCGTAGCAGAGTGGTTTTGCCGATCCCGGAGGGTCCCATTATCGCCGTCACCTTGCCTTTCGGTACGGTCAGCGAAATGTCATCGAAGATTTGGCGATCTCCGCGCGCGAAACTCACGCCACGAACCTCAACCAGATTCGTCTGCTGCTGGATCATTATTACCTCTTGTAAGGATCGGGCGTAAACATGGGTTACGATGGTAGCCTGTTCGGTCCTGATTCACGATAGCTTTACAGAAACTTATCGGTAAGATTTGGCGAAAACGGCCATTAAATTTACTTTTGCCTTTCAGACGGTCAAAATCAGCGCCTGATTCATCGCACAGAACCTGAAACCCGTCAGATAAGGCGTGCCGGCCTGGGGTTTTTACGCAAGGATTTTTCATGTTCGTAGCTTCTGCACTGCTGATTATCGGTTTGCTTTTACTGGCTTATGGTGCCGATCGTCTGGTGTTTAGCGCCTCGATACTCTGTCGATCATTTGGCATTCCGCCGTTAATCATCGGTATGACGGTGGTCAGCATCGGCACGTCGCTGCCCGAGATGATCCTCTCCTTCTCCGCCGCGCAGCATGGCCAGATGGATCTTGCTGTCGGCACCGCGCTCGGCTCGAATATTACCAACATTTTACTGATTCTGGGTGCCGCTGCGTTAATGCATCCGCTCAGCGTACACTCAAACCTGATTCGCCGGGAACTGCCATTAATGCTACTGGTGACGCTGCTCAGTGGTTTTATGCTGTTTGATAATCAGCTAAGCCGACTGGATGGCATCGGGTTGATCGCCATCGCCGCCATTTATCTGATGGTGGTGATCCGCATCGCGCGCAAAGCGGAACGGGATAACAACGATACCCTGACCCGTGAACAGCTGGCGGAACTGCCGCGCGATGAAGGCGGTAATACGGTGGCCTTCCTCTGGCTGGCGGTCGCACTGATTATCCTGCCGATGTCGACGCGGATGGTGATCGACAACGCCACGGTGTTTGCCGACTATTTTGGCGTCAGCGAGCTGGTGATGGGCCTGACGCTGATTGCGGTTGGCACCAGTCTGCCCGAACTGGCGACGGTGATTGCCGGCGCGCTGAAGGGCGAAGATGATATCGCGATCGGTAACCTGATCGGCGCCAACATTTATAATATTGCTATCGTACTGGGCCTGCCGGCGCTGATGCACCCTGGCAGCATCGACTACCACGCTTTCGCCCGCGATTACTGGGTGATGCTGGGCGTCAGCGCCCTGTTCGCCCTGCTCTGCCTGTTACGCCGCCGACGCGTGGGCCGCCGGGCAGGCGCACTTTTACTCTGTGGTTTCTTCGTCTGGGTGACGCTGCTGTGGATGCAGCCCGCGTTTATGGACGGCTAACAAGGACAGACTGACCATGTCATATCAGCAACCGGCAGTTTTTGATTTCCAGCGCGCAGGCAAAGCGGTATTGCGCATTGAGCGTGAAGGCCTTGAGCAGCTCGATCAGTACATTAACGACGATTTTACCCGCGCCTGTAGCCTGATCTACGGCTGCAAAGGGAAAGTGGTGGTAATGGGGATGGGCAAGTCAGGACACATCGGTAAAAAAATGGCGGCCACCTTTGCCAGTACCGGTACGCCAGCCTTTTTCGTCCATCCGGCTGAAGCCAGCCACGGCGATCTCGGTATGGTAAGCCAGAATGATGTGGTGATCGCCATCTCCAACAGCGGCGAGTCGAATGAAATTCTCGCGTTGATTCCGGTGCTGAAGCGGCAGAAGATCACGCTGATCTGCATGACTGGCCGGCCTGAAAGCGCGATGGGTCGGGCGGCCGATGTCCACTTGTGCGTCAGCGTCCCGCAGGAAGCCTGCCCGCTCGGCCTGGCACCCACCAGCAGCACCACCGCCACGCTGGTGATGGGTGATGCGCTGGCCGTTTCGCTGCTGGAAGCGCGCGGTTTTACCGCCGAAGATTTTGCGCTCTCGCATCCCGGCGGCGCGCTGGGGCGTAAACTGCTGCTGCATGTCGCCGATATCATGCACAGCGGCGATGAACTGCCTCACGTCACTCGTGACGCGTCGCTACGCGATGCCCTGCTGGAAATTACCCGCAAAAACCTCGGACTGACGGTCATCGTCGATGATCTGATGAAGATTGAAGGCATTTTTACCGATGGTGACCTGCGCCGCATCTTCGATATGGGTATCGATTTCCAGCACGCTACCATTGGCGAAGTGATGACGCCTGGCGGCATTCGGGTGCGACCTAATATGCTGGCGGTTGAAGCGCTGAACCTGATGCAAACCAAAAACATTACCTCGATCCTGGTCGCCGATGACGACCATCTGCTCGGTGTGGTACATATGCATGACATGCTACGCGCTGGCGTGGTCTGAACAGGAAATGAAAATGCAACAGGCAACTCCCCCGATTGATACCTGCTACGGACCGGTCAGCGCCGAGGTCATGGCCCGCGCCAGCCAGATTCGTCTGCTGATTTGCGACGTCGATGGCGTGATGTCCGACGGGGTGATTTACATGGGCAATAACGGTGAAGAGCTGAAAGCCTTTAATGTGCGGGACGGCTACGGCATACGTTGCCTGCTGACCTCCGATGTGGAAGTGGCTATTATTACAGGCCGTAATGCGCGTCTGATGGAAGATCGCTGTAAAACGCTCGGCATTCGTCATCTTTATCAGGGACAATCGGATAAGCTTTTGGCCTATGGCGAACTTCTGGATAAACTGTCTCTTTCCGATCGGCAGGTCGCCTATATCGGTGATGACCTGATCGACTGGCCGGTGATGGCAAAAGTGGGATTAAGCGTGGCGGTGGCGGATGCACATCCGGTGCTGTTGCCGCGTGCGCACTACGTGACGCGCATTGCTGGCGGACGCGGCGCGGTGCGTGAACTGTGCGATCTTATCTTAATGTCGCAGAACAAATTTGAGGATGCCAAAGGGCAATCAGTATGAGTAAAAGCAGGCGTTGGATGACGCTGATTCTGACCTTGATTGCACTGGTTTTAATCGGCTGGAATCTTACCAATCAGGATGAGAGTACGCCGGTTGCCACCGATGATCAGGCACCGACCTATACCAGTGCGGATTCACACACCGTGGTCTACAACCCACAGGGTGCGCTGTCGTATAAGTTGATCTCCGATAAAGTGACCTATTTTTCGGATCAGGAGATCAGCTGGTTTGATAATCCGGTCATGACGACTTACGACGAAAATAAAGTGCCGACCTGGAAACTCCGTGCGGACAAAGCAAAGCTCACTAAAGATCGTATGCTCTATCTGTATGGTCATGTTGAACTGAACACGCTGACGCAGGATTCTCAGCTTGAACGGGTCAAAACCGACAATGCCCAGATCAATCTTGTCACTCAGGATGTAACCTCTGACGACCAGGTGACGTTATATGGCCGTAGTTTTAACTCCACCGGCATGAAAATGCGCGGCAATTTACGGACAAAAAACGCCGAGTTAATCGAAAAGGTCAAAACTTCTTATGAAATTCAAAATGAACAAAAATAGCCTCAGGTTTTTACTGGCCAGCATGCTGCTGGCGAGCAGCGTACCTGCGCTGGCCCTGACCGGTGACTCGGATAAGCCCGTCAATATTGACTCACAGAACCAGGCGCTGGATCTGCAGGGCAATGTCGCGACCTTTACCGGCAACGTTATCGTCACCCAGGGTTCGATCAAAATCACCGCTGATAAAGTGGTCGTGACCCGTCCGGGCGGCGACAGCAAGAAAACCATCGTCGATGCCTACGGCAATCCGGCTACCTTTTACCAGATGCAGGACAGCGGCAAACCCGTTCAGGGCCACGCGGCAAAACTGCATTATGAACTGGCTAACGACTTTGTAGAGCTGACCGGCAACGCCTTCATTGAGCAGCAGGACAGCAACATCAAAGGCGATCGCATTACCTATCTGGTGAAAGAGCAGAAAATGCAGGCGTACAGCCAGGGCCAGAACAAGCGCGTCACTACAGTGCTGGTGCCATCGCAACTGCAGGATAAAGGTTCGTCCAACAGCGGAAAGAAGAGTAACTGATAGCTATGGCCACATTAATCGCAGAAAACCTGGCGAAGGCATATAAAGGCCGTCGCGTGGTAGAAGATGTCAGTCTGCAGGTAAAGTCCGGCGAGATTGTCGGCCTGCTGGGCCCGAACGGCGCCGGTAAAACCACCACTTTTTACATGGTGGTCGGTATTGTGCCGCGCGACGCAGGCCGCATTATTATTGATGATGAAGATATCAGTATCCTGCCGCTGCACGCCCGCGCGCGCCGCGGTATCGGCTATCTGCCGCAGGAGGCCTCGATTTTCCGTCGCCTCAGCGTCTACGATAACCTGATGGCGGTCCTGCAAATCCGTGACGATCTCACTGAAGAGCAGCGTCAGGATCGCGCCAACGAACTGATGGAAGAGTTTCACATCGAGCACCTGCGCGACAGCATGGGCCAGGCGCTATCCGGCGGTGAACGCCGCCGGGTCGAGATCGCCCGCGCGCTGGCAGCGAACCCCAAATTTATCCTGCTGGATGAGCCGTTTGCCGGTGTTGACCCGATCTCGGTCATCGACATCAAGAAAATCATCGAGCACCTGCGTGACAGCGGTCTGGGCGTATTGATCACCGACCATAACGTGCGCGAAACCTTAGCGGTGTGCGAACGGGCTTATATCGTGAGTCAGGGTCACCTGATCGCGCACGGCACGCCGAATGAAATTCTGGCAGATGAGCAGGTTAAGCGGGTTTATTTGGGTGAAGAGTTCAGACTCTGATAAGGTGTCGTAAATACTGATGTTTACCTGGGAACTACCATCCTGTCTATGAAGCAAGGTTTGCAACTCAGGCTCAGCCAACAGCTGGCGATGACACCGCAGTTGCAGCAGGCGATTCGCCTGCTGCAACTCTCTACGCTTGAACTCCAGCAGGAGTTACAGCTGGCACTGGAAAGTAATCCGCTGCTTGAACAGACCGATCTGCATGAAGAAATCGACTCTCGTGAGGCTCAGGAAGGCGAAGCGCTGGATACCCGTGAAGCGCTTGAGCAGAAAGAGATGCCTGATGAGCTGCCGCTGGATGCGACCTGGGATGAGATTTACACTGCCGGCACGCCGTCAGGCACCGGTACCGATTACCAGGATGATGAATTACCGGTTTATCAGGGTGAGACGACCCAGTCACTGCAGGATTACCTGATGTGGCAGGTTGAACTGACGCCGTTCAGCGATACCGACCGCGCCATTGCCACCTCGATCGTGGATGCGATCGATGACACCGGATACCTCACCGTTTCGCTTGAAGAGATTCTCGACAGCATCGGCAACGATGAGCTTGAGGCCGATGAAGTGGAAGCGGTGCTGAAACGCATTCAGCGCTTTGATCCGATTGGCGTTGGCGCACGCGATCTGCGTGACTGCCTGCTGGTTCAGCTGTCGCAATATGCGCCCGAAACGCCGATGCTGGCGGAAGCCCGGCTAATCGTCAGTGAACATCTGGATCTGCTGGCTAACCACGATTTTCGCAGCCTGATGCGGGTTACGCGCCTTAAAGAAGAGGTGCTGAAAGAGGCGATGCTGTTAATTCAGTCGCTGGACCCGCGTCCCGGTCAGTCGATTAATACCGGCGAACCGGAATATGTCATTCCCGACGTGCTGGTGCGTAAAGTCGGCAACCGCTGGACGGTTGAGCTTAACGCCGACAGCGTTCCGCGCCTGAAAATCAATCAGCAGTATGCCGCCATGAGCGGGGCGACGCGCAACGACAGCGACAGCCAGTTCATTCGCAGTAACCTGCAGGAAGCGCGCTGGCTGATTAAAAGCCTGGAAAGCCGCAACGACACACTGCTGAAGGTGACGCGCTGTATCGTCGAGCAGCAGCAGGCGTTTTTTGAGCAGGGCGAAGAGTACATGCGCCCGATGGTGCTGGCTGATATCGCACAGGCGGTAGAGATGCACGAGTCGACCATTTCCCGCGTGACCACGCAAAAGTATCTGCACAGTCCGCGTGGCATTTTTGAACTGAAGTACTTTTTCTCCAGTCATGTGAATACTGAAGGTGGCGGCGAAGCCTCATCGACGGCGATTCGCGCGCTGGTGAAAAAATTAATCTCGGCGGAAAATCCAGCCAAACCCTTGAGCGACAGTAAACTCACCTCCATGTTATCTGATCAAGGGATCATGGTGGCACGTCGTACCGTCGCCAAATACCGCGAGTCTTTATCCATCCCGCCATCGAACCAGCGTAAACAGCTGGTTTGACAGAAATGAGAAGGAAGACCTATGCAGCTGAACCTTACCGGGCAAAATGTTGAAATCACCGCACCACTGCGCGATTTCGTCAGCGGTAAATTTGCCAAACTGGAACACTATTTCGAACATATCAATCAGGTCTATATTGTCCTGAAGGTCGAGAAGGTCACGCAGGTGGCCGACGCAACGCTTCACATCAACGGTGGCGAGCTGCACGCCACGTCGGAAGCGGAAGATATGTATGCGGCCATCGATGGGCTAATCGACAAGCTTGCCCGTCAGCTGACCAAACACAAAGACAAACTGAAAAAACACTAACCTTCACGCTCGCTAAGCGCGCTCTGCGTGCAGAGCCGACAGTATGGGGCGGATATCCGCCCCGTTTTGTCATCTAAGCAAGCGCCATTCGCTCTCAGCATCATGACAGGCTGAGGGTTAATGACCAGGTTAACTCGCAAGTGAAACGATAATGAACAACGATCTAACACTGGAATTGAGCACAGTGCTTTCGCCCGACTGCACCCGCAGCGGCGTACACTGCCAGAGCAAAAAACGCGCGCTGGAAATTATCAGCGAACTGGCCGCTAAGCAGCTCAACCTGCCGCACCAGACGCTTTTCGAAGCGATCCTCACCCGTGAGCGCATGGGCAGTACCGGCATTGGTAACGGCATTGCCATTCCGCACGGTAAGCTGGAAGAGGATACGCTGCGCGCTGTCGGGGTGTTTATCAGCCTTGAGCAGCCGATAGCGTTTGATGCCGTTGATAATCAGCCGGTAGATCTGTTGTTTGCCCTGCTGGTGCCGGCTGACCAGTGCAAAACTCACCTGCACACCCTTTCACTGGTGGCGAAGCGTCTGGCGGATAAAACCGTCTGCCGCCGTCTGCGCGCCGCGCAGAGTGATGAAGAGCTTTATGCCATTATCACAGAAGGCCAGTCAGAGCAGTAACGCGTCTTTACCGGCTGCGAGCCGGTTTTAAAACGGGAGAGAAGGTCATGGTGCTGATGATCGTGAGCGGTCGGTCAGGCTCGGGGAAGTCAGTGGCGCTGCGCGCGCTGGAAGATATGGGTTTTTACTGCGTCGATAACCTGCCGGTGGTGCTGTTGCCCGAGTTAGCGAACTCGCTGGCGGAACGCAACATCTCGGCAGCGGTGAGTATCGATGTCCGCAACATGCCTGAATCCCCTGAAGTTTTTGAAACCGCGCTGAATAATCTGCCCGACACATTTTCGCCTCAGCTGCTGTTTCTTGATGCCGATCGTAATACCCTGATTCGCCGCTACAGCGATACCCGCCGTCTGCATCCGCTCTCCAGTAAAAACTTATCGCTGGAAAGTGCCATTGATGAAGAGAGCGATCTGCTGGAGCCGCTGCGTTCGCGTGCTGACCTGATCATTGATACCTCAGAGATGTCGGTGCACGAACTGGCGGAGATGCTGCGTACCCGACTGCTGGGCAAGCGTGAACGCGAGCTGACGATGGTGTTTGAGTCGTTTGGCTTCAAGCACGGTATCCCGATTGATGCCGATTATGTGTTTGACGTGCGCTTTCTGCCGAACCCGCACTGGGACCCTAAGCTGCGCCCGATGACGGGCCTCGATCGGCCGGTTGCCGCCTTTCTCGATCGCCATACCGAGGTGCATAACTTCATTTACCAGACCCGCAGTTATCTGGAACTGTGGCTACCGATGCTGGAAACCAACAACCGCAGTTACCTTACTGTCGCTATCGGCTGTACCGGCGGGAAACATCGTTCGGTCTACATTGCCGAGCAGCTGGCGGACTACTTCCGTTCACGCGGCAAGAATGTCCAGTCACGCCACCGTACGTTGGAAAAGCGTAAATCATGACCGTCAGACAAACCGTTGAAATCAAAAATAAGCTGGGCATGCATGCCCGGCCAGCTATGAAATTGTTTGAACTGGTGCAGAGCTTTGATGCTGAAGTGCTGCTACGCAACGAAGCCGGCACCGAAGCCGAAGCCAGCAGCGTGATTGCGCTGCTGATGCTCGATTCGGCACAGGGCGGACATATTGAAATCGAAGCCAGCGGACCGGAAGAGATCCCGGCGCTGGCTGCGGTTATTGAGCTGTTTGAAGCGGGCTTTGATGAAGATTAAGGCTTAATCCAGCCGGTTACGCTGCAGGAAGCCCTCGCCGCCCAGCTGGCGCATCTGACGCAAAATCCACTGCTGGCGCTGCCGTACGTAGCCCGACGGTGCCGCCGCACGGAAACGGATAGGATTAGGCAGCACCGCCGCCAGCAACGCCGCTTCAGCGGCCGTCAGCCGACTGGCTGGCTTGTGGAAATAGCGCTGTGACGCTGCCTCCACGCCAAACACCCCTGGCCCGAACTCGGCGATATTCAGATAGACGGTTAAAATACGTCGCTTGGTCCAGACCGTCTCAATGCCCACCGTCAGGCCCGCCTCCAGCCCTTTACGAATCCAGCTGCGTCCATCCCACAGAAACAGATTTTTAGCCGTTTGCTGCGACAGGGTTGAGGCACCACGCATCCGGCTATCACTGTTATCCAGTACCGACTCAATCGCCGCGACATCAAAACCCCAGTGAGTCGGGAATTTTTGATCTTCAGAAGCAATCACCGCTAATTCCATCCAGGGAGAAATATCATCGTGCCCGACCCAGTCCGAATGGGCCACATAGCTGAAGTCTCCGCGCAACCAGGCGCCCAGCTGACGCTCAACCATCACTGCCGAGAACGGCACTGGCAAAAATGAAAACAGCAAAATGCCCGCCAGCCAAATCCCCAGCCACGCCAGAATGAGTCGGATAGCAATCCGCTTAATACGTTGCCCGACGCTTCCTTTATGCTTACTCATGCAATCTTCCCATACTTGTTTCAGGCGTTAATCAATTACTCGCGTAATCAGTGCGTAGTAAAACCATTTATCGCCGTTTTCGGTGAAAATGGCCGTGCGGTTTCCAGACTTCGGGCCGCTATTTTGCATTAAAAAGCTGCAACAGATCGAAATAGTTCAAGCACTTCCGTAAAAAAGGAATCGGTTCCATTCCTCAGCATTGCTTAGCACCTTTCCAGATAAACGCTTATTAATTGGTGATAAGCATTAATTTGAATCATTTACCATGCTTAACTATCCTGTTTTTCTGGCTTCGATATTTTTCATTGATTGCCTACGATTATTCGCATAATGCATCAATTTTTCGCCACTACCTCCCGGCTGGCATGGCTGAGTTGCTTAACTTATGACCCGCCCTGACGGTCGGGGATGGCGGTCAGCAGCCTGAAGAAGCGAAATCTTTTTTTCCTTTCCAAAACGTTTTGGATAAATCGCGCCATTTTGCACCCCCGCCGAGTAATATCAGCGCGTTAGCAGTGCAGATCCGCCTGACAGAGCGGCGGCTTCGCCTGACCCCTTCCCCCGGTCTGTCGCTGCCGTCCGGGCGCGTTAAAAGCGCGCAAAAAGCGGGAGAACTGATTAAAATTACCGCAATGCAACGCAGAAAATGATTCCTTACTTGACTGTGTTGCCAAATTAATGTTTTCTGTATTTAAACGCTGCTCAACATCACACATTTTAATGAATCTTGTAACACGTTAAGATGAATTTGCTAAGGTGATGGCAGAGTTAACCAATACCATGCGGCTGCATTTATTACTCAAAGCATAGCAGCCGCTACTTTTTCCCTGGTGTTGGCGCAGTATTCGCGCACCCCGGCCTCGGCTGGGGTCATTTTTTTCTGGCGGATGAAACTTCCTGTTCCGCTACCCAGTCGCGCAGCACCTGCACATCATGTCGCCACTCCTGCTTCAGCTCATCAATCCATTCGACGACGTTATCCCACCAGGCTGGCAGTTCCGGGCTCTGGATCTGTTTTGCCAGCAGTTGCAGATGCTGTAACCCCACCGATCCCGCCGCGCCTTTGATTTTGTGACCCTCTTCAGCGATGCCTTTCTGGTCGCGCGCCATCAGATTAGATTCCAGCACCTCCAGGTAACCCGGCATCATCTTTTCAAACATCGTCAGGCTTTGGGTAATCAGGCTCGGCCCGACCAGTTCGAGATACTGTTCCAGCATCGGGATATCCAGCAGCATCTGACTGTTATCCGCCTCGTCGAGGACTGTCTCATCCTCCGGCTCCGCCTGGTAGTCCCAGAACTTTTTGATCATCGCCGTCAGCGCCGGCACGGCCAGCGGCTTGCTGAGCACATCATCCATTCCGGCATCGAAATACTCTTTTTTGTCCTTCAGCACGTTGGCGGTCAGCGCCACCAGCGGCGGCAGATGCACACCCAGATGCTGCTGGCGAATCGCCCGTGACACATCCAGCCCGGTCATGTCGGGTAGCTGAATATCCAGCAGCACCAGATCAAACTCCAGCGGGTCAAACATCGCCAGCGCGTCGCTGCCGGTCATCGCCACCTCTACGCTGCAGCCCAGCTTCTCCAGCACCGAGCGCGCCACAATGACGTTCAGTTCAATATCTTCGACCAGCAGAACGTGCAGCGCCGGTAAAGGCAGGCTGTCATCTACGCCTTCATCTTCGACCTCTTCCGCAATGCGTGGTGCTTTAACCTCTACGGTGAAGCATGAGCCCTGCCCCGGCGCACTTTGCACCCGGATATCGCCGCCCATCGCCTGTGCCAGCCGGCGTGATACCGCCAGACCAATACCGGTGCCGGTCGCCGGTTTGCCGCCGTGCTGATCCTTGACCTGGTAATACATGGCGAAAATCTTGTCCTGCTCCTCCTGGCGGATACCCATGCCGGAATCCTGTACCTCAAAGCGCAGCATCTCATCCTGCCCATACGCCACCCGCACCACGATCTCGCCCTGCTGGGTAAACTTCACGGCGTTGCCAATCAGGTTCCACAGGATCTGTCGCAGTCGGGTGCCGTCGGTGGAGATCATGTGCGGCAGCGGCAGCGCCGGCGCGAGCACAAACTTCAGCCCTTTTGGTTGCGCCAGCAGCCCGGACAGGTTCTCTAAATCGGCGAGGAAGCTGGTGAAGTCGAGCGGCTGATTGTCCAGCTGCACTTTACGCCGCTCAATTTTGTCGACCTCAATCACGTCATTGAAGATGTTGCCCAGCGTGATGGCCGAAACATGAATGGTTTTCAGGTACTTCAGCTGTTCCTGATTCAGATCGGTATCGAGCAGAATGCGGCTCAGCCCGACTATGCCGTTAAGCGGCGTACGCAGCTCGTGGCTGATGGTTGAGATAAAGGTGGTCTTTTCCCGGCTGGCGTTCTCTAACGCGTCCTGGTAGCGCTTACGCTCGGTAATATCGCGGCCAAACCCCATCAGTCCACTGCGTTTGCCAACGCGGTCGTAATAAGGCACTTTGCGGATCTCAAAACAGGCTTTGCGCCCGTCAGGGTATTGCAGCCACTGTTCATAAGTCAGCGAGACGTTATGACGGAACACTTTCTCATCGGTTTCCAGCACTTTGGTGGCCGCTTCATCATCGTAGATATCGCGCGGCGTCAGGCCAATCAGCTGCTTTTCGCTTTTGCCGGTCAGCAGTTCCATCGCGCGGTTACAGCCTGAGAACTGCTTGTCGATGTTGCGGTAGAAGACCAGATCCGGCGAGGCATCGAGGAATGAGCGCAGAAAAGAGGATTGCTGCTCCAGCTCTATCTGTGCCTGTTCGCGCCGCGTCACTTCCTCGCGCAGCTTGTCCATCACCTGTTCACGCGCCTGCTCCGCCTTTTTACGGTCGGTGATCTCCTGATTGAGCTGCGTGATGGTCTCTTTCATCTGCTGATTCAGTTCCAGGTCGCGGGTACGCATCTCTTCCAGCTTGTCCACCAGCCGCGCCAGCCGCTGTCGCGACTCTTCCAGTTGATCGACCACCACCGACAGAAAATAGACCGCCCACGGCGTGATCAGCAGCCCGAAGAACACCGATCGCACCATATCGATGCTCTCGACGTGGCCGCGCAGCACCATGGTGACTGCCATCTGGACAATCATCGCCAGCACCACCAGTGCCGAGGCCAGCAGCAGCGAGAACCGCACCAGGCCGAGCTTCACCATCAAATCAACGTAATATTGCGCCAACAGCCGAATTTGTTTCATAAAAACTCCCTGGAAGAGAAACAGGCTCATGATAGCGTAATTCGGGCTGCGCCGTCGCAGCCGCGCAAGGGAAGATAAGCGATGTAGTGCGCTTTTATGGTGCATCGGCCTTACCGATCGACGACGTTTATGACAACAGGATTAAAACCCTTGACTGATTGTGCCAAATGAATAATCTGTAAGGCCGCCGCTGAAACGGCAAATCCTCCGCACGGTGTTTTTTCAATCTCCTGGCAACGCTCAGTTGTACAGGCTGACCCCATTTAATGAATACTCATTCATCTTTAATGATGTTTTAAGCATATCCATCCTGATTAATTTTTCTTATAACCCTGCGCTGTTTCATTCAAATATACGGACATAAGAAAAACAGATACATCCTGCGCATCAGCGGTACTGAACAGCATTTAATGCTGTTAAAGACCGACTCACCAGCATGGTGCAGAGATTGGACGGCTGCACTACAGTGAGTCAGTTCACATTTATCGACCGATCGCGAGGGGCTAAAGTAAGACAATTTAAACCCTATAACCCTTTAAATTCATATAGTTATCGTGATAAACGGCACAATAAGCCCGTCTGCCCGCCTCATTTGACCTGATTACGCTTTCCCGATAAGTTGGAAATCCGCTGAAAGCTTTCCTGACGGGCCAGTGTCTCGGCATATCTATGCAACAAGAAGACTCCCGCGTGGTTTAAGTCATCTCCTTTAAGAGACCGGAAATCGAAGAGCAGCTCAATTAAGGACGTTTCACCGATGTCTGGAGAGAAATGCTCAGGGTTATGACGCGCGCTCGACAGAGCATGGCGATGAAAATGAAGTGCGCCTCAGTTGCGCTAAGACCCTGAAACAGTGCAGGTAATGTCAAAAGCAGTTTAAGGAGACCCTCAATGTCCACTAACAAACCTCATTCCTATGGCTTGTATGACCCAACAGCAGGCAGTGATAGCTGTGGTGTAGGTTTCATAACGCGTAAGGACGGCGAGCAGACCCATGAGATTCTGCAGATGGCGCATAGCGCCCTCTGTACCGTACCGCATCGTGGCGGCATGTCGGCGGAAGGCGTAGGCGATGGCGCCGGCGTTAACGTCGATCTCTCCCTGCATTTCTTCCGTAAAATCACCGGCCAGCCGCTGGAAGCGGGCCGCTTTGGCGTCGGCAACTTCTTTGTGCCGAAAGATGCCGAACTGCGTGCGAATGCAGAACGTCTGGTCGATGAAACGCTGAGCAGCTTTAACCTGCCGGTGATCATGAAACGTGACATGCCGCTCGACAGCAGCGTGACGCGTCCGGCGGCAGTGCAGTTCCAGCTACCGATTCTGCAGTGGATTTTCACCGCACCTCAGGACGTGGTCGATCAAAACGACTTCGAACAACGCATTTACCGCGCCCTGTTAACCATCGAAGCGCGTGCCTTTACCGAAAGCGAATTTGGCGGTCTCTATCCGCTGTCGCTCTCCTCGCGCACTCAGGTATTCAAAGCGCGTCTGAATTCCAATGAAGTCATCCCTTACTTCAAAGATCTGACCGATCCCGATCATCAGGTGCGCGGGCTGTTTTTCCATACCCGCTTCTCGACCAACACCGATCCGCATACCACCATGGCGCAGCCGTTCCGCCTGATGGCGCACAACGGTGAACTGAATACCGACCGTAAAAACCGCATCGCCGAGTCGGCACTGGCGCTGGCGCGCGGCAAGAAAATTGTGCGGCCGAAAGGCCAGTCGGACAGCTCGCGTCTCGACCAGAGCATCCATAGCCGTCTGATGGAAGATAACCTTGACCTGATCACCGCCGTAGTCTCGATGATGCCGCCCGCCTGGGAAAACGACAGCTCGCTGTCGCCACAGGTGCGCGACATGCTGGAATACTTCTCGCTGTATGAAGAGAAGAACGACGGCCCGGCGGCATTAATCTTCGGTAATGGCGAAGTGATTGGCGCGCGTCTCGACCGTCTTGGCCTGCGTCCGCTGCGCTCGGTGGAAACCGCGGAATATATCGGCGCGATGTCCGAAGCGGGCCAGATCGCCTTCCCACCGGAAAGCGTGCTGCGTCGCGGCCGTATCGAAGCGGGCGGAATGCTCTATTTCGATCATCGCGAAAAACGCAGCTACACCACGGTGCAGGCGCTGGAAAAACTGGCGGCCGAAAAAGATTATCCGGCGCTGCTGCGTGAAGCGCGCGTCGGACTGGAAGATCTGCCAGAGATCCCGGCCGAGCAGCAGGGTTCGCCGCTGCGCTATCGCGGTGACCTGAAAACCTATCAGCGCTTTGTGGCCTACTACTACAACCAGGAAAGCTTCAAGTTCATGATGGACCCGATGCTGAACACCGGCGCCGAGAAGATCTCAGCGATGGGTTACGGCAACGCGATTAACGGTCTGTCCGATCATGAAGGCGGCATGGCGCACTATTTCTCTCAGCGCTTCGCCCAGGTGACTAACCCGCCGCTCGACTCTATCCGTGAAGTGGATGGCATGACGCTGCGGGTCGCGCTGGGTGCTAAACCGCATCTCGGCCGCAGCAAAGGTCGTCAGATCGTGGTGCCTTCGCCAATTCTCAGCCACCTCGATATGCTGCGTTTACGCGAGCAGACCATCGCACCTTATGCCCGCTTTGAGATGCTCTATGAGCCGGTGATTGGCAAAGATCTGTTGAGCACCACGGCTAACGCCAACGCGCTGGAAAAGGCGATTGACGATCTGGCGCAGCAGGTGGTCGATTTCGCCCGCAGCCAGGGCGGCATCGCGGTCCTGACCGATCGCCACATCTCCTCTAAGCAGGCGGCGATTCCGATGCTGCTGGTGGTCTCTGCCATCAACCAGCGTCTGGTGCAGGAAGGCCTGCGTCTGGATGTTTCGCTGGTAGTTGAGAGCGGCCAGAGCATTTCGTCGCACCACATTGCCGCCACGCTGGGCTTCGGTGCCTCGGCTATCTATCCACTCGGTGTGCAGATGCGCGCCGAAGAGAAGTTCGGTGAAGGCGAAGAAGGCAACAAAGCTTTTAAACGCTATGCCAAAGCGGCTGAAAAAGCGCTGATGAAAACCATGGGCAAAGTGGGTCTCTGTACCGTTGAAAGCTACAGCAGCGGTGAGTTCTTTGAGCCAAACTTCCTCAACACTGACGATCCGGTGCTGAAAAAGTATTTCCCGAATATCAAAACCCCGGTTGGCGGCGCTGGTTTCGCCACCATCGCTCAGATGGCGGTCGACTGGCATCAGAGCGCGCTGAAGATTCAGGGCGAATCTGAAGTGCCGTTGCTTGGTCTGTTTAAAGAGCGTGCCGAAGGCGCGGGCCACTCGTATGGCACCATCGCGGTACGTACCTTTATTGATATGACCGAAGAGCCGATCCGCTTTGCCAATAAAGCGCGTGAAGAGGATAACTTTATCCGCCTGATGACGCTGGCGAAGCTCGACAATGCCTTTGGCATCAAGCCAGAAACCTTTAAAGACAGCAGCTTCGAGCGCATCCCGGATGAGGTGATCAACAATTTCGCCATCACCGCCGATTACCGTCAGTTCTCCAGCCTGATGTACGAAGAACGTAAGCGTCGCCCGGCGGCACTGCGCGATATTCTGACTTTCCCGGCTGACCTGACCCACATCGACAGTGAAGCGGAGTTCCGCCGCAAGCTGGGCCGTTATTCACTGACCAACAACGGCTTTGCGATCCGCGGCCTGGTCTGTGAAGCGGTGGATGGCAGCCTGAATCACTTTATGCTGCGCCTGACCGATGCGATCGCCGGCCTGAAGCCAGAGCCAGAGCGTCTGCAGAACCTGTCGCGCGCGCTGAAATTCCGCTTTAACGACGATATCGAGAGCAGTGAAGTGGTCGACGGTGGTCTGAAAGTGACCGCTTACGGCAAAGCGGCCGATTATCTGTCGCGTATTTTCACTACCCTGCCGTCACTGCCGCTGAGTGAGGTGCAGCCCGCCTGTGAAATCACCCGGACCTTTGCGTCCGGTGCGATGAGTCACGGTGCGCTGGTCGCGCCAGCCCATGAAGCCGTCGCGCATGGCACCAACATGGTTGGCGGCATGAGTAACTGCGGTGAAGGTGGCGAACACTACTCACGTCACGGCACCATCCGCGCATCACGCATCAAACAGCTGGCGTCGGGTCGCTTCGGCGTCTGGGCAGCCTATCTGGCCGATCCAATGCTGGAAGAGCTGGAGATTAAAATTGGTCAGGGCGCGAAGCCTGGCGAAGGCGGCCAGTTACCGGCTGCTAAAGTCACGGTGGAAATTGCCGCCGCCCGTGGCGGTACGCCTGGCGTCGAGCTGGTCTCGCCGCCACCGCATCACGACACCTATTCGATTGAAGATCTGGCGCAGCTGATCCATGACTGTAAAGCCGCTCGAGTACGGGTCATCGTTAAGCTGGTCTCGTCGGAAGGCATCGGCACCATCGCGGTTGGCGTGGCCAAAGCGGGCGCAGACATCATCAACGTGGCTGGCAACACCGGCGGCACCGGTGCCGCTTCCGTTACCAGCCTGAAATATACCGGCCGCGTGGCGGAAATCGGCATCGCGGAAGTGCATCAGGCGCTGTGCGCCAATGGCCTGCGTGACAAAGTGCTGCTGCGTTGTTCGGGTGCCCAGCAAACCGGCAGCGACGTGGTGAAATCCGCGCTGCTGGGCGGCGACAGTTTTGAATTTGGCACCACTGCCCTGATGATGCTGAAATGCGTGATGGCGAAAAACTGTAACGTCAAATGCCCGGCAGGCTTAACCACTAACGCCGAAGCCTTTGATGGCGATCCACGCCAGCTGGCGCAGTATTTCCTCAATGTTGCGCATGAAGTGCGTGAGATTCTGGCCCGTATGGGCCTGCGTTCGCTGCGTGAAGCCCGTGGCCGCTCTGACCTGCTGCACCTGATGGATCACCCGCTGGAAGTGGGCAAGCTCGATTTACGCGCCATGCTGACCGTGGTGCCGGAGCTGAAAATCGAACATCCGGTTTATCTGGAAAAAGATTTCGAGCTGGATGATGGCTGGGTTGAGCAGCTGAAACTGGTGCTGGTTGAACAGCGTCAGCCAGAGATTACGCTGGGCGATAACGTGGTGCTCAACAACCGCAATAAGAGCGTGGGCGGCCAGCTGGCGATCGATATTGAGCGGATGCTGAACCATCAGCTGAGCGCAGAGCAACTGCAGGCGATGCCAGCGGTGCTGGCGGACGATCGTGGCCGTCACTATCTGGCACCGGAAAGCGTGAAAATTTCCACTTCCGGTTCTGCCGGTCAGTCGTTTGGTGCCTTCTGCAACGATGGTATGCAGATGCGGCACTACGGCACCTGTAACGACGGCGTCGGCAAAGGACAGTGTGGCGGTGAACTGGTGGTGATGTCGCCAGGCGGCGGCGCACAGGATGGCGATGGCAACGTGCTGATCGGCAACTTCGCCCTGTTTGGTGCCACCGGTGGACGTCTGTTTGTCCAGGGTCAGGCGGGTGACCGTTTCGCGGTGCGTAACTCCGGTGCCACAGCAGTGGTTGAAGGGGTTGGCGATTTCTGCTGCGAATACATGACCAACGGTGCCATCCTTAACCTGGGTACCTTCGGTAAAGGATTTGGTAACGGCATGAGCGGCGGGTTCGCCTATCAGTACGATCCCTATGGCTCACTGGCCAGCCACGCTGCCGGCGATTCGGTGCTGTTTGGTTCGATTGCCGATCAGGATGAGATGGCCCAGGTCCACAAGCAGGCGGTGCTGACCATGCTGAACTGGCATCTGGAAGCGACCCAATCGCCGCGTGCGGCGTGGCTGCTGGAGAACTGGGAAACCGAGTGTCACCACTTCGTCTATGTTATGCCGCGCTCGCTGCTGCTCTACCAGGATGGCGGTGAAATCCTGAAAGCGAAAACGCGCAAAGATCTGCTGGAAGAGCTGTCGACAGCGCTGGCGGGTCATCAGGTGGCGAAGTTTAAAGCCGCATGGCGTCAGGGGAAAACCATCGCCAACGGCGCGGTACCGGCTTACGGTGCCACCGACACGCTGGAAATGTATGTCCTGCTCAACAACTACACCGTGCTGAGCTTCGCGCAGCAACTGGCGCTGGGCAAATTGCCGAAAGGGACACCGGTTGAAGATCCGGCGGTTGAAAAAGCCGTGCGCAACCTGCTGATGACCGAAGATTTTTCACTGGTCAGCAAGCTGCAACGCCATGCCCGTTCAGCCATTGAAAGCTACACCGACGATGAGCTGGCCAGCCTGATCGGTACCAAACGGATGTCAGATTACAAAGCCGCGTTAACGCAGCGTAACATCCGTTCGATGGACAGCCTGGCGACCTATGGCTGGATTATGTATCAGGATGCCTGTAACCGTGAAGTGCTGGGACATCTGCCTGATTTTGAAGAGCTGTTTGCCCGTGCGGCACTGCCTGAAATTGCCGCAGCGGTGGGTAAACTGTCCTGACAGGACGGCCGACCTGAGTGAACGTGAATATTATTAATTGATATTATCCGGATTAAGCGTGGTAACGCGCAGCAGAAGGTCCGCCCTCTCCGCCGCCGACTCTGGCGGTGGAGAAACCGGACCGGCTTCCTGCGAACGGCGTGGCTTATGACGGGTGAAAACGGGATTGAGTAAAAGTACCCATGAAAATTCCTTATATTCCAGAAGATGCACCCTTTAATGGCGATCAGAAATACTGGCTGGCGGGCTTCCTCGCCGGTCTTCACTCCCGTTTACTGGTGTTAGAAGACAAGCAGCAGCCTGCGGCCGGAACGGGCGCCGCGGCCACTACCCAACTGCATATTCTCTACGGCTCACAAACCGGCAACGCGGAAGCGCTGGCGCAAACTGCCGCCAAATCAGCGCGTGCCAAAGGGCTGGTGCCGGTGGTTCAGGCGCTGGGCGATGTCGATCTGGATGTGTTCGCCACCATGCGTCACGTGTTGATCGTCACCTCCACCTACGGCGAAGGCGAAATGCCGGACAACGCTCAGTTGTTCTGGGATGCGATCTCCGCCAGTACCGCGCCGCGGCTGGAGCAGATGCACTTTGCCGTGCTGGCGATTGGTGATACCGGCTACGATGGCTTCTGCCAGGCGGGTAAATTCATTGATATGCGTCTGGAGCAGCTGGGCGCGAAACGCGTGGTCGATCGTATTGATTGCGATATCGATTATGAAGAGCCGTCCAGCGAATGGCTGAACAGTTCGATGCCACAGTTTGCCGCCAGCGCGGGCAGTAGCGGCACGGTGCTGGAGAGCGCGCCAGAAGCGCCGGTAATCCCGGGCAGCAACAAGTCGAATCCTTACGCTGCAGCGCTGATCACCAATAAGCGCCTGTCGGGCGAGCAGTCCGCGAAAGACATTCGCCACTTTGAATTTGATCTCAGCGACAGCGGCCTGAAATATGAAGCGGGCGATGCGCTGGGCGTGATTCCGGTCAATGAACCGTCGCTGGTCAGCCTGCTGCTGACCCAGCTGAATGCCGATTACCAGACGCCGGTACCCGGTTTTGACCGCAGCCTCGGCGATCTGCTGACCTATCAGTTTGAAATTTCAGAACCGTCACGCAAGCTGATTGAGTGGGTGGGACAGAACACCACCAACCAGGAACTGCGCCACGTATTGCAGCACGACGATAAAGATGCGCTCGGCGTGTGGCTGTGGGGCAAAGATACGCTCGACCTGCTGCAGCTTGAGCTGACCCGTTCGCTGCCGGTGCCGGAATTTGTCGCGCTGCTGCGTCCGTTACAGCATCGTGCTTACTCTATCTCGTCAAGCTCAAAGGCGCACCCTAACCAGGTTCACCTGACGGTGGCGTCGGTACGTTATCACAGCGGTGGCCGTAATCGTGGCGGCGTCTGCTCGACCTATCTGGCCGAGCGCGTGCGTCGTGGTGAAAAGCCCGCCATTTTCATCTCGCCAAACAAAGCGTTTCGCGTACCGGCGAATAACAGCGCCCCGCTGATCATGGTCGGACCGGGCACCGGTATCGCGCCATTCCGCGCCTTTTTGCAGGAGCGCCAGGCGACCGGCGCGCAGGGTAAAAACTGGCTGTTCTTTGGCGATCAGCATCAGGAACATGACTTCATCTATCGTGACGAGCTCACCGGCTGGCACGACAGCGGTTTACTGACCCGGCTGGATCTGGCGTTCTCACGCGATCAGGAGAAGAAGATCTACGTGCAGACCCGTATGCTGGAACAGGGCGCAGAGCTCTATGCCTGGCTGCAGGAAGGCGCTTATTTCTACGTCTGTGGTGATGCCTCACGCATGGCGAAAGATGTCGACAGCGCGCTGTATGAAGTGGTGCGTCAGTTCGGCGGACTTTCCAGCGAACGTGCCGCGGACTACATCGATCAGCTGAAGAAAGAGAAGCGTTACCTGCGCGACGTCTATTAATCGGCGCCCGCGTTAACGCATAAAAAATCCGGCTTGCGCAGGCAGCCGGATTTTTTTATGCCCGATCGGCAGGCAAAAAAATACCCGTCGTGATGACGGGTATCTGATGTTATTTAACGACGCGCAGTGAAGGCCGTCCGCCACGCGGTGGTGGATCGTCGTCAGGTGGCGTCTCGTCATCGCCGGCATCGTCAGGACGATCACCATCAATCACGGACATCATCGTCTCTTCCTGACCGTCTGACGTCTCCTGAGAGGCCAGCTCGTAAGCCGGTTCAGGTTCAAACATGGTTCCTGCACCGTTTTCGCGGGCATAGATCGCCAGAATCGCCGCCATCGGCACATTAACCTGGCGAGGAACGCCGCCGAAACGGGCGTTGAACGACACCTGATCGTTAGCCAGATCGAGATTGCCGACTGCGCGCGGCGCAATGTTCAATACGATCTGACCATCGCGCGCATACTCAAGCGGCACCTGCACGCCAGGCAGATTGATGTCGACCACCAGATGCGGCGTTAACTGGTTGTCGAGCAACCAGTCATAGAAAGCGCGCAGCAGATAGGGACGACGTGCGGTAAGTTGCGACATTTCCATAAATCAGCCCCGGGCTTGCAGGCGCATTTCACGTTCAGCTTCAGTTAATGAAGCAAGGAAAGAGTCACGCTCAAACACGCGATTCATATAGCCTTTCAGCTCTTTTGAACCGGAGCCGATCAAATCGATGCCCATTGACGGCAGACGCCACAACAGCGGTGCCAGATAGCAGTCGACCAGGCTAAACTCTTCGCTCATGAAGAACGGTGTGCGACCAAACAGCGGTGCAATCGCCAGCAGCTCTTCACGCAGTTGCTTGCGAGCCGCTTCAGCTTCCTGACCGCTGCTGTTCTCAACGGTTCTCATCAGGCTGTACCAGTCCTGCTCAATGCGGTGCATCATCAGACGGCTTTCACCACGGGCAACCGGATAAACCGGCATCAGCGGTGGATGCGGGAAACGCTCATCTAAATATTCCATGATGATGCGTGATTCATACAGCGTCAGCTCACGATCTACCAGCGTCGGCACCGTGCGATACGGGTTGAGGTCAATCAGATCCTGCGGCAGGTTATCCATTTCGACCTGCTCGATCTCTACGCTGACACCCTTCTCCGCCAGGACGATACGTACCTGATGGCTGAAAATGTCAGTAGGACCAGAAAACAGCGTCATTACCGAACGTTTGTTGGCAGCGACAGCCATGAAAACCTCCAAGTTTGTTCACAAAAAGTTACTGCGAATAGCCAACCATCCGGCGACTCACTTGCTCATAGAACTCGCACGCAACCCACGTTAGCTGCGTCGTATACTGATATCCCGACGGCGGGGAGACGCATAACGCACCGGCCTGCGGGCGCAAAGTGACACAGAGTTTACCAGATTTTAGGCAGCTTGTGGGCGTGGAATGAATCTTTGCGGGGAAATTGCGAGCGCCGTTAACGTTTTCCGCCAGCACCGGTACGGCGGCAGAAAGCAAAAAACCCGCCGAAGCGGGTTTTTTGTGCCAATTGTCGCAGCCAGAGCTGCAAACAATTAACGCTTGGAGAACTGAGGACGACGACGTGCTTTACGCAGGCCGACTTTCTTACGTTCAACCTGACGCGCATCACGGGTAACGAAGCCAGCTTTACGCAGCTCCGCACGCAGAGATTCGTCATATTCCATCAGAGCGCGGGTGATACCGTGACGGATCGCACCAGCCTGACCAGAAATACCACCACCTTTAACGGTGACGTACAGATCGAATTTACCAACCAGATCCAGCAGCTCAAGCGGCTGACGAACTACCATGCGGGCAGTTTCGCGACCGAAGTACTGTTCCAGAGAACGTTGGTTGATAACGATGTTACCGCTACCCGGCTTAATAAATACGCGAGCGGTAGAGCTTTTGCGGCGACCAGTGCCGTAGTTTTGAGTTTCAGCCATTGCCTTTAATCCCGATTAAATGTCAAGAACTTGCGGTTGCTGTGCCGCATGGGTGTGCTCGTTGCCTGCGTAAACTTTCAGTTTACGGTACATAGCACGACCCAGCGGGCCCTTCGGCAGCATGCCTTTAACCGCGATCTCAATCACACGCTCAGGACGGCGAGCAATCATCTCTTCAAAGGTCGCCTGTTTGATACCACCGATGTGGCCAGTGTGGTGATAGTAGATCTTGTCAGTACGCTTGTTGCCGGTTACAGCAACTTTTTCTGCGTTCAGAACGATGATGTAATCACCCGTATCAACGTGCGGAGTGTATTCCGCTTTATGCTTACCACGCAGACGGCGCGCCAGTTCAGTCGCCAGGCGACCCAAAGTTTTGCCCGTTGCGTCAACTACAAACCAGTCACGTTGGACGGTTTCTGGTTTAGCTGTAAAAGTTTTCATCGAAAAGCTTACCCAAATTAAGTTACACGTTGGTGAAATCCCAAACGCTTAAGTAAACGAATGAGGCTCACACGACCATTTTGACCAGCAAGCCACCCCTTCGGATAGAGTTACTGGAACACAGAGGATTTGGGAAAAAAATCCTTTGCTGTAACGTGGGGTCGCAAGATTATAGAGAAGTCGGTTACAAAAATCGAACCCTATTTCACTATTTATCCGCTTTATTCTCACGGCAGGTGCGGCAGACGCAGGTACTCTTCGCTCTGCATCTCCTGCAGGCGGGATAAGCAGCGCTGGTACTCAAATTTCAGCCGCGTCCCCTGATAAATCTCGGTCAGCGAGGTTTCCGCCGCCACCACCAGCTTCACATGACGCTCATAAAATTCATCAACCAGTGCGAGGAAGCGGCGCGCCTGATCCTCGGTTTTATAAATCATCACCGGTACATCATGCAGCAGCACGCTGTGGAAACGGCGCGACAGGGCAATGTAGTCATGCTGGCTGCGCCCTTCCCCGCACAGGGTCGTGAAGTTGATCGCCAGCACACCCTCACTGACGCCCAGCGTCGGCATCTGACGGTGGTTAATCTCCAGCACCGGTGCCTGCTCTGGTTTACCGCCCGCCAGCGCCTGGAACATGCGCGCCATCTCCGCATGGGTCGCCGCGTTCAGTGGATAGTTCCACAGATGGGCCGAGGTCAGCGTGCGTAACCGGTAATCGATACCCGCATCAACGTTCATCACATCACAGTGGGTTTTAATCTGCTCAATCGCTGGCAGGAAGCGCGCACGCTGCAGCCCGTTGCGGTAGAGATCGTCCGGCGGAATGTTTGAGGTCGCGACCAGCGCGATACCGCGTTCAAACAGCGCCTCCATCAGGGTACCCAGCAGCATCGCATCGGTAATGTCAGAAACGAAAAATTCGTCGAAACAGAGGATATCGGTTTCGGCTTTGAAGCGGTCGGCGATGATCAGCAGCGGATCGCTCTGGCCCTGCAGTTGGGTCAGCTCTTCGTGTACCCGCAGCATAAAGCGGTGAAAGTGCAGCCGCAGTTTGCGCTCGCCAGGAATAGACTGAAAAAACAGATCCATGACCCAGGTTTTTCCCCGACCCACACCGCCCCACATGTACAAGCCACGCAGCGGGGCGAGCGTCTCATTTTTCTCTTTGCCGATCAGCTTCGACAGGCGGCCCAGCAGGCCAGATGTGGCAGGCGCAGCAGATTGCTGACGGGCGACCAGAGCGTGCTGGAGCGCGTCTAAACGGGTAATGGCTTCACGTTGTACGTCATCGGGCTTAAATTCGCCCTGCGACAGCGCCTGCTCATAACGAGCAAGCGGAGATGAGGTTTGCATTGTTCTCTCAGAGTCCCTGAATTTTGTCTGATTCATACAGCGGTTGTCGAAAAAAAGGCCGCTCTACACTAAGCCATGCCGCTCCAGAGTTCCACATCCATAAGATTAACGGGTATAGTGACTACTATTGAAATGGTGCAATGCCCTACGGAACAACGGAAATAACACGGGAGTCATTATGACCTGGGAATACGGGCTAATTGGTTTAGTGGTAGGCATTATTGTCGGCGCAGTCGCGATGCGTTTTGGCAACAGGAAATTGCGTGAGCAGCGCAGCATGCAGTACGAACTGGAAAAAACCAAAGCGGAACTGTCAGATTATCGCGAAGAGCTGACCAATCACTTCGCGCAGAGTGCGGAGCTGCTGGACAACATGGCACGCGACTATCGTCAGCTCTATCAGCATATGGCGAAAGGTTCTAACGACCTGCTGCCTAATCTGCCGGGTGAGAAAAACCCGTTTGCCTATCAGCTGACCGAGGCGGAAGCCGATAACGATCAGGTCCCGGTACAGATGCCGCGTGACTACTCTGAAGGGGCATCCGGTTTACTGCGCGGCGAGCGCCCTGCCCGCGACTAATCTTTATGGGGCGCAGCCGGTCTGCGCCCACGTTTTTTGCGAACCCTGACCTCAAACGACTGTCACACTGATTTATTCCTCCCACTTTTTGCAGCGAGAGCGTTGTAGCAATGAAAAAACAAGCCCGACTGTTTAGCGCATTAGCCTTGAGTATTGGGATGAGCCTTGCCGCCGCGCCAGACGCGATGGCAACGCTACCGGCACAAATCGCCGGTCAACCGCTGCCAAGCCTGGCGCCGATGCTGGAGAAAGTGCTGCCCGCCGTGGTCAGCGTTCACGTTGAAGGCACCGAGTCAGCGTCTCAGGGCCAGGATATTCCTGAACCACTGAAACGCTTCTTCGGCCAGATGCCTGGCGGAAATAATCAGCCCCAGCCCTTTGAAGGACTCGGCTCAGGGGTAATCATCGACGCCGCCAAAGGTTACGTGCTGACCAATAACCATGTGGTCAACGGCGCGGATAAGATTAATGTGCAGTTGGGCGACGGCAGCGAATATGAAGCCAAACTGATCGGCCATGATGAGCAGACCGATATCGCCTTAATTCAGATCCAGGGTGCAAAAAACCTGACTCAGGTAAAAGTGGCCGATTCCGATCAGCTGAAGGTGGGTGATTTCGCCGTGGCGATCGGTAACCCGTTTGGTCTGGGTCAGACCGCAACCTCCGGTATTATCTCGGCGCTGGGGCGTAGCGGCCTGAATCTGGAAGGACTGGAAAACTTTATCCAGACCGATGCGGCGATTAACCGCGGTAACTCAGGCGGTGCGCTGGTCAATCTGAATGGCGAACTGATCGGCATTAACACGGCGATTCTGGCCTCAAGCGGCGGTAACATCGGCATCGGCTTTGCCATTCCCAGCGATATGGCGATGAATCTCGCTCAGCAGCTGATCAAATATGGCGAAGTGAAGCGCGGCCAGCTCGGCATTAAAGGCACTGAAATGACCGCGGATATGGCCAAGGCGTTTAACGTCGATGCGCAGCGCGGTGCCTTTGTCTCAGAAGTGCTGCCGCAGTCAGCAGCCCAGAAAGCGGGCGTGAAGTCCGGCGATATCATCACCTCCGTGAATGACAAACCGATTACCAGCTTCGCCGAACTGCGGGTGAAGATCGGCACCACCGCGCCAGGCGAGCAGGTGAAGCTCGGCTTGCTGCGTGAAGGTAAGCCGGTCACGGTGACCGTCACGCTGGAGCAAAGCGCACAAACCACTGCCAGTGCCCAATTGATGTCGCCGGCACTTCAGGGTGCCACGCTGAGTGATGGCCAGACCAAAACCGGTGATAAAGGGGTGAAGGTCGATACCATCGAGAAAGGCACGCCGGCGGAACAGGTTGGCCTGCAAAAAGATGACGTGATTGTTGGCGTTAACCGCAACCGCGTTCAGTCGATCGCGGAAATGCGTAAAGTGCTGGAAGGCAAACCGCCGGTACTGGCGCTGAATGTGGTACGCGGCGACGAAAGTATCTATCTGTTGTTGAGATAAACCTCGCATTATGGCGGACACAAGCGCGTGTGTGTCCGCCGCTCTCATGTTATTCTGCCCAGCGATCTCCCCTGGCGTAATTTAACACCATGTTTCTTAAACTTTTGCGTGCCGTGGTGCTGGGCCTGATTGTGGCGGGTATTTTGCTCGCAGCACTGCCTGCACTGCGTATGGGCAGCGACGCCCTCTATAACCACGAAGACAGTAACGACGAAACTCCCTTTAGCTTTAACCAGGGGGTGCGCCGCGCTGTGCCTGCAGTCGTGAACGTCTACAACCGTAGCGCGCATGGCAATAACAATCGCGGCATCACTACCCTGGGTTCAGGGGTGATCATGAACGCAAAAGGCTACATCCTCACCAATAAGCATGTCATCAACAATGCCGACCAGATTATTGTGGCGCTGCAGGATGGCCGTTTCTTTGAAGCGACGCTGGTGGGCTCAGACGCCATGACCGATCTGGCGGTGTTGAAAATCACCGCCTCCAGCCTGCCTGTTATCCCGATCAATCCTAAACGTCTGGCCCATATCGGCGACGTGGTGATGGCGATCGGCAACCCCTATAACCTCGGCCAGACGGTCACCCAGGGAATTATCAGCGCCACCGGCCGGGTAGGATTAAGTTCTTCGGGCCGGCAAAACTTCCTGCAAACCGACGCCTCGATTAACCAGGGCAACTCTGGCGGTGCGCTGATCAACTCGCTGGGCGAACTGATGGGCATCAATACCCTGACCTTCGACAAAAGCAATGATGGCGAAACGCCGGAAGGCATTGGATTCGCTATTCCGACTGCGCTGGCCTCGAAGATCATGGATAAGCTGATTCGTGATGGCCGGGTGATTCGTGGCTACATTGGTATCACCGGGCGCGAACTGCCGCCACTGCATGGTCAGGGCAGCAGTCTGGATCGGGTACAGGGCATTATCGTTAGCGTGGTGACCCCGGACGGTCCGGCCGATAAAGCCGGTATTCAGGCCAATGATGTGTTGCTGAGCGTCAACGGCAAGCCAGCGGTTTCCGCGCAGGAGACGATGGACCAGGTGGCTGAGATTCGCCCGGGTTCAGTGATTGATGTGCAGGTATTGCGTAACGATCAGACGCTGACGCTGCCGGTCACCATTCAGGAGTTTCCTGACAGCAGCCAGTAGCACAGCACGCGGCATGCCAGCCGCCATGATTTAGCCTGACAGGCAGGGCTGGCCCAGCTGAAGAGCAAAGCGTCCGAGCCAGGAAGGTGAGGCCGACCTATAGGGAAGTAGGTCTCCTTTGCGATCGGCTGGGCCATCCCTGCCCTTTCCACCTTTTTCCCGCCAGATGGTTAGCAACGATCCACCGGAAACGCGATTACATCACTCAATGACTCCGCTTTCAGCGCCAGCATAATCAGCCGATCCACGCCGAGCGCGACGCCGGAACAGGCGGGCATCCCATGCGCCAGCGCATCCAGCAGATGAGTATCGATGGGATGTTGCGGCAGGCCACGCGCCGCACGACGGCGATTATCCTGCTCGAAGCGCTGACGCTGTTCACGGCTGTCCGTCAGTTCACGGAAACCGTTCGCCAGTTCGATGCCCTTGTAATAGACCTCGAAGCGCTCAGCGACGCGGTGATCCTCGGTACTGATCTCCGCCAGTGCCGCCTGGCTGGCCGGGAAATGATAAACGAAGCAAGGCTTATCCTGGCCAATCTTCGGTTCCACGCCCAGCATAAACAGCAGCATCAGCAGGGTATCGCGATCGTCTTCCGCCCGCGCCAGTTCGCCTTCGCCCAGCTTTTCTGCCACTTCACGCAGCTGCGCCTTGTCCGCAGAGAGCGGATCGATTTCAAGATGACGAATAAACGCCTGCTGATAGGAGAGGGATTCCGCGCTGTCGCACTCCAGCACCTGTTGCATCAGATCGTCGACTTCATTCATCAGACGATACATGTCGTAGTGCGGCCGATACCACTCCAGCATGGTAAATTCCGGGTTATGGTGACGGCCCGCTTCCTCATTACGGAAACTGCGCGCCATCTGGTAAATCGGCCCGCTGCCAGCAGCCAGCAGGCGCTTCATGTGATATTCCGGGCTGGTCATCAGCCAGAGATCGCGCCCCTGCGCGGCACCCGGCCCGACAAACCGCGTCTGGAACGGCACCAGATGGATATCGGTAATCGTCGCCTGACTCATCGCCGGCGTATCCACTTCCAGTACGCCACGATCGGCAAAGAAACGACGCACTTCGGCTAAAATCGCCGCGCGTTTTAACAAATTGGCGATGGATGCGCTTGGTTGCCAGCTTGCCGTTTCGCTCATGGTGATGACTCCTGATACAAATAAGGGGTGGAAGTCTACCTGCAATACCTGCGGCAAACAATCTCGCGCCCGCGCTGCCAAAAACAGCGTTTCGGCTTCTATACTTAAACAGTTAAATCACAAAGGAATCCCACTATGTCTCCATGGAAAACCGTTATTGCCAGCCTGAGCGCCTTTCTCTCCGTCGCCTGTAGCACCACGCCGCCAAAGAACGTCACCGTGATTGAAAACTTTGACAGCCAGCGCTACCTCGGCCAGTGGTATGAGATTGCCCGTCTGAATCACCCTTTTGAACGCGGCCTTGAACAGGTGACGGCGAACTACAGTCCGCGCGACGATGGCGGTCTGAAGGTGATCAATCGTGGCTACAACGTGAAGAAACAGCGCTGGCAGGAGAGCATCGGCAAGGCGTACTTTACCGGCGATCCGCAACGCGCGGCGTTGAAAGTTTCCTTCTTTGGCCCCTTTTACGGCGGCTATAACGTTATCGCCCTCGACCCGGACTACCGCTATGCGCTGGTGTGCGGACCGAATCGTCACTATCTGTGGATTCTTTCGCGGACTCCGCAACTGGAGCCAGGCGTGAAAGAGAAGCTGGTCGATCAGGCACGCCGGGATGGATTCCCGGTTGACGAGTTAATCTGGGTAAAACAGAAATAGTGCGGAAACGAACAGCCGGTACGAAACGTGTTTCGTACCGGTTGGAATAGCGGTTTACTTAGTGCTGTTTTGAATCGCCTGACCACCCGCTTCGACGTCTTCACCCACGCCACGCGTGGTATTACAGGCCGTCAGCAGTGAAGAGAGAAACAGTACAGATAAGAGTGTGACAATACTTTTCTTTAACATAACAATGTCCTTTTTGATGGATGTAAAAGTACAGCGCTTTAAGCATAGCCGGATTTCCGACGACTGCCGCTGGCGAGTCCACAAAATAGACGATGTTTAACAGTCAGTTTGCCGCACGCGAAATGGCACCACCTAAGTGGGAGACATCTTCGCCAAAACCGTGGAAAGTGTTGCAGGCGCTCAGCGCAGAGGAGACCAGCAACGCGAATGCGATTAATTTTGCCAGCTTTTTCATTTTTTCACTCACACAAGAAAAAGGCGCATCTGAGGATGCGCCTGCGGCACTTATTTTACGCGTGACACGTATTCGCCAGAGCGGGTGTCAACTTTCACCACTTCGCCCTCTTGTACGAACAATGGCACTTTCACCACTGCGCCAGTTGAGAGCTTGGCTGGCTTACCGCCGGTACCTGCGGTGTCACCTTTCAGGCCTGGATCGGTTTCGATGATTTCAGCTTCGATAAAGTTCGGCGGCTGAACGGCGATCGGACGGCCATTCCACAGCGTAACGATACATTCAGCGTTATCCTGCAGCCATTTGGCGGCATCGCTGACGGTCTTCTCTTCAACCTGGAACTGCTCGAAGCTTTCCGGGTGCATGAAGTGGTAGAACTCACCGTCGTTGTACAGGTAGTTCAGGTTAGTATCCATAACGTCTGCGCCTTCGGCGGAGTCGGTGGATTTGAAAGTTTTCTCAACGCGAGAACCCGTCAGCAGGCGACGCATTTTAACGCGCGCGAATGCCTGACCTTTACCCGGTTTAACGAACTCACTGGATTCGATGGCATACGGCTCGCCTTCGAACATGATTTTAAGACCGGGACGGAAATCGTTGCTAGAATAAGTCGCCATGAAGGCCCTCTACGAAAATTGATACTGGTACTAAGCCAAAAAAATGGCACACATTGTAACCCTAAAAACACCTTCCAGAGAAGATTGGTTGCAGCAACTTGCTGATGTTGTCACTGAACCTGATGAATTACTGCGGATTTTAGCGCTGGATCAGCATACCGAGCTGGCCGAAGGTGCGGACGCGCGGCGTCTTTTCGCCTTGCGCGTTCCTCATGCGTTTATCAACCGGATGAAGAAAGGTGATGCGCACGACCCGCTGCTGCTTCAGGTACTGACCCGTCGCCAGGAATTCATCGATGCGCCAGGTTATAGCACCGATCCGCTGGATGAACAAAGCAACGTTGTCCCTGGCTTGCTGCATAAATACCGAAACCGCGCTTTATTGCTGGTGAAAGGCGGCTGCGCGGTCAACTGTCGCTACTGTTTCCGTCGTCATTTTCCTTATCAGGATAATCAGGGAAATAAACGTAACTGGCAGGCGGCGCTGGACTATATCGCTGCTCATCCGGAGCTGGATGAGATCATTTTCTCTGGCGGCGATCCGCTGATGGCAAAAGATCATGAGCTCGCCTGGCTGATTGCGGCGCTGGAGAAAATCCCGCACCTGAAACGGCTGCGTATCCATAGTCGTTTACCGGTGGTGATCCCGGCGCGGATTACCGACGCACTCTGTCAGCTGCTGAGCGAAACGCGGCTGCAGGTGCTGATGGTCACGCACATTAACCATGCGCAGGAGATTGACGACGCGCTGCGTGAGGCGATGGGTGACCTGAAACGTGCGGGCGTCACGCTGCTTAACCAGAGCGTGCTGCTGCGTGGCGTCAACGACAATGCACAGACCCTGGCGACGCTGAGTAATGCGCTGTTCGATGCGGGCATTCTGCCCTATTACCTGCACGTGCTGGATAAGGTACAGGGTGCCGCGCATTTTTACGTCTCTGATGACGAGGCGCGTCAGCTGGTGCGGGCTCTGCTGTCGCAGGTCTCCGGTTATCTGGTGCCAAAGCTGGCGCGGGAAATTGGCGGCGAACCGAGTAAAACACCACTCGATCTGCAGTTGCGGCAGGAATAAAAACGGCCGGCGCAAGGCCGGCCGTCGGAAGAAGGCATCATGCCGGATTTACATTACGGGCACTTATAAACCTGGCCGGTCATTTTGCTGTCGAGTGGCGCGAAGGCAGACAGCAGGTTCTGCGTCGGGCTGGTCGCACCGTAGATCACGTTGCCGCCCATTTCCGCTGCCCGGTTGCGCAGATCATTTGCCGCACCGCGCAGGGCGCTGCTCTCTCCACCTGCACCGCTCAGCCAGTTACTCTGTGAGCCGGTAAGATTCCCCAGAAGCTGACACTCACTGCCGGGCTGCTGATCGGTAAAAGTCACGCGCTGGCCTGCCGAGGAGAGTTGAGTAGAGCTGCTACAGCCCGCCAGCAATAACGCGCCAGCCGTCAGTCCGAGCAAGAGGTTAATCCGCATTGTAATCCCCATTTATTATCATCAGAGTCGGGTGGCAGCGTAGCAGAAAGCGATGTTTTCTTTCTGCACATTCATTGCCCTATCCCGTTATATCGTCTCAATATTTCATGCCGCCAGCAGCCTGGCAAGCGTGCCGATCCTGATGAACTGATTTTAACCAGTAGATCCAGCGATGCCCTCGCAGACAGCGTGACATATCAAGAGAAAAGACGAACGATTGCGCCACTACTTATACTATTTTCCGCCCCAAAAGAAAAACCCCCGACCGTTTCCGATCGGGGGTTCCTGATGACTTAAGCAGTCAACGGCAGATTACATCATGCCGCCCATACCGCCCATGCCACCCATACCGCCAGCGCCGCCGCCTAAATCAGGTGCGTCGCCTTTTGGCAGGTCAGTGACCATACATTCGGTGGTGATCATCAGACCCGCAACAGAGGCCGCGTACTGCAGAGCAGAACGGGTCACTTTGGTTGGGTCCAGGATACCGAAGTCGATCATGTTGCCGTACTCTTCAGTCTGTGCGTTGTAACCGTAGTTACCGTCGCCCGCTTTCACGTTGTTAGCGACGACAGATGGCTCTTCACCGGCGTTAGAAACGATCTGACGCAGTGGAGATTCCATTGCGCGCAGCGCAACTTTGATACCGACGTTCTGATCTTCGTTCTGACCACGCAGATCGGCCAGCTGTGCAGCAACGCGAACCAGCGCCACACCACCACCAGCAACCACGCCTTCTTCTACCGCAGCACGGGTTGCGTGCAGGGCATCTTCAACGCGGGCTTTCTTCTCTTTCATTTCAACTTCAGTCGCTGCGCCCACTTTCAGAACGGCAACGCCGCCTGCCAGTTTCGCTACGCGCTCCTGCAGTTTTTCTTTATCGTAGTCAGAGGTTGCTTCTTCGATCTGCTGACGAATCTGGGTTACACGGCCCTGAATCGTCGCTTCTTCACCCACACCGTCGATGATGGTGGTGGTGTCTTTGTTGATCACAACGCGTTTTGCCTGACCCAGATCTTCCAGAGCCGCTTTTTCCAGCTCCATACCGATCTCTTCAGAAATCACGGTACCGCCGGTCAGGATAGCGATATCCTGCAGCATGGCTTTACGACGGTCGCCGAAGCCTGGTGCTTTAACCGCAGCCACTTTCACGATGCCGCGCATGGTGTTAACCACCAGCGTTGCCAGCGCTTCGCCTTCTACGTCTTCCGCGATGATCAGCAGAGGTTTGCCCGCTTTCGCCACGGCTTCCAGTACTGGCAGCATTTCACGGATGTTAGAGATTTTCTTGTCAGCCAGCAGGATGAATGGAGATTCCAGTTCAACCGCACCGGTTTCTGGCTTGTTGATGAAGTAAGGTGACAGGTAGCCGCGATCAAACTGCATACCTTCAACCACATCCAGCTCGTCCTGCAGGCCGGTGCCTTCTTCAACGGTGATCACGCCTTCTTTACCCACTTTCTCCATCGCCTGAGCAATCAGCTGGCCCACGGTTTCATCGGAGTTAGCAGAGATCGTACCCACCTGCGCAATTGCTTTAGAGTCTGAGCAAGGTACAGACAGCGCTTTCAGTTTCTCAACCGCAGCGATAACTGCCTGGTCGATACCGCGCTTCAGGTCCATCGGGTTCATACCCGCGGCAACCGCTTTCAGGCCTTCGGTGATGATAGACTGCGCCAGAACGGTCGCTGTGGTGGTACCGTCGCCCGCAGCGTCGTTCGCTTTAGAGGCCACTTCTTTCACCATCTGCGCGCCCATGTTCTCGAACTTGTCTTCCAGTTCGATTTCACGTGCCACAGAAACACCATCTTTAGTGATGGTCGGTGCACCAAAAGATTTATCCAGAACCACGTTACGGCCTTTCGGGCCCAGGGTAACTTTTACTGCATCTGCCAGTACGTTCACGCCACGCAGCATTTTTACGCGTGCGTCATTACCGAATTTTACGTCTTTAGCTGCCATTTTAAATATCCCTTAAATTCGTTTCGTTCAGTGAATTACGCGAAAAAATTACGCTTCAACAACGGCCAGAATGTCGCTCTCAGAGATGATCAGCACCTCTTCGTTGTCGATTTTCTCGGTTTTCGCGCCATAACCTTCGTTGAAGATCACGACGTCACCCACTTTCACGTCCAGCGGCTTAACGTCACCACTCTCAAGGATGCGGCCGTTGCCGACAGCCAGCACTTCACCACGAGTGGATTTGCCGGCTGCAGAACCGGTCAGCACGATGCCGCCAGCTGATTTAGCTTCAACTTCTTTACGCTTGACGATAACGCGATCGTGCAATGGACGAATTTTCATTTGATAGCTCTCCTTTGAGAAGTCCAATCATTCAGTTTTGGGGTTGAACACCGGGCTGCATGGCTTCCGGCCTCGTGACCTGAGAGATAGGGCCGCCGCCACCCTCTTTCAAGGGGGCGGACAACAAATTTTTTACGCAGATGTGATAAGTGATGGCTTTTTGAGCAACCGGCGCAAAGATCGCCGCCGGAAATAAAAAACGCAACCCGAAGGTTGCGTTTTACCGTGCTGATAACGGCATCAGCGATCTTTGGGATCGTCATGGTGCTCAAGGCGATCGCTGTTTTTGCGCTCGAACTCGCCATCCATGGTATAGCCGCTGTCCGGTCCGGCGCCCGGACCGCGCCAGACGCGCAGATGCGGCATCAGCTTCAGGGTCAGATGCTTTTGCACCGGCGGCAACAGCAACAGCAGGCCCAGCAGATCGGTAAAGAAGCCGGGCAGCAGCAGCAGGAAACCGGCGATGATCAGCGACACGCTTTTGATCATCTCTTTGGCCGGGCTTTCGTTACGCGCCAGCTTCTCCTGCATCAGCATGAAGTTTTTCATGCCCTGATTTTTGACCAGCGAGACCCCGATGCATGAGGTAAAGATCACCAGCAGCATGGTGAGCAGCACGCCCATGACGTGTGCGACCTGAATAAACAGCGAAATTTCGATCCAGGCCAGGACAAAAAAGACTAATAACGGTATCCAGCGCACCGTACTCTCCTGTAAGTGAGGGCTGACCGGCAGCGTGCCGATCAGCAGAAAGCGTTCATCTCAGTGATGATAAGAAAAGAGATGGGCACCCGTGCCGCCTTTTTCAACCGATCCTGTCAAATTTATCCCGCAGGGTTAATTTTGTAACCAACTTCACATATCGTTAACCTGACGGCAGCGTTAAGTGATCTGCATGCGTGCTTTTCTGATGCATCAGAATATGATCGTGCTCACCAGTATGAAGACGGATAAAATGTCGGTACGGGTACACCACGACGAAATAAACACATCCTCTGTGATGGTTAGCGGCAACAACAAGAAGGTTATCATGGCGAACAACATTCGTATCGAAGAAGACCTGTTAGGTATGCGCGAAGTGCCGGCGGATGCCTATTATGGCGTTCATACTCTGCGTGCGATTGAGAATTTTTACATCAGCAATAGTAAAATCAGCGACATACCTGAATTTGTCCGCGGTATGGTGATGGTCAAAAAAGCGGCAGCAATGGCCAACAAAGAGCTGCAAACCATCCCGCGTAACATCGCCAATACCATCATTCAGGCCTGTGACGAAGTGCTTAACAACGGTCGCTGCATGGATCAGTTCCCGGTCGATGTCTATCAGGGCGGCGCCGGAACCTCGGTTAACATGAATACTAATGAGGTGCTGGCGAACATCGGGCTGGAGCTGATGGGACACCAGAAAGGGGAATATCAGTACCTCAACCCTAACGATCACGTCAATAAATGCCAGTCAACCAACGACGCCTACCCGACCGGTTTCCGTATCGCGGTCTACAGTTCCCTGCTGAAGCTGCTGGATGGCATCAGTCAGCTGGCCGAAGGTTTCCAGCGCAAAGCTGACGAGTTCCAGACCATCCTGAAAATGGGCCGTACCCAGTTGCAGGATGCGGTGCCGATGACGCTGGGTCAGGAATTTCACGCCTTCAGCGTGCTGCTGAATGAAGAGACCAAAAGCATTCTGCGCACCGGCGAGCTGCTGCTGGAAGTGAACCTCGGCGCCACCGCTATCGGTACTCGCCTGAACACGCCAGATGGCTATCAGCACCTTGCGGTGCAGCGTCTGGCGGAAGTCAGCAACCTGCCGGTGGTGCCGGCGGAAGATCTGATCGAAGCGACCTCCGACTGTGGCGCCTACGTAATGGTGCATTCGTCACTGAAACGCCTGGCAGTGAAACTCTCTAAGATCTGTAATGACCTGCGCCTGCTCTCCTCAGGTCCGCGTGCTGGCCTGAATGAAATTAACCTGCCGGAATTGCAGGCGGGTTCGTCGATCATGCCAGCCAAAGTCAATCCGGTGGTGCCGGAAGTGGTGAATCAGGTCTGCTTCAAAGTGATTGGCAACGACATCACCGTGACGATGGCCTCTGAAGCGGGCCAGCTGCAGCTCAACGTGATGGAGCCGGTTATCGGCCAGGCGCTGTTTGAATCGATCAGCATCCTGACCAACGCCTGCTACAACCTGCTGGAAAAGTGCGTCAACGGCATTACCGCCAACCGCGCGGTGTGCGAAGCCTATGTCTTCAACTCGATCGGCATTGTCACTTACCTCAATCCTTACATCGGCCACCACAACGGCGATATCGTCGGCAAAATCTGCGCGGAAACCGGTAAGAGCGTGCGTGAAGTGGTGCTGGAACGCGGACTGCTGACCGAAAGCGAACTGGACGATATTTTCTCGGTACAGAACCTGATGTATCCGGTTTATAAAGCGAAACGTTATACCGACGAAAACGAGCAGTAAGGTTTAACCCACGCTGGTTAACTAAAGGCACACCGCGATCAACACGGTGTGCCTTTTTCTTTGGTAAACAGCACAACAGATTCTCGCAGGTTAAATATTCAGGAGTGATGCATGTTTGTGGTTGAGCTGCTTGTCGTGTTGCTGGCGATCTGGTTGGGTGCGCGTCTCGGCGGCATCGGCATCGGGTTCGCAGGCGGAATGGGCGTACTGATCCTGACGCTGGGCTTCGGCCTGCCGCCAGGCACCATCCCGTTCGACGTGATCGAAATTATCATGGCGGTGATCGCCGCCATCGCCGCCATGCAGGTCGCAGGCGGAATGGATTATCTGGTGAGCCTGGCCGAACGGCTGCTGCGCCGGCATCCGCGTCACGTCACGCTGCTGGCCCCGCTGGTCACCTACCTGATGACGCTGCTGGCCGGCACCGGCCATACCGCCTTCTCGACATTGCCGGTGATTGCGGAAGTGGCGAAAGAGCAAGGCGTGCGTCCTTCCCGTCCGCTCTCCATCGCCGTGGTCGCCTCACAGATTGCCATCACCGCCTCGCCGCTTTCCGCTGCGGTGGTATTCTTCGCGACCCTGCTTGAACCGCGCGGCGTCAGCTACATTACGCTGCTGGCTATCGCGATTCCCTCAACCATGGTCGGCCTGTTTCTGGCGGCGCTGGTCACCAACTTCCTTGGCAAAGAGCTTAAAGATGATGAGGTTTATCAGGCGCGTCTTGCCAAAGGCGAAGTCAGACTTCGCGGTGCCAGCGTCTATCAGCCGAAACCGGGCGCAAAAAAATCGGTGCTGCTGTTTCTGGTTGGCATCATCGCCGTGGTGCTTTACGCCACCGCTACCAGCCCCAGCGTTGGGCTGATCGTTAATCCGCCGCTGCCGCGCAATGAAGCGATTGTGGTGTTTATGCTGACCATCGCCACGCTGATCAGCCTTAGCTGCAAACTGGATACCGGCGAGATCCTCAGCGCCAGCACCTTTAAGTCTGGCATGAGCGCCTGTATCTGCGTGATGGGCGTCGCCTGGCTGGGCGATACCTTCGTTAAAGCCCATCTGGCGGATATTCAGATGCTGGCCGGCGATGCCCTGAAAACCTATCCCTGGATGCTGGCGCTGGTGCTGTTCTTCGCCTCGATGCTGCTCTATTCGCAGGCTGCGACCACCAAAGCGCTGATGCCAGCCGCCCTGCTGCTCGGCGTCTCGCCGCTTACCGCCATCGCCTCCTTTGCGGCGGCTTCGGCGCTGTTCGTGCTGCCGACTTACCCTACCTTACTGGCGGCGGTGGAGATGGACGACACCGGATCGACCCGGATTGGCAAGTTTGTTTTCAACCATGCCTTTATTATTCCCGGCGTGATCGCCATTACGCTGTCGGTGATGGCTGGCTTTATCTTCGGCGGGATGCTGCTATAGCCCGATAACGGCATCGCTGTCTGAGCGTGCTATCATCGGCGCTCTTTGAAACAGGAGCATTGCGATGAATGCCGTCGTTATCCTTTGTACCGCGCCCGATCAGGCGACGGCGCAACGTCTGGCCACCCTGGCGCTTGAGGCCAGACTGGCGGCCTGCGTCACGCTGCTGCCGGGCGCGACCTCGCTTTACCTCTGGCAGGGCCAGCTCGAACAGAGCAGCGAAGTGCAGATGCTGCTGAAATGCGATAGCGATCACCAGCAGGCATTGTTCGATCTGATCAAACAGGCGCATCCCTACGAGGTGCCGGAACTGCTGGCGCTACCGGTTCAACATGGAGACAGTGAATACTTGTCATGGCTGCACGCATCTCTCGCTTAATTACGCTGCTGCTGGCGCTGTTTATCAGCCTGCAGGCGCACGCTTCCCTTTTTTCCAACACCGCCAGTAGTCGTTTTGTGCCGGTCGATCAGGCGTTTGGTTTTGACTTCGACCAGCAGGGCGCGCAGCTCAATCTGCACTGGAAAGTCAAATCGGGCTACTACCTCTATCGTCAGCAGATTCACCTCACGCCAGCCAATGCCACGCTGGCACCGCTGACGCTGCCCGCCGGACAGCCGCATGAAGATGAATTTTATGGCAAGAGTGAGATCTATCCGCAGGATCTGACGGTGCCGGTGACGCTGCTACAGGCCGCCAGCGGTGCCACGCTGAGCGTCACTTATCAGGGCTGTGCCGCTGCCGGGTTCTGCTATCCGCCTGAAACCCGCACCGTTCCGCTGAGTCCGGTCACGGCCAGTAGCGCCCCGCCGGTGGTAAGCCTGCCGCCTGCACCCGCCACGCCGCTGCCCTTTTCACCGCTGTGGGCGCTGCTGATTGGTATTGGCGTCGCCTTCACGCCCTGTGTGTTGCCCATGTATCCGCTAATTTCCGGCATTATTCTCGGCGGCCAGCGCCACTATTCGTTTGGCCGGCTGTTTGCACTGGCGATGGTCTATGTGCAGGGCATGGCGCTGACCTACACCCTGCTGGGTCTGGTGGTGGCCGCTGCCGGTCTGCGTTTCCAGGCGGCGTTGCAGCATCCCTGGGTGCTGTCGGCGCTGTCGCTGCTGTTTATCGTGCTGGCGCTGTCGATGTTCGGCCTGTTTACGCTGCAGTTGCCCGCCAGCCTGCAAACCCGCTTAACCCTGTGGAGTAATCGCCAGCAGGGCGGCTCGCTGCCCGGCGTATTTTTGATGGGCGCGCTGGCCGGTTTAATCTGCTCCCCCTGCACTACCGCGCCGCTCAGCGCCATTCTGCTCTATATCGCGCAGAGCGGTAATCTGTGGGCCGGTGCCGGTACCCTGTGGCTCTATGCGGTTGGCATGGGCTTACCGCTGATTGCCGTCACCCTGTTTGGCAATAAGCTATTGCCGAAGAGCGGGCCGTGGATGCAGACGGTTAAAGAGGGGTTTGGTTTCGTCATCCTTGCGCTACCGGTTTTCCTGATGGAACGGGTGCTGGGCGAGCTATGGGGATTGCGGCTGTGGAGCCTGCTGGGCGTGGCGTTCTTTGGCTGGGCGTTCAGCGTCAGCCTGCGCGCCAGCAGCGGCAAGTGGCGCGTGGTGCAGATTATCGTGCTGGCTGCGGCCCTGATCAGCGCCCGTCCGCTACAGGACTGGGCCTTTGGTGGCCCGACCGCGCAGCAGACGGTGGCACACCTGCCGTTCCAGACCATCCAGACGCCGCAACAGTTACAGACAGCGCTGCAACAGGCCAATGGCCGCATCACCATGGTCGATCTCTATGCCGACTGGTGTGTCGCCTGCAAAGAGTTTGAAAAATACACCTTTAGCGACAGCGCGGTACGCGATAGCCTGAGCCAGGTGCAGCTATTACAGGCTAATGTCACCGCCAATAGCGCCAGCGATAATGCGCTGTTGCAGCATCTTCAGGTGCTGGGATTACCGACCATTTTATTCTTTGATGCGCAGGGTCATGAGATTGCTGATTCGCGCATCACCGGGTTTCTCAATGCTGCCGATTTCCAGGCGCATTTGCAGAAACTCACCCGATAAACAACACTGGAGTCAGGCAATTGCCCGGTGTAAAACGCCGGGCCTGCATACCAGAGGAGAGTCACTTGCAGCGTGAACAAATACTCGAGCATGCATTGAATGTGCTTGAACAGAACGGCCTCGCCGCCACCCTCTCATTGGAAACCCTGGCGGGCCAGACCGACCTTTCGCTCGAACAGCTCCGGCTGTTCTGGCCCGATCGTGACGCCCTGCTCTACGATGCGCTGCGCTATCACGCCCAGCAGATTGATACCTGGCGGCGTCAGATCCTGCTGGATGAGGCACTGTCGCCGGAACAGAAGCTGATGGCGCGCTATGAAGTGTTAAGCGAACACGTCAGCAAAGGCCGTTTCCCTGGCTGTCTGTTTATTGCCGCCTGCAGTTTCTATCCGCAGCCGGACCAGCCGATTCATCAGCTGGCGGAGCAGCAGAAGCGCGCCTCCTGGCAGTTCACCCATGAGATTCTGCTGGAACAGGCGCTGGATAACCCGAGCATGGTGGCCGATCAGATGGAGCTGATTCTGGAAGGCTGTCTCAGCAAACTGCTGGTGAAGCGCAACGTGCAGGATGTCGCTACCGCTCAGCGGCTGGCGGAAGATGTTTACAGCATTGCGCTGTGCCGTAAAAACGGCGCGCTGGCCTGAGGTTTTACCCGCTTTGACTGAAAAGCAGGCAATCAGTCACGTTTCCCGTGGTTTTTTGGTGAAAGCCGTTGACGCCCGGCGGCCTTTACGGTTTAATGCGCCCCGTTGCCCGAATAGCTCAGTCGGTAGAGCAGGGGATTGAAAATCCCCGTGTCCCTGGTTCGATTCCGGGTTCGGGCACCATCTTTAAAGAACCCGCCTCTGGCGGGTTTTTGCGTTTCCGGGCGACGAACCCGTCATCGAAGGTTCGATGACCTCGCCACATCCCTGTGGCTCGCCCTGCGGGTTCGCGCGCAGGCGCGCGATGCAAAAATGCTCCCGGCATTTTTGTCCGGGTTCGGGCACCATCTTTAAAGAACCCGCCTCTGGCGGGTTTTTGCGTTTCCGGGCGGCGAACCCGTCATCGACGGTGCGATCCACGCCTCACTTCAGCAATCGACCCACACCGCGCCGGCATCCGCGGATTTCACACACTGCGCCACCCAGCGCACGCCCATTAATCCGGCATGCACATCGGGATACCAGAAATCCTGCAGGAAGGCGCTGTCACGCCGATCGGTGGCATCCATCGCCAGCGCGAAGCGCCGATAGAGATTCGACCAGGCCTCAAATAAACCTTCAGTATGCCCTCCGCCGATGCGGTCCTCTTCCAGCGCGCGCGGACTGAGATAGCCCATGCCGCGCTCCAGAATCCGCACCGGCTCGCCCTGCACTTCGTAACGTAGCTGGTTCGGCTGCTCATCCCACCACTCCAGGCTGGCTTTTGAGCCGACAACCCGAATTTTCTGTCCGTGCATTGAGCCAGCATTCACCGCTGAGGCCCAGAGCGTACCAACCGCCCCGTTGTCATATTCCATCATCACAAAGGCATTATCCTCCAGTGGTGCGCGGCTAGCGACAAAGCTCTGACGTGAACAGAGCAGCCGTGTCACTTTCAGCTGCGGCAGCATCGTTTCCGCGATAAACAGCGGATGCGTGGCGAGATCGCCCAGCACATAACTTGGCCCGACAAAGCGCGGATCGACCCGCCAGCGGGTACTTTCGCTTTGCAACTCGACTGCCTCATTGTGGAAGCCATGCGCAAACTGCATATTGACGATGCGGATCTCACCCAGCGCACCGGCAGCGATCATCTCGCGCGCCTGATGGACCAGCTGATGTCCGGCATAGCCGTAGGTCACGCCGACCACCTTCTGCTTCTCCCGGCTCAGCCGTTCCAGCTCATCCGCCTCTTCGACGGTGAAGCAGAGCGGCTTCTCGCACACCACATGCAGTCCGGCGTTCAGCGCTGCCCGACAAATGGCGAAATGGGTATTGTTGGGTGTGGCAATCGAGACCGCTTCAATGCCATCTTCCCGTTCCGCTTCTGCGGTAAACAGGCTGGCGTAATCGGGATAACAGCGTTCAGATGCCACACCAAGCGCATTGCCAAATTCACGCCCGCGCGCGGCGTCGATATCAAAGGCGCCCGCCAGCAGCGAGAAGTTGCCATCGCGCTGCGCCGCAGAACGGTGGATATAGCCAATCTGGCTGGTTCCGCCGCCGCCGACCATGCCCCAGCGCAGTGAGCGATTCAGTGCTTTTTTACCGTTAATCATGATGTTGTCCTCAGAATCCGATTGAGCGCAGGTAGTTCAGGCTGGCGGTGACATCAGCCAGGCTGGTGTCGGCCTGGCGTGGGTCACGTTCCTGTTCGATGGTGATCCAGCCCTGATAGTCACGTTCGGCCAGCAGCGCGCGCACCGCCGGATAGTCAATCGTGCCCTGCCCCAGCGGACACAGCACGCCTTCAGCGCAGGCGCTAAAAAAGTCGAGCCCGCGCGTAATCGCGTCGCGCCAGCGCGCATGATTAACGTCTTTGAAATGCAGGTAGTCGATACGCGTCCAGTAACGTTGCAGTGCTTCAATCGGGTCCATACCGGCATAGTAGAGATGGCCGGTATCAAGGCATAAACCAGCGACCTGATGCGGAATATCATTCACCAGCCGCGCCAGTTCATCAGCAAACTCGATATAACCGCCGACGTGCGGATGGATCACCGGCCGCACGCCATACTCCTGCCAGGCGATCTGACTCAGCGTGGTGATGTGCTGCATCATGCGTTGCCACGCCTCATCGGAGAGTCGCGGCGCTTTGTCTGACTGACCAGCATATTTCGCCCGCAGCGGATTGCCGAAATCGATAATCACCAGGTAAGGCGCTGGCGCATTGGTTGAGTGGCTTTTCGCGGCGGTCGGCACCCGCGCCAGGTTGCGGCACAGGTTATGCGTCAGCGTCACCAGCGAGGGAAAATGCGCTTCGCTGACTAAGTCATCAAAAAGCGTGCCCGCCACCAGCGACAGCTGATGGTCATTAAGCTGCCGGGTCAGTTCTTCGGGATCGGTGGGCAAATAGCCCCAGGGTCCCAGCTCGATACTGCGGTAACCCGCCTGGGCGGCTTCGGTCAGCACTTTCTGCCAGGGCGGCAGAAACGGATTATTCGGATCGTCAACGCCCCAGCTGCAGGGCGCGTTTGCAATATGTAGGGTCATGATATCTGCCTTTATGGTAAGGATCGCAGGCAGTATCAAATAAAAATTTCATCCCAGACAACAATGAAAGTTTCATTTTTTGATAGAGATCGCGTTTAAATATTTCATTTCATGATAGTTTTTTATCATAACCGCTCTATCTGGCGGATTTTACAGGTTTTCCCGCGTCACCACCTCAAACGGCAGCGTGACCTGAGCAAAGTGATCGCGCTGTTCCGTACCGCCGTTCAGGCATGTGGCGATCACCACATCGGCCATCACATCAAGCCGATGGCGCAGCATCAGCGATATCGTGCCGTCAATCAGCGCCAGTTCATCGCCGGGTAGCGGACCGTGGCACAGCAGATCAATCTGGCGACGTCCACTGTCACGCAGGGCCTGTACCACGCCCTCAATGCCGCCGCAGGGCGCATAGATCATCACCAGATCGTCATGCGCCGCCAGTAACTGCCGGGTTGCCTGATAGCCGCCCTCATTGGATTCGTGGGTTTTTAACGGTTCGAGTACCCGCTGACTGACGCCCGACTCGCGCAGGTAAGAGCGGAAGCTGATCTCACAGCGCTCCTGGCAGGTAAAGCGATGGTCGCCCAGCAGCACGCCGACGCATCCCGGCTGCCGCAACAGGTGCTGTGCCATCCATCCGGCGGTGCGCCCCGCTTTCTGGTTATCAATGCCGATAAAACCGGCGTGCTCACAGGGCGAGAAATCTGACAACAGCGCGTAAACCCGCACGCCCAGCCGCGACACATCCTGAATCGCGTGACGAATCAGCGGATGATCCAGCGCCACCAGACCAATCACATCACAACACTGAGCCAGCTGGCGCAGAGAGCGAGCCACCGCCTCCACTTCGTGAATATCGTGCCAGCGAAATTCGGTTTCGCTGCCCGGCGGCTGATGCCCGCGCGCCCGCTGTTGCAGCGCTTCACTCAATTGCTGATAAAACGAATAACGGGCCGGCAGCAGGATAAAACCAAAGCGCAACTGAACCGCTGCCGATTGCGCCGCCGGCAGGCTGTACGCCGCAGGCAGCCGATAACCAAGCTGCCGGGCCGCCGCCAGCACCTTCTGCTCGGTTGCGCTTCGCACCGGCGCACGGCGGTTCAGCACCCGATCGACCGTCGCAACCCCCACGCCTGCCGCGTGAGCAATTGCCGTCATGGTGACTTTTGACATCCATCCTCTCCCTGTATCACTTCTCGTTTACCGTCACGGGATAACTCCCTGACAATATCTGCGCTGCTCTGGCACCAGAAAGTCACGGCTGCCGCAAGCCCGATCATTTTCTCTCATTTATTTGATAGGAAACACCTCATTATTTTGATCCCCTTCGCAAAATGAAATATTTATTCCTTTTTGGATTCTGTTTAAAACGGGCATTTGCTAAAACGGGGATCAATCTGACGCTAAACCGCATGATGGAATCCCATCATCGAAACAATAGAGCGGTGGCAGCAGGCTTCCTATAGTGGGGTTCTGACTGGACCCTGCACCGATAACAAGGACTGGCTATGTTTCCTTCAACGCTTCCTGCCCCACGCTTACCTGACGCCCGAACCCTGCCGCCGCTACGCTGGGGAATTATCGGGCCCGGCTGGATTGCCGATCACTTTGCCCATGCGCTGCGTCATCACACCGATCAGCAACTGACGGCGGTGGCAGCACGCAACCCGGCCAAAGCGCAGGCGTTTGCCGAAAAATGGTCGATCGCTTATGCGGCCAGCAGCATGGATGCGCTGCTGGCACGGGATGATGTCGACGCGGTGTATATCGCTACGCCACATAACCACCATTTTCCGGATGGCCTGCGCGCTATCGCGGCGGGAAAGCATCTGCTGATTGAGAAGCCGCTGGCGCTGAATGCGCAGCAGGCGACTCAGCTGAAGCAGGCGGCGGCGGCCCGTAATCTGTTGTGCATCGAAGCGATGTGGTGCAACTTCGCGCCAAAATATGACGTGATCCGTCAGTTGCTGGCGGATGGCGTGCTTGGCGATGTTCATACGCTGATCGCCGATCATGGCGAATATTTTACCGCGGATCACCGCATCTTTAATCACGATCTGGCTGGCGGACCGATGCTGGATCTCGGCAGCTATCTGGTGGCTCTTAGCGTATTTATCGGTGGCGGCGCACCCGACAGCATCATCGCCCAGGGCCAGCCGGTGCCGGGCGGCAGCGTAAACGGCCAGACCTCAATGTTGCTGACCCATCATCACGGTATGCAGTCACTGCTGAATACCACGCTGTTCAGCAACACGCCAGGCGGTGCGGTGATTGCCGGGCGCGATGCCAGCCTGGTGCTGGACGGTCAGTTCTACGCGCCGGGTCACTTTCGCCTGACCTCCAGCGATCGACGCCATAGCCTGCAGTGGCAAGAGCCTGCCAACCGCTATCAGCAACTGTGCCATGAAATCAACCACTTCGCCTGGTGTATCGGGCAGAACCTGATCGACTCACCGAACCATCCGCTCGATCAGGCAATCACCACCTTAGCCATCATGGATAACGTCAGACAGCAGATCGGCGTCACGTTTAATGAAGAACAGCAACCTTAATGTTTCCGGAGCAGACAGATGAAAATCGCTTTTGATGTGGATGTGATCAAAGACCTGGGCATCACCCGCATGGTCCATCAGGTGGCTGACTGGGGATATAAATATATCGAACAGTCGCCGCATCCGCAGATCAACCCGTTCTATAAGCATCCCAAAGCCAGCCGTGAAATCATGACGGAATATAAGAATGCGCTCAACGCCACCGGGCTGGAGATCTCCTCGTTTATCGTGGTCTATCGCTGGTCCGGTCCGGACGAACTCCGCCGTCAGGCCGCGGTGAAGAACTGGAAACGGATGATTGAGATTGCGGTTGAGATGGGTGTGCAGGTGATCAACACCGAACTCTCCGGCACGCCTAACGAGCCGGAAATTTGTGAAGAGATGTTTTATCGTTCAATGGATGAACTGCTGCCGATTATCGAACGTGAAGGTATCCGCATCGAGATTCAGGCGCACCCGTGGGATTTCTGCGAAGAGAACAACGAAACGGTGGATATCGTGAAGTCGTTCCGCAGTGATAACGTCAAGTATATCTACAGTGCGCCGCACACCTTCTTCTATGACAAAGGCAAAGGCGATGTGAAACCGATGCTGGAGTATGCCGGTGATGACCTGTCACACATGCTGATCGCGGACACCATGAACCACACCAAACATTGCCGCTACATCGTTAACCCGCCTGGCGTTGATGCCACGATTCACCAGCATGTCGGTGTCGGCGAAGGTGAAGTCGACTTCGATACGCTATTCCAGACGCTGCGCGACACTCACTTTGCCACACGCAGTTACAAAGTCGGTGGCGAGCCGATCATCGCCGCCTCGCTGTTTGGTTATCCGGAGAAAATGAAGGTGCAGGCGGTACAAACCCGTGAACTGATTGAGCGCGAATTACTGAGCAAATAACCTCGCTGGCCGCCACTGGCCGCGCTTTGCCTCTTCTCTGCCCGCCTCGCCGTCCGCGCGGCGGGCACTATTTGCCCGTCGTCTCTCACTTCTCCCCCAGCCGATAACCCGGACGACAGACAATTTGTCAGACCGCGATCACCGCCAGCAGAGTTAAACCGGCTTTTTTTCACCTGCTACACTCCAGACAAACATCACACAAAGGCGAACCTTCACTATGTCGGAAAATGCATATCAGCCCGCAAAAGTCTGGAACTGGGACCCTGAAGCAAAGGGCAACGGCGCGAAAACCAATCGTCCGTTCGCTGGCCCTACCCATGAAAAAGCGTTGCCGGTCGGCAAGCACCCTTTGCAGCTCTATTCGCTCGGCACCCCGAACGGCCAGAAAGTGACTATCCTGCTGGAAGAGTTGCTGGCGCTGAACGTGATTGATGCCGAATATGATGCCTGGCTGATCCGCATTGGCGAAGGCGATCAGTTCTCCAGTGGTTTTGTTGAAGTAAATCCCAACTCCAAAATTCCGGCGCTGAGTGACCACTCCGCCACGCCGCCGATTCGGGTATTCGAGTCGGGCAATATCCTGCTCTATCTGGCGGAAAAGTTTGGCTACTTCCTGCCAAAAGATCTGGCGCAACGCACCGAAACGCTGAACTGGCTGTTCTGGCTGCAAGGCTCCGCGCCTTATCTGGGCGGCGGTTTCGGCCATTTCTATCACTATGCGCCAGAGAAAATTGAATACGCCATCAACCGCTTTACCCTGGAAGCCAAACGTCAGCTCGACGTGCTGGATCGCCAGCTGGCGGACCATCGCTACCTCGCCGGTGACGATTACACCATCGCCGACATCGCGACCTGGCCGTGGTACGGCAATCTGGTGCTGAACGACCAGTATGGTGGCGCTGAGTTCCTCGATGTGCAGTCCTATAAAAATGTGGTGCGTTGGGCGAAAGAGATTGCCCAGCGACCTGCCGTGATCCGTGGCCGCAAGGTTAACCGTGTGATGGGCGACCCGGCCGATCAGCTGCATGAGCGTCATGATGCATCTGACTTTGATACCCAGACCCAGGATAAAAAAGCTTAAGGAGACACCCTGTGAGTGCTTACGTCGTATTTATTCGTGATAACACCCTGAACGATGATGAAATGGCGATCTACGCCGAGAAAGCGGGCCAGGCACGCGGCGATCATCCGATCACCCCGCTGGCTTTTTATGGCGAGCTGGAAACGCTGGAAGGTCAGGAAGCAGAAGGCGTGGTGATTCTGGAATTTCCAACCCGCGAAGCGGCACACGCCTGGTATGACAGCCCGGAATATCAGGCAGCCAAAGTGCATCGCCTGAAAGGGGCCAACTACCGCGCGATCCTGGTTCAGGGTGTCGAGAAATAAAAAAGGGACGCCGTCGCGTCCCTGAATGTGCAGGCGGCAACGCTGCCGCCTGCATCCGTTACTCCAGTCCGATCCGTACCACGCTGTCCAGCCCCTGACTGCTGTGATCCGGGTTAACGCCCTGTTTCACCGTGACATACAGTGTCTGACCATCAGGCGACACCAGCAGACTGTTGGGATGGCCGTCGAACGACCAGCTATTTTTCACTGCATAGGTGGTGCCATCCAGTTGCAGCACTTTCTTCGACTCACGCTGACTGATGTAGATCTCATTGCGCTTGCCGTTGAATTTAATTCCCAGCGAATCCCCCAGATCCAGCCGCTTAATCACCTTACCGCTGCGCTCATCGAACACCAGCGTATTTTTTGCCTTTGAATTATCGGTGACAAACAGCCGGCCGGTCGCCGGATCTTCCGCCATATTGAGGAACAGATACTCTTTGCCGTCACCTGCGGTCAGCCGCTGTTCAATTTTGTTATTCCGCGGGTTGATCACCAGGATTTCGCCGCTGCCGTTGGCGGCATAAATTCTATCGCTGACCGGGGAATAGATGATGCCGGTGACCCATTTTCCGGCATTTTTGATGCGGGTTTTCAGCGTCAGGGTTTTTGCATCGACCACCCAGATGAGACCGGGATCGCCTACGCCGCCGACATACAGCAGCCCATCGTGCAGGAAAATTTCCCGCGTCCCGAACGGCAACCCTTTTTCATTTTTCTCACTGAACATCAGGCGCTTCAGCACCTTACCGCTTTCCGGATCGATTTGTGAGATGCCGCCATCGAGCGAATTGGTGGTATAGAGCGCGCTGCCGTCGGGTGCGCTAATCAGACCGAAGTTTTTCAGGTCGTAATGCCCTTCGCCGGTGGTCTTCAGGGTCGTGGCATCCAGCCGATAAATCATGCCGCCGCTGACCTCTTTGAAGCCCTGCGCGCTGGCCACATAGAGTGCATTTTTGGCGGGCAGATAAGCCATTTCGTACAGGCCTTCACCCAGTTCGCGTTGCGTCAGTTTGCCCTGACCTGAGGTTTCCAGCGTGACAGGCGTGCTGGTGTCTGCTTTTCGCGCCGGGAACTGACAGGCCGTCAGGCTGAACGTGGTGGCAATCGCCAGAACGAGTGCCGCTTTACGCGGGCTGAACAAGGTTTTCATTCTTAACTCCAGTAAGAGGCGAACGGCTTCCGTCAGACCGCGGCGCGGCGGGAAGGCTCAGAACAAAAAGAATGAGAATCATACGCATTAGAAAAAAAGATGTAAACGCAGCGGCACTACCGTCGCCATTGCGGATTTTGCACTGTATGCCGGTAGCGGGTCCGCCATCGCAGCGTCACGCTCCGACCGGCAGCAGTTGCTGTTGCAGAAACGCAACGAAGGCGCTGATGCGCGCAGGCAGCTGGCGTTGCGCCTGCCAGACCGCGAAAATATCGCCATCTGGTGCCTGCCAGTCTGGCAGCACCGGCAGCAGATCGCCCGCATCAATGCTGTGCTGCGCATCCCACCACGAACGCAGCAGAATGCCGTGTCCATCCATCGCCAGCCGCATCGCTACTTCACCATCATTGGTCACCAGGCTGCCGCGCACTTTCTGGCTGAGGCTCTGCTCACCGCACGTCAGCCGCCACAGAGTGAAATCGCTGTCGTGCTGGCGCAGCAGAATACAGTTGTGCTGCGCCAGATCGCGTACCGTCTCTGGCAGGCCGTGTCGGGCAGCGTAGGCCGGAGAGCAGCAGAGAATGCGCGGATTGGTGCGGAGCTTTCGCGCCACCAGCCGCGAGTCGGGCGGTTCGCCGACCCGGATATCAATGTCCATGTGCGCATCGAGAAAATTGAGCGGCTGACTGGTGAGCTGCAGTGACAGTGAGAGTTGCGGATGTAGCGCGGCAAACGCCGACACGCAGGGAGCGATATGGCGACGGCCAAATCCAAACGAGGCGTTAATGTTGAGCGTGCCGCGCAGTTGCGCCGTCTCGCCGCTCACCGCCTCTTCCAGCGCCGCCAGCTGATCCAGCAACGGACGCGCGCCCGCCAGATAACGGCGTCCTTCCGGCGTCAGCTCCAGCCGTCGGGTGGTGCGACGCAGCAGTTGTACCCCGAGCCGCTGCTCCAGCTGGCTCAGTCGTTTACTGACGGCAGCCAGCGATAGCCCGAGTTCACGGGCGGCGGCGGTCAGGCTGTCCAGCGCGGCAAGCCGCACGAAGAAAGCCAGGTCGTCGGTTGAGGTGCGGGATTCTCTACTTTGATTCAACACTGGATTGCGTTTCAGGCTCATTATTTCCCCGGAATCGACAGTTATACTGCGTACACAATTCGAACATCAACCGGAAAGGTGCCCTGTGACTGACAAAATCCATCGTATTGCCGTAATTCCTGGCGACGGTATCGGCAAAGAAGTGATGCCGGAAGGCATCCGCGTGATGAATGCGGCGGCGGAAAAATTCAATATTCCGCTGCGCTGGGAGTGGTTTGATTACGCCAGCGCCGACTACTGGCAGCAGCATGGCAAGATGCTGCCCGACGACTGGTTTCCGCAGCTGAAAGCGTTTGATGCCATCTACTTTGGCGCGGTCGGCTGGCCGGAGGTGGTGCCTGACCACGTTTCGCTGTGGGGATCGCTGTTGCAGTTCCGCCGCGAGTTCGATCAATACGTCAATCTGCGTCCGGTGCGCCTGATGCCGGGCGTTAAAGCGCCGCTGGCCAACCGTCAGCCGGGTGATATCGACTTCTATGTGGTGCGCGAAAATACCGAAGGTGAATACTCCAGCGTCGGCGGCACTATGTTCCCCGGCACCGATCGCGAGGTGGTGATCCAGGAGACGGTGATGACCCGCACCGGGGTCGATCGCATCCTGAAATTTGCTTACCAGCTGGCGCAGAGCCGCCCGAAAAAACACCTGACTTCCGCCACCAAATCGAACGGCATTGCCATCACTATGCCTTACTGGGATAGCCGGGTTGAGGCGATGGCCGGTCAGTTCCCCGAGGTTCGCGTCGATAAGTATCACATCGATATTCTCACCGCTAATTTCGTGCTGCATCCGGACTGGTTTGATGTGGTGGTCGCCAGCAACCTGTTTGGCGATATCCTCTCCGATCTCGGTCCGGCCTGTACCGGCACCATCGGTATCGCGCCGTCGGCCAATATCAACCCGGAAGGCCACTTCCCGAGCCTGTTTGAACCGGTACACGGGTCTGCGCCGGATATCGCCGGTAAAGGCATCGCCAACCCGATTGGGCAGATCTGGTGCGGGGCAATGATGCTGGAGCATCTGGGCTACAAGGCGGCGGGTGACGCGGTGTTAGACGCGATTGAACGCACGCTGGCCGCCGGTGAGCATCTGACGCGCGATCTCGGCGGCAGCGCCAGCACCGAACAGCTCGGCAGTGCCATCGCCGCCGCGCTGTGAGTTAGTCCGGCAGCTGCACCACGCTGTCGGGATGCCAGCCTGGCGGTAACGGCTCCGGCCGCACGATCGCCAGGTTGTGCAGTTGCAGGTTCTCCACGCCGCGCGCAAACAGTCCCGGCAGACCGCCGGGATAGCGCTCTACGCCAAAGGCTTCGCCGGTTTTCGGATCGAGCTTATAGGCGTTATCCAGCCCCATGCCGGTCGGTGAATCGGGATTACACGGCGGCCGGATGTCATACTGACCCTGCGCCACCTGCGCCACGCTTTGCCGCAGTTGCACCTGGCTGATTAGCACATCGCGGATCCAGCCCGGCTGCGCCGCATGCAGGTTAATCGCCCCTTCTGCTACGCCCGTCAGATTACTGAACTGCACCTGCTCCACGATACCGGGCGCAATCGCCGGATCGCGACTCCGCACCGAGATAAACAGCGGGTCGGCTTTACCCCAGTGGCACGGCGGCGCATGGTGACAGGCAAAAGTGAGATTGCTGAACAGCAGACGCCGCATCGCCCCGCCGTCGCGTGACAGAATGCCAATCGCCCGATTGGAATCGAAAATGGTGCAGCCGGTCACCGTCACATCCTCCACATCATCCCAGGTTTCGGTGCCGATCTTAAAGGCGCAGCTGTAACTGCGCAGCAGGCAGTTGGTGATCATAATCTGCCGCGCCGGACGCCGCAGCGCCGCAGGCTTGTGGGTGGTCTTGATGCAGATGGCATCATCGGCGGCGCTGAGGTAGCTGTTACTGACAAACACCGCTTCGCAGCTGTCGATATCGAGCGCATCAGTGTTCGGCATGGTCATGGCGTTGTCGATGGTGAGATGATCGATATGCACATGGCGGCAGCTCACCAGATGCACCGTCCACATCGGGGCCTGCACGATGGTGAAATCTTCCAGCCTCACCTGCTCACAATCTTCAAAAACGAGGATACGCGGGCGGTCGGCACGCGGCAGACGATAGCCCTGCTCATCACGTTCGGCGGCAAACCAGGCTTCGCCATCGCCATCAATGCGACCGGTGCCGCTGATAGTAATGTTGCGCTGGCCCAGGGCGTAGAGCAGCACGTTGTGTGACTTCTCAGCGCTGCTCAGCGCCTGTACCGGCTGATAATCGGCCAGCCGCTGGCTGGCGATCAACACCGCACCCGCTTCGAGGTGCAGTTCAAAATCAGAGGGCAGCGTCAGACAGCCGCTGCGATAACGTCCGGCAGGCAGCGTCAGGCGGCCACCACCGGCCGCGGCAATCTGATCCATGGCGCGTTGCAGCCGCGCGGTATCCAGCGTTTCGCCGTCGGCGGCAGGATGAAAATCGGCAAGGGAAAGGTGCATCATGCGTCTCCCGCAGGATTGAGGAGGAGGAATTGCAGCACGTTGCGGCGCAGTAAACCTTTGTCTGGTCGCCATTGCGCCGTTCCGTGCCGACGCTCACAAATTACTTCACGGCACCTTCGGTCACACCGCTGATAAATTTGCGCTGGAAAATCAGGAACACCGCCACCAGCGGCATAATCACAATCATCGCGCCCGCCATCAGCACCGGAATGTCGATGGTGTTTTTATTCTGAAAGAACATCATGCCAATCGGCAGGGTACGCAGCTCATCTTTGTTGACCAGAATCAGCGGGATCAGGAACTCGTTCCAGGTCCAGATAAACAGCAGCAGACCCAGCGTGGAGAGCGTTGGCCAGATCGCCGGAACCAGGATGCCCCACAGAATTTTGACCCGCGAAGCCCCATCCATCACCGCCGCTTCCACCAGCTCTTTCGGCACCTGCTGAAAGGCACTGGCGATCATCAGGGTGGTAAAGGGTAGCGACAGCGCAATCTGCGGCAGGATCAGCGCCAGATAGGTGTTGGTCAGCCCCATCCAGCGCAGCTCGTGATAGAGCGGGATGATAAACGCCTCGCTCGGCAGCACCATGCCCAGCGCCAGCATCGCCGCGATCGCCTTTTTACCGGGGATCTTCAGCCAGGCAAAGCCAAATCCGGCCAGAATCCCCAGCAGCACGCTGCACAGCACCACCGGGATCACCACCAGCACCGAGTTGAGGAAGTAGACGTTAAAATGTCCCTGCTGCCAGGCGGTGAGATAGTTTTTAAAATTAAGCGAGGCGGGCAGCGTGAAGACGCCCTGAAACAACTCCATCTGGGTTTTGAACGAGGTCATCAGCGCCATCAGAAACGGCAGAATGGTCATCAGCGCCACGATCCAGATCAGCGCGCGTGAAATCACCGGCGTACTACGCATCAGTACCGCTCCTTTAAGGCCAGGTGAATCAGGTAGTTAATCCCTAATACAATCAGCATGCTGAACACCGCCACCGACGAGGCATAGCCAAAGTAGTGCAGGTCAAACCCCTGCTTGTACATAAAGATATTGGTCACCATGGTCGACGTACCCGGTCCGCCCTGCGTCATGACATAGACCAGGTCAAAGGCTTTCAGGCTGGCGATCACCGTCAGCAACAGGGCAATCCGCACCTCAGGCCGCAGGCCAGGCAGGGTAATGCGCATAAACTTCTGGCGACGCGACGAGCCATCCAGATCGGCCGCTTCCAGCAGCGAAGGGTCCATTCGTTGCAGGCCCGCCATAAACAGCACCAGACAGAAACCGAAGAAGTACCAGGTGGCGACCAACCCGACCGCCGGCAGCGCCCAGGTAAAATCGCCGAGCCACGACATCGCCAGCTGCGGCAAACCGATAGCCCGCAGTAGCTGATCGATCGGGCCAAACGCCGGGTTATAGAGCCAGCGCCATACCACGCCCAGCACCGCCATTGGCATGATATAGGGCAGGAAGAAGAGGATGCGCAGCACGCTGCGTTCGCTGTTGTTGCGGGTGTCATACAAAAAGCTACACAGCAGCAGACCGATGCTAATCGGCAACAGGGTGTAGAACAGCATCAGGATGGCGTTATTGCCCAGCGCGATCCAGAACACCGGATCGCTGAACATCCGCAGATAGTTGCTGACGCCGCTGAACACTGGCAGCGAGGTGCCGTCCCATTCGGTGAAGCTGATGCCGAGCGAGGCCAGCAGCGGCAACAGCAGAAACACCGCATAGACCAGCACCGCCGGCAGAACATAGAGAAAATTACGCCAACCGCTTAAATTCAACATAACCGTACTCGTGGCTCAGAACGACGCTCAGGCCCGGCGGTGCGCCGGGCCACCGGCTTAGTGTTTCAGGGTTTTCAGGGTTTTCAGGTAACGCTGATAGTTGTTATCGAAATTGAGCACCATCTGATCGGCAGTCTGACGCCCGGCCAGCAGTAACTGCACGTTCTGGTTCAGTTCGGCATTCATGGTCGGCGTCGCCCAGTCCACGTAGTGGCCTAAACCGTCATAGTCGTTGAGCGTCAGCCAGACCTGATACGCCTCCGCCAGCAGCGGATTGTCCGCCGGCATTTTGGCGGCTTTGTTGGTGCTGGCGGGCAGGAAGCCCACCTTCAGCCAGCGGTCTGCCATCGCATCTGACACCATATAGTTGATGAACTTCGCCGCCGCATCCTGCTGCTCTTTGCCCTTCGCGGTGCTGGTCACCGAGAAGGCCAGATCGGTGCCGCCGACCATCAGCGGCTGTTTCACGCCCTCACCGGCCGGCATCGCGGCAAAGTGAATATCTTTGTTATCTTTAAACTGGCCGAGATACCAGGTGCCGCTCACCAGAAACGCCGCCTGATTGTTCTGGAACAGCGTGGCGGCATCATCGTGACCGATGCCCTGGAAGCCAGGGAAGAAGTAGCCTTTATCGGTCCAGCTCTTCATCATGCTGGCGGCCTTAACCAGTTTGTCATCTTTGAAGCTGCCGCCGACGTCGTAGATCAGATTATCCAGCGTCTTGCGGTCATGACTTTCGATCTGCGCCTGCCACAGCGTGCTGAGCAGTTGCTGACCCATGTTGCCATCCAGCAGACCGAGCATCATCGGCGCGGTGCCCTGCTGCTTCAGCTTCGCCATCGCACTCTCCAGCTCGGCCAGCGTTTTCGGCACCGCGATTCCCGCTTTATCCAGCAACGCTTTGTTGTAGTAGAGTCCGACCATTTCGCCGAGGCTGGCAACGCCGTACAGTTTTCCGCTGCCGAACTCGCCGCTGTCTGACCAGCGGTTACGTTTGAGGATCGAGTCGGGGAAGCGGGTGGTCCAGCCATCTGCGCTGGCGTAACTGTCCAGCGGCACCAGCAGCTTATCTTTGACCAGCGATCCCATATCACCGCCGCCCTGATTGACCTGGGCGATCTGCGGACCGTCGCCTGCGGTCAGTGCCAGCTTGAGCGGAATACGCGTGTCTTCAAATGAGTGAACCGAGCGGTTAATCACGATGCCTGGATTCTGCTGCGTGAACTCTTTGATACCTTCATCCACCGCCGCGGTCTGCTGCGGATAGTTATAGATATCCCACTCATTCAGGGTAACGGCAGCCTGCGCGACGTGGGCAACGCTGCCCGCCAGCAAGCCCGCCGCCAAAAGTCGACCCAGACTGCAAACCCGGAACAAACCAACTGAGGAAACAGACATTATGCTCACCTTCTCCAGACCAGGATCGGCATCCCTTCATCTCACCGCCTGCCATCCCGCAGACTGAAGCCGCATAGAAAATGCACTCACTCATACTTACTTTAATAAAAAAATAAAGTCAAACAGCCAGCTGGTGAAATTGCAACGCTGTGAGCGCGCGCAAATAAACAGCGATCTGCGGCTAAAATCAGCCGTTTGCGCTGGCCGGGTGAAGGATTGCCACGGTGAGAGAGGCTGAAGCAGCCTGCACGCAGCATGATATTCCAGCGCCATTCTGACAAAATAACTGCCTGATAAAACATATGAAAATCCTATCACGCTCACAGTTTACTGTTTTTTCCAGCCGTCAAAGCACAGACAAGTGCCGTGCGCCGGGCGTGTTGGCGATCACAGTTGTGAAGTGAGAAACGGGTAAAGTTTGCTGAACCAGGGGGGTTAGTGCGATAAGGTAATTATTCTATCTTGAAAACTAAGTCCACTTTCATTAACGTAACTTTTATCGGCGGGCAGCCTCTGTCACTGTCCCCTTCATCCACTCATGAGAACTCACCATGGCGAATCAAGGTGTCATTCGTCCGGCGACCCCGGCGGACTATCCGGCGCTCTACCGTATCTGCCTGGAAACAGCGGATGCGGGCGGAGATGCCCGTGCGCTCTACTCTGATCCCGACTATCCCGGCCAGCGGTTTGCCGTGCCTTATGCGCGCTTCGCACCCGATTTTGCGTTTGTGCTGGAGAGCGCCGGTGAGGTAGTGGGCTATGTGGTCGCCGCGCCCGATACCCGCGCCTTCGAGGCGCAGCTGGAAACGCAGTGGTGGCCGCTGCTACAGCAGCATTATCAGCAACGCCGCGCCGACGCCCCGCTCGACGACAAAATACTCGACGCCATTCGCCATCCCGATCGTGCGGCTGACGCGCTGGTTACCCAGTGGCCCGCTCACCTGCATATCAACCTGTTACCGGCCGCACAGAAAGGCGGCTGGGGACGCAAAATGATTGAGCATGAGCTGGCGGCGCTGCGGGCAGCGGGCGTCAGCGGCGTTCATCTTGGCGTCAGCCTGCAAAACGAGCAGGTCTGCGCCTTCTATCAGCGCATGGGATTCACCCCGATTATGCGCAGCAACGCCATCTACATGGGCCAGTTACTCTGAGTGAGGTAGCCGATGACCAGCCTGCGCTTGCAGAATGTGAAGAAGTCTTACGAGCACGTTAATGTGATTCATGGTATCGATCTGACGATCAACAGCGGGGAATTTGTGGTCTTTGTCGGCCCATCCGGCTGCGGTAAATCGACGTTGCTGCGGATGATCGCCGGGCTGGAGGAGATCAGCAGCGGGCAGCTGCTGATTGAGGAAAAGGACATGACGCAACAGCCCGCCACCGAGCGCGGCATTGCGATGGTGTTTCAGTCCTATGCGCTCTACCCCAACATGACGGTGCGCGGTAACCTGGCCTATCCGCTTGAGGTGATGAAGAAGTCGAAGGCGGAGATTAACCAGGCCATTGAGCAGACCGCCGCCCGTCTGCACCTGACCGAACTGCTTGACCGTCTGCCACGCGCGCTTTCCGGCGGGCAGCGGCAGCGCGTGGCGATTGGCCGGGCGATTATTCGTCATCCGCGAATCTTCCTGTTCGATGAACCGCTCTCAAACCTTGATGCCGAGCTGCGCCTGCAGATGCGGATTGAGATCGCCCGGCTGCACGCCTCGCTGGGCAACACCATGATCTATGTGACCCACGATCAGCTGGAAGCGATGACGCTGGCGGATCGGATTGTGGTGCTGCGGCAGGGCCGGATTGAGCAGGTCGGCGCGCCGCTGACGCTCTATCACGACCCGGATAACCTGTTTGTCGCCGGTTTTATCGGCTCGCCGAAGATGAACTTCCTGCAGGCGGAGATCGCGGCGGTCGGAAACGGTGAAGTGCAGCTGCGGCTGCCGGAACTGAAGATAGATGGCCTGGTGCTGAACATCGCCGCGCCGTGCCAGGAAGGACAAACCGTGACGCTCGGCATTCGTCCGGAACACTTTCAGCCCGCCGCGCAGACGCCGGACGCACTGCGCTTTCACGGCGAGCTGGCCTATGGCGAGATGCTGGGCCATACCAACTATCTCTATCTCGATATTGGCCGGGAGCAGATGCTGGTCGTGGAAGAGCGTGAGGCGCATCAGCGTGAGCTGGGGGCGCAGGTCGAACTGGGGATTTCCGCCGCCCACTGCCTGCTGTTTGATCAGCAGGGATTACGCCTGCGTTAGGGCGAAGAGGTGACGATCGGCGGGCGCTTCGGCGCCCGTTTTGCTGGCAGAAGCGGTCAGGTGACCGGCTCTTCATCCGCCTGGGCGGCCAGCAGGTCGAGCAGACGATTCACCGCAAAGCCGGCCGCGCCGAGTGCCCACATCCGGTTGGATTCGGTGAGAAACTGCAGCGGCGTCATATGTGGCGTCAGTTTCAGCCGGTAAGCCTGAAAGCTCTGGGTGATGTGGTCGAGCAGAATGCGTGACGCCATATGCGGCTCCATCGCCAGATAGACCACGTCCGGATCGTAGGCCACCGACAGGTTCGCCAGCGAAATCCCTAATTCCCGTCCCGCCTCTTCCAGCGCCGCCAGCACCTCAGGCGTCGGGCGCTGATCCAGCGCCTGTAAGGTCAGCGTGGCCGGTTCGTCTTCCGCCACCCGCTGTAAAATAGCGCGCGAGGAGGCCACATCTTCCAGCAGGCGCAGCGAGCCATCCCCGACCAGCCCGTTACCGATCTCGCCCGCTTTGCCGTGGCGACCGCGATAGAGCTGACGATTAAGGATAATCCCGGCGCCGATCCCTTTACCGTAGGTGGCAATCACCGCCGACTGGGCGGTGCCCAGCTGGCCAAACACCAGTGCCGCCATTGCCATCGCGTTGGCGTCATTCTCAATAAACACCGGCAGCGAGAAACGTTCCTCCAGCTGGCGGGCAATGGGAACGTTATCCCAGTCGAGCACCTTCGAGCGGATGCAGTAACCATTTTCGGCATCCACCAGTCCCGATAACGCCAGCCCGATGGCCCCGACCCGCTTCTCTTCCACCCCGCGCAGAAATTTCGCCAGAGCATCACCGAGCTGGCGTGGGGACATGCTGCCCGGCGGCATCTGCTGTTCACCCAGCAGATTGCCACTGAGATCGGTCATGACGATCAGGTTACGCTCTGCGTTGAGCTGGATGCCGATGACGCTGGCACGATCGGGATTGAGTCCGAGCAGCGTCTTTGGCCGCCCCATCGACACGCGCCGCAGTCCCAGCTCCTGCACAATCTCTTGTGCCAGCAGGCGATTGGTCGCTTGCGAAACCGTCGACATGCTCAGCCCGCTGCGGACTTTCAGGTCGGACTGGCTAATCGGCGCATTTTCAACAATCAACCGCAGGATGCGTGCAGTCACGTTGGGAGCGGTCATAAATTCCTCAGATTGACGCACTGACGCTGGGGAACCGGCTTCAGGTCAGTGATGGGGTAAAGGGAGCGGGCTGGTCGCCGGCAGCCAGCGTCCGGGCGAGCGTTAAGGCTCCGCTCAGCGCGTCACCCAGCGGCGTGACCAGCCGGGTCTGAATATCGGTCGCCAGCCAGCGGTAAACCGGCGCGGCCAGCCCGCCCATCAGTGCGACCCGTCCATTGCTCAGCGCGGTCAGACGACGCACCATCATGCCGATATCGGCTGCGGTCTGCTGCAGCAACGCCTGCGCATGGTCATCACCGGCGCTGGCCGCCGCGAAAATCTGCGGTACCACGCGCGCCCAGTCGGCAGGCGCGGCGGTACGGGTCCACAGCAGCATGGCTTCCGGACTGTGATCAAACTGCGCCATCAGCTGCTGCGTCAATGCGCTGTGTTCAACCATCGCCTCGTGGGCCAGCAGCGCCAGACGCAGCGCCCGGCGACCCAGCTCCGCGCCGGAACCCTGATCGGAAAGCGCAAAGCCCCAGCCACCCAGCAGCGTGAAGCGCTCGCCATCCCAGGCCGCGCCCTGACTGCCGGTGCCAATAATAAATACCGCGCCAGGCTGCCCGGCGTGCGCGCCCGCACAGGCGATTTCCACATCGCTGACCACCTGCAATGCGGCACAGGCAGGCTGCCAGCCGGAGAGACGCGCCTGCACCGAGGCGACGTTGGCACCGGCTAATCCGGCCACCAGTGAGGTCTGCGCCAGCGCCTGCGGCGTTAATCCGGCCAGGGAAAATACCCGATCAATCAGCTGTTCAACGCAGGCCAGCGCCGCCTCATACTGCGACCAGACGTTGGCGGGTCCGCCCGTGGCTTCCGCCAGCACCGTACCCTGAAGGTCGGTTAACCGCGCACGACACTGGGTGCCGCCGCCATCAATGCCAAGGAGATAGTGTGATTGCACGCGCTTCCTCCCGCCTCCACTGATTAAGAGTTGTTGCCATCATCAGCGAACGATAGGGTAAAAAAACTTAAATCGCAATAACAAATAAATATGGCAATAAAAGATTGGCTCTTTTTTGTTAATTTACATAGAGATAACACAAAACACCCCGCAAAACGCGCAGGCGGATATTGACATTACTTTTTCTGTCGTAATAAGTTGATGGTCAGATTATCAACAGCCGCGCCGGGCGACGGGCGGGCTCTGCATCATCCGAATTCAGCATCAGGGGTTTAACATGAAAGTAGGCATTATCGGTCTCGGCTTTCGTCTGTCCCACGTGATTAAAGAGTTTAACAACGCCGACGACGCCTTCTCGGTAGTGGGTTATTACGACCCGGCACCTGCCGGACTGCCCAATCTGCACAGCTTCGCTATCGATCCGGGCCAGTCGTTTGAGTCGATTGAGGCACTGTTGCAGCACGGCGGTATGGATGTGGTGCTGGTCGGCTCACCCAATTTTCTGCATCTTGAGCATGTCGGCCAGGCGCTGGCAGCGGGCTACACCGTGTTTACGGAAAAACCGGTGGTGATCAATGAACAGCAGACCATGGAGATGGCCAAGCTGGTGCGGCAGTATGGCGAGGCGCGCATTCTGGTCGGTCTGGTGCTGCGCTATTCCCCGCTCTATCACGATCTGCTGGCGGCGCGTGACGCTGGCCGGCTGGGCGAGATCACCTCGATTGAAGCCACGGAACATATCAAGCCGTATCACGGCGCTTTCTTCCAGCGCGACTGGCGGCGGCTGGAAAAGTACGCCGGCCCCTATATTCTGGAAAAATGCTGCCACGACATCGATCTTTATCAGGGCTTAATGCAGCAGCGTCCGGTGCGGGTTGCCAGCTTTGGTGGCCGTAAATCCTTTACGCCAGCCCATGCGCCGCAGGGTGCAATCACCGCCGACGCAGAGGTGTATCACATCAAGCCCAGCGGCTGGTCCAGTACCGATGCGGTATTCGACAGCGACGCCGATATTGTCGATTACCAGACCGCGCTGATTGAATATGCCGGCGGTGCCACCCTCGCCTTTCACGCCAACCTCAACGTGCCGGATGAGTTCCGCCGTTTCTGCGTGATCGGCACTGACGGCATGGCTGAAGGCGATTTCGTCCGTAACTACTTCCGCGTTCACAACGCGCGCAGCGGCGAGAAAGAGATCGATACCGCCTACAGCGGCAATGCTTACGATGGCCACTACGGCGCTGACGCGCTGATGGCGGAAGAGATCGTCAAACACATTAAACAGGGAACGCCGCTGAAAGTTTCAGTGGTGGACGCGCTGGAAGCGGGCCTCACCGCGATAAAAATCGATGAGGCGCGCAAAACCCGCAGCGTAGTGGACATGCGTGAAAGCTGGCAAACATTTGACGCCAACCTGGGAAAAACCGGGGCCTGATGGCCCTACCTGCGGGTCGGCCTCCCCCGTCGCCCCACAGGCTGTGACTAGCGGTATGACTGGAACCTGACTGTAACCGGCCTGCGGGCCGGTTTTTTTATGCCGGATCGACGTCGTTCTCCAGCTTCTGACGCCGCCGTAAATGCGGAAACAGCTTCATCCACAGCGCCACCACCACCAGCGTGCCAATACCGCCAATCGCCACTGCCGGTACCGCTCCCAGCCAGGCCGCCAGCAGCCCCGACTCAAATTCCCCCAGCTGATTAGAGGTGTTGATGAAAATGGCGTTCACCGCATTGACCCGCCCGCGCATCGCATCCGGCGTATCGAGCTGCACCAGCGCGCCGCGAATCACCATGCTGACCATATCAAATCCGCCCAGCGCGGCCAGCGCCAGCAGCGACAGCCAGAGCTGACTGGAGAGCGCGAACACCAGCGTCGCGACGCCAAAACCGGCCACCGATCCGAACATAATCATGCCGACATGCTTGTCCAGCTTGTGACGACTCAGCCAGATCCCCACCAGCAGCGCGCCTACCGACGGCGCACCGCGCAGCATCCCTAATCCCCACGGTCCGGTGTGCAGAATATCTTTCGCAAAGATCGGCAGCAGCGCGGTGGCACCGCCCAGCAGCACCGCAAACAGGTCCAGCGAGATCACTCCCAGCACATCTTTGCGCTCACGGATGAAGTGAATCCCGGCAAACAGGTTCTTCATGTTCATCGGCAGCCGCGGCTGGCTGGGTCGCTGATAGCGCAGCAGGGCGACCAGCGTCAGCGAGATAAAATAGAACAGCCCGGAGACGCCATAAACCACTTCAGGACCGGCCACGTAGAGCAGTCCGCCCAGGGTCGGTCCGACAATCACCGCCGCCTGCCCGCCCACCGAGTTCATCGCCATCGCGCGCGCCAGAATCGACGGCGGCACCAGTGATGGCAGCATCGAGGACATGGCGGGCCACTCCAGCGCTTTGGCGACCGCAATCATAAACACCAGTCCCCACAAAGCGGTTTTATCGACCGAATGAAACAGCGTCAGCACCACCAGCCCCAGCAGTGCGGCAAACTCCACCAGCTGACCGAACAGCACGATACGTCGCCGATCGTACTGATCGGCCAGATGTCCGGCCGGCAGCGCCAGCAATACCGAGGGGAGAAACTGCATCAGACCGATCATGCCTAACGCCAGCGCACTGTTGGTCAGTGCGTAAATCTGCCAGCTGATCGCCACTGAAAACATCTGAAACCCAAACGACGAGCAGGTGCGTGCCAGCCAGAATGCGACAAACGTCCGGTGTCGCCACAGCGACTCTTCTGCTGCCGGTGCCATCAATCCCATGTTCTATCCCATATTAAGTGATGATTCCCGCGTTGTTGCGCGGTGTTATTGGTGCAGTCTGACGGCATGATAAGGGTCAGGATGCGCGGACCGGCCGCGTCAGCCTTGCCTGCCTGCACGGCCAGCGGGTCTCATCGGGATCTGCCCTGATAATTACCAGCCTATTGGTCCTTACTGTTGAATATATTCCAGGTAATCATCAGACGCCAAAGGAATAATTTTCTCTTTCATATCGGCTTTATTTACTTTTTCCGGCAACAAAGGGGTGATTTGGAATAAGCAGTTGATCTATATTTATTCACGCGTTCAGAAAAATGCGACTTTTTATATCAATAATTATCAACACCACCTTTTATATTGCATTTCATAGAGATAATGAAAAACAGTTTATATAACCCCTATGTGACTGAACCTATCCATCATGTTGAGCGACAAGTCGCTGGCATTTGCTATAGCGTTCCCTATCTTCAACAAACTCAGGACAGCAGTAATATACTTAATACACACAACATTATTTCGCTACACAATCAAATTGCTACTGAAGCAGCATTAATGATTATTCCGGTTGAGGCTATTCGTTTACAGGGAATGATTGCCCTGCCGGAAGCCTATTTGCATTTACAGGACCCGCGTGTCCGGGTAGGGATTAATTATCGCAGTTTAGTGGCGCACGGCGCGTCACTGCTTGAATTAACGGAGAAATTTAATTTCTGGCTGTATGATTTTGCTCCACCCGGTGCCGACTGGCGATTACTGGAATCGTTCCCCTTTTCCGGTATTGTTTTAAGCGAACCGTTCTTTAAAGATAATTATCAAAAATTCACCTTCCCTTATTTTATGGCGTCGTTTCGGGAAAAAGGGGCAGAAGTGATTGTCCGCAGTCAGTCGCCAGCTTTAACGGCGGAGCAGTTCGCTGAGATTAATATCAGCGGCTGGCAACAACAACGCTCGGATGGCGAACTTATTAGCTGCTGATTCACAAATCCTGCCTTCCGGCGTTAAGGGCACATGGCGGTGCGCTTAACGTCTCATAACCCCCCATAAAATGTCGTATGACTTCGTATGTGAAGCGATTTAAGCTAAAAAAATCAAACCTTGATCTAATTTTGCTATAACATTTAACACAAAGGGATCGTCTGACTTAGCGGAAGAGAGATTTAAGAACACCCTTCATCATTTGTACTTGATAACTGAAGACAACCTATCTGGTTGTTTTCGTGTGTTTTATGGCAACGAAACGAGGTCGATATTATGGGGAAAAACTCCTCATCTTTTGGCGTAATTCGTTTCCTGACGGTGCTGTTCGCAGTGCTGACGGGTGCGTTTATGCTGATTGGCGGTATTTGGTTAGCCGCCATTGGTGGTTCCTGGTATTACATCGTCGGCGGTGCAGCAATGCTGATCACCGCTTTCCTGCTGTGGCGTCGAAACAGCGCCGCGCTGGTGGTATACGCCCTGCTGCTGCTGGCTACGCTGGCCTGGGGCGTCTGGGAAGTCGGTACTGACTTCTGGGCGCTGGCACCGCGTACCGATGTGCTGGTGATCTTTGGCGTCTGGCTGGTGCTGCCGTTTGTCTGGCGCAGCCTGCACAATGTGGGTAAAGGTCCGCTGGGTGCCATGGCCGTGGCGCTGATCGCCAGTGCGGTGGTACTGGCTTACGCCGTGTTCAACGATCCGCAGGTCATCAACGGGACGCTGCCGGAAACCGCTGACAACGCCCCGCAGGCACAGCCGCTGAGCAACATTCCGGACGGTGACTGGCCAGCTTATGCGCGCGATCAGCAGGGAACCCGCTTCTCTCCGCTCAAGCAGATTAATCATCAGAACGTTAAAGAGCTGCAGGTCGCCTGGCAGTTCCAGACCGGTGATTTAAAAACCGCCAACGATCCGGGTGAAATCACCGACGAAGTGACGCCGATTAAAATCCGCGACACTCTTTACCTCTGCTCGCCACACCAGATCCTGTTTGCACTGGACGCGGCTACCGGCAAACAGAAGTGGAAATTTGATCCGGGCATGAAGGTGAATCCAACCTTCCAGCACGTCACCTGTCGCGGCGTCTCTTATCATGAAGTGCCGGCCGCTGCCGATGCAGCTAACAGCCAACCTGCGCTCTGCTCACGTCGCATCTATCTGCCGGTCAACGATGGTCGTCTGTTTGCGCTGGATGCGGAAACCGGCGAACGCTGCCCGTCATTCGGCGTCAACGGCGAGCTGGATCTGCAACACAAACAGCCCGTGACCACGTCAGGTCAGTATGAGCCGACTTCACCGCCGGTGATTACCAACACCACCATCGTGATGGCGGGTGCAGTCACCGATAACTACTCAACCCGCGAGCCGTCAGGCGTGATCCGTGGTTTTGATGTGAATACCGGTAAACTGCTGTGGGTGTTCGATCCGGGCGCGAAAGATCCAAACGCGATACCGGCCGATGAACACACCTTCACCATGAATTCCCCGAACTCATGGGCACCGGCGGTGTACGATCCGAAACTGGATACGGTCTATCTGCCGATGGGCGTGAGCACACCGGATATCTGGGGCGGTAACCGCACGCCAGAACAGGAACGTTATGCCAGCAGCGTGCTGGCGCTGAACGCCACCACCGGTAAGCTGGTCTGGGCCTATCAGACCGTGCACCACGATCTGTGGGATATGGACCTGCCATCGCAGCCGACGCTGGCTGATATCACCGATAAAGAGGGCAACACCGTACCGGTGATTTATGCGCCGGCGAAAACCGGTAACATCTTTGTGCTGGATCGTCGTACCGGCAAGCCGGTTGTTCCGGCTCCTGAAACACCGGTTCCGCAGGGTGCGGCGAAAGGCGATCACGTCTCCGCTACCCAGCCCTACTCTGAGCTGACCTTCCGTCCGAAACAGAATCTGACGGATAAGGACATGTGGGGCGCGACGATGTACGACCAGCTGGTGTGCCGCGTGATCTTCAAGCGTCTGCGCTATGAAGGTCCGTTCACCCCGCCATCTGAGCAGGGTACGCTGGTGTTCCCGGGTAACCTCGGTATGTTCGAATGGGGCGGCATCGCTGTCGATCCACATCGTCAGATCGCGATTGCTAACCCGATGGCGCTGCCGTTTGTCTCGAAGCTGATCCCTCGTGGTCCAGGCAACCCGATCGAACCGCCGAAAGGCGCTGAGGGGGGTTCAGGCACGGAAACCGGTATTCAGCCGCAGTATGGCGTTCCCTACGGTGTTGAGCTGAACCCGTTCCTGTCACCCTTTGGTCTGCCGTGTAAACAGCCAGCGTGGGGTTACGTCTCTGCGGTGGATCTGAAGACCAACAACGTGGTGTGGAAACAGCGTATTGGTACTACCCGCGACAGCGCGCCAGTACCGATTCCGTTCAAAATGGGTATGCCGATGCTGGGCGGTCCGATCACCACCGCCGGTAAAGTGTTCTTTATCGGTGCAACTGCCGATAACTACCTGCGTGCTTACAGCACCGATACCGGTGAGCTGTTGTGGCAGGCACGTCTGCCAGCCGGTGGTCAGGCTACGCCAATGACCTATGAAGCGAATGGCAAGCAGTACGTTGTCATCGCGGCCGGTGGTCACGGCTCGTTTGGCACCAAACTGGGCGATTATGTGATCGCCTACGCGCTGCCAGACCAGAAATAATCCTGTCATCAGCGGTTAACATCAGGCGGACTCCGGTCCGCCTTTTTTGATCGCGCTATCTTTCATCGCCCGCCCGTTCAGCCATCCGCACAGCAGCATCACCGCGCTGGTCGCCAGAAATACCGGCCGCATCCCAAACGATCCCCCGACCAGACCGCCGAACAGCGGGCCCGTCACCTGGCCGATATACTGTGCCGATGTCGAATAGCCCAGCATCCGTCCGACCTGCGATCCCGGCACGCTGTGCCGGATAATAGCGGTGATGCAGGGCAACAGTCCGCCCAGCGCCATCCCCATCAGAAAACGCAGCAATACCAGTTGCCAGGCAGCGGTAATAAAAGCCTGCGGGATCAGCAGCAGCGCACTCACCACTAAGCCCGCCGTCAGCACCCGCTCGTGTCCGACACGGTCCGCCAGCCGTCCGAGCCGCGGTGCGGCGATCACCGTGCCCAGTGCGGCAGCCGACATCGCCAGTCCGGCGACCTGCGTTATCTGGTGATTACCCGACACAAACTCGCCGACATAGAGGGTGATAATCGGTTCAATCGACATCGTAGCGAAGATCAGCAACATGCCTGACAGCCACATCAGCCAAACCCGCCGCTGATTTACCGGTGTTGCTGCAGGCGCTGGCGCGGAATTTTCCCGCGGCGAGGCGGCGGCGCGTGGCTGCTCTTTCAGCAGAAAAGTGGTCGCCAGGAAGGCGAGAAAAATCACCGCGCCGGTTAACCAGAAGGTCTGGCGAATACCGATCAGCGGCGGCAGCACGCCGCCCAGCAGCGGCCCAACCACGTTGCCCGCCATGATACCGGAGGATAATATGCCCAGCGCCCAGCCGGTCTGGCCTTTGGGCGTTTGCGCCGCCACCAGAATGGTCGATCCGGAGGCGTATCCGCCCAGCAAACCCGCCAGCAGACGCAGCGCCACCAGCTGCCACGGCGCGGTCGCCATGCCGATCAGTGACATGGCGATAGCCATCCCGAGGCTGGCGCGGATCAGCATCAGCTTACGACCATAACGGTCAGCCAGTCGGCCCCAGAGTGGCGCGGTCAGCGCCGCGCTGAAAAACGTGGCGCCATAGGCCAGCCCCGACCAGCGCGCAATGGCGGCGGGTTGCTGCACGCCAAGCTGCTGAACGTAGAGCGGCAAAAACGGCAGCAGCAGCGTCATCGCCACGATGGTACTGAATGAGCCCAGCACACAGACCCATAAGTTGCGCTTCCAGTGCTGAAATTCTGCTTTTTCTGCTGGCTGTTGCATAAAGATATCCCGTCATTGATCAGGGATACAGGCTAACCAGGCGCGCCGGATAACAACAGTGGCGGCACGATAGTTACTTTGTGGCGCTGACTGTTGCACTACAGCAACAATCACGGGCTAACCAGCGCGGCGATCAGCGTGTCGCATAATAAGCTGACTGGCGAAGCGGGCTGCAGCGTGTCGTGCAGCAGCAGATAGCTCTGTAGCCGATCCATCTGCCACTCCGGCAGCAGTTGCTGAATATCCCCACGGGCGACCGCTTCCTGCGCCATATAGGAGGGCAGATAGGCGATGCCGCTGCCCGCCAGCGCCGCGTTCAGCAGCGCCATGCTGTTATTGGCACGAAAACGGCTGCGGACATCCAGTGCCAGCCGCTGCTTGTCGCGGCGAAACGGCAGCGCGGCGGTATGCGCCGGCCCATGAAACAGCAGCAGGTCATGGCGCGGCAGCATCTCAGGATGATCGATAGCAGGCCGCTGCGCCAGATAACCCGGTGCCGCATACAGTCCCCACTCAATGTCGCTGATCACCCGAAAATGCCCCTGCTGCGGTGGCCGGGATCGAATCACGATGGCCACATCCACCTGCTCATCCAGCCGATCGTGGTTACGATCGGTCAGATCGAGGTCGACGTTAATGTGCAGATGGCGGCGCAGAAAGCGATTAAGCACCGGCACCACGCACTGACAGCCATAGGTCACCGGCGCCTGCAGACGTACGTTACCGGCCGGTTGCTGATGCAGTTGCTGGACAAAGGCATCGGCCCGTTGCACTTCTGCCAGCATCCGGACGCAATAGGGATAGTAAGCCTGACCGAGCTCGGTCAGCGCCAGTCGCCGGGTAGTGCGCTGCAACAGCCGGATGCCGAGCCGCAGCTCAAGACGGGAGATTTCGCGGCTGACGTGGGATTTAGACCAGCCGAGCGCCCGCGCCGCTTCACTGAAACTCTGGAGTTCCACCACCCGCGCAAACACCAGCATGGCGGTTAAATTAGCACTGTTTTCCATGCGTTACCGCTCCGATACCCTGAGGATTCTGGCATCAAACTAGCATGTTCGGGGCAGCTTACGGCGGCAGGTCAGTAAAAAAGAAGGGATGGGATCAGACAGCGGAGCCGTGCCTGCCGACCTTCCCGCGCGTTTCATCTGGCGGGAAGGCCATCAAAGGCATCAACTGGCCATGGCCAGCGGAAACAGTAACCGGTCCGGCTCGACCCGGCGCTGGCGGCGTAGCTGGCCTGGCGTCATCATAAAATAGTTTTTGAAGGTGCGGGTGTAGGCCTGCTGGGTGTCGAACCCGTAGTTCATGGCGACCTGCAATATCGCTTCATTGCTGCTCAGCAGCGTCAGCGCAGATTCGGTTAACCGGCGCTGTCGGATATATTCCGCCAGGGAAAATCCGGTATGCTGGCGAAACAGCCGTTGCAGATGCCAGCGGGAATAGCCAGAGCGACGCGCCACCTCATCCAGATGCAGATCGTGTCCTAAGTTGTTCTCAATCCAGTCCAGCAAACTCCGAATAAACTCGCGCTGATTCATGGGTTCCTCCTGATTTACGCTGATGTGCAGTGAACCCACTTTACCCGGTTAAATTTATCCCTTAATTAGCAGAAAATTAGCGCAGAATTAGCAACCGCCAGATTCCGGCCTGCGGCCCCCTTTATCGGTCAGATAACGGCAACAACCTGCCTGAATAATAAGCATTAAGTGATCCTGGCAATCCGGTAAAATAATTTGCGTTAAGTTACATCGGCGTCGATTTAACTCTTTTTCGATGCCTCCTGGCGGCCAGCATTTAAATAATTTGTGTTAAGTCACCGTCGAATCCGCCAGGCTAATTTGCGTTAAGTCACACCCGATTCGCCCCTATAATTCGTATTACCGCAAGGCGGCCAGACGTAGCCAACGCCGCTGTAGTACGAAGTATGACGGCGGAATGACGGCGGATAATTCTGACCTAACAATTGATGTATAAACTCTCTCCCATCTTTACGAAGGAGATCAGCCATGCGCGTGTTATTGGTTGAAGATGATGAAATGATCGGCGCGAACCTGCAGCAGGCTTTAGAGGGCGCGGGCTGGTCGGTGGACTGGGTACGCGATGGCGTTTATGCCCATAACGCCTGGAGCGAAGGCGGCTACAGCTGCGTGTTGCTGGATCTCGGCTTACCGCGTGATGACGGATTGCAGGTGCTGCGCCGGGCGCGCGGGCGCGGCGATTCTACGCCGGTGCTGATCCTGACTGCGCGCGATACGGTGGCGCAGCGGATACAGGGGCTCGACAGCGGCGCTGACGATTACCTGCTTAAACCTTTTGATCTGCAGGAAGTGCTGGCCCGGATGCGGGCGATTACCCGACGTCGCCACGGTGCGGCGGATTCGGTGCTGGGCAGCGGCGATGTGCAGCTGGATATGATGACGCGCGAAGTGCTCTATAAGGGCCAGCGCGAGCAGCTGACCGCGCGCGAATATGCCCTGCTTTATGCCTTGCTGGAGCGTCCCGGCGCGATTCTCTCGCGCGAGCAGCTGGAGAACCGTATTTACGGCTGGGGCGACGAAGTGAGCAGCAACGCGGTTGATGTGCTGATCCACGGGATGCGGCGCAAGCTGGATAACGACGCGATTCGCAATGTACGCGGGCTGGGCTGGCGGGTGCCGGCAATATGAAACCGTTCCCCTTTATGCGTTCGTTACGCAATAAATTACTCAGTACGCTGCTGATTATTCATCTGCTGATGATTGGCGGCGTCACCTGGTATTTTTTCAGCTGCTATGGCGACATGGTCGGCACCATGAAGGACGATCAGCTGTCGAAAATCGCCGATGCCTGGTCGACCAACAAGCAGATGCCGGCACTGATGCCGATGCTCATTCCGCCTGACAAGGCGAAGAGCGCTTTTGTGGTGCAGCTGTGGGATAACCAGGGCAGGCTGCGTGCCAGCTCGTGGCCGGAACTGCACGCACCGCTGCAAGCCCAGCGCGGTTACCGCGATGTCGATGTGGGCCATTGTGATGACTGCGAATGGCGTATCTACACCCGACCCGGTCAGCCAGGCAGTGAGATCAAGACCATTCAGGTGATGCACAACCTCAGCTACATGAAAGCGCTGATGGTCAAACGGGCGCTGTCGGCGATCATTCCGTTGATCCTGATGATGCCGCTGTCGCTGCTGGTGATCTGGCTGGTGGTGCGGAAGATCACCCGCGATCTGCAGGTCGCCTCGCGGCAGATCGCGGCGCAGGAGACGCATCATCCGCACAATGTCTCACCGGAAGGCTTGCCGGATGAGATCCTGCCGCTGGTTGCCGCGTATAACGCGTTGCTGAATAAGCTGCGCGAGGCCTGGTCATCCCAGCGGCAGTTCCTGGAAGATGCCGCTCACGAACTGCGAACCCCGGTCACCGCTGTCACGCTGCAGCTGGAGAATCTGCGTCAGCATATTCAGCCGGGCGAGGCCAGCCGGCAGTTCAGCCAGCTCGAAGCGGGCGTGAGGCGTACCCGTCACCTGGTGACCCAGTTGCTGAACGTCTCCCGTCAGGAAGATCAAAGCGTGGTGGCCAGCATTGAGCAGATTGAACTGGAAGATCTGCTGAAAGAGAGCATTGAGCAGTTGATGGTGGTGGCCGATAAACGCGGCATCGATATCGGCTTTAACGGCTCGACCCAGTATCGCCTGCAGGCCAGCCGCTCTGAACTGCGTAGCCTGTTCGACAACCTGATTGGTAACGCCATGTTGCATACGCCGGAAGGGAGCCTGGTGGATGTTCTGCTGCATCGGGTGGCGGGCAAGACGGTGGTGGATATTGTCGATAACGGACCGGGTATGCCGGAATCCTTTATTGAACGCGCCTTTGACCGTTTCACCCGCTCCCCTGACGTTAAAGCGCAGGGCAGCGGTCTGGGTTTATCGATTGTGCGCAGCGTTGCGCAGAAACATCAGATTCATGTCGCCCTTTCCAATTGCCTGACGCCACAGGGTGCAATTTGTGGTTTGCAGGTCCGCGTCACTTTTCCCTGATCCCGCACGTTTGATCGCGAACCAGACAACGTAAACGGTTGCCTGGTTCCGTTCGATCACCGCCATTATTGTGAAGCACGTCACATTTTCACTGAATTGTAATGCAACACTTTTTGACAAACGTGAGCAAAATCTATTTTCTATCGCTATGTTGCAGGCACGCTACGCGGGCTGGAAACTGGCTGTTATGTCCTGAATAACTCACTCCCCACCCCGGGATCGACTTCTCTCTGACTGCGCCTGCTGTGCAGCGGTCAAAAGCATGTGGTTAATGATAATGAAATTCAAAACGTTGATAGCAGGTGCCGTACTGGCATGTTCCTGGACGGGTGTTGCGCAAGCCGCTGATAGCGATCCGCAATATCTGTCCGACTGGTGGCATCAGAGCGTAAACGTGGTGGGCAGCTACCACACGCGCTTCGGGCCGCAGTTTAACAACGACGTTTATCTGGAATATGAAGCGTTTGCCAAAAAAGACTGGTTCGATTTCTACGGTTATCTCGATCTGACCAACTTCTTCGGCGCGGGTAACAGCAACGCCAACGGTATTTTTGACCACGGTTCGCCGATGTTTATGGAGATTGAACCGCGCTTCTCGATCGACAAACTGACCGGCACCAGTCTGGCCTTTGGTCCGTTCAAAGAGTGGTATTTCGCCAACAACTACATCTACGACATGGGCCGCAACAGCGATAACCGCCAGAATACCTGGTATATGGGTCTGGGCACCGATATCGATACTCACAGCGATGTGGGTCTGTCACTGAACGTCTATGCCAAATATCAGTGGGAAAACTACGGTGCGGCAAATGAAAACAGCTGGGATGGCTATCGCTTCAAGGTGAAATACTTTGTGCCGATCACCACGCTGTGGGGCGGTAACCTTGGCTATGTCGGCTTCACCAACTTTGACTGGGGTTCCGATCTCAACGAGAAAGGCGGTTCGTCGCGCACCAGCAACTCAATCGCCTCCAGCCATATTCTGTCGCTGGGTTACGATCACTGGCACTTCTCAGCCGTGGCGCGTTACTTCCACAATGGCGGTCAGTGGGCGGATGGGCAGGAGCTGAACTTCGGTAGCGGTCCGTTTGAAGTGAAATCGACCGGCTGGGGTTACTACCTGGTGGCGGGTTACAACTTCTGATGAGCAGGCGGCTGGCTGCAAGGCTGGCCGTGCTCAGGCGACCCTACAACGGCGCCGCTGTCACCGGCGCCGATCCCGCATCCTGCTTTATTCCTGCGGCTTCACCACGTTGATGCGCCACGGAATGCCGAACTGATCGATAAACATCGCAAATCCATTTGACCAGAACGTCTCCTGCCACGGGGTCGTCACTTTGCCGCCCACGGACAGTTTTTCAAACCAGGTTTTGCCCTGCTCTGCATCCGTGGTGGCGAGGCTGACCGCGTAACCGGCGTGATCCGAGGCCGGCGGCTTCTGCGTGTTACCGTCGCTCAGCATCAACTCTCCCTGACCGATACGCAGATGCGCGTGCATAATTTTTTCCGGCGGCTGCGGCGGCGCAGATTGATCGCCTACCTGCTCGCCCTGCTCTGGCATATCGCCAAAGGTCATTTTCTCCAGCAGTTTCCCGCCTGTGGCCTGCAGGTAAAACTCGATTGCCTCTTCACAGCGACCATAGAGAAACAGATATGGACAGACTTGCATCGTCACCTCCGATTGTGGGTTGAACTCACATTTACGCGAATACACCAAGTGTAGACGATGAGAGAACGCTACCCGTCAGCGCTGGCAATAACGACGAAATAACTGCGCCATATAACTGCTCATCGGCGTCAGCGCGGTATCCTTACGCTGAATCAGATAAAAGATCGCTTTCGGCAGCGGTTCGTCCAGCGACAGCGCCACCAGCGAGCGGCCGAGAATCGGATCGTCGATCACATCCACCGATAAAATACTGATGAAATCGCTTTGCGCCACCAGGCTGGTACAGGCCATAAAGGTTTCGCAGGTCACCACAATTTTGGGTGCCATGCCGCGCTCGTCAAACAGATCGTGCAGTAAGCGATAGTAGCTGCCCTTGGGCGTCGGCATGGTCCAGTCCGCCTGCTGCAACTCGGCCAGCGAGCGGGCCTTCTCCAGCGGATGGCCCTTGCGCACCACCACTTTGTACTCGCGCTCCATCATTCGCTCATACATCAGCTCCTGATCGAGATGACTTTGATCGTAGGTATTGATGGTGAAATCAAGCGCGCCCTGCCGCAACTCATGCACCATCGACACCAGTTGCCCTTCTACGATGCGCACCTTCACCAGCGGGTATTCACGGTGAAACTGGTTAATCACCTGCGGCATGATGGTGCGCGCCACGCTGCCGCCGACGCCGATGTTCACCTGCCCGCCGCCCAGCCCCAGCCGCTGCTGGATATCCTCCTGCGCCACCCGCAACTCCGCCAGCACCAGACTGGCATGTCGAAAAAAGTTATCACCGATATCGGTTAAGACCACGCCCTGCTGACGGCGGATAAACAACCGGGCACCGAGTTCACGCTCCAGTTCCTGAATCGCTTTGGTTAATGCCGGCTGCGAAAGCCCGGAAAGACGGCTTGCCGCCCGGATACTGCCCTGGCGTGCCACGTCAACAAAGGCGCGCAGCTGATGAAGTTTAAGGTTAGCAGTCATAGTTTTTGTGATAACCGTTGTTTATCAGTCACAAGATATTCGCATCTTATGCCGGCTAATACCATTGTGTAGATTCGAGGCAGTGCGTAAAAAACCAACAGTAAGGACAGTGCCGATGAATACCCTTTCCGACCTTATCAGCGCCCGGCTGGCGCAGCTCAAAAGCTGGCGCCGGGAGTTCCATCATTACGCGGAATCTGGCTGGCTGGAGTTCCGTACCGCCACGCGGGTCGCCGACGAGCTGCACAAGCTGGGTTATCACCTGCAACTGGGCCGTGAGGTGATCGACGCCGATGCGCGTATGGGCTTACCCAGCGAGACCGTGCTGCAGCAGCAGGAAGCCCGGGCACTGCAGCAGGGCGCGTTACCGCAGTGGATCAGCCACTTCTCCGGTGGGTTTTGCGGCATCGTTGCCACGCTGGAAACCGGTCGTCCCGGCCCGGTGATCGGCTTCCGGGTCGATATGGACGCGCTCGATCTCAATGAGAGTCAGGCGGAAGATCACCTGCCACAGCGTGAAGGCTTCGCCTCCTGCAATCCCGGCATGATGCACGCCTGCGGACACGACGGCCACACTACCATCGGCCTCGGCCTCGCCTCGGTGCTGATGGCGATGAAAGCTCAGCTGAGCGGCACGATTAAACTCATTTTCCAGCCCGCCGAAGAGGGGGTTCGCGGTGCCAGAGCGATGGTGGCGGCTGGCGTGGTGGATGATGTTGATCTGTTTACCGCTATCCATCTCGGCACCGGCGTGCCAGCGGGTGAGCTGGTGTGTGGCAGCGACAGTTTCCTCGCCACCACCAAACTCGACGTCAATTTCACCGGCGTCGGCGCGCATGCCGGTGGCCGACCGGAAGAGGGCCGCAATGCCCTGCTGGCGGCGGCTCAGGCAACGCTGGCGCTGCACGGTCTTACCCAGCACAGCGGCGGTGTGGCGCGTGTCAACGTTGGCGTACTGCAGGCCGGTACCGGACGTAACGTGGTGCCCGACTGTGCGCTGCTGAAAGTCGAAACCCGCGGCGTCACCAATCAGGTTAACGATGACATCTACCAGCAGGCGCTGCGGGTCATCGCTGGCGCGGCGGCGATGTATGGCGTTGAGCACCAGATCACGCTGATGGGGGCCGCCCGCAGCTGCACCCCAACCCAGCCGTGGGTCGATTTTATCCATCAGCAGGCAGAGGCGCTCGGCATCTTCGATTCGGTGGTCGATCGTAAGGCTCAGGCGGCCGGATCGGAAGATGCCACTTACATGATGGAGCGGGTGAAGCAACGCGGCGGTCAGGCTTCGTATGCCATCTTCGGCTGCGATCTGGCGGCGGGTCACCATAACGCGAAGTTCGACTTTGATGAGCAGGTGATGCCCGTGGCGATCGCGATGCTGGCAACCCTGGCGCTGAATCAGGCGCAGTTTGACGGAGGCCGATGATGGAAGCGTTCATTGCTGATTATATCGACCGTCATCAGGCGCGCTTCAGCGCACTCAGCGACGCCATCTGGGATACGCCGGAGACCCGCTTTGCCGAGACCCGCTCCTGCGCGCTGCTGGCCGATGCGCTGGCGGCGGAGGGCTTCACGGTAGAACGCGGCGTGGGCGGCCTGGATACCGCCTTTATTGCCAGCTTCGGCAGCGGTAAACCGGTGATTGCCATCCTTGGCGAGTTTGATGCGCTGGCGGGCCTGAGCCAGCAGGCGGGATGCGCCCGCCCGCAACCGCTGGAGGCCAACGGCAACGGTCACGGCTGCGGCCATAACCTGCTCGGTACCGCAGGCGTGGCGGCAGCCAGTGCGGTGAAAGCCTGGATGCAGCAACATCATACCGGCGGAACGGTGCGCTTTTACGGCTGTCCCGGTGAAGAAGGCGGCTCCGGCAAAACCTTTATGGTGCGCGAAGGGCTGTTTGATGATGTCGATGCCGCGGTGACCTGGCATCCCGAAGGCTTCAGCGGGATGTTTAATCTGCGCACGCTCGCCAATATCCAGGCGGCATTCAGCTTCAAAGGCGTCGCGGCACATGCCGCTAACTCACCGCACCTCGGTCGCAGCGCACTGGATGCGGTCACCCTGATGAACACCGGTGCCAATTTTCTGCGTGAGCACATCGTGCAGGAAGCACGGCTGCACTATGCGGTGACTAACAGCGGCGGCGTCTCGCCGAATGTGGTACAGGCCGACGCGGAAGTGCTCTACCTGATCCGCGCGCCGGAACTGCAGCAGGCGCAGGATATTTACCAGCGGGTGATCAATATCGCCCGCGGCGCGGCGCTGATGACCGACACCACCCTGACGGTGCGTTTTGACAAAGCCTGCTCTGACTACGTGCCCAATCGCGCGCTGGAAGCCGTGATGGAGCGTTATTTGCATCAGTTTGGTCTGCCCGATTACAGCGATGAGGAGCGAGCGTTCGCGGCAGAGATACGCGCCACCCTGACCGACGACGATCTGCGCAATGCGCGGCTCAACGCAGCCCGAACCGGCGGCGAAGCAGGCCAGGCCTGGGTTGAGCAACTGGGTGACCGGCTGTTTATGGATCAGGTAGCGCCTTATGCCGTGACGCGCGAGCTGCTGTATGGCTCAACGGATGTCGGGGATGTGAGCTGGGTGACGCCGACCGCGCAGTGCTTTGCGCCCTGCTTCACCTTCGGTACGCCGCTGCATACCTGGCAGCTGGTGGCGCAGGGTCGCACCAGCATCGCGCATAAGGGGATGTTTCTGGCTGGCAAAGTGATGGCCGCCACCGTCGTCACGCTGTTGCAGGATTCGGCGGCGCTGGCCCGCTGTCAGGCGGAGTTCGATCGGGTGCGCGCCTCACAGCCTTATCACTGCCCGATCCCGGCGGGGATCACACCGACAAAACTGGCCGAATGAGCCAACGGCCGCGTCACCGGCGCGGACCGCTATAAAAAAATATGATTGCAAACACCTTCCCGGATTCCGGCGTGCCGTTTGTAACCTATCGCCGGACGTCTCACTCAACGACTGGCGTCAGCGAACGCGCACCCGGATGACGGGACACAAGACGAGACCAGAAACTATGGAAGCAACATCAGAGAACCGCAGCCCTGGGCGACTTTTTAGCTGGGTTGAGCGGGTGGGAAATAAAGTTCCTAATCCCTTTTTACTGTTTGTCTATTTGATTGTGGTGCTGATGATCGCCACCGCCATTATCAGTGCGCTGGATCTGGCGGTTAAAAACCCCAGCAACGGCGAAATGGTGCGGGTAAATAACCTGCTGAGCGTTGCTGGCATTCAGTGGATCCTGCCCAACATCATCAAAAACTTCAGCAGTTTTACCCCGCTGGGATCGATTCTGGCGCTGGTGATTGGTGCCGGTCTGGCGGAAAAAGTCGGCTTACTGCAGTCGCTGATGGTGAAGATGGCGTCGCGCGTCAACCGCCGCTACGCCAGCTACATGGTGCTGTTTATCGCCTTTTTCAGCCATATCTCTTCCGATGCGGCGCTGGTGGTGATGCCGCCGCTGGGCGCGCTGATCTTCCTGGCGGTCGGCCGTCATCCGGTGGCCGGACTGCTGGCGGCGATTGCCGGTGTGGCCTCCGGCTTTACCGCCAACCTGCTGATCGTCACCACCGACGTGCTGCTTTCCGGCATCAGTACCGAAGCAGCCAAAGCGGTGAGCGACACGGTGCACGTCAGCGTCATCGATAACTGGTTTTTTATGGCGACCTCGGTGATTGTGCTGACCCTTGTCGGAGCGCTGCTGACCGATAAATTTGTTGAGCCGCGCCTGCCACAGTGGCAGGGCAGCGGCGAAAAACTGGCGGCTCTTACGCCGCTGGAGAACCGCGGCCTGCGCGCCGCCGGGATTGCCGCCCTGCTGTTTATCGCCCTGATGGCGCTGCTGGTGATACCGGAGAATGCGCCGCTGCGTAACCCCACCAGCGGGGCCATTATTCCCTCGCCGTTTATTCAGGGTATTGTGCCGATCATTATTCTGTTCTTCTTTGTGGTGGCGATTGCCTATGGCGTGGTGACCCGCCAGATCCGCCGTCCGGATGATATTCCGCAGCTGCTGGTCGATCCGATGAAAGGGATGGCGGGGTTTATTGTAATGGTGTTTCCGCTGTCGCAGTTCGTGGCGTTCTTTAACTGGAGCAACATGGGCAAGTTTATGGCGATCGGCCTGACCGACGTGCTGGAGAGTGCCGGCGTAAGCGGCGCACCCGCCTTTCTCGGGCTGATGTTCCTGTCGGCGTTTCTCTGCATGTTTATCGCCAGCGGCTCGGCGATCTGGTCGATTCTGGCGCCGGTGTTTGTGCCGATGTTTATGCTGCTCGGCTTTCATCCCGCCTTTGCGCAGATGATTTTCCGTATCGCCGACTCGGCGGTGCTGCCGCTGGCGCCGATGTCGCCGTTCCTGCCGCTGTTCCTCGCCTTTTTGCAGCGCTACCAGAAAGATGCGCAGCTCGGCACCTACTACGTGCTGATCTTCCCCTATCCGCTGGTGTTCTTTATCAGCTGGATTGCGCTGCTGGTGGTGTGGTACTGGCTGGGACTGCCGATCGGACCGGGCATCTGGCCGCATCTGCCGTAATGCACAACGCCACGGACGGCAAAAAGTGCAACGTACGTTGCTAAAAACTCACCAACATGCCTCTCGGCAACCGCAGGCGAATTGATTATTCTGCTATTTCTTCGCGTGCTAAGGGTTAACTATTTTAATAAGCATCAGCCCTGCGATTCCTGCAAACACTGCCCGAGGTCTGCCCCGACATGACAACCACCGTTACCACCGGGATCACGCCGATGCCTGCCGCATCGGCCTCCCGTTCCAACTTAGCTGGCCGTATTGATGCCCTGCCCTCGTCCGCCGGATTATGGCGCTTTATCACCCTGCTGGCGCTGGGCGGCTTTTTCGAACTCTACGATCTGTTTGAAACCGGCTATATCAGCTCCGGCCTGCTGGCGGCCGGACTGTTTCACACCGGCGGCGCTGGCGTGTTCGGATTCTCCGATCAGGCGGCGTTTGCTTCTGCCACCTTTCTCGGTCTGTTTATCGGTGCCAGCCTGCTGGCTCCTTACGCCGACCGCTTTGGCCGCCGTCTGACCTTTATGTGCGCGCTGTTGTGGTACGGCCTGTTTTCACTGCTGATGGCGTTTCAGCAGAGCGCAGAGATGATTATCCTGTTCCGCCTGCTGGTGGGTATCGGCCTCGGCGTCGAGCTGGTAACCATCGATACCTATCTGTCGGAATGGGTGCCCAGTCATCTGCGCAGCCGGGCGTTCGCCTTCGCCTTTTTTGTACAGTTTCTGTCGGTGCCCGCCGTGGCACTGATCTCCTGGTGGCTGGTGCCACAAACGCTGCTCAGCCTCGAAGGCTGGCGCTGGGTGGTGATCGCCGGTGCGGTCTGTTCGCTGGTGATCTGGTTGATTCGCAAAAACCTGCCGGAATCGGCGCGCTGGCTGGCACAGCAGGGCCGTCATCAACAGGCACACCAGGTGCTTTCTACCATGGAACAACGCTGCGGCCTGACGCCAGGCGCGCCCTTTCCGCCCGATGACGCCGCCGCACAGCTGCCAAAACGGGGGCGTTTTCGTGAAATCTGGTCACCCGCATACCGCCAGCGCACCCTGATGCTGGTGGTGATGAACTTCTTCCAGGCGATCGGCTTCTTTGGTTTTGGTAACTGGCTGCCTGCGCTGCTGTCGGGCAGCGGCACCACGGTGACCCACAGTTTGCTGTATGCCTTTTTTATCACGCTGGCCTATCCGCTCGGTTCGCTGATCTCCAGCCGCTACGCGGATAAGCTGGAGAATAAATGGCAGATCGTGTTGTCATCGCTGATGACCGTGGTGTTCGGCACGCTGTTTGCCTTTCAGACCCAGCCGCTGATGCTGATCGCCTGTGGTTTCCTTATCACCTGGTCTAACGCCTGGCTGACCTTCAGCTATCACGCCTATCAGACCGAGATTTTCCCGACCCACATTCGCGCCCGTGCCGTTGGCTTCTGCTATTCGTTCAGCCGTCTCTCTACGGTGTTCAGCAGTATCCTGATCGGTGTGATTTTGCAGTACGCCGGTACGCCAGGCGTGATCGCCTTTATCGTACTGAGCATGTTGATTGTGATGCTGTCGGTGGGCTTGTACGGACCTAAGACCCGCGGGATCGATCTGGAGAATATCTAGCAGAAAAGAAGCGGCCGGTACCGCCAGGGTACCGGCCCGCTTTATGGCAGTTTACTTACCTTCCAGCACCCGGATATCGGCGCTGCCCAGGCGATCTTTCTCATCTTTACGCAGCTCAGCGACCTGCTTTGCGCTGACCGGTTCAGACGCTTTGTTGCCCCAGCTGTTGCGCACGAAGTTCACCACATCGGCAACCTGCTGATCGTTCAGACGCCAGCCGAACGCCGGCATGGTAATGGTCGACGGTGCGCCCTTCACGCCAGGCAGCTGACCGCCCACCAGCACGATATGGATCAGCGAGGTCGGATCATCGGCCTGTACCACCGGATTGCCACGCAGCGCCGGGAAGAAGCGCTGATAGCCGCTGCCGTCGGTTTTATGGCAGGCGGCACAGCTGTCGACATAGACCGATGCGCCGGTCGCGCTGTCATCGCCTTTCCACAACGCTTTGGCGGTGGCGTCATCGACGCTGAAGACCGTCTGGTGCGGATCTTTCGCACCTAGCGACTTCAGATAGCGCGCAATGGCGGTGATATCGGCGTCGCTCAGATGCTGCAGACTGTGCTCCACCACCTCGGTCATGCCACCAAAGGCGGCGGTCTGATCGTTGCGGCCATAGCGCAGGAACTGACGCAGATCCTCTTCACTCCAGCGGCCCAGGCCGTCACGGTTATCGCCGCGCAGGTTGCTGGCGGTCCAGCCATCAATCGGCGCGCTGCTGCCAGCCAGATAGTCGTGGCCTTCCTCGTTGTTCAGCGCTTTTTCCTGCATGGTGACGCTACGCGGCGTGTGGCAGGCACCACAGTGGCCCAGCCCTTCGACCAGGTAGCGACCGCGCGCCAGCACCGGGTCTTCCTGTGCGGCAGGCTGGAACGCCTTCACTTCCGGCGCAAATACCGTACGCCAGATCGCCAGCGGCCAGCGCATCGACAGCGGCCACGGAATGTCACTCTCTTTATTCGGCTGCTTCACCGCCGCCACGCCGTGCATGAAGTAAGCATACAGCGCCTTCATGTCCTCATCGCTGACCACCGCGTAAGAGGGAAACGGCATCGCCGGATAGAGCGTATCGCCATTTTTCGCCACGCCGTGACGGACCGCTTTCTGGAAGTCATCGTAGCTGTAGTCGCCAATGCCGGTCGCCGCATCGGGCGTGATATTGGTGGAGTAGATTGTGCCAATCGGCGTCGCCATCGGCAGGCCGCCGGCAAACGCCGCACCGTCTTTTGCGGTGTGGCAGGCCACACAGTCACCGGCTCGCGCCAGATACTCGCCCCGCTTCACCAGCTCGTCACGGTTGTCATCCGCCAGCGCGGCGAAGGTCAGGGTGCCCAGAATCAGGGCCAGAATGCCATTTTTCATCGCCATGTTCCTTATGCCTGCACCAGTGGACCTGGGCTTTTCAGGTACTGCTCACGAATCGCTCTGGCTGACCAGTATGTCAGCGCCGCCACCATGCCGGTCGGGTTGTAGCCCAGTCCCTGCGGGAAGGCGGAAGCGCCTGGCACGAACACATTTGGCACATCCCAGCTCTGCAGATAGCGGTTGACCGCGCTGGTTTTCGGGTCCTCGCCCATGATCGCGCCACCGCTGATGTGGGTGGTCTGATAGACGGTGGAATCGAAATGGGCACCCGGCTTTTTCGCGCCGCCGATGATCATTTTCGGGTTCATCGCTTCGGCGATTTTATGCATCTTGCCGACCATGAACTGCGCCATTTTGATGTCGTTCTCCTGCCAGTCGAAAGTCATGCGCAGCAGCGGCTGACCATAGGCGTCTTTGTAGTTCGGATCGAGATCGAGGTAGTTCACGCGATAGGACTGGTGCGCACCGTGGGCATCCATCGACAGATGATGGGTATAGGTGTCGGCCACGGCGGCTTTCCACTGGCTGCCCCAGTTTGGCGTGCCCGTTGGCACCGGCAGGCCAGAGACCGGTTTGGTGCCCGCCTGGTTGACCCAGAATGGCGATCCGCCGACAAAGCCATGCGGGCCGTGATCGAAGTTATCAGCATTGAAATCATCAATCCCGACGCCCGCGCCACCCGCACCGATAAACGGGTTGGTGGTGGTATTTTTGTCGAACAGCGCCTTCAGCGTCGAGAGGTTCTGATAGGCAAAGTTACGACCGACGGTGCCTTCGTTGGTGATCGGGTTGTAAGGCTTGCCGATGCCCGACAGCAGCATCAGGTGCACGTTGTGGAACTGGAAGGCGGAGAGGATCACCAGATCTGCCGGCTGCACCTGCTCACGGCCCTGTCCATCCACATAGGTCACGCCGGTGGCGCGCTTTTTGTCGTCGGTGAGGTTAACGCGCAGCACGTAAGCGTTGTTGCGCAGCTCAAACTTCGGCTCCTGGCGCAGCGCGGGCAGAATATTGACGTTCGGCGAGGCTTTGGAATACATGTAGCAGGCATAGCCACTGCAGAAACCGCAGAAGTTGCACGGTCCCATCTGTGCGCCGTAGGGATTGGTGTAAGGACCTGAGGTATTCGCAGACGGCAGATCGTAAGGATGATAGCCCACTGATTCCGCCGCCTGGGCGAACAGCTGCGCCGAATAAGTGCGCTTCTGCGCGGGCAGCGGGAAGTTATCTGAGCGATCGGGCGCAAACGGGTTACCGCCCTTCTCTTTCCCCACCACTTTGCCTTTGATGCTCCAGGCGCTGCCTGAAGTACCAAACACCTTTTCCGCCTTGTCGAAGAACGGCTCCAGTTCGTCATAGCTGACGCCGAAGTCCTGAATCGTCATGCCTTCCGGAATGAAGTTTTTGCCGTAGCGCTCTTCGTAATGGCTGCGCATCTGCAGCTCAATCGGATCGACGCGGAAATGGACGCCGGACCAGTGCAGGCCAGCGCCGCCGGTGCCGGTACCCGGCAGAAACGCCGCCAGCTGGCGATAAGGCACTGCAGTCTGCGAAGCATCATGACGGATGGTGACGGTGCTTTTAGAGAGATCCTGGAACAGTTTTTTGCGAACGTTATAGGTCAGCTCGTCAATTGACTGCGGATACGCGCCGTCAGGATAGGTATCGCGATGCGGTCCGCGCTCCAGCGCCAGCACGTTGAGGCCCGCCTCGGTCAGCTCTTTCGCCATGATCGCGCCTGCCCAGCCGAAGCCGACAATTACCGCATCCACTTTTTTCATTTCGTTTGCCATGCTTACGCTCTCTCCCCGCGAATTGACACTGACGGGAACGGATAACGTTCACCGCGCTCTACCCAGTCCATAAAGTCGGCGCGTGCGCCAGGGAAGTTGATCAGCTTCCAGCCCACCATCCCCTGATTGCCGCCGTGGATGGGATCGCTGAAGAAGCCTTCGCGGGTGTTTTGCAGCAGAAACGCAAAGAAGGTTTTGGCCGGTAGCTGGCTGAACTGCGCGCTGCCGCTTTCCATCGCCTGCAGCAAGGCATCCTGCTGTTCGCCGCTCAGCTGCGCGAACGCCTTGCCATGCTGCTGTTGGCTGAAATGATCGGCGTCTGCAATGCCGAGGCGATAGATCTGCTGCGGTACCAGCGGCAGCTGGTAGCCCAGCTCTTTGGGCAGGTCGGGATTAAACGGTCCCTGCATATACCAGTTGGAGCCGGTGGCGTACGGGGTGTTCATCTGACGATCGATGAACTCAGGTACGCCCGCCTCCAGCGCGCCAGGACCGCGTTCATCGTTTGGGATCAGGCGCGCAACGGCGGCGGTGATAAACGCAAATTCTTCGGCGGTGAACCAGGCTGGCTGGTAGTCACGCGCCTGTTGCGGTGCGGCCGGGGCCTCAGCCGCCTGTGCCGCCAGCGGCAGCGACAGTGCGCCCATCGCCGTGGTGCCTACCGCCATTGCTGGCGCCAGGGTAATAGTCTTCAGCAAAAAATCCCTGCGTGAATGACCCTTTTTTTGTTCTGACATGACATTGCCTCATTCCCGCCATTCAGGCGGTATGAAAGGGTAAATGGTTGCGTTGTTATGGTTTTTATTAGCGGATTCAGGGTTACAGCTTGATTGTTACCGGTAACAATGGGCGCTAGTGTAACACTGCTGTCGAGAAAGATTTAGCCTCTGGAAACAAAACCGCACAATTTCATTAACATCTATCCCCTTACTGTCATCAGCAGAAACAACAGACTACAGACATCAGGCAGGCAAAACGTTATAACAGGCAACACACAACAGCGGAGTGCCTATGTTTAAGTCTTTTTTCCCGCGGCCAGCGCTGTTTTTCAGCTCAGCGGCCATCTGGAGCTTATTAGCGATTTTTGCCTGGTTCGGCTTTGCCGCGCACCTGCCCGGTATGTGGCCAACATTCGAAGCCGCCATGAAACAACCTTTGCCAACCACTGCCGCACGGTTTATCGCCGCCAGCCAGCTGTGGTTTTATCTCTATTACTGGGTAATGGTGGCCATTTTTGCCCTCGCCTGGCGGCTGATTGATAATCATCCGTGGCAGCGCTGGTCAGTCTGGGGTTCGGCGCTGATTATCTTTGTCACCTGGTTTGGGGTGCAGGTCGGCGTAGCGGTCAACGCCTGGTATGGCCCGTTTTACGATCTGATTCAGAAGGCGCTGACAAAAGCAGGATCGGTGCAGATCGTCGAGTTTTACCACGAAGTACGCGCATTTCTCGGCATCGCGCTGATTGCGGTGGTGATTGGAGTCCTTAATTCCTTCTTTATCAGCCACTGGGTTTTCCGCTGGCGTACCGCCATGAACAATTACTACATGCACAACTGGCAGCGACTGCGTCACGTTGAAGGTGCGGCGCAGCGTGTACAGGAAGACACCATGCGGTTTGCCTCCACGCTGGAAGACTGGGGCGTCAGTTTTATTCAGGCGATCATGACCCTGGTGGCCTTTTTGCCGGTGCTGGTGGCGCTATCACACCACGTTAAAGATGTGCCCTTCCTTGGCAATATTCCTTATGCGCTGGTGATTGCCGCCGTGCTGTGGTCGGTGTTTGGCACCGGATTACTGGCGATAGTCGGGATTAAACTGCCAGGCCTGGAGTTTCGTAATCAGCGGGTGGAAGCGGCTTACCGTAAAGAGCTGGTGTATGGCGAGGATAATGCGGACCGTGCCCGGCCGCAGACGGTGCAGGAGCTGTTTGGTCGGGTGCGGTTCAACTACTTCCGCCTCTACTTTCACTATCTCTACTTCAACATCACCCGCATTCTCTATCTGCAGGTTGATAACGTGTTTGGCCTGTTCCTGCTGTTTCCGTCGATTGTGGCGGGCACCATTACGCTGGGCCTGCTGAACCAGATCACCAACGTGTTTGACCAGGTGCGCGGTTCGTTCCAGTACCTGATCGCCTCATGGTCAACGCTGGTTGAACTGATGTCGATCTACAAGCGTCTGCGCAGTTTTGAGCAGATTCTGGATGATATCCCACACGATGAGATGATGCGCGAAGCGTCAGAAGAGGTCTGATCGATTAAGGATAGCGACACTGTAGCTAGCGTGATCGGCTTCCCGCCTCGGTCGGAAATGACCTCAGCTCCCGGCCCGCGTCAGCGGGCTTTTTTACGGCAAAAAGCCACTCGTCAGAGTGGCTTCAGAGTACACAACGCCGGGGTTAAACGGCTCGCCCGCGCCGATAAGCGGCGATCACCTTTTACAGTGCAATACGCATTACGCTGTCAGGATCTTTTGGCGGCGCTTTACGCGAACCCGGTTGCTTCACGCTGACATACAACGCTTTGCCGTCAGCAGAGAGCGCCAGACTGTTGGGTAAACCGGGGGTTTTCACGCTGCGCTTCACGCTGAAACTGCTGGCATCAATGATGCTGACTTCACCCGCTTTACGATGGGTGACATAGAGCTCATTACGATCCGGATTGAACAGCACCGCCAGCGACTCCGGCACAGCGATCCGCTGGATCACCTGCTGATTACGCAGATCCACCACCAGCACCTGCGCCTGCTTCGAATCGCTGAGGAAGGCTCGCTGACCGCGCGTATCCAGCGCAATGTTCAGGAAAAAGTGCGCTTTATCGCCATCGATCTTCTGCTTTTTCTCCACGGCATTGGTGCGAGCGTTGATGGTGACCAGTTCACCGTCGCCGTTGGTCACGTAGACTTTCTGCGCCGCCGAATCGACCGCCAGGCCGGTTCCCATCTTGCCGGTATCTGGCACGGTACTAATCAGTTGCAGCGTGCTGCCATCCACCACCCAGACCACGCTCTGCGGTCCCAGACCGGTAACATAGACGCGATTGGTTTTGACATCGACCGCCACCTGTCGCGGCTGCAGCGGACGCACCGTTTCACTGCGCTTACGGCTATCCAGTACCAGAGTGTTCAGCACTTTTCCGCTGCTGGCATCGATGGCGGTCAGCGAACCCTCAACGGTATTGCCGACGTAAAGCACATTTGTCTGCGGATTGATCGCCGCGCCAAACGCCTTCAGTTCGGTATTGATCGACTGCTGCACCGCCAGCGTGGTGGGATCGAGACGGAACACCGTGCCGCCGTTACCGCTGCTGTTCTGCGATGAGGCCACAAACAGCGCGTTATCTTTTGGGCTGACGGCCAGTTCATATACGCCTTTGCCGATCGGCTGATTGATATCGTCTGCCTGCGCCGTCACTAATCCTGACGCAGAAAACAGCGCGGTTGCCAGCACCAGAGGACGCAGCGCCCAGCGGGTTTTGATTAACGCTTTCATAACTTCTCCATAGTTAATTCACCGCAGACGCGGTGAAAAGAAAGCCCGACATTGCAACCAGAAAGTCTCTGATCCGGGATCAGATGAGTTTGTTTTTGAGAATAATAATTATTTCGGGGGGAAAGAGACAGGATTATTATGGATGAGCGGCAAACGCCGCCAGGACGCCGGGTGGCGTCCTGTCAGCATAAGCGGATAAAGCGTGGCTTATTTCAGCAGTTCAGCGGTCATGTGAACGCCGTTATTGGTGTAGGCTTCGGTGATTTTATATGAAGCACCTTGTTCCTGCGCCTGAGCAGCAATTTTCGCTTCAGCGCCATCAAGCGTAGAGTCGATAGCGGTCACAGACTGGGCGAAACTGGCGAATGGCAGAACAGAAAGCGCGATAACTGCTGCAAAAGTTTTGATAGATTTCATGGTCAATTCCTCGATTAAGTTTTATCAGGTAAGGCGTGCTGCCTTGTTGATAGATATACTAGACCGGATCTTGATCAGTAAAAAGCGGAGACTTTTGCTTAACTCATTCAATAAAACTGATGATAAAAAGCACGTCTTGTATAGTTATCGCTCAAAAGGTTAATAATCCACACTCAGAAAAAAAGGCAGCATAAATGGCTGCCTTGCTCGATTTAACCGTGATGCCGTACCCGGGTGAAGATAGTCAGCGCCGCCAGCAACATCAGTCCCCCGCTGGCGAGGAACACACCGCCTGCGCCGCGCAGGTCAAACATCCAGCCGCCTGCCGCTGCCCCAACGGTGATCGCCAGCTGGATGGTAGCCACCAGTAAGCCGCCGCCCGATTCGGCATCGTCCGGCACGGCGCGTGAAATCCAGGTTGACCAGCCGGTCGGCATCGAACCAAACGCCATGCCCCATACCGCCACCCCGACGCCTACCAGCCAGCTGACGTCGCCGAAGCTCACCAGCAGCAGCGCGGTGAGGCTCATCAGCAGCGCCATGCCGCTCAGGGTCAGCGATACGCTGCGGGTCACCAGATAACCGGCCAGCGAGGTGCCAAAAAAGTTCGCCACGCCAAAGGCCAGCAACGCCAGCGACAGCTGGTTGAGATTCAGTTGGGCAACGCTTTCCAGGAACGGGCGCAGATAGGTAAAGAAGGCGAAGTGACCGGTAAACATCATAATGACGGCCAGCATACCCCAGCGCATCACCCCGATACGCAGCAGATCCAGTACCCCGCCGCTGCGCGTTTTGTTCTCTGGCGGCATCGCGGGCAGGGTAAAGAACTGCCACAGCAGCGCTACCGCGCCTAATCCGGCGGTCAGCATAAAGATGTTACGCCAGCCGACCAGCCCACCGAGGTAACTGCCGAGCGGCGTTGCAATGATTGTCGCCAGCGAGATGCCGCTAAAGACAATCGATAACGCGCGTGGCACCTGATCGGCCGGCACCAGCCGCATGGTAATGGCGGTCGATAACGTCCAGAAGCCACCGATCGCCATTCCCAGCAGCACGCGCGCCAGCAGGATTGTCGTCAGGCTGCCAGCCAGCGCTACCATCAGCGCTGAAGCGATCAGCAGCAGCGAAAACACCAGCATCACGATGCGGCGGTCAATCCGTCGGGTGACGCTGGCGGTGATCAGACTGGTAAACAGCGCAACCAGCGCGGTGATGGTAACAGTCTGGCCCGCCTGGCCTTCGGAGACGCCAAGGCTGTGGGCCATTGGCGTCAGTAAACTGACCGGTAAAAATTCGGCGGTGATCAGGCTGAATACGCCAAACGCCATAGCAAATACCGCGCCCCACGCGGGACGGGCGGGCGAGGAAACCTCATCAGCCACTTCGGTTGTCAGACTCATGCTGCTTCTCCGGATAGAAAAAAAGTAAGTGTGAGCATAGAGGGCAGACGCAAGACGATCTATGATGCTTACACCGTCATTTTTGATAATTCGTCTGGATTCACATGAGCCATTATGAAGATCTGACCAGTGAACTGCTGATGGGAATGCGGCTGTACGGCGTGAACTATCAGCGCATCGCCGTCAGCGCCCCGTTTGGGTTGCGCTTCGACAATTCGCCAGGCCGGGCGCAGTTTCACTTTGTCGGACGCGGTTCGCTGCTGGTGCGCAGTGCCTCAGGCGAGGTGTTTCAGCTTAACAGCGGCGATGCGTTGCTGGTGCCGCACGGTAAACCGCACAGCCTGATCTCCAGCGAAGAAGCGGATTGTCAGTGCATCGCCAATATGACCAGCAAGCCGATCTGCGACAGCGTCTGCGCCATTAATGCGCCAGCCGATGCCTGCGACGATGAGCATAGCGTGCTGCTGTTCAGCGCCTGTATGGCGTTTGAACTCGGAGGGATGCAGCCGCTGATCAATACCATGCCGGATGTGATGCTGGTCAGCACGCTGCTGTCGCAATACCCGGAGATCCGGCCGATTCTGGAAGCGATGGAGCGCGAGTCGCGGACCCGTCAGGCGGGCTTCGCTGGCATTCTTTCGCGGCTGGCTGACGTGGTGGCGGCGCTGATTGTGCGCGGCTGGGTGGAAAACGGCTGCGGCAAAAGTAGCGGACTGGTACAGGCGATGCGCGACCCGCGGCTCAGCCAGGCCATTGCGGCCATGCACCGCGAACCGGGTGAAAACTGGACGGTAGCGCGGCTGGCGCGCGTGGCGGGCTGCTCACGCTCGGTATTTGCCGAACGCTTTCTGAACGCCACCAGCATGACGCCGCTGCGTTACCTGACCGAACTGCGGATGCGGCTGGCAGTGCAGCGCATTGTGAATAACGGTGAAGCGGTGGAAGCCGTCGCCTTTCATCTCGGCTACGGCTCGATTGCCGCCTTCAGTCGCGCCTTTAAGCGCATTGTCGGTCAGTCGCCTGGCGCGCTGCGGGCCGGACGCGAGAGCGCCCAGGCGCTGGCCTCTTAGCGAAAGACGCTGATCGCCTCGACCAGGCGGTTAGCCTGATGCGTCATCCGACCGGAGGCTTCAGCGCTTTCGGCCACGCGGGCGGCGTTCTGGTGGGTGATGTCGTCGAGATCTTCCACCGCGCTGCTGACTTCGCTTAACGCCGTCGCCTGTTCCGCGGTGGCCGCGCTGATCTGCGCAATCAGTGCCGTGACGTTCTGTACCTGCGACACGATATCCTGCATCGTCCGGCCGGCCGCGCTGGCGTGATCATTGCCGGATTGCACCCGGCTGGCGCTGGTCTCTACCAGCGTTTTAATCTCGCTGGCGGCTTTGGCGCTGCGCTGCGCCAGGTTACGCACTTCACCTGCCACAACCGCAAACCCTTTGCCCTGTTCGCCAGCGCGTGCGGCTTCGACTGCCGCGTTCAGCGCCAGGATATTGGTCTGGAAGGCAATGCCGTCGATCACGCTGGTAATGTTGGCGATACGCTTTGAGCTGTCGGCAATTTCGCCCATCATCTCCATCATCTCTTTCATCACGTCGCCGCCTTTCATCGCCGCGCTGCTGGTATCTGACGACAGGGTGTTCACTTCATGAGCGGTTTCGGTGTTGCTTTTCACCGTCGCGGTCATCTCATTCATGGTGGCGGCGGTCTGCTGCACGTTGGCCGCCGCCTGCTCAGTGCGGCGACTCAGTTCATTGTTGCTGCGGGCGATGGCATCGCTGGCGCTGAGCACGTTGATTGCCTGTCCGCTGACGTCATCGACCAGCCAGCGGAACATAAGTCCGAGCTGGCCGATGGCGCGCAGCGTCACGCCGACTTCATCCACCCGATCCATCTGCTCGACTTTATGACTGGCACCGGTCGCCACGCTCAGCGCCTGTTTGCACATCCGCTCGATAGGTCGCGAGATCTGCTGCTCCAGCCACAGGCTGGACAGCGCCAGCAGCGCCGCCATGCCTGCGGTGAAGCTGCCCAGCGCCGGCGGCGTGACGCCCAGCGCCCAGACACCCGCCACCGACAGCGGCAATAAGGTCAGTAGCGTGCTGCGGATGCGCCAGCGAAGCGGTAGCGTTTTCAGCAGTGAGGCGGGACGACGCCAGCCGCTGCGCACCACCAGCCCCTTGTAGAAACGTCGCCCTTTCGCGCGTCCGGCCTGGAAATCCTGATACAGCGCCTCGGCCTGACGCACCTCTTCCACGCCCGGTTTAGTGCGCACCGACATATAGCCCTGCACATTGCCGTCCCGGACTACCGGAATGGCGTTGGCACGCACCCAGTAGTGATCGCCATTTTTACGGCGGTTTTTCACCAGTGCCGTCCAGGGTTCGCCCTGTTTCAGCGTCGCCCACATATCGGCAAAGGCCTCAGGCGGCATATCCGGGTGACGCACCATATTGTGTGGCTGCCCGTTAATCTCTTCGGTAGTAAATCCGCTCGCTTCGATAAAGGCATCGTTGGCATAGGTAATGTAGCTGTTGAGATCGGTAGTCGACATCAGGGTCGCATGATCGTCGAACAGATATTCACGCTGGGAGACAGGCTGGTTGTTACGCATCACAAGAGTCCTTGAGTACCCATCTCCTGCACGCTGCCGGTGGACGCCAGTGTGAAAAAGTCAGGTTGAGAAATAACGATTATCTTTTTTTATGTTTTCGGCATGGCCCATCACTCCCTTTAGCGTTTTGACTTAATTAACCGCAATAAAAAAGCCGCTTTGCAGCGGCTTTCACAATTTTTCCTTTATTCATTCGTTAGCACGACTGGAGAATAATGCCGCGGCGGGCCGCAGAGTCAGCTGAGGTCCACGTTGCGGGTACCAAACCACCAGGTCAGAAAAAATCCGCCCGTCCACGCGACCACCAGTCCCGCCAGATAAACCGCCATACCGGCAAAAATGCCCTGGCTGGAGGTCATCAGCGGCAGCGTCACCAGTCCGGACGGGCCAAACACGGTGTTCATGCCGACCGGTAAGCCCAGCCACGCCATCAGGCCAATGAAGAAACCGCCCAGCGCGCCGCCACCACAGGCGGTGATAAACGGCTTGAGGCGCGGCAGCGTGACGCCATAAATCAGCGGTTCGCCGACGCCAAGCAGCCCCGGAACAATCGCCCCTTTGATTTGCGCCCGCAGCAGCGCTCCTTTTTCCGCCTTACACCATAACGCCAGCGAGGCCCCGACCTGGCCTGCACCGGCCATCGCCAGGATCGGGAACAGCGAATTGAACCCCTGGGTTTCCATCAGCGCAAAGTAGACCGGAATAAACCCCTGATGAATGCCAAACATCACGGCGATCAGAAACAGTCCGGCCAGCAGTGCGCAGCCAAAAGGGTTGTTATTCAGGTGGATAAACAGCCAGGACATCCCTTTAAACAGCTCGCCACCCAGCGGCATAATCAGCAGGTAGGTGATTGCACCGGTGATCAGCAGCGTAAACAGTGAGGTGAGGATCATATCCAGATTATCCGGAATGATTTTGCGGATCTGCTTTTCAATGCCCGCCCCGATGATCGCCGCCAGCAGTACGCCGATGATATTGCCGCGCGGGTCGATGGTCAGGCCAAAAAAGCTCTCCATACCGCTGTAGTAGCCGACGGTGGCGGTCGGGACATAGCCGAGCACAAACAGTGAGGCGATGATCGCGCCATTCACTCCGCTGCCGCCAAACGCCTTCTGCGCGTTATAGCCAATCAGGATGCTGAGAAAGGTGAACAGCCCTTTGCCGAATACCTTCATGTAAGCCACGCTGTGCAGCAGCCACGGTGCATGGTCGCCTGGCGTATTGAGGTGCAGGCTCTGTTCTATCAGGGTGGCAAAACCCAGCAGTAAGCCCGCGCCGATAAAGCCCGGAATAAGCGGAGTAAAGATAGTGGCGAAGCGCGACAGAAACTGATGCAGGCCGCTGGTCTGTTTCGCCTTTAATTGTTGCTTATGCTGTGCGGCCAGTTCGCCGAGCGCAGGCGCTTCGCTCTGTGCCAGTAAGGTCTGCATCCTTTCGGCGGCGGTCTGCGCTTTGCCAGGACCCAGTACAATCTGTAGCTGGGCATCACTGTCGATCACCCCGAGCACGCCCGGCAGGCTTTTCAGCCGGGTGAGGTCGACCCGTTCGGGCTGGCTGAGCGTCAGCCGCAGCCGTGTCATGCAGTTGCCGCAGGCCGCGATATTCTGCGCGCCGCCGACCGCCTGCAGAATGTCGCGTAATAGCGCGTCAGTGATTTTCGCCATCAGCGTGCTCCCGCCGCCTGCAGCGCCTGGCGGATAAAGCCCTGATGTTGCCCCAGCAGCGTTTTCGCTTCTTCCGCCGTGAGTCCGGCCAGTACCATCAGGATCGCCGTTTTGCAGTGGCCGCCACAGGCGTTCAGCGCGGTGCTGGCAGTGGTATCATCGCAGTCGGTTGCCTGTTTGACGATGTTGACCTGGCGCTGCACCAGTTTCTGATTGGTCGCTTCCACATCCACCATCAGGTTGCCGTAGACTTTCCCGCTGCGGATCATCGCACCGGTGGTCAGCATGTTCAGCACCAGTTTCTGCGCGGTTCCCGCTTTCATGCGCGACGAGCCGGTGACCACTTCCGGCCCCACCACGGGCGTCAGGGCGATTGCAGCGGCCTGCGACATCGGACTGTCGGGATTACAGGTTAGCGCGACGGTGGTGGCACCAATCTCACCAGCATAGGCCAGCGCACCCAGCACGTAAGGGGTGCGGCCGCTGGCAGCGATGCCCACCAGCACATCCTGGCGGCTGAAGTGGATGTCGCGCAGATCCTGCGCGCCCTGCTCCCGGTTATCTTCGGCATTTTCTACCGCCTGCAGAATGGCTTTATGACCACCGGCGATCAGCCCTATCACCTGTTCGCGCGGTGTACCAAAGGTTGGCGGGCACTCGCTGGCATCCAGAATACCCAGCCGGCCCGAGGTGCCGGCACCGCAATAGATCAGCCGGCCACCGGCCTGGAATGCCGCGCAGATAGCATCAACCGCCGTGGCGATCTGCGGCACAATCGCTTCCACCGCCAGCGCCACTTTTTTATCTTCATCATTAATGACGCGCAGCATCGCTTCGGTCGACAGTTCGTCAATGTTCTGACTGGCAGGATTACGGCCTTCGGTGATCATCTGGCTGAGGTCAATTTTCATAGCAGGCTCCGTATAGGAATAAATTATTCAATAGATGAACTATCATAACGAATGATTAATTCATGGGGTGAGATCTTTTTTTTATTGCTGCGAGGTGGGGATCAAATAAAACGGGAATCCTGGTGGGCAGGTGTCCAGTTCTGAGCGGGTGCCGGAGGCGTGCTTCAGGTCGGGTGCCGGGTCAGAAAAGATTCACCCGATCGTAAAGACGCATTCGTCATCCATGACGCTCGGCCCGCGCCTTCCCTGGCGCGGGACGCTTTACTCTTCGGGTGAACCTTTTCTTCCCGCGGGCTTTTGGATCGCTTTTGAAAAGAGAAGAGACAAGGTCAGGTGTCAGGTGTCAGGTTTCAGGTGTCAGGTGTCAGGTAAGGTGTGCGGTTGAACCGGTCACAGTCATTTGCCGGAAACAAAAAAGGCCCAACCTTCGTTGAGCCTTTTTATTAAACCGCGTGATTAACTGGCGGTCTGAGTCCGCAGTTGCAGTTCGTACTCTTTCGCCTGCTCTGCGTCGAACTGGTTTTCCCAGCGGGCAATCACCAGCACCGCCAGGGCGTTACCAATGACGTTCAGCGCGGTACGCGCCATATCCATAATACGGTCGACACCGGCGATAAACGCCAGCCCTTCCAGCGGAATACCGACGCTGCCCAGCGTTGCCAGCAAGACCACAAACGAAACGCCCGGCACGCCAGCGATGCCTTTCGAGGTCACCATCAGCGTCAGCACCAGGATAATCTCGTCGCCCAGTGACAGGTCGATGCCATACAGCTGCGCGATAAAGATGGCAGCGATACTCTGGTAGAGGGTTGAGCCATCCAGGTTAAACGAATACCCGGTCGGCACCACGAAGCTGGTGATCGCTTTCGGCGCGCCGTAGGCTTCCATCTTCTGCATGATGCGCGGCAGTACCGTCTCCGAGCTGGAGGTGGAGTAAGAGAGAATCAGCTCATCTTTAAGGATGCGCATCAGCGTGGTGATACGCAGCTTACAGAAACGCGCCACGCCGCCCAGCACCACAAAGGCGAAGAACAGAATCGCCGCGTAGACCAGCAGCACCAGCTTAGCCAGCGGCCACAGCGAGGCGAAGCCGAAGTTCGCGATGGTGACGGCAATCAGCGCAAACACACCGATCGGCGCATAGCGCATGATCATGTGTGTCACTTTAAACATCGCTTCTGAGATGCCACGGAACAGGTTCACCAGCGGATCGCGCTGCTCTGATGGTAGCGATGAGAGGCCTAAGCCAAACAGCACCGAGAAGAAGATAATCGGCAGCATGTCACCTTTCGCCATCGAGGCGAAAATGTTCTGCGGGATCAGCGACAGGATAGTGGCGACCAGGCTATGCGGCCCGCCCTGCACTTCTGCCGTGGTGGCTTCATATTTAGAGATGTCCACCGTTGCCAGCGTTGACATATCGATGCCGGTGCCAGGTTGAAATACGTTAGCCAGGGTAATCCCGACCACAATGGCAAGGGTGGTGATCACTTCAAAGTAGAGAATCGTTTTGACGCCGATGCGCCCCAACTTTTTGGCATCGCCGACGCCGGCAATGCCGACGATCAGTGATGAGATCACAATCGGTACCACAATCATCTTAATCAGATGGATAAAGATGTCGCCCGCCGGGCTGAGAATATTGGTGACTAACCATTCACGATTGTCTGGCTGATTATGCAGCACGGCACCCACAACGATGCCAAGCACCAGGGCTATCAGAATCTGCCAGGCCAGGCTGATTTTAAAACCTTTCATAACGCGTAATTTCCTCAGTCAAAACCCGTTTCTCTCTACTGCGAAGGTGCAGAAGACAATACACACAGGGAAGTGAGCAAAAAGCCCGGTAAATTAGAGGGTGTTTGGAGACAGCGCCTCGCACGAAAATCTGATGATTCCCATACCCATTTTCAGACGCGGTCTGAGTTGATACCTGCAGAACAGGGGCGAGATAAGTACCATTTTCACTGTGGTAAATGCAACCCTTGGCGTCTTCGTTTAAAAGTTCACCACCTGAGTAGCATAAAATGCTGCGCCAGCCGTAAATCCCTAACCTGCTGTTATGAAAAGTATTAGTTCGATGAATTAACGCATAGCTATGCAGAATTGCGCAAAAACTCACCCGGCGCGTTTGCTCGCTTTTTGAACACGGGAAAACACAAAAGGTTACACCTTAATTCCCTATTACCGGCAGGGAGTTAAGCGCAATTCGGCCGTCATCGACGCGCGGGCGCGCGCAGGGTTTATCGCGTGATCTACGGCGCAAAAAAGAAACAAAGCCTCAGGGCGGGCTTCAATTAACCATTGATTGACATATCATTAACATCTTCAAGGAGATCCGCCATGAGCCAAATACATAAACATCCCGTTCCAGAGAATATTGCAGCAAACACCCTGATTACCGCTGAACAGTATCAGACGATGTATCAGCAATCTGTCACTGATCCGGATGCGTTCTGGGGCGAACAGGGCAAAATCCTCGACTGGATCAAGCCCTACAGCAAAGTGAAAAACTGCTCGTTTGCGCCGGGAAATATTGACATTCGCTGGTACGAAGATGGCACGCTCAACCTGGCGGCAAACTGCCTTGACCGGCATTTGCAGACCCGCGGCGACCACCCGGCAATTATCTGGGAAGGCGACGACGCCAGCGAGAGTAAGACCCTGACCTTCCGCCAGTTGCATGCTGAAGTCTGTCGCTTCGCCAACGTGCTGGAATTACTCAAGGTGAAGAAAGGCGATGTGGTAGCGATCTACATGCCGATGGTACCGGAAGCCGCGGTAGCGATGCTGGCCTGTGCGCGCATCGGTGCCGTCCATTCGGTGATTTTTGGTGGCTTCTCACCGGAAGCGGTGGCGGGCCGGATCGTCGATTCCAGCGCCTCGCTGGTGATTACTGCCGATGAAGGGATTCGTGCCGGACGCAGCATCCCGCTGAAGAAGAACGTCGATGATGCGTTAAAAAATCCTAACGTTACCAGCGTGAAGAACGTGGTGGTGTTTCAGCGCACCGGCAGTGATATCGGCTGGGTAGAAGGCCGCGACAGCTGGTGGCATGAGCTGATGCTGAATGCCAGTACCAATCACTCTCCGGCTGAAGTCGGGGCGGAAGATCCGCTGTTTATCCTTTATACCTCCGGCTCGACCGGCAAGCCGAAAGGGGTGCTGCACACCACCGGCGGTTATCTGGTTTACGCTGCCACTACCTTTAAATTTGTCTTCGATTACCATCTGGACGACGTCTACTGGTGTACCGCTGACGTCGGCTGGATCACCGGTCACAGCTACCTGATTTACGGCCCGCTGGCCTGTGGCGCGACCACGCTGATGTTTGAAGGCGTGCCGAACTGGCCGACCCCGAGCCGCATGGCGGAAGTGGTGGATAAGCACAAGGTGACGCTGCTCTACACCGCTCCGACCGCTATCCGCGCCCTGATGGCCGAAGGCGATAAAGCGATTCAGGGCACCGACCGCAGCACGCTGCGCATCATGGGTTCGGTCGGTGAACCGATTAATCCGGAAGCCTGGGAGTGGTACTACAAGAAAATCGGTAACAGCCGCTGCCCGATCGTCGATACCTGGTGGCAGACTGAAACCGGTGGCTTCATGATCACGCCATTGCCGGGTGCGACCGAACTCAAGGCGGGATCGGCCACCAAACCTTTCTTCGGCGTGCAGCCAGCGCTGGTCGATAATGAAGGCCAGCCGCAGCTAGGGGCCTGTGAAGGCAATCTGGTGATCACTGAATCCTGGCCGGGTCAGGCGCGTACGCTGTATGGCGACCATGAGCGCTTTGAACAGACCTACTTCTCTACCTTTAAGAATGTCTACTTCAGCGGCGACGGCGCGCGTCGTGACGAGGATGGTTATTACTGGATCACCGGACGGGTAGATGACGTCCTCAACGTCTCCGGCCACCGTCTGGGCACCGCTGAGATTGAGTCAGCGCTGGTGTCGCACCCGAAAATTGCCGAAGCCGCGGTGGTGGGCATTCCGCACAGCATCAAGGGCCAGGCGATTTACGCTTACATCACTCTGAATCATGGCGAAGAGCCGTCGCCGGAGTTGTACACCGAAGTGCGTAACTGGGTACGTAAAGAGATCGGCCCGATTGCCACCCCGGATGTGCTGCACTGGACCGACTCGCTGCCGAAAACCCGCTCCGGCAAGATCATGCGCCGTATTCTGCGCAAAATCGCCACCGGTGATACCACCAATCTTGGCGATACCTCGACCCTCGCCGATCCTGGCGTAGTGGAAAAACTGCTTGAGGAGAAACAGTCGATCAAAATGCCGTAAGCGCACCTTATCCGGCGGGAAGATCATTTCCCGCCATGCCCGCCCTACGCAGTGTGTTTCTGTAGTCACAAATAAAATTACCAGCCGAACCCGCGCCCAGGCGTGAGGTTTACGCCTGCAAGACCTCTGGAGAAAATGTGATGAATGACGCCCTTTCGAAACAGGATGCAATCTACCAACAGATTGAACGTAATCCCCGCTTTCATGAGTTAGTTCGTAAGCGCCAGGCGTTTGCCACGCTGCTGTCGCTGATCATGCTGGTGCTCTATGTCGGGTTTATCCTGCTGATCGCCTTCGCGCCGGGCTGGCTCGGCACGCCGCTCCATCCCGGCACCAACGTTACCCGCGGTATTCCTATTGGCGTCGGACTGATTGTGATGTCATTTGTGCTGACCGGCATTTACGTCTGGCGCGCCAACGGCGAGTTTGATCGCCTGACCAAAGCGATCCTGAGCGAGGTGAAATCATGATACGTCTCTGCTTATGGATGCTGGCGGCGCTGCTGCCGTTTTCGGCGCTGGCCGCCGATGCGATTACCGGCGCGGTGCAGCGTCAGGCGGTCAACTACCAGGCGATCATCATGTTTGTGATTTTCGTGGGTGCCACGCTGGGCATTACTTACTGGGCGTCAAAGCGCACCCGTTCGCGTAGCGACTATTACACCGCTGGCGGCAACATTACCGGCTTTCAGAATGGCCTGGCGATGGCAGGCGACTTTATGTCTGCCGCCTCGTTTCTCGGTATTTCGGCGCTGGTCTATACCTCCGGTTATGACGGCCTGATCTACTCGCTCGGCTTTTTAGTCGGCTGGCCGATGATTCTGTTCCTGATCGCCGAACGGCTGCGTAACCTTGGGCGCTACACCTTCGCCGACGTGGCCTCATATCGCCTGAAGCAGAAACCGATCCGTACCCTGTCCGCCTGTGGTTCGCTGGTGGTGGTGGCGCTCTATCTGATCGCCCAGATGGTCGGTGCCGGTAAACTGATTCAGCTGCTGTTTGGCCTCAATTACCATGTGGCGGTGGTGCTGGTCGGCATTCTGATGGTGATGTATGTGCTGTTTGGCGGCATGCTGGCGACCACCTGGGTGCAGATTATCAAGGCGGTGCTGCTGCTGTTTGGTGCCACCTTTATGGCGGTGATGGTGATGAAAACCACCGGCTTCAGCTTCAATACGCTGTTTACCGAAGCGATGGCGGTCCACCCGAAAGGCATCGCGATTATGCAGCCGGGCGGGCTGGTGAAAGATCCCATCTCGGCGCTGTCGCTGGGGCTGGGATTGATGTTTGGTACCGCCGGCCTGCCGCATATCCTGATGCGCTTCTTTACCGTCGCCGATGCCAAAGAGGCGCGTAAAAGCGTTTTCTGGGCCACCGGCTTTATGGGCTATTTCTACTTCCTGACCTTTATTATCGGCTTTGGCGCGATCCTGCTGGTCGGTGCCAATCCGGCGTTTAAAGATGCCAGCGGCGCGCTGATTGGCGGCACCAATATGGCGGCGGTGCATCTGGCCAACGCGGTGGGCGGCAGTACCTTCCTCGGCTTTATCTCGGCAGTAGCTTTCGCCACCATTCTGGCGGTGGTCGCGGGCTTAACCCTGGCCGGTGCCTCGGCGGTTTCGCACGACCTCTACGCCAGCGTCTACCGTAAAGGCCAGGCGAGCGAACGTGATGAGCTGCGGGTCTCTAAGATCACCGTGCTGGTATTGGGGATTGTGGCGATTGCGCTGGGTATCCTGTTTGAGAAGCAGAACATCGCGTTCATGGTAGGCCTGGCCTTCTCAATTGCCGCCAGCTGTAACTTCCCGATTATTCTGCTGTCGATGTACTGGTCAAAACTGACCACGCGCGGCGCGATGGTCGGTGGCTGGCTGGGGCTGATTACCGCCGTGGTGCTGATGATCCTCGGCCCGACCGTCTGGGTGCAGGTGCTGGGTCATGCTAAGCCGATCTATCCGTATGAGTATCCGGCGCTGTTCTCGATGGCGATTGCTTTTATCGGCACCTGGCTGTTCTCGGTCACCGATCACTCGCAGCAGGGAGCCGAGGAGCGTTCACGCTTCCGGATGCAGTTTATCCGTTCGCAGACCGGCTCCGGTATCGATCAGGGCAGAGCGCACTAGGTTCCGGTTAAGCGAGAGATAAAAAAAGGGCGGCACCCCTCAGGGTGCCGCCCTTTTCTCTTGATCGGCAGAATCAGAAACGCAGCGAAGCGCCGACGTACGGACCGTCGACCAGTACGTTATCTTTACGGCCATCTTTGTTGTTCAGTTCGATGTACTGATAACCGACGCGCAGGTTAAGCAGTGAAATCGGGGTGAAGCTCAGGCCACCGCCCGCTTCCTGGTAGCTGTCGAGCTGATCGGTAAACGATTCTGGCGCATAGTAATATTCGCCATACAGACCCCACATGCTGTTGAAGTTGTATTGCGCTGCGCCACCCAGCGCCACCGCAAATCCATCTTTTCCATCTTCAGGATGGGTGAAGATCGCTTTTGCGGTCGGCGCCAGACGCAGAGGTCCGAAATCAACGTTGTAACCCAGACCGGCACCGTAGGTGCTGCCGTCATGGTCGCTGCGCAGCCAGTTGCCTTTCAGAAACAGGCCGGGTGTGGTGGTGCCAAGACCTACATTCAGGTTGGTGTTGTGCTCGCTGACGTCAACACTGCCTTCGATAGCCTGTGCTGCACCGCTCAGTAAAACGAGGCCAAGTGCGCTCCCGGTAACAAGTTGCTTAAACATGATTCCACTCCATGAAGGACAATTAATTCGGCGGCAAGGTTAACAGCCTGAAATCGGGAAACAACAAAATCTGGAAAACTTTACGTAAAAATACGTGTCTCATTCAGGTCGCCCGCCGTCGCCTGCGTAACGCAGTCTGGACTATATCGCCCACATCAGGCGGCCGATCAGCGGCGCCAGCACCACGGTAACCACGCCGGACAGCATCATCACCAGACTGGCGACCACGCCCTCCTGCTGACCGAGCTGATAGGCGCGAGCCGTACCGGCACCGTGCGAGGCTGCGCCGAATCCCGCGCCTTTTGCCACGCCCTGCTTAATCGCGATCCGCAGAAACAGCACATCACCTACCGCCATGCCAAACACCCCGGTGATGACCACAAACAGCGCCACCAGATCCGGCTGACCGCCAATCGGCCCCGCCGCCGCCAGCGCAAACGGCGTGGTGATGGAGCGCACCGCCAGGCTGCGCTGAATCGACTCCGGCAGCGTTAACAGACGCGCCAGCCAGACGGAACTGCAGACGGCGACCAGAGTAGCAGTTAACACGCCCGCGCTGAGCGATAGCCAGTGGCGTTTGATGATGGCCACGTTCTCATATACCGGTACCGCAAACGCCAGCGTTGCCGGTCCCAGCAGCCACAGCAGCCAGTGGTTTTCGGCAATATAATCCTGCCAGCTGATGTGGGTCAGCAGCAGCAGCGCCACCAGCACCACGGGCGTCATCACCAGCGGCATCAACAGCAGCGTGCGCCAGCGGCGATAAAGCCGTTTATTCAGCGCATAAACCAGCAGCGTGACCGCCACGCACAGCAGGCTGACCATCAGATCACGCATCATTGCCCTGCTTACGCGCGGCACGCGCGACTTCGTAACGGTAAAGCCGATCGACCACCAGCGCGGTCGAGGCCAGCACCAGCAGCGTACTGACGCCAATCACCACGCAGATGCGCCAGCCATCAACCCGCAGCAGATCACCGTAGTTCACCACCGCCACCACCGCCGGAATAAAGAACAGCAGCATCTCCGCCAGCAGCCAGCGGGAGCCCGCTTTAACCCAGCTCAGCGGCAGCACCCGCGTGACGATTAACGCCAGCATCAGCAGCATACCGACAATATTGGCGGGCAACGGCAGATGCAGCCAGTTGACCAGTTGCTGACAGGCAACAAACACACCGATATACAACCCCAGCTGTAACGGCAGGCTGAGCCACTGCAACCGGCCAGGCCTGTGTGAACTGAGCGCGAGTGCCATCACCTTTTCTCCCCGATTAAATTCAGGGGAACAGTATAAATCGCCGACAGAGAGTGAAAAAAATGAATTAATATTATTGAAATCATGCCTGAAAGGAATAGTTATGGACGTTCGTGCCCTGCGTTACTTTACCGAGGTGGTCCGCCAGCAGAGTTTCACCCGCGCCGCGCAAAAACTGTTCGTCACCCAGCCGACCATCAGCAAAATGCTGCGCCAGCTGGAGGAGGAGTTGGGCTGTACCCTGATTCTGCGTGATGGTCGTCGCCTGCACCTGACCGACAGTGGTCAGGCGGTCTATCAGCGTGGCGTGGCGATTCTGCAGGAGTTTCATCAACTGGAAGCGGAGATTGGCGACATTAACCAGCTAAAGACCGGTGAACTGCGGCTCGGTATTCCGCCGATGGTCGGGATGCAGATTGCCGGATCGATCTCCGCCTTTCGTCGTCGTTATCCCGGCGTGAAGCTGAAAATCTCTGAGTTTGGCGGTCTGACGGTGCAACAGGCGGTGCTGGCCGGCAGCCTCGATATCGCCCTGACGGCGCTGCCGGTCGATGCCGACCTGCCGCTCAACACTCTGCCACTGATGCATCATCCGCTCTGCGTGCTGCTGCCGCGTCGGCCGGAATGGCTGAGCCGCAGCCAGATAGGGCTGGCCGAACTGGCGCAGCATCCGTTGCTGATATTCAATGAGGAGTTTTCGCTCAATCGTCAGCTGATGCAGGCGTTCCAGCGACAGAATCTGACGCCAACGGTGGCGGTGCGCAGCGGTCAGTGGGATTTTCTGGCGGCAATGGTACAGGCGGAAATGGGGCTGGCGATTCTGCCGGAGCCGATCTGTCAGCGTCTCGATAAGCAGTCGCTGCTGTGGCTGCCGCTGGAGTCGGAGCTGAAGTGGAGCCTGGGATTGATCTGGCGTGAAGGGAATTATCTGTCGCGTAGTGCTCAGGCGTGGATTGACTGCTGCCGCGAACACTGGCCCGATCGGGTACCGCGCCTGTCGGTGTGAGCCAGCGGCACGCTGCAACGGCTGCGCAGCGTGCCGGCCGGGTATTACTCTTCTTTTTCGATCAGTAACGCTTCAAGCAGGTCGAGATCGTGCAGTAACTTCTGCATCGTCTCGTTGGAGATCTGCTGAGTGGCGCGCAGGTGATAGACCTCGGCCCGTTCGGCACGCAGGCCGGTCAGGCGGAAGCGGCGCTCCAGGTTTTCCGCGAACAGCGCATGTTCAAGGTCGTTCTTGCCTTCGGCGCGGCGGCGTAAGTTGCCAATCACCCGCAGGCTCACCTCTTTCAGCAGTTCCGGGTCGATATTCTGATCCGACTCATTCTCCAGTCGCGCTTCCATCTTATGCAGGCTCTCAATCGCCACGCTGGCCATCACCGCACGGGCATTTTGCAGCTCGCGGCGCTGTGCGCCTTTATCGATGGTATCGATGCCGCGCAGCAGAATCGGCAGGATCACCACGCCGACCAGCAGCGAGAACAGAATCACCCCGGTGGCGATAAAGACCAGCTCATAGCGTGCCGGGAAAGGGTCGCCATTGCTGAGGAACAGCGGAATCGACAGCACACCAGCAAGCGTAATTGCCCCGCGGACCCCGGCAAACGAGGCGATCAGCAGTTCACGCAGCGAGTAGTTGGAGAACTCCAGTGGCTTTTTCTTCAGCAGACGTTTGCTGAAGCGCTGCATGATATACAGCCAGCCAAAACGCACCAGCATCAGCGCCAGATAGACCAGACCGATGTCGGCGAACAGCATCCACAGCTCGACGTTAGGATCGGCATTCGCCTGGTCCACCGAGGTTTGCAGGATATCTGGCAGCTGCAGGCCCAGCATCAGGAACACCATGCCGTTGAACACGAATTCCAGCATCTGCCAGACGCTGTTGGCGCGCAGACGCATCGCCAGCGGTGCCTGACGAATAATGCCGGAACGGGTGATGGTCATGCCCGCTGCGACCGCAGCCAGGATACCCGACACGCCGAGGTGTTCAGCAATCAGATAAGAGGCGAACGGCAGTAACAGCAGCAGCACGGTCTGGGTGGCCGGATCGTCACCGCTCCAGCGGCTGAGGATGCGCAGTGATTTGCCGTAGAGCCAGCAGACCGCCACACCGGCGATCAGACCGCCAATCGCGACTTTCAGAAATTCGACGCTGGCTCCGCCCCAGGTGAACACCATGGTGCCCATCGCGACCGCGACGGCAAACTTCAGCGACACCAGGCCAGATGCGTCGTTCATCAGGGCCTCGCCCTGCACGATCGACATGATTTTTTTCGGAATGCGGCCTTCGCCGACAATCCCGGAGAGCGCCACGGCATCGGTCGGTGACAGCACCGCCGCCAGCGCAAAGGCCGGAATCAGCGGAATGCCCGGCACCATCCAGTAGATCAGATAGCCAATCCCGACCACGGTGATCAATACCAGCACCAGCGCTAAGCCAATAATCTCCCGGCCATGATGCAGGAACTCGCTGATGGGCGTTTTCCAGCCGTCGGCAAACAGCAGCGGCGGGATAAACAGCACCAGAAACAGTTCCGGGTCAAAATCAACATGCAGACCAAAGTTGGGCCAGGCCATCAGCGCGCCAGCGGCGATCTGTACCAGCGGCAACGGGATCTGAAAAGGCAGAATGCGAGCCGCGACGCCAGAGAGCGACACGACCAGCGTCATGATGAGAATAGTAAAAAAGATTTCCATGCTTTCCTTAGGCGTCGTTATCTTTCAATCATTGTTTGAGCGCTAAAGTGTAAAACAAACCGAACTCTGAAGGGTCAGCTACGCGTGCGGCGGGCGGGAAAAAAGTGAAAAATACCGGACGCACGCCTGCACGTCCGGTTGAACAGTCAGATCGCCCAGCCTCCGGCGTAAAATGCCACTAACGCGACGGCAATCACCACCGTGCCGACATTCAGCTTGCGCCACTCGCCGGCAAAAATACGGCCCACCACCAGCGAGGCAAAACCGATCATAATGCCGGTAACGATGTTGCAGGTCAGCACGATAATCACCGCGGTTAACAGGCCAGACATCGCATCGACAAAATCATTGAAGTCGATTTTCGCCACGTTACTCAGCATCAGCAGGCCGACATACATCAGCGCCGGCGCGGTAGCGTAGGCCGGAACCAGCCAGGCCAGCGGCGACATAAACAGAATCACCAGGAACAGCAGGCCAACCACGATAGCGGTCAGGCCGGTTTTGCCGCCCGCCGCTGTTCCGGCTGCCGATTCGATATAGACCGCCGCAGGTGAGGCACCGACCAGGCCGGCAAACAGGCTGCTGACCGAATCGGTCGTCAATGCGCGGCCGCCATTGATTATCTGTCCCTGCTTATCCAGCAGGTTAGCCTGGCCCGCGACCGCGCGAATGGTGCCGGTGGCGTCAAACACGGCGGTCATCACCAGCGCCAGCACGCTTGGCAGCACCACCGGCTGCAACGCCCCCATGATGTCCAGACTGAACACCAGCGACTGACCGCTGGCGTCACGCAGGCTGGGCAGCGCAAATAACCCTTTGTAGCTCACCGTCGGGTCAAAGATCAGTCCGAGCAGCGAAATGGCGATAATGGTCATCAGAATGCCGCCCGGCACCCGCCGTTTTTCCAGGCCAAAAATCGCCGCCAGCCCAAGCAGTGACATGATCACCGGAAACGTGGCGAACTGGCCCAGCGCCACCGGCAAGCCAGGTGCCGGATTTTTTATCACCAGCCCGACGCCATCCGCCGCAATCAGCAGCAGAAACAGGCCAATCCCGACGCCGGTACCGTGCGCCACGCCCATCGGCAGGTTACGCAGGATCCACGCACGGATGCCGGTGACCGAAATCAGGGTAAACAGCAGCCCCATCAGGAATACCGCGCCAAGCGCGACCGGTACGCTGATGTGCTGGCCCAGCACCAGGCTGAAAGCGGTAAAGGCAGTCAGCGAGATGGCACAGCCAATCGCCATCGGCAGATTGGCCCACAGCCCCATCAGGATTGAGCCGAAGCTGGCGACCAGACAGGTCGCGACAAAGACTGCCGTTGGGGGGAAACCGGCTTTACCGAGCATCCCCGGCACCACAATCACCGAATAGACCATCGCCAGAAAGGTGGTCAGTCCGGCCAGAATTTCCTGGCGCACGCTGCTGCCGCGCGCCGAGATCGCGAACCAGGCGTCCAGTTTTCCACTGGCCGGGCGTGATTCAATTGACATAGTTGAGCCTCAAAGATTTTTTGTTGTGTGGATCGCTCTGCGACCGTCGCTGTCCCTGAAATAAGCGGGTAATCCGGGCGCGCTGACGGAATAAACCCGTCAGGCAAACGTTTACCTTGCCGCAGATAGTTGGCAGTCAAAGGACCGCCAGATAAAAAGGCAAACGATTATCCGGCGTTTAGCGGCACATTTTCAACTGGCTGGAAGACATTATTCAGCACAAAGATCAGGTAACAGCCCTACAGCCTGGCAGGACAAAGGCTGCCGCGCGCGGCTGACACCTTGAAGTTACAGGCCTTTTTTACTGCGGAGAGGCTGGCGTCACCGGGCGAAAAAACGGTGCGCCAGCAAAGAGGATTAACCTGGCAGGGAAAGCTCACCGCCCTGATCGATAGCCCGCTGCCAGGCGGCGCGCTGCTGGACGGTTTGCAGCCATTTCTCACTGGCGGGCATCTGCTCCAGCCCGGCGCGTTGCGCCAGCGCCAGCAGCGGGAAGCTCATCTGTATATCGGCAATGCTGAAACGCTGCCCGGCAAACCACGGATTGGCTGCCAGATGCTGTTCAATCATCTTCTTATGCGGTTGCAGCTGCTTGTCCAGCCAGGCTTTCTGTACCCCTTTGCCAAACGCGGCGCCCACCGGACGCAGCAGCCACGGCACCGGCGCTTTCCCCATCTGTCCGAAGATCAGCTTCATCACCAGCAGCGGCATCAGCGATCCCTCGGCATAGTGCAGCCAGTAACGCGACTGCAGCCGCGCCTCTTCATCACTGAGCTTCAGCCGAAATTCGTGATCGTATTTCTCCTCCAGGTACTCCAGGATGGCGCCCGATTCGGCCACCACCCGGTTTTCATCGGTAATCACCGGTGATTTACCCAGCGGATGCACTTTTTTCAGCGCCTCGGGCGCCAGCATGGTGGGCTCGCGTTGATAACGTTTGATCTGGTACGGCACTTCCAGCTCTTCCAGCAGCCACAGCACCCGATGCGAGCGCGATTGCTCAAGATGGTGAACGGTGATCATCATGATTCCCTGTGTGTTGACCTTCCACCAGTATAGACCTCACCCGACGTCCGGATGTTTATCGTCCTGTTCTGGGTCGAGCAGCACCGCACCCGATCCTTGCTGACCGAGCCGGTCGCCGGGATTGCGCAGCGGACAATCACGCATCGACAGACAGCCACAGCCGATGCAGCCATCCAGATCGTTACGCAGTCGGGTCAGGGTTTCGATGCGCTTGTCCAGCTCCTCACGCCAGTGCTGGGTCAGTGCATCCCACTCCGGAGCCGACATCCGCTTATTGGCCGGAATATGCTCCAGGCTGTCGCTGACCGTCGCCAGTGGAATGCCAATGCGTTGTGCGATCTTGATGATGGCGACGCGGCGCAGCACGTCACGGCTGTAGCGTCGCTGATTGCCGCCGTTGCGGGTGCTGAAAATCAGCCCTTTGGTTTCATAAAAATGCAGCGCAGACACCGCGACACCGCTGCGGCGCGCCACTTCGCCCGGCGTTAATACCGGTTTGGGGTAGTTGCGATCTTTTTTCATCTGGCTCTTTACCTCAAGTTAACTTGAGGAATTATACTCGCATCCCATCAAAACGACTAAACTCCCATTATCGCTAATTAAGCACCAGAAGGATGAGGCCATGATGCAAGAAGAGATCATTCATTCCCTGACGCACTGGATTGACCAGAATCTGGACAAAAGTCTGTCCATTGATGAAGTGGCTGCAAAATCGGGCTATTCGAAATGGCACCTGCAGCGTATGTTCCGTACCGTGACGAAACAGACGCTGGGTGGCTATATTCGTGAACGCCGCCTGACGCTGGCTGCCGAGGCGCTCTCTCAGACTCAGCGTCCGGTCTTTGATATTGCCATGCAGTATGGTTATGACTCGCAGCAGACCTTTTCGCGGGTGTTTCGCCGCCAGTTTTCGCAAACCCCTACCGCCTATCGCCATACCATGCGTCGTCAGGCGATTCAGCGCCCTCGTCTGCTGAGCTTTGACTGCAAAGAAAGCATGGCCAGCTTTACCCAACGTACCACCGGCGAGTGCTGCCCGGTCCGCTAATGCCCAGGCCGCCCGTCATCGGGCGCGCCTGACCGCCTCTGCTTCCCCTGCTGTTCAAATCTGCAACACTTTCCTGCCATACCAGTGTCAAATTTTGTTCAAAATTTCAAATCGGGTGATATAATGTGACCCAAGTCACACTATGAACCTGGGTTGACGGCGCTAAAGCACTTCCTGACACGCTTTTCCGCCGCCGGTGATGTCCGCAGATTGTCAGGAATACTTACTGATATTGAGGTCCGGCCGATGGCTACGTTAACCACCAGTCTTCTTGTTATGCGTTGGGAATTGTTGAGCGCCGTAATGATGTTTTTCGCCAGCACCCTGAAAACCAAACTGCGTCAGGATAGTCATCATGTGATGGCATTCATGTGTGGCGGCATTGGTTTGGGCATGACCTGCTGGTTTGTTACCGGTCTGATGGGAATAACCCTGAGCATGGAAAACGTGCACAACTTTATGGAAATCTCTAAGCACGCCTTTATCGACGTAATGAGTCAGGCGCCCGCTGAGTGGCCGATGCCCTGATGGAGGGCGCGCGTCATGATGCGCGTTTAATGTGCTGATTTTTCCCAATAAAAAACCCCGCTAAGCGGGGTTTTTTACATTGCTGTGTGTGCTTAAACTTTCTTCAACATGGCAGGGATATTAACATCCTGCACTGTGACGCCCGGTCTCTGCGTTCCGCGGCGGTCCTGAATCCACATATCTCCCATCATCTGGTTTAAACCCCGATCCAATCCGGTCACCAGGCCTGCACCCGGCGTGAAAGTGAGTTCACCGAAATAGATCTGTTCTTCATGGATATACCAATCGACCCGCACGTAGTCGAAGTCACTGGCCAGCTTTTTGCTCAGATCGAGCGCATGTTGCAGTGACGGCAGAATCGGTGAGACATCCAGACCGGTATCGCGAATCTTATGAAACGCCTCGTTGAGGTTATTCACATAGAAATTCATCGACAGCAGCGGCTGGCAGCGGTTGTAGATCACCTGCAACACATATTCGAACTTGCCATCACGCTTGTTGAACATATGAAACTTGTAATCAATCGGCGCGCTTTTGCCATCACCAATGTACTTCTCAACCAGAATGCGCGGCTTGATGTAGCGATAGTGGATCTCACGCGCTTCGTTAGCGAAATCGGTTTTCAGCCAGCGATAGCAGTCATGAATAATCTGCTGTTTGCGCAGCGCGTCTGGCTCTTCCAGCAGAATCTCCACCATGTTGGAGGCGTGGTTCGGCTTGATCACCGTCCCTTTCCAGCACGGTAAGCTGTTCAGCGTGGTCGGGTCAGTGGTTTCGTGTACCAGCGGAATCAGGTACTCATTACCGATTTTTTCAGCAATGAATTCGCGTACCGAATATTTGTCCGACAGACGACCGTAGTTCTGGTAATCGCCATAGACAAATTTACGGTACAGCACCTTTTCGTTGAACACTTTTGGCTGACGCAGATTGGGCAGCTTTCTGAACTTGTGGAAGTAGTAGATGCGGTCCTGGTACGCCCAGGGCATCTTCTTAATAAAGTACTGCACACTTCTTCTGAGTTCTTCTTTCAACTTGAGCATATCTGACCTCATTTGTAGGTTTTGTAGTTGAGTGAGGAAACCTGAATCTTTTGAATGACGCCGTTTTTAAAGAAGTAATTCATTACGGTCAGGGACAAAAGCTCGGAAAGGAACACGCTCCATGCGGCTCCCATGATGCCGTGGCCCTGGATCAACCACCATGAGAGCGGCAAACTGATGACCATCAGACAAATGATTTTCTTCAGCAGGTAGTTAAACCCTCCTTCCTTGACCATGTAGCGATAAGCTACTGTCCCCATTGCCGAAAAGCTGGTCGCTATCGACAGCAACGTAATGAGACTTCCTGACTGTGTGTATTCCGGACCGTACAACGCGATAATGATCTGCTCGCCATACATCGAGATGACCAGCAGCATCAGCAATGAAACACCCATCACATAACCATTGAGCCGGGCAGCCAGCCGGATGGCGACCTCGCCACGCTCTCTGAAGATTTCAGTGAAGCAGGAGGTGATCAGCGCCACCGGGATAAAAATCCAGGAGGCAGAAATGGTATTGGCGGCGGCAAACAGCCCGAGATCCCGCGCCGGCGCGGTGCCCGCCAGAAACATCTGCGCCGCTTTGACCTGCACAGAAATAAAGATGCTGGAGATCGCCAGCGGCAGACCGGCATACATCAGGTAACGCAGATAAGCCGTGCGCTTTTCACGCGGCGGCATCTGATCCTGATGTTCCTGATAAAAGTTGTGACGTTTGATCAGGTAAGGCACCAGCGTCACCGCCACAATCGACAGCGTCAGCCACAGCGGATTGAGGCGCAGCCAGGCGATGGTGAAGCTAATCGCGAAACTCAGCAGCATACCGACCGCATTGGCGATGGTGTTCAGCCGAGAAGCGAGACGCGCATTGTTATAAACGCTGAACGTATCCTGGGTGACAAAAACCGAGGCAACAAATGAGGCCAGTGCAAATGCCAGGAAATTTTCCTGCATGTTGTACCAGACCCAGATTAAGACTGGCACCGAGGTGAGCAGCAATAACACCATCCGCAGGGTGCGCGCGATGGTCATCAGGCGTAAGCCTTTCGACGCATTTTTACTGACGCGCTTAAACAGAATGGTTTCGGTGCCAAAGATTGCCACGGTTTGCACCATCGCAAATAGTGAGGTTGAAAACGCCATCTGGCCAAACACCGTTGGGCCAAAGGATTTCGCCACGTAAGAAGTCACAAATATGACGCCAAACACGGAGATGATCTTCTCAGACATCATCCAGGCGGCATTCGACATTACGCTCAATTTCATCGACTCTTCCTTAGTATTACTCAACTACAACCGCTTCGGTACAACATCCCTGTAACGAATTAATAAGCGCTCAGTGGGCCTGGCGAAAATGTAAGACTTCAAACCAAGCTGGTCCGAAAATTGAGAATCAAATCATGATCCGGAGAATGAATTCAGGATAATTCTTATTATATCTGGCGCGAATCACTTCTTCTGGAAACGATTTCAGGCTGAAAATAGTGCAATCTTCAAGAGACATAACCGCTGAATTAATCAAGTCGGTTATGCTAAATATCCAATGTACGTAGAATTTTTTCGTATTTGGGATGCGATGAATTTATAACAAAAAACCGCCTCCAGGAAGGCGCGCCCCCCTGATCGGAATAAAATAAGATTTATCCCATGATGATATTTATTCTAAATATCTTAATTTAACCTTCGCAATTGAATACGCGCACTTTAATACTGCATTAATAGAAACTTACAGTGCCAGGAATTATTAAAGTCATTCTCATCCATTAATCGATAAGAAAGGTAAGAGCATTTATGAGAAAGTCACGATACAGCGAAGATCAAATCACAAATGCCATTAAAGCTTCTGAATCGGGCGTTAAAGTCAGAGAGATTTGTGAAGAGCTTGGCATCTCTGAAGCTACGTTCTACAGCTGGAAGAAGAAGTTTTCTGGGCTGTCTTCAGAAGAAGGCAGAAAAATCAAAGAGCTGGAGGAAAAACTGCAGAATCTTACCCGTGAGCTGCAGACCCTGAACTCCGACAAGGAGATGCTGCAAAGCGTACTGAAGAACTTCTTTACCACCAATGAAAAGCGTCAGGCAGTCAACTTCCTGCAGAGTACTTTCGACATTGGCACCCGTCGCAGCTGCCGTTTATTAGATATCAGTCGCAGTGTCTATCATTATCCGTCAGGCACCGAGAATCGCTAAACCCAATGCTACCGCGCTTTTTAGACTTAACGCTGAGATTTGTTCTTACCAGAAGAGATGAAGATCATTTAACAGGACAATTGCGGCACCCTTTTCCGCTCCATTTATAACTAATGAATGGCTTCACGGCTAAGCTTCTTTTTTTGCGGTAAAATTGATTCACAACAGCAAAAGTCTCGCATTCTACGCCCCTTTCCCCTCTCCCAATCCCGTTTCGACGGGATTGGGATCTCCTTTTCATTGGTTAAGCTCGGCTAATCATCGGAACTAAACAGAGACTATTCCGTTAAGCCGTCTTAAACATCCGGTCAGAAATAGCCAACCTGCCTTTAAGTTAATGATGGATCTGATCGTCATTTTTACGGTTACGCTTTAATTGGCAAGGAGTGTAAGTTGCCAAAACTTTCACCAGGATTAATCCAGGATAAATAGTTTATTGCTCCTTATCACTAACGTAATGCATCGCAGTTTTTTCTTACTTCATTGCGCATCAATGGTGCCAAACATTAACCTTTAATTAAAAACGCAGCGGCGGAATTTTCTTACTCTTTTATCAATGAATGAAGTTAATGGTGGTTTTTAGCCCCCATTAATCAGGGCCAGAGAGCAATTACAGCGCAGGGTTAAATGCATAATTGTCCTGAATTGCCTGAAATTCGCCTGATTAATGGATGATTTTCCATCACCGTCACGCCGTTAAACCGGCAAAAGGATCGGATTCGCTCGCTGGCAGACTGTTTTTTAGCCTGGCCTGGCCGTCTGGGAAACCGGATGAGGGGAACAACGCGAGGTCAGGCTGGCGCATGAAATCGATTACGCGCCGGAAAAGCGCGCAAAAGGGCCAGAATCGGGATGCGACTTAATCTTAAAAAGCCGCGCGGACCGCTGACCGCGCGAAACGGGAAAAGGAGGCCACTGTGCGTATCAGGTCTTCACCGCCACCACCTGCGGTTGCGGTTTTATCCGCATCGCCCACAGCACGCCCGCCATCAGAAAAATAATTCCGGTTACCGTGAGCAGCGGCGGCCAGCTTTGATGCCAGAGAAAAGTCCATAAAAGGCCAAAGAGGATTTCAAAAACGATCAGCGGCCCCATCAGGACGGTGGGCAAACGCTGGCTGGCTGCATTCCAGCACAGCGTCCCCAGCCAGGAGCAGAGCAGGCCAATCGCCAGCATTAAGGGAATGAACACCTGAGGGTGCGGCCCAAACGGCAGCGCGAATGCGGGCTGTTGCCAGGCGAGCTGAAGGCTGACCAGCGCATAAAGAATTAACGCCATCGGCAGCGTGACCAGCCCCTGCGCCGTCGCCCAGGTTGAGGGCCGGAGTTCAGGATGAGTGCGCAGCCAGCGCGCGTTACGCAGCGGATACCAGGTCCAGCACACCACCGCCAGCATCGCCAGCCCGATACCAGTGAGGTAACGGCTGAGATCCAGCGTCGCGCCCTGGTTGCGTAATTCTGCGGCATTCACACACAGCAGCCCGGCCGCCATCATGATCAAAGCAGGAAACAGTCGCCGCCACGGCAGCCGCCCTTCAAGATGGCCGTAACAGAGGTTGGCGGTGACGGCGATCACCACCGGCAGCGTCCCGATGATCATGGTTGAGACCGGCGCGCCGGTACGCTGGATCGCGTTAGCGAGAAAGGCGTAATAAAGAAGGTTTCCCACCAGCGAGAGTTTTACCGCCTCGCGCCAGGCCGCCGGTGCCAGCTGCCGCAGTCGGTGGCGATCGTGCCAGGCCAGCGGCAGCGCAATCAGGCCAAAGGCGACATAGCGACCAGCCGATTGCAATGCGCCGGGATAGTCAGGCACCAGCAACGGACCGACAAAAATCAGTCCCCACATCAGACCTGCGGTAACAGCAAACAGTACGCCAGCGAGCATGATTTCTTTCCTTTATGACTTTTTGGCGCAGTGTGACGAAATGAGGCGGGAAAGGCTTGTAGCAGATTGCGATTCTCAGGGCTGCTGTACCTGTTTCTGATATCGCACCGGGGTAATGCCATAGCGGTTGGCGAACGCGCGGGTCAGATGTGCCTGATCGGTGAGTCCTACCGCAGCCGCCACGCTGGCCGCGCGCTCTCCCTGCGCCAGTCGTAGCTTGGCGTCATACAGCCGGAATGCCATCAGCATCTGATGAGGTGTCACATGAAAGTGCTGGCGGAAAGCGCGTAAGAAATGCCAGGGCGATAACGATACCAGCGCGGCCAGCTCCTCCAGCCGTACCGGCTCCGCCAGATTTGCCCGCAGATAGTCGCGCACCGGTTCAAAGCGATGCTGCGCCTGTCGCGGACCCGGCGATGACATCCGCGCCAGTGGCCGCATCTGCGACAGCAGTTCCGACAGCAACCCCTGACGTGCCAGCACCGAGTCCGCCTGCCACAGCGCCGCCAGGGTCTGTGACAGCGGCTGCGCCACGCGGGGATCGGTCAGCAGTGCCTCATTAAACCACCAGCCGCGGTCGCCGGTCAGCTCATCCATTAACTGCGGCTGAATATAGATCATCTGATAACGCCAGCCTTCGGTACAGGCCGACTCACCGGTATGCAGTTCGTCCGGGTTCATCATTACCAGCGAATCTTTTGGCGCGGTGTATTGGGTGCCGCGATAGCGAAAGCGCTGAGCGCCCGCTTCAATGGTGCCGATCCCAAAGGCTTCATGGGTATGCGGTTCAAAGGCGTAGCGGGAGATGTGCGCCTGATAGAGTTCCACGCCGGGTAACTCCGACAGCTGCTGAAACTGCGCGCGATCTTTCTCGCAGGGAAAAATAGCCGGAACGCCCTCCACGTCACTCTCCTCAATTCACCAATATGTGGTTTAGCATGCCTCTGATGGGCGATAAAATGCAAAACATTGCTATCCGACCTGCGCCAGGCAACACTGTTTTTTTCACTCCTCAGGATAAAGCATGGCACAGCGAGTGGTATTGGTTATCGATATGCAAAATGGCGTGTTCGCTACGCCCCGTTTTGACCGGCCAGGCCGGGTGGCGCAGATAAACCGCCTGACTGAACGCGCCGACGTCACGGTGTTTATTCAGCACACCGAAGAAGAGAGCCTGCCTGAAGGCAGCGAAGCCTTTGCGCTGTTGCCCGACATCCGGCAGCCTGCCGGCGCCTGCTTTATCACTAAAACCGCCTGCGATAGCTTCTGGCAAACCGGCCTGGCGGCACTGCTTGAGACGCTGGCGGTGAAGGAATTTGTAGTGTGCGGCTGTGCCACGGACTACTGCCTGGATACCACGATTAAAGTCGGGGCCAGTGCGGGCTATCGCATCACCGTGGCGTCGGATGCGCATACCACCGCCGACCGCCGCTGGGCGAGCGCCGAACAGCTGATAGGCCAGCATAATGAGGTGTGGTCATCGCTGCTGATACCCGGCAACGTGCCGCGCGTGCTGAGCTGCGACGCAATTCTGGCCGAATGGTCGTCAGACGTCTGAGTTGTAATGGCTGAGTTCTGAGCTCTGGGTTCTGAGTTCTGAGTTCTGAGTTCTGAGTTCTGAGTTCTGAGTTCTGAGTTCTGAGTTCTGAGTTCTGAGTTCTGAGTTCTGAGTTCTGAGTTCTGAGTTCTGAGTTCTGACAGGATTTGCTGTCTCAGCCGTTACGGACATAAAAAAGGCCCGGTATGCCGGGCCTGTTTATAACAGATGTCACACGGTGACAGGGATCAGAACGGAATATCGTCGTCAAAATCCATTGGCGGTTCGTTGTTGTTGCTGGCAGGTGCGCTTTGTGGCTGCTGCTGCGGACGAGACTGCGCACCGCCGCTGAACTGATTGTTGCTGCCCTGCGGCTGCTGTGGCTGACCCCAGCCATTGTTGTTGCCGCCGCCCTGCGCGCCGCCTGCCGGTGCACCGGCGTTACCGCCCTGCTGACGGCCGCCCAGCATCTGCATGGTGCCGCCAACGTTGACCACCACTTCCGTGGTGTAACGTTCCTGGCCGCCCTGGTCCTGCCATTTGCGGGTACGCAGCTGGCCTTCGATATAGACCTGAGAACCCTTACGCAGATACTCGCCCGCCACTTCGGCCAGCTTGCCAAACAACACCACACGGTGCCATTCAGTGATCTCTTTGTTTTCACCGGTCTGCTTGTCGCGCCAGCTTTCCGACGTAGCCAGCGTAATGTTGGCAACAGCGCCACCATTTGGCATATAACGTACTTCCGGATCCTGACCCAGATTCCCGACAAGAATCACTTTGTTAACGCCACGACTGGCCATGTTGCTGTCTCCCGATGAGTTAATGCATAGAGTCTAATCTACCAATTCTAACACGTCCTGCTGTCTGTTTCCCACTTTAGAGCGGGGTTCCAGTTTTAATCCTCCAGCGCCAAAAGGCAAAGAGTACTGGATATTTATTCAGTCTATTTTTTGTGCCATAATGACACGTTTATTCTGGCCGTGTCGGCAAGGCGCGGTGAGTGCTGCTAATCCGGGAAAGGTGAATGGATAAGATCGAAGTTCGTGGTGCCCGCACCCATAATTTGAAAAACATCAACCTGACCATCCCACGCGACAAACTCATTGTGGTAACCGGCCTTTCGGGCTCCGGTAAATCCTCACTGGCGTTTGATACGCTGTATGCGGAAGGTCAGCGCCGCTATGTGGAGTCGCTCTCTGCGTATGCGCGCCAGTTTCTTTCGCTGATGGAGAAACCGGACGTCGATCATATCGAAGGTTTGTCGCCCGCCATCTCCATTGAGCAGAAATCAACCTCACATAACCCGCGATCAACGGTGGGAACCATCACCGAGATCCACGACTACCTGCGCCTGCTGTTTGCCCGCGTCGGTGAGCCACGCTGCCCGGATCACGATGTGCCGCTGGCGGCGCAGACCGTCAGCCAGATGGTCGATCAGGTGCTCTCCCAGCCGGAAGGCCGCCGCTTAATGCTGCTGGCACCGGTGGTGAAAGACCGTAAAGGCGAGCACACCAAAACGCTGGAGAATCTGGCGTCGCAGGGCTACATCCGGGCGCGTATCGACGGGGAAGTGTGCGATCTCTCCGATCCGCCGAAGCTTGAGCTGCAGAAGAAGCACACCATTGAGGTGGTCATCGATCGCTTTAAGGTGCGCGCCGATCTCGCCACTCGTCTGGCCGAGTCGTTCGAAACCACACTGGATCTCTCCGGCGGCACGGCGATCGTGGCGGATATGGATGACAGTGCGGCCGAAGAGCTGCTGTTCTCTGCCAACTTTGCCTGCCCGATTTGTGGCTACAGCATGAGTGAGCTGGAACCGCGCCTGTTCTCGTTTAACAACCCGGCGGGCGCCTGCCCGACCTGTGACGGGCTGGGCGTGCAGCAATATTTTGACCCGGACCGGGTGGTGCAGAACCCGGAACTCTCGCTGGCGGGCGGCGCGATCCGCGGCTGGGATCGCCGTAACTTCTACTATTTCCAGATGCTGCGCTCACTGGCGGAACATCTCGATTTCGATATTGAAGCCTCGTTTGGCAGCCTGCCGGATAACGTTCAGAAAGTCATTCTGTACGGTTCGGGTAAAGAGAGCATTGAGTTTAAGTACATCAACGATCGCGGTGACACCTCTGTGCGTCGCCATCCGTTCGAAGGCGTGCTGAACAATATGGAGCGCCGTTACAAAGAGACCGAGTCATCAGCGGTGCGCGAAGAGCTGGCGAAATTTATCAGCAACCGTGCCTGTGCCACCTGCGAAGGAACGCGTCTGCGTCGTGAAGCGCGTCACGTCTTCGTGGAGAACACCACGCTGCCGACCATCTCTGAGATGAGTATCGGCCACGCGATGTCGTTCTTTGAAAACCTGAAGCTCAGTGGTCAGCGGGCGCAAATTGCCGAAAAAGTGCTGAAAGAGATCAGCGATCGCCTGAGCTTCCTGGTGAATGTCGGCCTGAACTACCTGTCGATGTCCCGTTCGGCGGAAACCCTTTCCGGCGGTGAAGCACAGCGTATCCGTCTGGCCAGCCAGATCGGTGCCGGTCTGGTTGGTGTCATGTACGTGCTGGATGAGCCCTCTATCGGTCTGCATCAGCGCGATAACGAGCGGTTGCTCGGTACGCTGATTCACCTGCGCGATCTTGGTAACACGGTAATCGTGGTTGAGCATGATGAAGATGCGATTCGCGCGGCTGACCATGTGATCGATATCGGCCCCGGCGCCGGCGTGCATGGCGGCCAGGTGGTCGCCGAAGGCACCGTGGATGAGATCATGGCGCAGGAAGCGTCGCTGACCGGTCAGTTCCTCAGCGGCAAGCGTGAAATCGCCGTTCCGCCGCAGCGCGTTAAAGGCGATCCGGCCAAAGTGCTGAAGGTAACCGGCGCACGCGGTAACAACCTCAAGGATGTGACGCTGACGCTGCCGGTGGGTCTGTTTACCTGCATCACCGGCGTCTCCGGTTCAGGTAAATCGACGCTGATCAACGATACCCTGTTCCCGATTGCCCAGCGGGCGCTGAACGGCGCAACCATCGCCGAGCCAGCGGCCTATCGTGAAGTGACCGGCCTGGAGCATTTCGATAAGGTCATCGACATCGACCAGAGCCCGATTGGCCGTACACCGCGCTCCAACCCGGCCACCTACACCGGCATTTTCACGCCGGTGCGTGAACTGTTTGCTGGCGTGCCGGAAGCGCGCTCGCGCGGCTACAATCCGGGCCGCTTCAGTTTCAACGTGCGCGGCGGACGCTGTGAAGCCTGTCAGGGCGATGGCGTGCTGAAAGTCGAAATGCACTTTTTGCCGGACATTTATGTGCCGTGCGATCAGTGCAAAGGCAAACGCTATAACCGCGAAACGCTGGAAGTGAAGTACAAAGGCAAGAGCATCCACGAAGTGCTGGAGATGACCATTGAAGAAGCGCGTGAGTTCTTTGATGTGGTGCCGGCGCTGGCGCGTAAGTTGCAGACGCTGATCGATGTCGGTCTCTCTTACATCCGCCTTGGCCAGTCAGCGACGACCCTTTCCGGTGGTGAAGCACAGCGCGTTAAGCTGGCGCGTGAGCTGTCGAAGCGCGGTACCGGCCAGACGCTCTATATCCTGGATGAGCCAACCACCGGTCTGCACTTTGCCGATATTCAGCAACTGCTGGAAGTGCTGCATCAGTTGCGCGACCAGGGCAATACCATCGTGGTGATTGAGCACAACCTTGACGTGATCAAGACCGCCGACTGGATTGTCGATCTCGGTCCGGAAGGCGGCAGCGGCGGCGGCGAGATTCTGGTTGCCGGTACGCCAGAAACGGTGGCGGAGTGTGAAAAATCACATACCGCACGCTTCCTCAAACCGTTGCTGAACAAATAAACCTCAGGCCCGCCGCGTGCGGGCCTTTTTTTCTGCTGCTCATTCAGCCAGAGAAATGCAGGATCAGGCAAGATTCAGACACCTATAGGCATATACGCTTTCCGCTACGCTGACTATCCTTAATCGGTTCCTCTTTGGCACGCCCTGCGCGTCGCCCTGTTTTCGCCGCAGCCGTTCGCTGCCGCGCTTCAACGAAAAACACTCACGACACATCGAAACTGGAGACACCATGAATATTACGCATGCGTATGCTGCTCAGGATGCAAAATCCAAACTGGCACCGTTCGATTATCAGCCGCGTGAGCTTCGCGCTCATGACGTACAGCTTGAGGTCCTGTTCTGTGGCGTCTGCCACTCAGACCTGCATCAGGCACGTAATGAGTGGAAGAACACCATTTTCCCGGTGGTGCCTGGCCATGAAATCGTCGGCCGCGTCACTGCCGTGGGTCCGCAGACCCAGAAATACAAAGTCGGCGATCTGGTCGGCGTCGGCTGCATGGTCGACTCCTGCCGCAGCTGTCCGAGCTGTCAGGAAGGTTTAGAGCAGTATTGCGAAAACGGCTTTGTCGGCACCTATAACGGTGAAGATCGCGAAACCGGCGCGATTACCTACGGCGGCTACTCAACCGCGATGGTCGTCGATGAGAGCTTCGTGCTGCGCATTCCTGAAAATCTGGAGCTGGCTGGCGTTGCTCCGCTGCTGTGTGCCGGTATCACTACTTACTCTCCGCTGCGTCACTGGAATGTCGGTCCCGGCAAAAAAGTGGGTATCGTGGGGCTGGGCGGTCTCGGTCATATGGGCGTCAAAATTGCCCATGCGATGGGCGCGCATGTGGTGCTGTTCACCACTTCGCCATCTAAAATTGAGGATGGTAAACGTCTGGGTGCCGATGAAGTGGTGATTTCGAAAGATCCGGAGCAGATGGCGCAGCACGCTAACAGCTTCGACTTCATTCTGAATACCGTGGCGGCACAGCACGATCTTAACCCGTTCATCACTCTGCTGAAGCGCGATGGCAACATGACGCTGGTTGGCGCACCGGAGCACGATCACCCGGCCCCGCAGGTGTTTAACCTGATCTTTAAGCGTCGCAGCATCGCCGGTTCACTGATTGGCGGCATCGCGGAAACGCAGGAGATGCTCGATTTCTGTGGTCAGCACGGCATCACCTCTGACATTGAACTGATCGCCATGGATCAGATCAATGAAGCCTACGAGCGTATGCTGAAGAGTGATGTGAAATATCGCTTCGTTATCGATATTAATACCTTACGTAATCAGCCTGCCGCGTAAACGCGATACCCGATCGCCCTCTTCCTGACGGAAGAGGGCTTTTTATTGCCGCTTATTTGGCAGTCGCAACCTGATCAAAGGAGGCATCAACCAGATAATAGATCTGCGAATCTTTCAGCGAGCCATCCAGAAACAGGGTGCTCCAGTGTGATTTGTTGAGATGTTCGCTGGGAAAAATATCGTTATGCTCTTCGCGCAGCAGTTCCGCCAGCGCCGGCGTCGATTTCAGCGAGACCGCGGGCCGCCCTTTGACCTCATGCACCATCGCAAACAACACGCCGTTGCTTTTAATCTGAGTCGCTTTCCAGTCACTGTGGACGCTCTGTTCCGCGCCCGGCTTGCTCATGCAATAGGTCAGTAAATCTGAATTAGTCATTAGATTCCCCTTGTAAAGTGGCGACAATCCGCCGCGCACCGCCATCAATGCGGTGTTCGCCCAGCCAGATACCCTGCCAGGTGCCGAGCACCAGACGTCCGCGCTGAACCGGTAACAGTAATGATACCCCTAAGGTCGACGACTTAATGTGCGCGGGCATATCGTCACGTCCTTCGTAGTCGTGCTGATAAGGCGCATCTTCCGGCACGTGCCGCATGAAGTGCTGCTCCATATCGCTGCGCACCGTCGGGTCGCAATTCTCGTTTAAGGTTAACGACGCCGAGGTGTGCTGCAACAGCAGATGCAACAGGCCGGTGTTGATGTTACGCAGTGCGGAAAGCGCATCGACGATCTCATCGGTGACCAGATGAAATCCGCGTGGTTTCGCGCTAAGCGTCAGAATTTGTTGATGCCACATAATTTTTCCTGAAACGATGACCCCGTTTAAGTGTGCAGCATGTCGGCAAAAGGTAAACCCTGAGGACAAATAAAAAAACCGCCGGAAAGAGTGGTAGTGCTCGTCAGTTGAGCCACTGATGATAACGCAGTCTGGTGATGCAGTCTGGTGCCGCTCCGGGGCTGGCGGTCCTCGCGCCGCTGCGCGGTGCCTTCACGTCATTCCTCTGCCTGACGGACCGCCGGGGATGGCAGATCCTGTGCCGCCCCGCCTTTCGCCCGCGTCCTGCGGGCTCTCCTGGCTAATGTTCAGCGCTGCGGATTGCCTGCCCCTGATCGGCTCCAGCCTGCTCTGAAACTTCAGTGCGTGCCGTTTTAAAGGGCACGAGAGCAGAGGCGCTCAGGCCCGCACTGCGGCTCGCTCGCCCAAAAAAAAGCTGCCACGTTTGACCGTGACAGCCTATACAAATCTCACCTTCACTGACCAGCATTACGGACAGGGTCGGCGTTTTTTTGCAGAACGGATCGGTTGTTACATCACCGCGGCAAAGGCTTCCGCCACCTGATGCACATTTTTGCTGTTCAGGCCGGCAACACACATCCGGCCGCTGCCGACCAGATAGATGCCGAACTCATTGCGCAGGCGATCAACCTGCTGCGCGCTCAGGCCGGTATAGCTGAACATGCCGCGCTGCTTCAGCAGGTAGTCAAAGTTTTTACCCGGCAGCGCGGTGCTCAGCACCTCTACCAGCGACTGACGCATGGCCAGAATGCGCAGGCGCATCGCTTCCACTTCCGCCAGCCAGTTCGCTTTCAGGGCCTCATCGTTCAGCACCCGCGCCACCACCTGCGCACCGAAATTCGGTGGGCTGGAGTAGTTGCGGCGTACGGTGGCTTTCAGCTGGCCCAGCACCCGAGCCGACTCTTCGGCGCTGTCGCAGACGATCGACAGTCCGCCAACGCGTTCGCCGTAGAGGGAGAAGATTTTGGAGAAGGAGTTGCTGACCAGCGCAGGCAGTCCCGCTGCCGCTACCGCACGCAGGGCATACGCATCCTGCTCCATACCCGCACCGAAGCCCTGGTAGGCGATGTCGAGGAACGGAATCAGCTGCTGTGCCTTCAGCACCTCAACGGTCTGATCCCACTGCGCATCAGTCAGATCGGCACCGGTTGGGTTATGGCAGCACGGATGCAGCAAGACGATGCTCTGCGCGGGCAGTGCTTTCAGCGCGCTGATGAAAGCGTCAAACCGCACGCCGTGGGTCTCCGCGTCATACCACGGATAGGTATTGACCTCGAAACCGGCACCGTTAAAAATCGCGACGTGGTTTTCCCAGGTCGGATCGCTGACCCAGACCGCAGACTGCGGGAAATAGCGCTTCAGGAAATCCGCACCGACTTTCAGCGCGCCAGAACCGCCCAGCGTCTGAATCGAGGCGATGCGTCCCGCCTGCAGCATCGGATGGTCGGCACCAAACAGTAATGGCGCAATCGCGCTGCGATAGCTGTTCAGCCCTTCCATCGGCAGATAAAGCGACGCCTGCTGAGGCTCAGCGTGCATCTGCTGCTCAGCGGCAGCCACCGCTTTCAGCTGCGGGATGATGTTCTGCTCGTCATAATAAAGCCCGATACTGAGGTTCACTTTGTGTTCGCGTGGGTCTTGTTTAAAGGCTTCCATCAACGACAGAATCGGGTCGCCAGCATAGGCATCAACGTTTTGAAACACGGTGTAGGTCTCCATGAGTGGTCTTCGGGTAACAGAGTGTCATTAAACCAGGTAACGTCCTGGACGGTGGTTCATTGCGATAATCAGGTTCAGGATAACCGCGCCGCCAATTGAGGCGAGCAGAATCGGCACGCTCACCACAAACAGTGATGCCAGCACCACGCAGGTATCCACCGCCATTTGCAGCTTACCGGCACGAATGCCGAAGCGATCCTGTAGCCACAGCGCCAGAATGTTGATGCCGCCCAGGCTGGCTTTATGACGAAACAACACTATAAACCCGATTCCCATGATGACGTTACCGAACAATGTCGCATAGAACGGATCGAGGGCGGAAAAATGGACAAACAGCGGATGCAGGTGGGTAAACAGTGACACCAGCCCGACGGCACAAAAGGTTTTCAGGGTAAATTCCCAGCCCATGCGTTTTACCGCCAGCCAGTAGAACGGAATATTAATCAGAAAGAAGGCGCTGCCAAAAGATAGCGGCGACAAATAGCTGATCAGGAAGGCGATGCCTGCGGTACTGCCGGTCAGCGCGCCGGCCTGTTTCAGCATAATGACGCCAAACGAGACCATCAGCGTGCCAAGCACAATCGCCAGCGCATCTTCAATGCGGGAATGGGGAATGCGGGAAGGTTCTGCAACGTTATCCATGGGGTTATCTCAATGCAAATGATGCGGGTCAGATGCAAAAAACGCACCATACCGGTGGCATGAAGCGGCCACCGGCAGGGTGCCAGCGATTATCCCATTGATATCTAAGGCGCTTTATTGCAGGGTTTGATGCAAAAATCTACGGTATAACCGTCAACTCATGCACAAATATCTGTTCTGGTGCGCGTTCTTTGCATTATTTGCCGCAAGTTTGCACCAAAACCGCACAACACGCACCTTTTTAGCGCGTCTTGTGCTCAGGCGTCATCATTAGCCCGTTCTCTTTCAGCCGTCCCAGCACCACCGAGGTTTTAACGTGGGAAACGCTTTGATGTCCCGCCACCAGCTGGCTGATTAATGCGCTGAGTGAGTTGAGATCGGCCACGGCCACTTTCAACAGATAATCGGCATCGCCGGTGGTTTTGTAGGCATCAACAATCGCCTCTTCCTGCTCCACCATCCGATGAAAACTGTCGACATATTCGGCAGTGTGATTAATCAGGCGCACCTCAATTAACCCGACCATTCCCAGTCCAATCGCATCTGGCGACAGCCGGGCGTGATAGCCAAGAATCAGATTGGCCTGTTCGAGATTGATCCGGCGGCGTGAGCATTGTGACGCCGACAGGCCGACCAAATCGCTTAATTCCTGATTGGTCAGTCGGCCGTTAGATTGTAATAAAGTCAGGATCTTAAGATCGTAATCGTCTACGTGAGTCATTCCGTTTCCACAGCGTTATAGGCATCGCTTTGTTACAGATAACCCGATAATCGGCGGGGTTGTCCAACACTATTTTCTGATGATGGGGGCTGTCATGCACAGATCGTGCATGACAGCACAAAGATGGGATTATTCGTCGTCGTATTGCGGGCCAGCGTAGTTATCGAAACGCGACCACTGTCCGTTAAAGGTCAGACGCACCGTGCCAATGGGGCCGTTACGCTGTTTACCGAGGATGATCTCGGCGATCCCTTTAAGATCGCTGTTTTCGTGGTAGACCTCATCGCGATAGATAAACATGATCAGATCCGCATCCTGCTCGATCGAGCCGGATTCACGCAGATCCGAGTTAACCGGCCGCTTATCGGCACGCTGCTCCAGTGAGCGGTTCAGCTGCGACAGCGCAACGACCGGCACGTTCAGCTCTTTGGCCAGCGCTTTCAGCGAGCGCGAGATCTCGGCGATCTCCAGCGTACGGTTGTCCGACAGGGAAGGCACGCGCATCAGCTGCAGGTAGTCGATCATGATCATGCTTAATCCCCCGTTTTCACGGTAGATGCGGCGGGCGCGCGAGCGCACCTCGGTCGGCGTCAGGCCAGAAGAGTCATCAATGAACATGTTCTTCTTTTCCAGCAGGATGCCCATGGTGCCGGAGATTCGCGCCCAGTCCTCATCATCCAGCTGGCCGGTACGAATACGGGTCTGATCCACCCGCGACAATGAGGCCAGCATACGCATCATGATCTGTTCGCTGGGCATTTCCAGGCTGAATATCAGCACCGGTTTATCCTGCAGCATGGCGGCGTTTTCGCACAGGTTCATCGCGAAGGTGGTTTTACCCATTGAGGGACGCGCCGCGACGATAATCAGATCAGAGCGCTGCAGACCGGCGGTTTTCTTGTTCAGATCCTGATAACCGGTATCGACGCCGGTGACGCCATCGTGCGGCGTCTGATAAAGCGATTCGATTCGGGAAACGGTCGCCTCAAGGATCTGCTCGATGTTTTTCGGGCCGACATCCTTATTAGCGCGCGCTTCAGCAATTTTAAAGACGTTCGATTCGGCGAAGTCCAGCAGCTCTTCGCTGTTGCGGCCCTGCGGATCGTAGCCCGCATCAGCGATCTGGTTGGCAACCGAAATCATCTCACGGACGACAGCGCGTTCACGCACGATATCGGCATAAGCGCCGATGTTCGCTGCGCTGGGGGTGTTTTTCGCCAGTTCAGCAAGGTAGGCAAAGCCGCCAGCCATCTCCAGCTCGCCGCGCGTTTCCAGCGACTCAGAAAGCGTGATCAGGTCGATGGGCTTGCTGTTTTCCAGCAGCCGCTGCATCTCGGAAAAAATCAGCCGGTGCGAACGGTTGAAGAAATCACTGGCGACCACGCGCTCGGAGACGTTATCCCAGCGCTCATTATCCAGCATTAACCCACCGAGCACCGATTGCTCCGCTTCCAGCGAATGCGGGGGCATTTTCACGCCTTCCAGCTGGCGATCCTGCGTTTCGTTCGATTTGTTGGTGGGTTTATTTCCTGCCATAGTGAATGCATTACCGATCTTCTGTGGGGACGCGCAAGTATACCTCAGTTGGGGTGCGCGCCTCACCCTCATGATGAAACAATCACAGGAGTAAGCATGGCAAAGCGTATTCAGTTCAACGCGCACGGCGGCCCGGAAGTTCTGCAGTGGGCTGATTTTGAACTTGCCGACCCTGCCGGAAATGAAGTTCAGGTAGAAAATCGCGCCATCGGCATTAACTACATCGATACCTATCTGCGTAGCGGGCTCTATCCGGTCAGCGATTTCCCGTCCGGTCTTGGCACCGAAGCGGCTGGCGTGGTGACGCGAGTGGGCCGTGACGTCACCCTATTTAAACCGGGCGATCGGGTCGTCTATTGCCAGGCCGCGCTTGGCGCCTACAGTGAAGTGCATAACGTGGCAGAAGATCGCCTGATGCATCTGCCGGACGCGATCGGTTTTGAGCAGGGTGCGGCCAGTTTCCTTAAAGGGCTGACGACTCAGTATCTGCTGCGCCAGACCTATAAAGTCAAAGCGGACGAAACCTTTCTGTTTCACGCTGCCGCAGGCGGTGTTGGCCTGATCGCCTGTCAGTGGGCCAAAGCGCTGGGTGCGCACCTGATTGGTACCGTCGGCTCGGCAGAAAAGGCGGCGCTGGCAAAAAACGCCGGCGCCTGGGCCACCATTAACTATCGCGAAGAGAACATTGCCCAGCGCGTCAACGAACTCACTCAAGGGAAAAAAGTCGGCGTCGTCTATGACTCGGTCGGGAAAGATACCTGGGAAGCGTCGCTGGATTCGCTACGCCGCCACGGTCTGATGGTCAGTTTTGGCAACGCTTCCGGCCCGGTGACCCGCGTCGATCTGGGCATTCTGAACAAGAAAGGCTCGCTGTTTGTTACCCGCCCTTCGCTGTTCGGCTACATCACGAATCGTCAGGAGCTGGAAACCGCCAGTGCCGAGCTCTTTTCACTGCTGGCCAGCGGCGCGATCAAGGTAGAGGTGCCGGAACAGCAGAAGTTTGCCCTGAAGGAGGCGGGTAAAGCGCATCAGATGCTGGAAAGCCGCGCCACCCAGGGGTCGAGCCTGTTGATCCCCTGATCGGCAGCAAAGCGTAATAAACAAAAAGAGCTTCCCGCAGGAAGCCCTTCTCTATTTTTTATTTTCGTTCGCGCTGGTGTAGGGACAGCGGCGATAAATACGTTTTGACTCAACGGCGACTATCCTGCCAGAAAACATAAGTAAAAAATATGTTTAATTGCAGATAACGTCTAAGCAGAGCCTCACTCTGTGATCATCTCCGCATTTATCGCCAGCCTTTTCTGTCTAAGCTGTTGATCTTACGTTTGAGTTTACGCCATTCGCGCGTATTGCGATCGCCGAAAAAAGCGCGATGCAGCCAGACAGCGGCCACCGCCAGCACCAGCCACGGCAACACTTTGATAACAAGTGCAAACAGTCCGCCGACGAACATTACCAGGGTAGCGACTACCAGCGCAGCCAGCACGCCGAGCAGTGACACACCGGTGACCAACAGCATCAGGAAAAACCCCAATACAAATAAAATTTCCACGTTAGCGCTCCTTATTGAGACTCGTTGTAACGATCATTACAAGAAACGTGCCAACCTGTAAGTGATTGTTTTATCGGACTACAGCCCAAACAACAGACCCATTACTCGTCAAAAAAACCAAATTTCGGCGTAAAAAAAACCAGCCCACCGGGCTGGTCTCTTTTCACGCAGATCGATCAGGCTTCCTGCGGGATTTTATCCGCGACCAACGCCAGCGCAGCTTCCAGCACGCGCACATCCGCGCCCGGTTTGTGGGCATTTTCACTGAGATAGCGTCGCCACTGGCGAGCGCCAGGAATCCCCTGGAACAGACCGAGCATATGACGGGTCACATGGCCCAGGTAAGTGCCCTTCGCCAGTTCAGCTTCAATGTAAGGATACATGGCGCGAACCACCGCCACCGGATCGGCCGCCGGATGCTGGCGACCAAACAGTTGCTGATCTACCTGCGCCAGAATGCCGGGATTCTGATAGGCTTCGCGGCCCATCATTACGCCATCCAGATGCTGCAGGTGAGTCTGCGCTTCTTCCAGCGTTTTCACGCCGCCGTTAATTGCCAGCGTCAGGTGCGGGAAATCCCGTTTCAGCTGATAGACGCGTGGATAATCCAGCGGCGGAATTTCGCGGTTCTCTTTCGGGCTCAGGCCCGACAGCCAGGCTTTACGCGCATGGATGATAAACGTTTCGCATCCGCCGCGTTCGGCTACCGTGCCGACAAAATCGGTCAGGAACGCATAGCTATCCTGCTCATCAATCCCGATACGCGTTTTCACCGTCACCGGAATCGATACCACATCGCGCATCGCCTTGATGGCGTCAGCCACCAGATCGGCTTCCGCCATCAGGCAGGCGCCGAAGCGGCCATTCTGTACCCGGTCAGAGGGACAGCCGACGTTGAGATTCACTTCATCATAGCCGCGCTGTTCAGCCAGCTTCGCGCAGTGCGCCAGCGCGGCGGGATCGCTGCCACCGAGCTGCAAAGCAACCGGATGTTCATCCTCGCTGTAGGCCAGGTAATCGCCTTTACCATGAATGATCGCGCCGGTGGTGACCATTTCGGTATAGAGCAGCGTATCGCCGGTAAGCTGGCGATGAAAATAGCGGCAGTGGCGATCGGTCCAGTCGAGCATCGGGGCAATCGAGAAACGTTGCGAAGAAAATGTATCCATGAAGCGCAGGCAATCCGGTATCTAAGAGTGATGGAATTCTGTGCAAGGATAACACAAGGGCGGGCGATAGTGCATCGCCCGCCCCGGAACCGCGGCTAAAAGAGGATCAGAAATTGAAGCCGAGCTGCATCATCGCGCCCCAGGTATTGTTAGCGCCCACCGAGCCAGCCAGGTCCAGATGGACCGCCTTGTTAAACGGTGACAGGCCAAAACCAGCGGTCGCGACGTTCTCATCATTTGAACGCATATCGGCGCGATAACCGGCCCGTAACTGTAACCAGTCGAGCACCCGATATTCCGCACCGACCGCGGCATACTGGCTGTTATCCTGAGTTTTAAAACGTTTGGTTTCGGTCAGGTCAACATCACCGGTAACGGTAAACGGCCCTTTATCCCAGGCCAGACCGGTAGTGACCAGCGGACGGATCTGGTAAGTATCGCGGAAGCCGTTAACCTCTTTGGTCTGCAGATCGCGGGAAACCAGGTTTTGTCCGGTGATACCCAGCGTCCAGTTTTCAGCAAAGGTGGTTGCCAGGCCGGCATCGACGTTAAAGCCGGTGTCCGAGCTGCGATACTGGCTATTGTTGATGTCACTTTTGTCGTAGTTGTAGATGCTGGCGGTGTAGTTATAGAGCCAGGTTTTCTGCAACTTCGGCGTGACGCCCACCGACACCGGCTGACCGGCAATGGTAAATTCATGCGCCACCGCAACACCGTAATCGGTGACCAGCGCCGCTAAACCGTTGGCGCTGGAACGCAGGTTGTTCTGGTCGCCCGGACGTGGGAGCACCGTGCCGTTAGCCACGCCGCGCAGATAATCGATATCGCTCTGGACGACGTTGGCACGCACGTGTGCCGAGCCATAGGCTTTGGTAATAAAGGCAAAAGGCAGCGTCTCATTGGGAACAGTGACCGCCAGCGCCACCCCGGCACTGCCGTCTGCTTTGTTGCCGCGCAGATCGTTTAACTTGTTGGCGACGTCGCCTGAGGCGGCGCGCACTTCAGGATAGCCACGCAGATAATCGGCAAAGGTCAGGTTGCCGATCACATCGCGGTAACGATCAACGGTATCGGTGATGTCATCCACTTTGTCGATCAGGTGATCTTTGTCGGTAACCTGAATACCGGCTGAAGGGAAAATAATACTGACGCTATCATCGGGTTTGGCTCGCGTCATTAAAGCCGGGTTGGCCAGTACCGCGGAGCCATAAAGAGAAGATGCGACGCCGGTACCGCCCATGGCGTCATTACGTGCATCATACCAGGTTCCCGCCGCCATGGCGGAAGAAGAAAGGAAAAGCGCATTCAATACAGCGGTGTACACCAGCGCTGAGCGTTGAGCGGATTTTTTCACCATTTGCCTGCCATCACCTGAGAAATTGTCGTTGAAACATTCAACGACTGAATAGTTTGTTAACCCTATTGTGAACGTTGGCTAACGCGTTATTGCTGTGAATTCAAAGGAAACAGTGCCTTAATTCGAAGGATTGGAGGTTTTCCAATCAGAAAGTCATAATTTTTATTCAAAATACAGGGTAAAAATTAAAATAATACCAGACATTTATTAAGTCTTTCTGAACATTACTTCTTAACTCCGTGAGATGCAAAGCAAAAGCGCTAAACGGCGCGTTGCGGGCCGTCATCATGTGGATCTGATTTATCCCCGATAACGCGCCATCGCGATGCCCTACTCCTCTTTGCTGCTGTTTTTACGCGCAAAAAGGCGTGCTGCTCCGCCCGGCAACCAACCTCTGCGCGGCTAAATTTTGTGTGATAAAATAACATCACTTATCCAGCGGAGAACTTTCATGTCAAACATGACGTCACAGCAAATAATGACCCAGGCGGAAAAACTGTGCCTGCAGCGCGGTGTGCGTCTGACGTCGCAACGGGCAGAAGTGTTGCGATTAATGGCTGAGCAGCCAGGTTCAATTAGTGCCTATGACCTGCTGGATCAACTCCGGGTCAGCGAACCGCAGGCCAAGCCGCCCACCGTTTATCGGGCGCTCGATTTTCTGCTGGAACAGGGCTTTATCCACCGGGTAGAGTCCAATAATAGCTATGTTATGTGTCACCATTTCGAGGCGCCGGCCCACACGTCGGTGATGCTGGTATGTGACCGCTGTGCCGCTGTAACTGAGAAACAGGCACAGGGCGTCGAAAAGATCATCGCGACACTGGCTGGCGAGGCACAATTTGCCCTGCGTCACAGCGTGATTGAAGCACATGGATTATGTGAGAGTTGTGTTGCAGTGGAAGCCTGCACGCACCATGAAAGTTGCGAACACGATCATCAGAGCGAGGGTAAAAAGCGGGGAAAACGCGGGTAATGTGCACATCCTTGTGCGGTTGCCAGTATGAGCCGTACCGGCGGGTAGGAGCTTTATCCGTAAATCTGCGTGATTACCAACGGTAATCTTTGTTCTGACCTTCCCAGTCCGTTACTTCGCGCTCTGCATCTTCTTTTGCATAGCCATAACGTTCCTGAATTTTTCCGACCAGCTGATCGCGCTTGCCTTCAATAACCTGCATGTCATCGTCGGTCAGCTTGCCCCATTTCTCTTTCACGTTGCCTTTAAACTGCTTCCAGTTGCCGCTCGCTTGATCTTTATTCATGGCAGACCTCTATGTCATCCTTTGGTTGCATCATTTATCTTGAAAGAAAACAAAATGACGATATAAAGCGCTGGTTTACTGCGCTGCTTACGGTTAATTGTAGTAGAAGATTTTAGGGTTGCTGGAATAATACAGAATAATCTGTAGCGCACCGGCTAAAGCCGCCCGCTATCAGGCGTCGAACCAGCTGTTCTGCTGCCAGTGTTTACGCCAGATTAGCCACAGCGACACGCCGCGCAGCGCCAGGAAAACCGTTACCGCCAGCCACAATCCGTGGTTGCCCAGTATCGGGACGCTGAGCAGCGTCAGGAAGTAGCCGAGTGCCGCCACCATCATGCTGTTACGCATCTCCCGGCCACGGGTCGCGCCAATAAACATGCCATCCAGCAGATAACACCAGACGCCAATCAGCGGCAGAATAACCTGCCATATCAGATAGCGATCGGCGGCCTGTTGCAGCGGTTCAAGGGAGGTCAGCAGCGCCACGATGTGCGGGCCGCAGAGTGCATAGAGCAGCGAAAAACCGATTGCCACTACCACCGCCTGGCGGCAGGCGGCATGCCAGACGCGCAGCAATTTGCTGCCATCTTTTGCGCCGTGTGCTTCGCCGGCAAAGGCTTCCACCGCATAGGCGAAACCGTCAAGCGCGTAGGCGGTAAAGGTGATAAACATCAACAGCACCGCATTGACTGCCACCACCTGCGGACCGATGCGCGCGCCCAGTACGGTCAGTGAGGCAAAACAGAGCTGCAGCAGTAACGAACGCAGCATGATGTCGCGATTAAGCCGCAGCAGGCGCTGAATATCACCGCGCCAGCTCTGCTTCAGTATTGCCGTAGTGATGCCGCGCAGTTTCAACACACGCCAGACCATTACCGCACCGACGGCCAGCGTGATGTACTCTGCCAGTGCGGTCGCGGTTGCCGCTCCCGCCACGCCCCAGTGCAGCCCCATCACCAGCCACAGATCCAGCACAATATTGACCAGATTACCGACCACCAGCAGGATGACCGGTGCCCGCGCATACTGCACACCGAGCAGCCAGCCAAGGATCACCAGGTTTGCCAGCGTGGCAGGCGCACTCAGCCAGCGGATCTGAATAAACAGCGTCGCCTGTTGCAGAACCTTGGGATCGCCGCCAATCAGAGAGGTCGCCAGGCGGGTGATGGGGGTACGCAGACAGATGAACAGCACGCCAGCCAGCAGCGCAATGATTAAAGGCTGGGTCAGCGCGCGTGCCAGTGCCGTTTTATCGCCCGCGCCGAATGCCTGCGCCGTCAGGCCAGTGGTACTCATTCGCAGGAACAGCAACAGCATGAAGAGGAAACTGGTGACTGTCGTCCCGACCGCCACCCCGCCAAGATAGACCGGGCTGTCGAGATGACCAATGACAGCGGTATCGACCACGCCCAGTAAGGGTACGGTGATGTTAGAAAGGATCATCGGCAGCGCGAGCCGCCAGAGTTTTTTGTCGGTAGCCGTTAAAAAACGCATTCGCAGTTCCGTGCTCAGCGCTGCAGAGAGGGGAGCTGCAGCGACAAAATTAGGGCCGACAGAATAGCATCAGACGCTACGAATGCGCGGTTATATCAGGCTCAGAGCCACTCGCCGTTGCGAACCACACCCACCGCCAGACCTTCAACGGTCAGTGACTGCGCGCGCGTATCGACGACGATCGGATCAAAATCGCTGTTTTCCGGCAGGAGATGCACGATAGCGCCCTGCTTTTTCCAGCGTTTCACCGTCACTTCATCATCAATGCGGGCCACGACAACCTGGCCGTTACGGACGTCCTGGGTTTTATGCACCGCGAGCAGGTCGCCATCCATAATCCCGATATCTTTCATCGACATTCCGCTGACGCGCAGCAGGAAGTCGGCAGAGGGTTTGAACAGGCCCGGATCGACTTTGTAATGAGTTTCGATATGTTCCTGCGCCATGATCGGCTCACCGGCAGCGACCCGGCCAATTAACGGCAGACCTTCAGAGGCCTCTTCTTCCATTAACAGACGGATACCGCGCGAGGCGCCAGAGACAATCTCAATCACCCCTTTACGTGCCAGCGCTTTAAGATGCTCTTCTGCCGCATTCGGCGAGCGGAAACCCAGCTGCGCGGCAATTTCTGCACGCGTAGGCGGCATGCCCGTTTGAGTAATATGGTCGCGAATCAGGTCATAGACCTGCTGCTGCCTGCTGGTTAATGCTTTCATCCCGCCCCCTGGTTGTTTATACAGTCGCTGTGAGTATATACAGGTATTGGCGAAATGGAAACCGATTCTCAGGCAAAAACGCGCCAGATGGCGCGTTGTGGAAGGGTTATCGCAAATGTGTCCAGAGCAGCGCGATCCAGACAAACAGTGCCAGTAAGATACTGATCAGCACCGCTGCCGAGCCCATATCTTTTGCCCGACCGGCTAACGGATGGCGCTCCTGACCGATACGATCCACAACCGCCTCGATGGCGCTATTGAGGATTTCAACGATGACTACCAGCACCACAGCGCCAATCATCAGGATGCGCGAGACGATATCGACATCCAGCCAGCAGGCCACAATAATGGCGACCAGCGCGGCCAGCGCTTCCTGCCGAAAAGCCGCTTCATGCTGCCAGGCGGCACGCAGGCCCTGCCATGAGTAACCTGCGGCTTTCACAATTCTTACAAGACCGGTGGCATTATTTGCCATATTGGTGGAACCCTTTCATCGGATTGACGTCAATGTCTGGGCTGCGTGCAATTGGCACCACCACAGATCTTCGCTGCGCTTTCTGGTATGCTTGCGGCGCTTTGCTAACAAGAGGCTTCATGTTGTCTATGTCAGGTTGGCGTAAACTTTATTACAAATTACTGAATTTACCACTGTCGTTTTTGGTAAAGAGTAAGGCCATTCCGGCCGATCCCGTTTCTGAACATGGTCTGGACCCGACCCGGCCCATTATGTACGTTCTGCCTTACGATTCGAAGGCCGACTTACTGACTTTACGCGCGCAGTGCCTGCGGCATCATCTGCCCGACCCGCTCTCTCCGCTGGAGATTGATGGTTCACTGCTGCCGCGCCACGTTTTTATCCACGATGGCCCGCGCGTCTTCCCCTATTTTGTGCCCAGCGTCGAATCGGTGAAGATTTTTCACGATTATCTCGACCTGCATCGCAATAACCCCAAACTGGATATCCAGATGCTGCCGGTGACGGTGATGTTTGGTCGTGCGCCAGGCCGTGAGGTTCAGGGCGAAGATGCACCGCACCTGCGGGTACTGAACGGCGTGCAAAAGTTCTTTGCGGTGATCTGGCACGGACGCGACAGTTTTGTCCGTTTCTCGCCGACCGTTTCGCTGCGCCGCATGGCGACCGAGCACGGCACCGACAAATCGATCGCCCAGAAACTGGCCCGGGTGGCGCGCATTCACTTTGCCCGTCAGCGTCTGGCGGCGGTTGGCCCGCGTTTACCGGCACGTCAGGATCTGTTTAATCGCCTGTTGCAGTCTAAAGCGATTGAAAAAGCCGTCGAAGATGAAGCCCGCAGCAAAAAAATCTCCCATGAAAAAGCGCAGCAGAATGCGGTTGAGATGATGGAAGAGATTGCGGCGAACTTCTCTTATGAAGCGATCCGCGTGACGGATCGCGTGATGGGCTGGCTCTGGAGCCGTCTCTATCAGGGCATCAACGTTAACGGCGGCGAAAAAGTGCGTCAGCTGGCGCAGGATGGACATGAAATCGTCTATGTGCCGTGCCATCGCAGCCACATGGATTACCTGCTGCTCTCTTACGTGCTCTATCATCAGGGACTGGTGCCGCCGCACATTGCCGCCGGTATCAACCTCAACTTCTGGCCAGCCGGACCGATCTTCCGTCGTCTGGGCGCGTTCTTTATTCGTCGTACCTTTAAAGGCAACAAGCTGTATGCCACGGTGTTCCGTGAGTATCTCGGCGAGTTGTTCACCCGCGGCTATTCGGTGGAATACTTTGTTGAAGGCGGTCGTTCCCGCACTGGTCGTCTGCTCGATCCGAAAACCGGGACCTTAGCGATGACCCTGCAGGCGATGCTGCGCGGCGGTAATCGCCCGATTACCCTGGTGCCGATTTACATCGGTTATGAGCACGTGATGGAAGTCGGGACTTACGCTAAAGAGCTACGCGGCGCGGCGAAAGAGAAAGAAGGCTTCATGCAGATGGTGCACGGCTTGCGTAAGCTGCGTAACCTCGGCCAGGGCTACGTTAACTTTGGCGAACCGCTGCCGCTGGTTAACTACCTTAACAAGCGGGTGCCGGAGTGGCGTGACGCCATCGATCCGATTGAGCCGCAGCGTCCCAGCTGGTTAACCCCGACCGTCAATGACATCGCAGCGAGCCTGATGGTGCGCATCAATGAAGCGGGCGCGGCCAACGCCATGAACCTGTGCGTGACCGCGCTGCTCGCCTCACGTCAGCGCTCACTTACCCGCGAACAGCTGATTGAGCAGCTTGAGTGTTATACCCAGCTGCTGCGTAATGTGCCTTACTCTGCCAATGCCACCGTCCCTGACCTCTCCGCTGAGGCGCTGCTGGACCACGCGATGGGCATGAATAAGTTTGAAAGCGAGAAAGACAGCATTGGCGACATCATCATTCTGCCGCGTGAGCAGGCCGTGCTGATGACCTACTATCGCAACAACATTCACCACATGCTGGTGATGCCGTCGCTGATCGCCGCCATTGTGCAACAACACCAGACACTGAGCGAAGCTGAGTTGCTGCGCCAGGTGAGCCTGATCTACCCGATGCTGAAGAGCGAACTGTTCCTGCGCTGGCAGACCGATGAGCTGCCGCAGCTGCTGACGGAACTCAGTCAGGAACTGGCGCGTCAGGGCCTGATTACGCTGGATGATGGCCAGCTGCGCTTTACGGCGGCCCGTTACCGTACGCTACAACTGCTGGCTGCCGGGGTGCGTGAAACGCTCCAGCGTTATGCCATCACCTTCTCGATTCTCAGTGCGAAGCCGGCGATTAACCGCGGGACGCTGGAAAAAGAGAGCCGCACACTGGCACAACGTCTGTCGGTGCTGCACGGTATCAACGCGCCGGAGTTCTTCGACAAAGCGGTCTTTACCTCGCTGGTGCTGACGCTGCGTGATGAAGGGTATATCAGCGACAGCGGCGATGCCGATGTGGTGCAGACGCTGGCGACCTGGCATATACTGGCGGACCTGGTCACCAGCGATGTGCGCATGACCATTGAAAGCGCCGTGGCACACGACTGACACAACAAGCGTACAGTAAAAAGGCGACCTCATGAGGTCGCCTTTTTTATAGGTCAGGTCTGGTCAGATTCGCGTTGAGACGGTGCCTGCTCAGGGAACACGGTCAGATCGGAAAGACGCAAAAGCGTCATCCCTGACTGCTCGGGCCGCGGCCTCCCTGGCGCGGGACGCTTTCCTCTTCTGCCCGTATTCCCTGCGCGTTGAGCTTATCCATTGCTGTCGGATTCATCCTGCATCGGGTTTGGCGGCCTCCCGGATCGCCTTTTTGGTGCCTGAATCCCCTATCAGAACAGCTGGCTGAACGGCGGCGTATTCATCAGTACGCCGAGGAACAGTACCAGCCCGACATAATTGTTGTTCAGGAAAGCCTTAAAACAGGCGGGGCGCTCACGCCGGACGATCAGCTTCTGTTGATAAACGAACAGAGCAGCAGCCAGTATCAGCGTCCAGTAAAAGGCCGCGTTGAGTTGCAGCAGCATACCGACCCACGCCATTAGCAGCAGCGTCGCCAGCTGCAGCAGACCGATGATTAACTTGTCGAAACGACCAAACAGAATCGCGGTCGACTTGACGCCAATCTTCACATCATCGTCACGGTCCACCATCGCATAGAGAGTGTCATAAGCCACGGTCCAGCAGATGTTGGCGAAGAACACCAGCCAGCAGACCAGCGGTAAGGACTCACTAACCGCAGCCCAGGCCATCGGGATCGCCCAGCCAAACGCGGCACCCAGCACCACCTGCGGCAGATGGGTATAGCGCTTCATGAACGGATAAACCCAGGCGAGCGCCAGACCGACCACCGAGAGCAATATCGTCATCAGGTTCATGGTCAGCACCAGCGCAAATGCCACCAGCGCCAGTACCACGAACAGCAGTCTGGCTTCCCGACTGGTGACCGCGCCACTGGCTAAAGGCCGATGTTTCGTTCGCTCAACGTGTCCATCCACCTTACGGTCGGCAAAGTCATTAATGACGCAGCCCGCTGCACGCATCACGAAAACACCGGCAACAAACACCAGCAGCACCGGCAGCGGCGGGATCGCCATATCAGCCAGCCATAATGCCCACAGGGTGGGCCACAACAGCAGTAAGGTGCCGATCGGTTTATCAATGCGCATCAGGCGGCTGTAGGCCTGCCATTTATTGATATGTAAGCTCTTTTCCACCACAGGATTCCTCAGGCCAGGTCGCGATAAAGCGGCGAAGCCGGTAAAAACAGTTCCGTCAGCAGCAGCGGTTTGCCGGAGAGCCGCAGACGCGAGCGACGTCCCCACAGCGCATCAACTTTGCCCGGTTCGATAAAATCACGGGTCAGGGTTGATGAGGAGAACAGATAACGGCCCAGCGGGCGCGTACCCAGCTGCTGCAGCATCGCTTCCGGGCCATTCAGGGTACTTTCCGGCACCAGCGTGCGGCCAGCCAGCCAGGGTACGCCGTCGCCGAACAGCAGCACTTCGCGCAGCCAGAAGCGTTTATCGTCCGGTAACAGGGCCTGTTCATCGTCTAACTCGCTGGCGTCAATAAAGCCTTCACGTATCGGCTCTACCGTCACCTGCTGGCAATGCTGCTCGAAACGGCGGGTCATGGAATCTTCCTCCATCAGCCAGTCAAGCAGCGACGGCGCAAGCGCGGCCTGCGTCGGTGAAAGCCAGTTGAGCGCACGTAATAAGCTGAGTGCGTCTTGCGACATAGCACCACTCCCAATAATTTTCAGGGCGCCAGTTTAACGCAGAGTCGCGCGATGAACACCTGCCGTCGTTGCAGACGGCAGCGGGTTTATTCGCGTTTCAGGCGGTTGCTGTTCGCCAGCCACAGCGTCACCACCAGAATCAGAATCGCGGCGGAATAGCAGAGGGTATCGAAGGGATTTTTATGATCGACAATGATCAGGCGGATAATTGCGGTGATACCGATATAGACAAAATAGCGTAACGGGAAGTGATAGCCAGACTGAAAATACTTAACAATCAACGCAATAAATTCAAAATAGAGGAAATAGATCACTATTCCCTCAATCAGCAGATAGGAAGACGACTCTTCACCGGTACTGAACAGTACGTTCGCCAGGTGAATGGTTTCTTTGCCGAGAAAGACAATCAGGATAATCGCCAGGCTAAGCAGGCCCAGATTCAGCACCCATTGCAGTACGGTCGCAAGGTGGCGGGCCAGCGGATTTTTGTCACTCATGTAGCGCCTCAGAAGAGAGTTATTAGCGGACGCTATCATGCGTGAGCGTGACCTGAATCACAATATGGCGCTTAGGCTTCGACATCAACACACAGCGCATCGTAGCGCCAGTATTCGCAATCACAATCAATGACCTGCTTTTGCCGATCGCGGTTAATCCGGGTAATCAGTAAGCCCGGGCTGCCAGGGGCAACGTTCAGCGCGGGCGCGGCGATCTCTGGCAACGGGCCTGGCAGAATGGTAAAGCGCGCGCCACCGTAGCGAATGCCGTAGCGCTGGTCATAGAGATCGGTCAGTGAGCGGGTGAGATCTTCATCAAGCAGGCCGGGGAAAAAACGCGGATTAAGATAGTGTTCCACATACAGCACCGCGCGGCCGTCAATGCGCCGAAGCCGACGAATGCAGTACACCGTTGTTCCGGCTGGCAACAGCAGTGCTGTCGCTATCGCGCCCTGCACCGCAACCTGTTCAGCCGCAATCACCTCGGTGGTTGCCTGGCGCCCCTGCTCGCTTGCCATGGCATGAAAATGGCTGTGATGCAGCGGATTGTAGATCAGCCTTGGCGGCGCAATAAACCAGCCACGACGCAGTTCACGGTAGATCACGCCCTGCGCCTCCAGCTTGCCTAAGGCTTCACGCAGGGTGATGCGGGTGGTACTGAACGCCTCACTCAGCGCGCGTTCCGCAGGCAGTCGCCCGCCGCTGAACTCACCCGCCTGAATACGGCTGAGTAAGGCGCTGGCGATCACGTCCGCCGTTTTGAGTGCTATCGACTCCACAACAGTAGCCTCATTTTGGTGCGATTCCGCACTGTGACCGTTCAGATGCGCGCCTCAGCCCTTGCCAGAAACTGGCGGAGGATGAGCGCTGGCCTTCCGTCATCCCCGCACAGTATCGCTTTGTCATAAATCGTTCATATACAGGGGCTACATTGGCTCGGTTCTTGCTGGACTAGACCAGTCAGGCCCATCAACTTACACCCGGAGCAACTGAGATGAAAGCGTTTATCGCCTCTGTAGTAGCCAGTGCTGTAGTGCTCGCCCTGCCCGTTGCGCAGGCCGCCGATAACGACCTTGCCGCGCTGGAAAAAGCCGCGCGCAGTGAAGGTCAGATTAACAGCGTCGGCATGCCGGACAGCTGGGCCAACTGGAAAGATACCTGGAACGATATCAGCAGCAAATATGGCCTTAAACACAGCGACACCGATATGTCATCGGCCCAGGAGCTGGCGAAATTTGATGCCGAGAAAGAGAACGCCAGCGCCGATATCGGCGATGTCGGCGCGGCATTTGGCCCGGTAGCGGTGGCGAAAGGCGTCGCTCAGCCTTATAAACCCACGCACTGGGATCAGATCCCCGACTGGGCTAAAGACAAAGAGGGGAACTGGGCGCTGGCCTATACCGGCACCATCGCCTTCCTGATCGACAAGCAGCAGGTGAAAGATATCCCGCACAGCTGGGCCGATCTGAAAAAAGGTAAGTATGTGGTTACTATCGGTGACGTGGGCGTGGCTGCTCAGGCGGCGAATGGCGTACTGGCAGCAAACTACGCTTTAGGCGGCGATGAGAAGAACCTGAAACCGGCGCTGGCCTTCTTCGGCGATCTGGCGAAACAGGGTCGCCTTGGCGTTACCGATCCGGTGATTGCCAACATCGAAAAAGGTGAAGTTCAGATGGCGGTGGTGTGGGACTTTAACGGCCTCAACTATCGCGACCAGATCGACAAAAATCGCTACGAAGTGGTGATCCCGTCAGACGGCTCGGTCACCTCCGGCTATACCACCATCATCAACAAATATGCGAAACACCCGAACGCCGCCAAACTGGCGCGCGAATATATCTTCTCAGACCAGGGTCAGATCAATCTGGCGAAGGGTTACGCCCGTCCGATTCGTGCGGAACATCTGACGCTGCCAGTCGACGTTCAGGCTCGTCTGCTGCCGCAGTCTGAATACAAAAATGCCCGTCCGATTCAGGATCAGGCCGCCTGGGATAAGTCCTCGAAAATGCTGCCGCGTCTGTGGCAGGAAAACGTCGTTATCAATATGCAGCAGTAAAGCGCGGCAAGGAGAACGGAATGAAGACTATCCTGGTGGTGCTGGACGGGTTGAGCAATCAGGTGGCGCAGTATGCAATGGGCTATCTGCACGCCGAATGTGCCCAGGGCAACGGTCACTATTATCGTCTGACCTGCGAACTTCCCTCGCTGTCGCGTCCGCTTTATGAGTGTATTCTGACCGGGGTTACGCCGGTCAGAAGCGGCATTATTCATAACGGCGTCAACCGATTAAGCCGCGAGCGCAGCGTATTTCACTATGCGCGTGCTGCCGGGCTGACGACCGCGGCGGCGGCCTACCACTGGGTGAGTGAACTCTATAACCGGACGCCCTTTGTTCCGGCGCGCGATCGTCACACCGACGCGCCGGAACTGCCGATTCAGTACGGACATTTCTACTCTGATGACAGCTATCCCGACTCCCATCTGTTTGAAGATGCCGAAAGCCTGCGGCTGCGCCATGACCCGGACTTCCTGCTGATTCATCCGATGAATATCGATGATGCCGGTCACAAATCGGGACTCTCCTCCGCGCAATACCGCAACCGGGCGCGCATCGCCGACGGTCTGCTGTCGCTCTGGATGCCAGGCTGGCTGGCAGCGGGCTATCAGGTGATTGTGACCGCCGATCATGGCATGAACGACGATCGCTCCCACGGCGGTATCCTGCCGGAAGAGACCCAGGTGCCGCTGTTTGTATTTGGTGCGGCGTTCTCGCAGCAACCTGATCTACTGCCGCAGCAGACTGACCTGTGTGGCACCCTGTGCGAACTGCTCGGCGTCGCGCACGATAAACCGCTCTGTCGCGGGCTGCTGGCGGAGCGGCGACTATGAAGGGAAGAGGACTAGCCCTGCTACTGCTACTGCCTTTTACCCTGTTCTGGGTCGCCTTTCAGCTGGCACCGCTGTTGTGGATTGCCATCAACAGCTTCTGGAGCGAAATGAACACCCGCTGGGGCTGGGATAACTATCACGATATTCTGACGTCACCCTTCTATCTGCAGGCATTTCGCTTTTCGCTGGATATCTCTTTCTGGTCAAGCGTCTATGGCTTGCTGATTGCGCTGCTGACCGGCTATTCGCTGCATCAGCTCGGCGGCGGTCGGCTACAGCGCTTCCTGATCTCGTTTACCAATATGACCAGCAACTTTGCCGGCGTGCCGCTGGCGTTCGCCTTTGTGATCCTGCTGGGGCTGAACGGTTTTCTGACCCTGCTGCTGCGCCACTATGGCGTCATTGATGCGTTCAGGCTGTTTTCGCGCAACGGCATGGTGCTGGTTTACACCTGGTTCCAGATCCCGCTGGGCGTGCTGCTGCTCTATCCGGCGTTTGATGGGCTGAAACGCGAGTGGCAGGAGTCCGCCGCCCTGCTGGGCGCCAGCCGCTGGCGCTACTGGTGGCATATCGGCCTGCCGATTCTGTTCCCGGCGCTGCTGGGAACCTTTGTCATTCTGCTGGCGAATGCGCTGGGGGCCTACGCCACCATTTATGCTCTCACCACCGGTAACTTTAACGTGGTGCCGGTGCGTATCGCTGCGCTGGTGTCAGGGGATATCTCGCTCGATCCCAACACCGGCAGCGCACTGGCGATGCTGCTGGTGGCCATTATGGCGCTGATCACGCTGGTACAGCAGTATCTGGTGCGCCGTAGCTACCTCAATGCGAAACAGCCATGAAAGGAGCCGTCATGTCCCGCGCCGAACATCTCTATCATCGGGTGATGGTCTGGTTACTGTTTATCGTGCTGGCCCTGCCCCTGCTGGCAACGCTGCTCTATGCGCTGTCGTCTGACTGGAGTAATACCCTTCTGCCACAGGGTTACACGCTGAAATGGTTCGTCCAGCTGTGGAGCGATAGCCGGTTTCTGACGGCCCTGGGTCATTCCCTGCTGATCTGCTTTGGCGCCCTGCTGTTCTCGCTAGTGCTGGTGCTGCCTGCCATGTTTGTAATCGCTTACTACTATCCCCGGCTGGATGCGGTGATGAACATTCTGATCCTGATGCCGTTCGCTGTTCCGCCGGTGGTCTCCTCGGTGGGATTGCTGCAGCTTTACTCTTCGTCTCCGCTGATGCTGACCGGCACGCCGTGGATCCTGATTGGCTGTTATTTCACTATCGCTCTGCCGTTTATTTACCGTGCGCTGGCCAACAATATGCAGGCGATCAACCTGAAAGAGCTGATAGATGCCGCCCAGTTGCTGGGTGCCAGTACCTGGCAGGCGGCGCTGTGGGTGGTGCTGCCGAATCTGCGCAAAGGAATGCTGATTGCCGTTCTGCTCTCTTTCTCGTTCCTGATCGGCGAGTTTGTCTTCGCTAACCTGCTGGTCGGTAACCGCTATGAAACCCTGCAGGTTTATCTGTTCAATATGCGTAACGGCAGCGGTCACTTCACCAGCGCGCTGGTGATCTCCTACTTCTTTGTGGTGCTGCTGGTCACCTGGCTGGCCAACGCCCTGAACCCTGAACGAGGCTGAGAATGAGCTACCTTGAGGTCAGACAGCTGAATAAGCGCTATGGACCGACGACGATATTCGAACAGATCGATTTCAGTGCCGACGAAGGGGAATTTGTCACCCTGCTCGGTCCCAGCGGCTGCGGCAAATCGACGCTGCTGCGCTGTCTGGCTGGTTTAACCGGGGTCGACAGCGGCGAGATCGTTATCGCGGGCAAAGATATCGTGCCGCTGGCTCCGCAGAAGCGCGCCATCGGCATGGTGTTTCAGAGCTATGCGCTGTTTCCCAACATGACGGTGGAGAAGAACGTCGCATTTGGCCTGAAGATGCAGAAGCTGCCCGAGGCACAAATTCGCCAGCGGGTGCAGGAGGTACTGGAGCTGGTCGAACTGACCGATTATGCGCGTCGCTATCCACATCAGCTGTCGGGTGGGCAGTGTCAGCGTGTGGCGCTGGCACGTTCGCTGGTGACCCGTCCGCGCCTGCTGCTGCTGGATGAGCCGCTGTCAGCGCTGGATGCGCGCATCCGCCGTCACCTGCGCGATCAGATCCGGCGTATCCAGCGCGAGCTGAATCTCACCACCCTGTTCGTCACCCACGATCAGGAGGAAGCGCTGACCTTATCGGACCGCATTGTGCTGATGAACCGCGGCAAAATTGTGCAGAATGGCGATGCCGAAGCGCTCTATACCCAGCCGGTCGATCTGTTTGCCGCGGGTTTTATTGGCAACTACAACCTGCTGAGCGCCGAACAGGCGACGCAGTTAACCGGCCAGCCGTTCCACAGCCAGGTGGCTATTCGTCCCGAGTCGATGCAGTTCGTCGCGCCAGGGCTCGGCATTCCGGCTGAAATCCTCAGCCACAGCCTGCTCGGCAACGTGATTCGCTATCGTATCCGGGCGCAGGGCGTGGAGCTCGCTGTCGATGTGCTGAACCGATCTGCCGCCGATTTACACCCCGACGGCCAGCAGATTGGTCTACAGTTAGAGATGTCGACTTTGCGCCAGGTGGCTTAAAACACAGGAAAAAATCACGCAAAGCACGGCAATCCCCTTCACAGATTGCACTCTCCGTCAGGCTGGCAGTCTGTGCTGCTTAAAGCCTGATGGTCGAGGAGCATCGCGACGTGTTAACCCTGCTTAATTTACTCTCTGCGGTAGCCCTGCTGGTGTGGGGAACCCATATTGTGCGTACCGGCATTATGCGGGTCTACGGTGCCGATCTGCGCAGGGTACTGAGCCGCAGCGTAGAGAAAAAACCGATGGCGTTTCTGGCCGGCATCGGCGTCACCACGCTGGTACAGAGCAGTAACGCCACCACGCTGCTGGTGACCTCCTTTGTGGCGCAGAATCTGGTCAGCCTGACGCCGGCGCTGGTGGTGATTCTCGGCGCGGATGTCGGCACCGCCATCATGGCACGTATCCTCACCTTTGATCTCTCCTGGCTGTCGCCGCTGTTCATCTTCTTTGGCGTGGTCTTTTTCCTCAGCCGCAAGCAGACGCGGGCCGGTCAGCTTGGCCGGGCCAGTATCGGCCTGGGGCTGATCCTGCTGGCGCTGCAGCTGATTGTCGAAGCCGCCCGGCCGATTACTCAGGCCTCCGGCGTACAGGTGCTCTTCTCCAGCCTGACCGGCGATATCATGCTGGATGCGCTGATCGGCGCAGTCTTTGCCATTATCAGCTACTCCAGCCTGGCGGCGGTACTGATTACCGCCACGCTCACCGCCACCGGCGTGATCTCGTTTAAAGTGGCGCTCTGTCTGGTGATAGGGGCCAATCTCGGTAGTGGCTTACTGGCGATGATCAACGCCAGCGGCTCTAACGCGGCGGGCAAGCGTGTGGCCCTTGGCAGTTTGCTGTTTAAGCTGATTGGCTGCGCGCTGATCCTGCCGTTCGTTAATCTGGTGGCGGACTGGCTGGATAAGCTGCCGGTCAATGACGAAGAGCTGGTGATCTTCTTCCACGTGTTTTACAACCTGATCCGCTGTGTGGCGATGGTGCCCTTTGCCGACCTGATGGCGCGCCTGTGCCGCCGGCTTATTTCTGACGACGTTGAAAACGATCTGCACCTGAAACCGAAACATCTCGACCGCAGCGCACTCGATACCCCGGCGCTGGCGCTGGTCAACGCTGCCCGGGAGGCGTTGCGTATGGGTGATGTGCTGGAACAGATGCTGGAAGCCTTTAATAAAGTGGTGCACGGTGAGCCGCGCGAAGAGCGCACGGTGCGGCGGCTGGATGATGATGTCGATGTGCTCTACACCGCCATTAAACTCTACCTGGCGCGGATGCCGAAAGAGGATTTGCCAGCGGAAGATTCGCGCCGCTGGGGTGAAATCATTGAGATGTCGCTGAATCTGGAGCAGGCGGGTGACATCATTGAGCGGATGAGCGGCGACGTGGCCGACAAATCGCTGGCAGCGGGTCGCGCTTTCTCCGCCGAAGGGCTGAAAGAGCTGGAGACGTTACAGGAGCTGCTGATCGCCAATCTGCGTATGAGCCTGTCGGTGTTTCTGTCGCATGACGTCACCAGCGCCAAACGCCTGCGCCGCGCTAAGCATCGCTTCCGCCTGATGATTCGTCGCTATTCTCATGCCCACGTTGACCGTCTGCATCAGCAGAACGTGCAGAGCATTGAGACCAGTTCTTTGCATCTGGGCTTACTAGGTGATATGAAACGCCTGAATTCGCTGTTTTGCAGCGTCGCCTATACCGTGCTGGAGCAGCCGGACGATGAGCGCGATTACGAGTAATGGAGGGTTCAGGCGACGGGTTGCGCCGGGAGATGAGCTTCCCGGCGCGGCATGATGCCAGCGCTGACCTGCGGCGCCTGACTTATTTCTTCTTGATCGGCTTACCTGACCAGTAACCAGCCAGCAACGAGCCGGAGAGGTTATGCCAGACCGAGAAGAGTGCGCCAGGCAGCGCCGCCAGCGGCGAAAAGTAGAGTTTACCCAGCGTGGCGGCCAGGCCGGAGTTTTGCATTCCCACTTCCAGCGCCAGCGTGCGGCAGGTTGACTCATCAAAGCCAAACAGCTTGCCGCCCCAGTAGCCGCCAAGCAGGCCAATGGCGTTGTGCAGGATCACCGCCGCGATCACCATTAATCCGACCGATCCGATAAAGCCCTGACTGCCCGCTACCACCGCGCTGATGATCAACAGAATGCAGACCATGGAGAACGCCGGTAGCCAGGGTTCGACCCGGCGCACCACGCTGTTCATGCTGTGGTGAATGATCAGGCCGAGGCTGATTGGGATCACCACGATCTTCACGATACTCAGCAGCATCCCCACCACATCCACCTGAATATGGGTATCCACATAGAAACGGGTTAACAGCGGCGTGGCGAACACCCCGACCAGCGCGGAAACTGAGGAGATGGTGACCGACAACGCGACGTCGCCCTTCGCCAGATAGATCATCACGTTACTGGCAGTGCCGCTGGCAACGCTGCCCACCAGAATCATACCGGCAGCCAGATCGGGCGGCATATGAAACAGTTTCGCTAATCCCCATGCGGCCAGAGGCATTACCAGATAGTGCAGGAAGGTACCGGCAATCACCGGCGCAGGCCGGGTCAACACCCGTTTGAAATCGTCGATATTCAACGTGACACCCATGCCGAACATGATCAGCATCAGCAGGTAAGTGACCCACGGACCGATACCAAGAAACGTCGCGGGAGAGAAATAGGCGGCGACAGATAACAGCACGGCCCACAGCGGGAACAGGCGGGTGACGGTGGCGAGCATAGCCAGACTTCCTTATAAGAATGTTATGTTTTGCAGGTTTGCCATAGAGTTACGCCAGGCAGGAACGACTGCACAAGCGAAGGCGGGATCATAACATTTCGTTATCACGGCGTAAGGCGCAGATGGGGTCAGAGAGGAAAATGCGGATCGACTGCTGCCGATCCGCCGATAATTAAAGAAATTACGCTGCTTTTTCGTCTAAAACGCGGTAGATCACACCACCAATCACGGCACCGATAATCGGCATCAGCCAGAACATCCACAGCTGAGACAGCGCCCAGTCGCCCTGGAACAGCGCGACGGCGGTACTGCGCGCCGGGTTGACGGAGGTATTGGTCACCGGAATGCTGATCAGATGGATCAGGGTCAGCGCCAGGCCGATGGCGATCGGGGCAAATCCTTTAGGCGCACGCTGGCTGGTCGCACCCATAATGACAATCAGGAAGACCGCCGTCAGGACGCCTTCAGTAATCATGCCCGCCAACAGGCTGAAGCCACCAGGTGAGTGCTCACCGTAGCCATTCGCCGCAAATCCGCTGGCGGCGGCGTTAAAGTCGCCTTTGCCGCTGGCGATCAGATAGAGCACGGCGCCTGCCGCAATGCCGCCCACCAGCTGGGCGATGATGTAAGGGATGACCTGTGACGCCGGAAACCGTCCGCCGGCCAGCAGGCCCAGCGTCACCGCCGGATTAAAATGGCCACCGGAAATATGTCCAACCGCGTAGGCCATTACCAGTACGCTTAGCCCGAACGCCAGCGCCACGCCCATAAAACCAATACCAAGGCCGGGGAAGGCGGCCGCCAGTACCGCACTCCCACAACCGCCCAGTACCAGCACGAAGGTGCCCAGCGCCTCTGCCACTAACCTTTTCATGTTATTTCCTAAAAATGGGTGAATTGATTCAGCGGCGGGATTATAAATCTGCAAAACAGCAGCGCAACGGAAGTACACAAAATGCGCAGAGAAAGGTAGCTTCATTTGGCAATGAAACAGCTCAGGGCATTGTATTTTATAGGGTAAAAACAGGCGGCTTATCGCGGGGGGAAGAGGCAGCTTTGCCGATCGCACCAGGGCGACCGGCAAACCGGTCTGCGGTTATTCGAACAGATTGTGATGCAGGGTACGGACTACGCTTTCCGCGTCGGTGCCGGGCACCAGGAAGCAGAGGTTGTAGCTGCTGGCGCCGTAGCAGATCATCCGCAGGTTAAACGGCTCAAGCACGCCAAATACCTCTTTACCGACGCCACAGGCTTTCGACAACTGATTGCCGATAATGGCCACCAGTGCCAGATCCTCTTCGACTTCAACCCGACACAGCGACGAGAGCTCAGTCAGCAGCGCCTGAGTCAGCAGGCTGTCGCCGGTTGAGGTGGAACCGGTGGTATCGAGCGTCAGCGCCACGCTGACTTCAGAGGTAGTGATCAGGTCAACAGAGACGTTATGACGCGCCAGAATATTGAAAAGTTCGGCAAGGAAACCAAACGTATGCAGCATGTTAAGGCTGTGCAGCGTCAACAGCGTCTGCTTGCGGCGTAACGCCAGTGCGCGAAACAGCGGAGGATTGCGGGTTTCGTTGCAGACGCGAGTCCCGCCTGCTTCGGGATCTTTGCTGGAGCCGACAAACACCGGAATATCACAACGCACCGCCGGCAGCAGCGTAGCCGGATGCAGCACCTTGGCACCAAATGTCGCCATTTCAGCGGCTTCTTCGAAGGTAATTTCATCAATGCGCTTGGCGGTCGGTACCACGCGTGGATCGGTGGTATAGATACCTGGCACGTCGGTCCAGATATCCACCCGCGCCGCCTTCAGCGCTTCACCCAGCAGCGCCGCCGTGTAATCACTGCCGCCACGCCCTAAGGTGGTGGTGCGGCCTTTGCTTTCGCTGCCGATAAAGCCCTGAGTGATCACCAGCGCCTGTTCCACGCGCGGCTGCAACTGGGCAAGCGCCAGCTCCGCCAGCAGCGTCACATCCGGCTCTGCCCGGCCAAAACGGTCATCGGTACGCAGCACTTTACGCACGTCAAACCATTCGGCATTGACCTGGCGTTCACGCAGAATTTCGACAAACAGCAGCGACGACATCAGCTCGCCGTGGCTGACCAGCTCATCAGTCAGCGCATGGGAGGTCGCCAGCGAGGCGGCTTCCGACAGCATGGCGATGTTGTCGATCATCCGATCGATTTCATCACGGATTACATCGGGGCGCTGCAGGCGATCGATAATGGCATACTGGATACGGCGGATATCATCCAGCAGGACGGCACGCTGTGGCAGCGGCTGACCTTCTGCCAGCGCCACCAGCAGGTTGGTAATGCCTGCCGAAGCGGAGAGCACCACCAGACGGGTACCGGCATCTTTCAGCACCACGTCGGCGCTGCGGTTCATCGCATCAAAATCGGCAACGCTGGTGCCGCCAAATTTTGCCACAATCAGTGTTTGAGACATGTATGACCTCGTGTCAGGTTATCTTGTTCTCGCCGGCGATAATGCGGTCGGGAAACATTTTTTCAGCCAGGCACAAGGAAAGAGCAGAAACGGGCAGACCAGATCGGGTAGACGAGTCACCCAGAAGCGCCCCACCTTGCGAAACGTCCGACTGTGGACGTTTCTGGTGACAACCCAGAGGATTCAGCCCCTGTAGCCGACAGGCAACACACCGCGTGTTAACCCACCTCGGCGTCGCTCCCCATCATGTGTTTTCACCGGATACGGTTCCTCCAACACACTGCCTGGGCGACGCGCCTCTTCTGGCTTGCGCACGGGTGCGCAAGTAGCCGCATACATTTATCGGTTTCTGGCCCTGCTGTCAATCTCAGCGGCCGTCAGATTTTTGCTTTGCGGCGCACCGTAAAACAAATTTACCCGCCGCGCAGCGACTAGAGTGCTAAAAGGCTTCAGCCAGTGCAACAATCACTGATACGGCACAAGGATTTATTGCCGCCTTCACGCCACACTTTTGCGGCATGAAATAACAGGCGATTCGCACCAGCCAATGCTGGCGTGCCGCGCAGACGCGCCATCGCCCAGGTCCGGCTCATCCGGCGGCGGGTGACAAAATTTTTCCTTTCAGTAGCAACTGTGGTCATACTGAAACGCTAACCGGGTACGATGTGCCCCCGATGGAATGACGGTTCTTAATATCAACAAGAGTGTTGCCATGAAAAATATCAATCCGACACAAACCGCAGCCTGGAAAGCGCTGCAACAGCATTTTGAGCAGATGAAATCGGTGGAAATTGCCGACCTGTTTGCCCAGGATGCCGATCGTTTTGCCAAATTCTCTGCCACCTTTGATGATCAGATGCTGGTGGATTTCTCCAAAAACCGCATCACTCAGGAAACCCTCGACAAATTACAGGCGCTGGCCAAAGAAACCGATTTAAGCGGCGCGATTAATTCTATGTTCTCGGGTGAGAAAATTAACCGCACCGAAGAACGTGCGGTGCTGCACGTTGCGTTGCGCAACCGCAGCAACACGCCGATTCTGGTCGATGGCAAGGATGTGATGCCTGAGGTCAATGCGGTGCTGGATAAGATGAAGGGCTTCTCAGAGCGCATCATCAGCGGCGAATGGAAAGGCTATACCGGTAAAGCGATCACCGACGTGGTGAACATCGGCATCGGCGGTTCTGACCTGGGTCCTTTCATGGTGACGGAAGCGCTGCGTCCTTACAAAAACCACCTGAACATGCACTTTGTCTCCAACGTTGACGGCACCCATATCGCCGAAACGCTGAAAGACCTCAGCCCGGAAACGACGCTGTTCCTGGTGGCGTCAAAAACCTTTACCACTCAGGAAACCATGACCAATGCGCACAGCGCGCGTGACTGGTTCCTGAAAACGGCCGGTGACCAGCAGCATGTGGCGAAGCACTTTGCGGCGCTCTCAACCAATGCCAAAGCGGTTGGCGAATTTGGTATCGACACCAACAATATGTTCGAATTCTGGGACTGGGTTGGCGGACGTTACTCACTCTGGTCAGCGATTGGCCTGTCGATCATTCTCTCTATCGGTTTCGATAACTTCGAACAGCTGCTGAGCGGCGCGCATGCGATGGACCAGCATTTTGCCACCACACCAGCCGAACAGAACCTGCCGGTGCTGCTGGCGCTGATTGGCATCTGGTACAACAATTTCTTCGGCGCAGAAACCGAAGCGATTCTGCCGTATGACCAGTACATGCACCGCTTTGCCGCCTATTTCCAGCAGGGAAATATGGAGTCGAACGGCAAGTATGTCGATCGCGATGGCAATCCGGTGGATTACCAGACTGGCCCGATTATCTGGGGCGAACCGGGCACCAATGGCCAGCACGCGTTTTATCAGCTGATCCATCAGGGTACCAAGCTGGTGCCGTGTGACTTTATCGCACCGGCGATCACCCACAATGCGCTGGCGGATCACCATCCAAAACTGCTGTCTAACTTCTTTGCTCAGACCGAAGCGCTGGCGTTCGGCAAGTCACGCGAAGTGGTAGAGAAAGAGTTTACCGATGCGGGTAAATCGGCCGAGTCGGTGGCGCATATCGTCCCGTTCAAGGTCTTCGAAGGTAACCGTCCGACCAACTCCATCCTGCTGCGTGAAATCACGCCTTACAGCCTCGGCGCGCTGATTGCGCTGTACGAGCACAAAATCTTCACGCAGGGCGCGATCCTGAATATCTTCACTTTCGATCAGTGGGGCGTGGAATTAGGTAAGCAACTGGCAAACCGTATTCTGCCGGAGCTGGAAAATGACGAGAAAATTACCACTCATGATAGCTCCACCAATGCCTTAATTAACCGCTATAAATCCTGGCGTTAATCTGTGGTATTTGCTCCGGGCGGCATCAGTGCCGCCCTTTTTTTGCCGATTTTTTGCCCGCCCAGGCTAATTTCCCGCTTATTATTACCCCGCTTCGGTTGGATAATTCTTAAAATGACCTAAGATAATTCTGAACATAACCTGGCCAGCATCGCCGGAATCCAGTTTAAACTGGACCTGAAACGCGAACCAACTAATAGTTACCTGTTGATTTTTAATGAGTTTAAAATTTAGCAATCCTGAGTAAATTCTGATTATTCTTATTCCGTACCAAATATAACTAAAAAAGAACAATCCGCTTTGCATCTATTTTATCCCTGGTGAAATATCCGGTATTAACCCGAAATCTTCCGATATAAAAAGGTGTTAAATTCAAACTGGCTTATTATCCCGCCATTTTTTCCTGCCCGTTCCCCTGCTTTTTCCCCTGCTGAACTCTGGTATTTTGTTGCCCTATACTGAACGCGCCCGCAATGGGACTGCCTGTGGCGTTTGCCGCGTTCTGCTCTGCGCGGCGAGTGTTGCGGGTCAGAAATCCTTCATTCACTCAATGCAGGAAACGTTGTTATGAAAAAAACCATGGTTGCCGGTGCAGCCCTGATTTTCGTTGCTGTCTCTTCCAGTGCTTTCGCAGCGCCGGAAGAAGCGGGTGCCGCAGCTGGCGCGCAGGCGGGAGCTATCTCCGCTGGCACGTCAACCGCTGTCGGTATCGGCGCACTTGGCGCGTTAGTCGGGCTCGGCATTGCTGCTTCTGGCGGCGGTGACGGTGCAAATACCGGTACAACAACCACGACCACGACGAGTACCACTCGTTGATGGATACCCAATGCGTTCGGGGACCAGACAGAGGCTGAGCGGCCACGGCGGAACCACTGACCTCGGTGAGTGATCGGCTAAGCCATGCAGCACGCTGCGCTGGAACGCGAACTCTGCGGGTATAGGACCTTTAAACATAACCACACGCCTGTGTGGTTATTTTTACTTTGGCATGACTTATCAGGGACACACAGTGCGCCAACTTCCTCTGCTGCTCGCTTGCCTGCTGCTGCAGGCCTGCACACAAACGCAAAAAGGCCTTGAACAGACCCTCATGCTGGCCGTTAACGGGCCGGATGACGTCACCGTTACCGACCAGCAGGTCGATGCCCTGCCCTATGCCAGCCTCTATGCCCGCCTCAATGACGGCCCGCGAATCTTCGTGGTGCTTGGCTACAACGAAGCAGGCCAGCAGAAATGGGTGACGCAGGATCAGGCGATGCTGGTGACACAGCACGGCCGGCTGGTTAAAACCCTGGGGCTGCCTGATAACCTGCTTAGCGTTACTAATCTGCAGCAGGATCCGCTGGCGGACAGCCTGCACCTCCGCAACGGTGCCAGCTGGACCCGCATCGTGCAGTGGACCGAACAGGGCAATGTCCGCGGCGGGACGATTCGCTCCACCTTCCAGCGCGGCACCGATGAAGTGCTGACCGTCGCGGGCAACCGCATCGCCTGCCGCGTCTGGCATGAGCAGGTGAGCCTCGACAGTAGCAACCGCGAGTGGGAAAACACCTTCTGGATCGACAACAGCAGCGGCGATGTGGTGCAGGCCCATCAGATGCTGGCGGCTGATGCCTTCCCCGTAGAGACCACCATTCTGAAGCCGGCGAAATCATGAAAAAAATTACACTCCTGCTGGCCGGATTGAGTCTGTTCAGCACTTCAGGCGCGCAGGCCGCTGCGCAGGTCACGGTCCATGCACCGCACAACGGCGCGCAGGCAGAGCTCAGCCAGGTCGCCGATCTGGCGCAGCTGGTCAGCCAGCCCGCACTTCAGCAATCGATCGACTGGCGCAGCAGCGTCATTGCGGAACGCGGCGCCAGCGCCGTCGCGCAGCAGCAGTATCAGCAGACGCTGGGCCAGTTACGCGCCTGGCGAGCCGACAGCAGTGGCGATCGTGCCGCCGCGATTGATGAAGTGATCCACCAGCTCAGTACGATAAAGGTCACCGGCCGTCAGTTCACCCCGCTCGACCCCGACTGGGTGCGTCTGCATCCGGCCGACAATCGCCGTCTTGAAGGCAGCTACGACCTTTATCTGCAAACCCGATCGGATTCCGTGTTACTGCTGGGTGCCATCGCCGGCGCGGGTAAGGTGAGCTGGCAACCGGGCCGGTCGGTACGCGACTATCTGGCCGATCACGCACGCCTGTCTGGCGCGGAACGAAATTTTGTCACGGTTATCGCGCCTTCAGGTGCGACGCAGCAGGTGCCGGTTGCTTACTGGAACCACCGTCACGCCGAAGTAGAGCCTGGCAGCATTATCTGGCTTGGCTTCTCATCGTGGAGCCTGCCCGGCGACTATGACGATCTGAATAACCGCATCCTTTCCGTTCTGACTCACCGGATACCAGACTGATGAAAAAACGTTATCTCTTCAGCCTGTTGGCTGTTTCTGTGGCGACAGCCTGTCAGGCGCAGGCGGAAACCTGGCCCGCGCCGGTGGGACCTTCACAATCTGATTTCGGTGGCGTTGGCCTGATGCAGGTACCGACGGCACGCATGGCCAGAGAGGGCGAGTTCAGCCTGAACGCGCGCGACAACGATCAGTACCGCTATTACTCCGCGTCGCTGCAGTTGTTCCCGTGGCTGGAAACCACCGTGCGCTACACCGACGTGCGCACCCGCCGGTACAGCGCCGTGTCAGACTTCAGTGGCAACCAGAGCTACAAAGATAAAGCCTTCGATCTGAAGCTGCGTCTGTGGCAGGAAGGTTTCTGGCTGCCGGAAGTGGCGCTGGGTACCCGCGATCTTGGCGGTACCGGCCTGTTCGACAGTGAATATCTGGTCGCCAGCAAAGCCTGGGGTCCATTTGATTTTACGCTCGGCCTCGGCTGGGGTTATCTCGGCAACAGCGGCACGGTTAAGAACCCGTTCTGCTCCTACAGCGACAGCTACTGTCAGCGTCCGCGGGTCGGCGAAGCCGGATCGATCAATGGCTCGCAGATGTTCCATGGCCCGACGGCCTTCTTTGGCGGCGTCGAGTATCAGACGCCGTGGCAGCCGCTGCGGCTGAAGATGGAGTATGAAGGCAACGATTATCAGGATGATTTCGCCGGCCGGCTGACGCAGAACAGCAAGGTTAACGTCGGGGCGATCTATCGCGTCACCGACTGGGCCGATATCAATGCCAGCTACGAGCGCGGCAACACCTTTATGTTTGGCGTGACCATCCGCACCAACTTTAACGATCTGCGCCAGGCGCATATCGACAGCGAGAAACCGGCCTATAACCCGCAGCCTCAGCCGAAGCTGCTGGAGCCAACCGTGGTCGGTAATCAGCTGACGGAGCTGAAGTACAATGCGGGACTCGACGGTCCACGTATTCAGACCAAAGGCCACACGCTGTATGTTTCCGGCGAGCAGACCAAATATCGTGATACGCAGGAAGGGGTCGATCGCGCTAACCGCATCGTCATGAATCACCTGCCAGCGGACATTGATACCATCAGCGTCACCGAGTCCCGCTTCAATATGCCGCAGGTCACCACCGTGACGCCGGTTGCCAGCCTGCATAATACGCTGGCCGGTTATCCGCTGGGCCATGAACAGCCGCTGCAGCAGACGCGTGAAAATCCGGTCGATCCCGGCCAGACCGAACAGGGGATGTTTATTCGTAAAGATCGCCTGAACTACAGTCTGTCGCCGGTGCTCAATCAGTCGGTAGGCGGCCCGGAAAGCTTCTACATGTATCAGGTTGGCGTAATGGCTAACGCTGATTACTGGCTGACCGATCACCTGCTGGTGGGCGGTAGCCTGTTCGGTAACCTCGCCAACAACTATGACAAGTTCAACTACAACGGCGCACCGGCGGATTCCAGCCTGCCACGCGTGCGGACCCATATCCGCGACTACGTTGAGAACAACGTCTACGTCAACGACCTGCAGGCCAACTATATGGGCCACCTCGGTAATGGCTTCTATGGTCAGCTGTATGGCGGTTATCTTGAGACCATGTATGGCGGCGTGGGCGGCGAGCTGCTCTATCGTCCGGTTGATGCTAACTGGGCAGTGGGCGTTGATGCCAACTATGTCCGGCAGCGTGACTGGGACAACATGATGGAGTTTACCCGTTACAAAGCCTCAACCGGCAACCTGACCGCTTACTGGCGTCCGTGGTTCATGCAGGATGTGCTGGTGAAAACCAGCGTCGGTCAGTATCTGGCGAAAGATAAGGGTGTCACGGTAGACGTGTCGAAACGCTTCGACAGCGGTGTGATGGTGGGCGTCTATGCCACCAAAACTAACGTGTCGTCTGAAGAGTATGGCGAAGGTGACTTTACCAAAGGGTTCTACATCTCCATCCCGATGGATCTGTTCACCGTGACCCCAACTCGCGGTCGTGCGCAGGTTAACTGGGTGCCATTGACGCGTGATGGTGGTCAGATGCTGGGCCGTAAGTACCAGCTGTATGATTTAACCTCCGATCGCGACGCGCGTTTCAATTAAGCAGGACGCGGCACCAGGCCTGATGCGCGCCAGTTGAGCGACAGGTGATAATGCAGTCTGGTGCCGTTCAGGGGCTGGCCTGCTCTGAAGCCTGAGTGCGTGTTGTTAAAAAGGGCACGATGGTAGAGGCCTGAGTGCGTGTTGTTAAAAAGGGCACGATGGTAGAGGCCTGAGCGCCGCTGAAAGGGCTATCCGCAGCGCTGAGGCGTGACGTTGAGCCAGAACGCCACGCCGGGAAGCGTGGAGAGTTCGGGGCCGGCCTGGGAAGGCCGATCCCCGAACGGTTCGTCGGCACGACGTCAAAGCCGAAGGCACCGCGCAGCGGCGCGAGGATGGCCCGGCAGCAGCGGTGCTCAGGCCCGCACTGCGGCACGCCTGCCCAGAAAAAAGCCGCCACGTCTGACCGTGACAGCCTTTGCAAATTTAACCTTAACTGACGAGCATCAGGCCCTCAGCCCGCTTTTTTATTTAGTCCGCGTCGTAGCCGAGATTCGGTGCCAGCCAGCGCTCGACCTCGGTCACCGACATCCCTTTGCGCGCCGCATAATCCTCTACCTGGTCGCGCTGAATCTGTGCCACAGCGAAGTAGCGGCTATCAGGATGGCTGAAATACCAGCCGGAGACCGCTGCGCCTGGCCACATGGCAAAGGATTCGGTCAGCTGCATACCGGTCTGCTTTTCCACATCCAGCAGACTCCAGATCGCCGCTTTCTCGGTGTGCTCCGGACAGGCGGGATAGCCAGGTGCCGGACGTATGCCCTGATAATTTTCGCGAATCAACTCTTCGTTACTGAGGTTTTCGTTGGGCGCGAAGCCCCAGATCACTTTACGCACCCGCTCATGCAGATATTCCGCAAAGGCTTCGGCCAGCCGGTCAGCCAGCGCTTTCACCATGATCTTGTTGTAGTCGTCATGCTGACGATCGTACGCCTCTGCCAGCGCATCCTCTTCCAGCCCGCCGGTTACCGCGAAGGCACCGAGATAATCCGCTTTGCCGCTCGATTTAGGTGCGACAAAGTCCGCCAGGCAGTAGTTGGCGAAGTCGCTTTTTTCGGTCTGCTGACGTAAGTGATGACTCACAACTCGTACCTCGCTGCGGCGCTCATCGCGATAGATCTCGATGTCATCGCCGACCCGGTTAGCCGGGAAAATACCGACCACACCGCGCGGTTTCAGCAGCGCCTGCTGGCTTAGCTGATCCAGCATCGCATTCGCATCGGCGAACAGACGCTGCGCCTCTTCTCCCACCACGTCATCCTCAAGGATGCGCGGATATTTACCGGCCAGCGACCAGGTCATAAAGAACGGCGTCCAGTCAATGTAGTTGCGCAGCGTTTCAATGCTGGCTTCGACCGGGCTGACGCCGGGACGATGCGGCACCGGCGGCGTATAGCTCTGCCAGTCAATCGAGGTGGCGTTGTCGCGGGCCGCCTGCAATGACACCGGCGGCGTACGCGGTTTTTTACGCGCGTGCTGGATACGCACGGTTTCGTACTCTTTGCGGGTCCGCGCCACAAAATCGTCTCTCAGCGTAGCGGAGAGCAGCGAGGACACCACGCCGACGGTGCGCGAGGCGTTCTGTACGTAAACCGTCGGACCGCTGTAGTTCTGCTCAATCTTCACCGCGGTATGCGCTTTGGAGGTGGTTGCGCCACCAATCAGCAGCGGTAAGGTGAAGCCCTGCCGCTCCATCTCCTTTGCCATATTGACCATCTCATCCAGCGATGGGGTAATCAGGCCGGACAGACCAATGATGTCGGCATTCACTTCACGCGCCGTTTTCAGGATCTTCTCGCCCGGCACCATCACGCCGAGGTCAATAATTTCGTAGTTGTTGCATTGCAGCACCACGCCAACGATATTCTTTCCGATGTCATGCACATCGCCTTTCACCGTGGCCAGCACGATTTTACCGTTGCTGCGTCCCGCCTCTTTACTGGCTTCGATAAACGGCTCCAGGTAGGCCACCGCCTGCTTCATTACGCGCGCCGATTTCACCACCTGCGGCAGGAACATCTTGCCTTCGCCAAACAGATCGCCGACCACGTTCATGCCGGACATCAGCGGGCCTTCAATCACCTCGATCGGACGTGGCACCTGCTGACGCGCCTCTTCGGTATCCTGCTCAATAAATTCGGTAATGCCTTTGACCAGCGAATATTCCAGCCGCTTCACCACGTCCCAGCTGCGCCACTCCGCCAGCTGTTTCTCCTGGGAGCCGTCACTTTTGCCGCCGCGGTATTTTTCCGCCAGATCCAGTAACCGCTCGGTGCCGTCATCGCGCCGGTTAAGGATCACATCCTCTACCGCGTCGCGCAGTTCCGCCGGCAGATCGTCATAAATCGCCAGCTGACCGGCGTTGACGATACCCATATCCATGCCTTTCCGGATGGCGTAGTAGAGGAATACCGCATGTATCGCTTCGCGCACCGGATCGTTGCCACGGAACGAAAACGACACGTTGGAGACGCCGCCAGAAATCATCGCGTGCGGCAGTTCGCGCTTGATATCTTCACAGGCACCGATGAAATCCATCGCGTAGTTGTTGTGCTCATCAATGCCGGTCGCCACCGCAAAGATGTTGGGATCGAAGATGATATCTTCCGGCGGGAAACCGACCTGCTCGGTCAGGATGCGGTAGGCACGGCGACAAATTTCAATTTTACGGGCGCGGGTATCCGCCTGGCCCACTTCATCAAATGCCATCACCACCATCGCCGCGCCGTAGCGGCGGACCTGACGCGCATGATGAATAAAAGCCGCTTCTCCCTCTTTCATCGAGATAGAGTTAACGATGCCTTTACCCTGAATGCACTGCAGCCCTTTCTCAATCACCTCCCATTTTGAGGAGTCGATCATAATGGGGACGCGGGCAATATCTGGCTCACCGGCAATCAGATTGAGGAAGCGCACCATCGCCGCTTCGGCGTCGAGCATCCCCTCATCCATATTGATGTCGATGATCTGCGCACCGCTTTCAACCTGCTGCAGCGCCACTTCCAGCGCTTCGTTATATTTCTCTTCTTTAATCAGCCGTTTGAATTTTGCTGAACCGGTGACGTTGGTCCGTTCGCCGACGTTAACAAACAGCGATTCGGCGGTGATGTTGAGCGGCTCAAGGCCGGCCAGGCGGCAGGCAACCGGGATGTCCGGCAGCTTGCGCGGGGCAACGCCCTCCACGGCCGCCACCATGGCGGCGATGTGCTGCGGTGTGGTCCCGCAACAGCCGCCGATAATATTCAGGAAGCCCGAGATTGCCCATTCACCAATCTGCTGCGCCATCAGCGCCGCGTCGAGATCGTATTCGCCAAAGGCATTAGGTAAACCGGCGTTCGGGTGCGCCGTGACGTAGCCCTCGGCGATGCGCGACAGCTCCGCCACATACTGACGCAGCTCATCCGGTCCCAGCGCACAGTTCAGGCCAAAGGAGAGCGGCTCAGCGTGACGCAGGGAGTTGTAAAAGGCTTCGGTGGTCTGGCCGGAGAGCGTTCGCCCGGAGGCATCGGTGATGGTGCCAGAGATCATCAGCGGCAGCGTCACGCCGAGCGCTTCCATCTCGGTCTGCACCGCATAGATGGCCGCTTTGGCGTTCAGCGTATCAAAGACCGTTTCGATCATGATGATGTCGGAACCGCCCTCCACCAGCGCGCGGGTCGATTCGCGGTAGGCCTCCACCAGTTGATTAAAAGTGACGTTGCGGTAGGCGGGATCGTTAACATCGGGCGAGATCGAGCAGGTACGGTTTGTAGGTCCGAGCACACCTGCGACATAGCGCGGGCGATCCGGCGTTTTTGCCGTCCATTCATCGGCACAGGCACGCGCCAGACGGGCCGCTTCGTAGTTGATCTCTGCCGATAACGCTTCCATCTGATAATCCGCCATTGCGATGGCGGTGGCGTTAAAGGTATTGGTTTCGAGAATATCGGCACCGGCAGCCAGATAGGCGTCGTGGATCTCGCGGATCACCGCCGGTTTACTCAATACCAGCAGATCGTTGTTGCCTTTAAGATCGCAGGGCCAGTCGGCAAAACGGCTGCCGCGAAAATCCTGTTCATCCAGCTTATAGCTCTGGATCATGGTGCCCATACCGCCGTCCAACACCATAATGCGTTGTGCGAGTTGCTGATGTAGTGCGTCGATTTTATTGCTCACTGTTGGCCCATCCGCGTCAATCTGCTGGCTGAAATAGCTGTTCCTCATTCTGTCACAAGCGGGTTAACCCACAAAGCAACCTTAGCTGAGACATTTTCAGGTCGGCCGCTAACAGGTCTGACCAGAAAACCAGCGTTTGCAAAGCGCGTGATTAAAACGAAAATGATTTCCACATTCCTAAGGAGATTTGATCATGGCGACGCCTGTTCCCGTAAAGCGCGGCAAAAAACCTCGCGGCACTGCTGCCACTGCCGCACCCGCGGGCGGCCAGGTGCAATCCCTGACCCGCGGCCTGACGCTGCTGGAGCTGATTGCCGACTCGCACGGCAGCGTGGCGCTGACTGAACTGGCGCAGCAGGCCGGGTTACCCAACTCCACGACGCATCGTTTGCTCAGCACCATGCAGCAGCAGGGCTTTGTCCGTCAGGTGGGCGATCTGGGATTGTGGACCATCGGCGCGCACGCCTTTGTGGTGGGCAGCAGTTTTCTGCAAAGTCGTAACCTGCTGGCGCTGGTGCATCCGGTGCTGCGCAGCCTGATGGAGGCCTCGGGCGAAACGGTTAATCTGGCGGTACTGGATCTCAGCGATCATCAGGCGGTGATCATCGATCAGGTGCAATGTACTCAGCTGATGCGCATGTCCGCGCCGATCGGCGGCAAGCTGCCCATGCACGCGTCGGGAGCAGGCAAAGCGTTCCTGGCCCATCTCAGCGATGAGCAGGTTACCACGCTGCTGCATCAGAAAGGGTTGCATTACTACACGCCGAAGACCCTGATGTCGCCGCAGAGCCTGAAAGAGAATCTGGCCCAGGTGCGTAAAGCGGGCTTCTCGTTTGATGATGAAGAGCACGCGCTCGGACTGCGTTGTGTCGCGGCACCGATCTATGACGAGCACGGCGAGGCGTTTGCCGCCCTCTCTATCTCCGGTCCAATCGCCCGGATGACCGACGATCGCATTACCGAGCTGGGTGCGCTGGTGATCCGGGAAGCGCGTCAGGTCACGCTGGCGTACAGTGGCCGCTGATCGCCTCCGTCGCGTAACGTACGCTGAAGCGCTGCGCCTGCCGCCAGGCGATGACTTCTTCAACATGGCCTTCGGCAATGCGTTGTTGCTGGGCTCGCCACCAGCGGGCTTCAAAGATCTCAGGATGCAGTTCCAGCAGCAAGGCACCGGTGGCGGCATCGCTGCATAAGGCGTAGCGGAAGGTCTCCGGAAACACATCGTCCGGCCCGACGCTATACCAGGGCTCGGCGCTGAGCTCATCCTCTTCGTAGCGTGCGGCCGGCACCTCACGGAAGTTCAGCTCCTGCATCGGCCGGATCTCATCGTAATCGTAAAACACCACCCGGCCATGGCGGGTTATGCCGAAGTTTTTAAACAGCATGTCGCCCGGAAAGATATTGGCTGCCGCCAGCTGCCGGATGGCATTGCCATACTCCTCAATCGCCTGGCGCCGTTGCGCAGCACTGGCCTGGGCCAGATAAAGGTTAAGCGGCTGCATACGCCGCTCCAGCCACAGATGCCGAATGATCAGCCGGTCGCCTTCAATCTGCAGCTTCTCCGCCGCACAGGCGTTCAGCTCCGCCAGCAGTTCTGGCGAGATACGCGCCAGCGGCAAGGCAAACTGCTCAAACTCCTGGGTATCCGCCATCCGTCCGACACGATCGTGCTCTTTGACCTGCTGATAGCAGGCGCGCACCTGCGCTTCCGTCACCTCTTTTTGCGGCGCGAAGCGATCTTTAATCACCTTAAACACCCGATCAAAGCCCGGCAGCGTGAAGACCAGCATCACCATGCCGCGAATGCCCGGTGCGATCTCAAAGGCAGCCGTATTCTGCTCCAGCGCCTGCAGATATTCACGGTAACTTTCGGTTTTGCCATGCTTCTGGCAGCCAATCGCCATATAACGTTCGGCCAGGGTCTTGGCAGGCAGAATCGGTTGCAGCCACGCCACCAGCGCTGCCGGCATCGGCGCATAGACCATGAAATAGGCGCGGGCGAAACCAAACACAATACTGGCGTCATCCACCTCCGTCAGACAGGTATCGATCCAGAGTTCGCCCGCCTCACTGCGCTGAATCGGCAACAGGCAGGGATGGATGGCGTCCGGCAGGTGCAGGCGCGCCACCAGCCAGGCGGTTTTATTGCGATAAAACAGCTCACAACTGACTTCAAGCCAGCCCTGATCCAGATGAGAAAAGCGCGTCTGCAGATGACGGACAATCCATCCGATATCCCGTTCGCGCTGCTGCCACGGCAGCGTTAACGGCAAATCGCGCAGCACCTGCTCGATCAACTCCCGCCAGCCCTGCTGCGGATGATAGCCGCGCGCCAGCGGACGCGACGGGCTGCCCGGTGCCGAAGGTGATTGAGAGCTGAAGATAAACAGCCGTTCCGGCTGCAGATCGGCATGGCCATGCAGCCGGCAGTAGACCGAATTAAAGAAGCTCTCGGCAATTTCATAACGTGGATAGCCCGGCAATAAACTTTCATAGTGGCTTTTTACCCGCAGCCAGAACGCCTCATCCCAGCAGGCTGCGCCGTTCAGCACCCGCAGCTGATCGGCAACCAGCCCGACATGGTGATCGTAGAGATGAATTCTCGCTTTCATGGCCTGCTGCACTGCCTGCCATTCTGCCTGTTCAAAGCGCTGCTGAGCCCCGGCCGTGATGTCGAGAAAACGGCCATATTGTGCGTCGAAGCCCTGCAGGATGGTGTGTGCAATCAGCGATTCGCGTGGCGGCATTTTCAGCTCCGGTAAAGCCCGCCCGCGGCGTGCCGGGCGGGAGTCAGTCTGTCAGGGATTCACTCAGAACTGGTGCTCTTCGGTCGAACCGGTCAGCGCCGTTACCGACGATTTACCGCCCTGAATGGTGGTGGTGACCCGGTCAAAATAGCCGGTGCCCACTTCCTGCTGATGCGATGAGAAGCTGTAACCGCGATCGCGGGCGGCAAATTCGGGCTGCTGCACTTTCTCAACGTAGTGGCGCATACCCTCGCCCTGCGCATAAGCATGGGCCAGGTCAAACATGTTGAACCACATGCTGTGGATACCGGCCAGCGTAATGAACTGGAAGCGATAACCCATCTCGCTGAGCGCCTGCTGAAAGCGGGCGATGGTGCGATCGTCGAGGTTCTTCTTCCAGTTGAATGACGGTGAACAGTTGTAGGCCAGCAGCTTGCCAGGGAAGCGCGCATGAATCGCATCGGCAAAACGCTGCGCCATCGCCAGATCCGGCGTTGAGGTTTCACACCACAGAATGTCAGCGTACGGGGCATAAGCCAGCCCGCGACTGATCGCCTGCTCAATCCCGGCGTTAGTGCGGAAGAATCCTTCGGCGGTACGGTCACCACAGATAAAGGGACGGTCGTACTCATCGCAGTCTGAGGTAATCAGATCGGCCGCATCGGCATCGGTGCGCGCCAGCAGCAGCGTGGGGACGCCCATGACATCGGCACCCAGCCGTGCCGCCACCAGTTTTTGTATCGCTTCCTGAGTCGGCACCAGCACTTTACCGCCCATATGACCGCATTTTTTCACCGCCGCCAGCTGATCTTCAAAGTGGACGGCCGCCGCGCCCGCCTGAATCATCGCTTTCATCAGCTCAAACGCATTCAGCACGCCGCCAAAACCGGCTTCCGCATCGGCGACAATCGGCAGAAAGAAGTCGGTATAGCGACTGTCGCCCGCTTCAATCCCGCTGGACCACTGAATCTGATCGGCGCGTTGAAAGGTCTGATTAATGCGCGTCACCACTTCCGGCACGGAGTTAACCGGATAGAGTGACTGATCGGGATACATCTGGCCCGCCACGTTAGCGTCGGCGGCCACCTGCCAGCCAGAGAGGTAGATCGCCTCAATCCCCGCTTTCGCCTGCTGCAAAGCCTGCCCGCCACTTAATGCGCCAAGGCTGTTGATGTAGCCCTTTTTCGCCTCTCCATTGAGCAGCGCCCACAGTTTTTCCGCGCCGCGCTGGGCCAGAGTACAGGCGGGCTGTACCGAGCCGCGCAGATTCACCACCTCTGCCGCACTGTAAGGACGGGTGATGCCTGCCCAGCGCGGGTGCTGCCAGTGCTGTTCGAGTTGCTGGATTTGTTGAGTACGTGTCATGGCAATGTCTCCGAGAGTCAGGGGATCAGGCGATAGCCCGGCAGAGTGAGGAATGAGACCAGCTCGCGTTCGGTGGTGATTTGCGCCATCAGCTGCGCCGCTTCGCCATAGCGACCGGCACTGAATTGGGTTTCGCCCAGGTTCTGCTGCAACAGGTGGAGCTCTTCGTTTAGCCAGCGCAGAAACAGTTCAGCGGTGACCTGCTGACCACTGCTCAGGGTTTGCTGATGACGTATCCACTGCCAGATTGAGGTACGGGCTATCTCTGCCGTGGCGGCATCCTCCATCAGGCCATCAATCGGTACGCAGCCGTTGCCACTGATCCAGGCTTCAAGGTATTGCAGCGCCACGCGGATATTGGCGCGCATGCCCGCTTCCGTGCGTTCACCGGTACAGGGCGCCAGCAGCGCCGCCGCCTCGATCGGCGCATCCTCTTCCCGAGTGACCGATAACTGATTAGGCCGGTTGCCCAGCACCGCATCAAACACCGCCATGGCGGTATCCGCCAGGCCGGGATGCGCAATCCAGGTGCCATCATGACCATTGTCCGCTTCCCGCTGCTTATCCTCTGTAACGCGTTGCAGTACCCAGGCATTACGCGCCGGATCTTTACTCGGGATCAGGGCTGACATACCGCCCATCGCAAACGCACCGCGTCGGTGACAGGTTTTGATCAGCAGGCGTGAATAGGCATCCAGGAAGGGCTGAGCCATGGTGACGGACTGACGATCCGGCAGTACCCGATCCGCATGCTGTTTCAGCGTTTTGATATAGCTGAAGATGTAATCCCAGCGGCCACAGTTAAGGCCGACGATGTGATCGCGCAGATTCCACAGGATCTCATCCATCTGGAAGACCGCCGGCAGGGTTTCAATCAGTACCGTGGCTTTGATGGTGCCGCGCGGCAGATCGAATCGATCTTCGCTGAAACTGAAGATCTCACGCCACCAGGCGACTTCCTGCCAGCTTTCGGTTTTGGGCAGATAAAAATAGGGGCCGCTGCCTTTCGCCAGCAACGGGTGAACGTTGTGAAAGAAGTAGAGCGCGAAATCAAACAAGCCGGCGGGAATCGGATTGCCCTGCCAGCTGACATGCTTTTCCGACAGATGCAGTCCGCGCACCCGACACATCAGCACGGCGGGATCGGCGCGCAGCTGGTAAATTTTACCGGCGTCGCTGGTATAACTGAGGCTGCCCTGTACCGCTTCACGCAGGGTCAGTTGTCCCTCAATCAGCTTATTCCACTCCGGCGACAGTGAATCCTCAAAATCCGCCATAAAAACTTTTACGTTCGCATTCAGGGCGTTAATGACCATTTTGCGATCCGGCGGGCCGGTTATTTCAACCCGGCGATCTTGTAAGTCTGCCGGAATCGAACGGATCGTCCACTCACTGGCTCGAATGGAAGCTGTTTCCATATCGAAGTCTGGAAGATAGCCCCGATCGTATTGCTGCTGTCGCTGCTGGCGGGCCGTCAGTAACGCGTCACGCTGTGAGGCAAAGCGCGTCACCAGCGCATCTAAAAACAGAATCGCCTCGGCAGTAAGAAGCTGTTGTTCGGCGTGGTTAAAGGGCTGGCTGAAGGTCAGGGTATGGCTGATCACAGAATCTGTCATGCTGGCGCTCTCCTGTATTCAGAGGATCGAATAACGCGGATCCCCGGATCGACTGTTTTGTACACTACAGGATCAGAGCATATGCATTTAATTAATTAAATCAAAAACTATTTCCATTTTATTATTTAAACATACTTATCCTATTGTTTTTAATGTAATTAAAGTTAGAAACTTTAAGGGAACAGTTTTCATCGTATCATTCAGGCGAAAAAAAACCGTGTCGCCAGCGGCTAACACGGTTCAGTTGAGGATAATCCTGGCCCTATTCGAGAGTAGGATTCATACGGCGTAAATCAAACGGTGTGATCTGGTAGACGTAATAGTTAAGCCAGTTGGAGAACAGCAGATTGCCATGACTACGCCAGGCGGCACGCGGCGGCAATGCCGGATTATCCTGCGGGAAGTAGTTATAAGGCACCTCAGGATTGAGGCCGGCTTCATAGTCACGGTGATATTCACCCGATAAGGTCAGTGCGTCATATTCCGGATGGCCGGTAACAAACACCAGTCGTTTGTCTTTACTCGCCATCAGGTAAGCGCCGGTTTGTTCCGATTCAGCAAATAATTCCAGATCGGTGTAATCAGTGATCAACTGGGTCGGAAAATCGGCATAACGTGAGTGCGGTGCCAGGAAATTATCATCAAATCCGCGGGTCAGTAAGGCATGCGGATGCAAGATTTGATGCTCAAAGACACCAGACAGCTTGTTGTGCCGGGTCTGCTTTGGAATGCCATACAATATATTCAATGCTGCCTGGACTGCCCAGCAAACAAACAGCGTTGAGGTGACATGCTCTTTGGCCCAGTGCAGCACACGTTGGATCTGTGGCCAGTACGCCACATCATTAAAATCGACCAGCCCCAGCGGGGCACCTGTCACGATTAAGCCATCAAAGTTGTCGTGCTGAATATCTTCAAAATTACAGTAGAAGTTATTGAGGTGCTCAGTGGGTGTATTGCGTGACTCACGGCTGTCGATGCGCAGCAGCTGAATATCGATCTGTAATGGCGAGTTGGAAAGCAGACGCAGAAACTGATTCTCCGTTTCGATCTTTTTCGGCATCAGATTCAGTATGAGCACTTTAAGCGGGCGGATCTCCTGAACACTGGCGCGTGACGAGGTCATCACAAAGACATTTTCGTCACGCAAAAAATTCACTGCCGGTAATTCGTCGGGAACCCTGATTGGCATAACCTGCTCACCTCTTACAACCATATAAACGTTTAGACATCCAGATGCCCAACATTAGCCTGGTGGCTGTGTAATGTCGAGGGTTCATGCGGAAAATGAAAATGTTTCAGCTTAAAGTGGCAAATAGCAGACGTAAAAAAGCCCCGCACTTCCGTGCGGGGCTTCTTCACTGATATGATGCCTGGCAGTTCCCTACTCTCGCATGGGGAGACCCCACACTACCATCGGCGCTACGGCGTTTCACTTCTGAGTTCGGCATGGGGTCAGGTGGGACCACCGCGCTACA
>NZ_JBBCRO010000005.1:0-484699 GCF_037149395.1 Pantoea sp. USHLN298
CGCACCCGTCAGCAGATTGTCGCGGGCGGCGTGGCAGAGGTTAATGCTCAGATGCAGCAGGAGGCACAGGCGCGCGGTGAGGCGCTGACCAAGGCCAACCAGCAACGCACCCGTCAGCAGATTGTCGCGGGCGGCGTGGCAGAGGTTAATGCTCAGATGCAGCAGGAGGCACAGGCGCGCGGTGAGGCGCTGACCAAGGCCAACCAGCAACGCACCCGTCAGCAGATTGTCGCGGGCGGCGTGGCGGAAGTTAATGCTCAGATGCAGCAGGAGGCGCAGGCGCGCGGTGAGGCGCTTGTACAGGCAAATCGTGATCGCGTCGAAGCACAGAACACAGCTTTAAACGCCGCGCGTAATGCCGCGCTGGCGCAGCATGAATCTGAAGCCGCTCAGGCATCGCAACTGGCCGCGCACATGTCGCAGGTAGCAGAACAGGCACAGCGCGAAGCTCAGCAGGCTCAGGCTGCATTAACGTCTGCCAAATATGCCGCCGTTTCTGAAGGTCAGGCGCAGCAGGCAATGCGAGATCAAACAGCCGCTAAATATGCCGCCGTTTCTGAAGGTCAGGCGCAGCAGGCAATGCGTGATCTGACAGCTGCTAAATATGCCGCCGTTTCTGAAGGTCAGGCGCAGCAGGCAATGCGTGATCTGACAGCTGCTAAATATGCCGCCGTTTCAGAAGGCCAGGCGCAGCAGGCAATGCGCGATCTGACAGCTGCTAAATATGCCGCTATAAATGATAATGTTCAGATTTCACAGCAGCAAATTCAGGCGCTTGAAGCCGACGCCGCTGCTAAATCACTAGCCGCTTCAAAAGCTCAGGCCGACGCTGAAGCTGCAATTGCCGCTCAAAACACCTTAAATACACCGGTAGTAGGCCAGTTAACCCCGGTTAATAGGGTTCCGGCCATCGTGACCAATATTCCAACCCCGATCATTGCGAAAGTCTTCGTGGTCGAAAGTTCGCACAACAACGGTGGTCAGCATCGCGGCTCGCATCAGGAGGCGGCATCAACACGCAACAATGGCAACAGTAATGCGCATAGTTCCGCGATGGGTGGCCGTGGACAGGGCGGTCAACGCAGTGGACACAGTGCAGCGGGTAATTTTTAACGCCCGAATGAAAGAGGATGCCGGATCGACAGGTTTAGAAAGGCACCTGTCGTCTGAAATCTGATTATCGTTAACGAGGGGGAACGCGACCTAATAGTGGAGTCGCTGTCTGCTTGTCGCGCTTCACTCTCAGCAGTATGGGAGGCTCAGGCCTCCCGGTACACAACGTTGATGAATTACCCGTTTAAACTTTTTTAAAATACCCGAATAATGCGGCTAGCTGATGTGAGTTTAACTCTGAATACCTTTAGGTGCGTATAAGTGCGCATCAATTATTACCGACGAACTAATGAAAAATATTCATCCGGATGAACCGGTGAGTAATTTAACTACTGAATCTAAGCTGGGGATGTAAAATGAAAAGTCTGGTTTTTGTTATGTTATTTTTAACTACATTGGCCGGTTGTTCAAATAATCCGGATGCCTCAGATTATGAACTTTGTCAGGCCATGAGCGGAGACACGTTTACAAGCGGGTCTGAAGCTGCACGCATGATGCAGTCAAGACAATTGGCAGGAACTGCAACTATTTCTCCCTCAGACTGTGCGGCTATTGCTCAATCAACGGCGGCAGGATGGCAACAAAAGGCGGCTAACCTGAACGCAGCCAGTGCCAGTTATAATCAAGCCATTCAACCCAGGCCTGTTGTTCAAACAACCTGTACGCCAGCCATCAGCGGAGGTTTTATTTGTAATCAGCAATAGTCTTATCCAGGAAAATCCGAAAAGCAGTGCTTTCCCGATATCCTGTCAACAGGCATGTTTATTGACTCAGGATAAGAGGATAGCTGTATGAGCTACATCTATTCTCTCTTTGCCCATTTCTATTCTGTAGCGGATAAAGCATGACAGCAAATACACGAAAGATGTGCGTCAGTTTACTCTAAAAGAGACCAGCGCTGAGAAAGATACCTTTCTGTCTGACCAGCCATTACATTTCAATCCTGATTTAAATGCTGCCCCTCACTGGCTTGTATGATCACATGCAGCCGGGTGAAAGCCGATTCAATTTCCTTTTCATCCATGTGAGCAAAACCCAGTAGCAATCCTCTGATCGTCACCTTGTCTACAAAGTAACGCGATAAGGGACGAACCAGTAACCCGGCATTATTGGCTTCAAGGGCAATTCTGACATCATCACTCTCCACGGGAAGCTGCAGGATAAGATGCAGGCCAGCGTTACTGTTGTACTGGCCTAAATAGTCGGGACCCAGGCTGCGGGTGATCAGATTTACCAGGAACTGCCTGCGGCGACCATAGAGCTGGCGCATTTTTCGGATGTGCGCCGCGTAATAACCTTCACGGATAAATTCAGCTAACGCCACCTGAATCTGGAGATGGCCGCCCCGATAGAGCTCACTGTGCATCTTTTTAAGCGGTGCCGATATGGCCTTGGGCAGAACCACATAGCCAAGCCGGAGAGCGGGGTAGAGGGTTTTACTGAATGTGCCGATATAAATAACCGGACTATTTTCTTCCAGCCCCTGTAAAGAGGGAATAGGCTGGCCGGAAAAACGAAACTCACTGTCATAGTCATCTTCAATAATCCAGCTGCCGCTATCCCGGGCGAGGGAAAGAAGCCCTTGTCTGCGGCTCAGGCTCATCACTGAACCCAAAGGGTACTGATGCGAAGGCGTAACGAACATCAGCTTAGGTGCGGCTTCGGACGTTGCCGGCGGTATCAGCCCCTGTTCGTCTACCGGCATGGGGAAAATATCCACACCATTGATCCGAAGAATATTCTTTATTCCCCAGTATCCAGGCTCTTCAGTCCAGGCGGTATCACCCGGATTGCAAAGCGAACGCGTTACCAGATCAAGCGCCTGATGAATGCCTTCCGTAATCAGAATCTGATCGGGCGTACAACGAACGCCGCGAGCGGTTCGCAGATAGTCTGTCAGGGCCGATTTGAGAACCTGCGCGCCGCCCGTCGAATCATAGGTCAGATGTTCCGGAAGAGGCTTGCGCGCCTGGCGGTCGTGGATCTTTTTCATTACCCGATGCGGAAAACTCACCACATCCGGTACACCCGGCAGAAAGGCTCCCCACTGCCGTGGACTTGCACTGGCATGTTGCAGCAGCATCCGGCAGCGGTCAGACAGCAGTGAACGGTCTTCAGCAGCGGCTTCATCTGTGGCGGGCAGCGGCCGGGCATCCAGGTTATCCAGCACGCTATGGGTTACAAACGTCCCATTGGCTCTGTGGGTTGAAATATAGCCTTCTGCCTGTAATTGCTCATAAACCCGGAGCACCGTGTTGCGCGACAGCTCAAGCTCCTCGGCTAAATCGCGCGTCGGCGGCATGCGGGCAGAAGGATTGAGATTCCCCGAGAGGATCGACTCTGTTATGGCGATATAAAGCCGCTTATGAAGTTTTCCTTCTTCACATTGAGAAAATGCCTGTCTGATCACATCTCCGGCAATTGAACGCATTTGGATCCTATAAATAAAACATTCTGGCTCTCGTTTAAGGTACCAAACGCTGACAGATTACTCTTCGTATTTCAAATAAATTGAAAATCGATGAGGCATCACTATGAGCAATGACAATCTCCAGCAACGTCGTCTGAGTGCAACCCCGCGCGGCGTCGGCGTTATGTGCAATTTCTTTGCGATGTCGGCAGAAAACAGCACGCTCACGGACGTTGAAGGGAATCACTATATCGATTTTGCCGCGGGTATAGCGGTGCTGAATACCGGCCATCGTCATCCGCGACTGGTTCAGGCGATGGAGCAGCAGCTAAAGGCTTTTACCCATACGGCGTATCAGATTGTGCCTTATGAGAGCTACGTTTCGCTGGCCGAAAAGATCAATGCCGCCGCGCCTATTGATGGCCCGCTTAAAACCGCCTTCTTTTCGACCGGAGCTGAAGCGGTGGAAAACGCGATTAAAATTGCCCGCGCGCATACCGGCCGTCCCGGCGTTATCGCGTTCGGCGGGGCGTTTCATGGACGTACTTACATGACGATGGCGCTGACCGGAAAAGTGGCTCCGTACAAAAAGGGGTTCGGTCCCTTCCCGGGATCGGTCTATCACGTTCCTTATCCCTCTCAGCTGCATAACATCTCAACGGCAGATACGCTGGTCGCCATCGAGCGTCTGTTTAAAGCAGACATTGATGCAAGCCAGGTCGCCGCGATTATTTTCGAGCCGGTGCAGGGCGAAGGCGGATTTAATGTTGCCCCGCCGGAGCTTATTGCGGCTATCCGCCATCTCTGCGACGAGCATGGCATTGTCATGATTGCCGATGAAGTGCAGAGCGGCTTTGCCCGCACCGGCAAACTGTTTGCCATGGATCATTATGCGCATCAGCCCGATCTGATGACGATGGCCAAGAGCCTGGCCGGTGGGATGCCGCTGTCGGGCGTAGTCGGTAAAGCCGACATTATGGACGCTCCCTCGCCTGGCGGGCTGGGTGGAACCTACGCCGGTAACCCGATGGCCGTGGCGGCGGCACATGCTGTGCTCGACATTATTGAGGATGAAAAGCTGTGCCAGCGTGCGGATGCGCTGGGCGAACGCTTACGCATAGCCCTGCTGGATTGCAAAAAGTCGTGTCCGGAACTGGCGCAGGTTCGCGGTCTGGGATCGATGATTGCGGCAGAGTTTTGTGATGCTGAGACCGGCGAACCCTCCGCAGCGACGGCACAGCGCATCCAGAAACAGGCACTGGATCGCGGGCTTCTTCTGCTGACCTGTGGGCATTATGGCAACGTAATCCGTTTCCTCTATCCCCTGACTATTCCCGATGACCAGTTTGATGCCGCGCTGAATATTCTCCGATCGGTGATGAAAAGCTGATTCGCTGAAGCGCTGGCGTCACCCTCGCCGTAGTACTTAGCTCCCCGGAGCGCCGACGATAGGTCTTTATCGTCGGTTTTTTTGTGCCCTAAAACTTACATACTCTTATTCAGGAGGTTGCATGAAGACGCTGTCATTTTTAAGTGAGAATAAAGATTCTGCATGGAATATTTTTATTACTCAGGTGGAAAGGGTACTGCCTCATTTAGGCGAGCTGGAATACTGGGCTAACACGTTGATGCGGCCTAAGCGGGCATTAATTGTGGATATTCCACTCGAAATGGATGATGGCAGCATCAGACACTTTGAAGGCTACCGGGTGCAACATAATCTGTCACGGGGACCGGGCAAGGGCGGCGGTTAGCCGTGATGCTGAACTTATCCCGCGAGGAAAATATCTGGTTGAAGGTCCGGGACACTGTGGCGCCTGTCATACGCCCCGAGGCGTTGCGCAGCAGGAAAAAGCCTATGACGACAGCGATCCTGCCTTTCTCAGTGGTGCGATGATCGATGGCTGGTTTGCGCCATCCCTGAGAAATAGCGCTATTCCGGCAGAAGAATTAAAAGATTTACTGCAGAAGGGCCGCAGTAAGCATTCAGCGATTACAGGGCCTATGGCTGAGGTCGTGACACAGAGTACCCAATACCTGACGAATAACGATCTCAACGCGGTCACCGCCTATTTATTAAGCCTTAATCATCGGGGGTCTTCCCCGACGCAAAAAAATCCCGCTTCCTTATCAGCGCAACACCCGGAAAATAAGGCGGGGAAAATCCTGTACTTCAGATATTGCTCGACCTGTCACGGGGTTGAAGGAAAAGGAACCGATGATAACGTTCCTTCACTGGTCAATAACGCATCGGTTGAAGCTGAGGACCCTGCTAATGTGATTAAGGTGATCGCTTTTGGCGCAGAGACACCGGTAACCGAGGGGAATATTCCCTACAAAATGCCCGCTTATCACGGTGAATTAAGCGCTCAGGAGATGCGTGATATCGTCAATTACATCAGAGGAGAATGGAGCGTTAATCAGCATCCGGTTGAGCAAAAAGAGATCGATGAGATCATTAAGAAAAGGCACTGATCGCTGATGTGCCTCCTTTAGCCTGACACCGCCAGAGCTGGCGGTGTCAGGCCATTGATAATGGCGGTGACCTTTAGAAAGAGTGAAGGCGCAGGCGCAAAAAGTTAACGCTGACCGCGCCGCTCCAGTTGTTTGATACGCAATCAGTCGAGACAAAACCTGTTACGGCCTTCGCGTTTTGCCTGGTAAAGCTGCTGGTCAGCCGCTGCGAGCAGCTGATCCAGCGAATCACCTGCTTTGAACTGTGCTGCCCCGAGACTCACAGTGACACTCGCGGAAATCCCGGAGTGGGCGTGCGGGATTCCCGCGCGCGCCAGGTTCTGCTGTATCCGTTCACAGACCATTCTGACCCCCTGCTTATCGGAGGAAAGCAACAATACCGTAAACTCTTCGCCGCCAAATCTTGCCACCCGATCCGTCGAATCCCGTACGGATTGACTGATGCATCGGGCAACCTGCATCAGGCATTGGTCGCCCGCAAGGTGTCCGTAATGGTCGTTATATTTTTTGAAATAATCGACGTCAATCATGATCAGGAACACCGTGTCGCATCCTGCGGGAAGCGTTGCGGTGCGGGCATGAAAATATTCCCGCAGGTAACGTTTATTGGCTAAGCCGGTCAGCGGGTCTCTGTCTGCAAGCCGCGTCAGCTTTTTAATCAACCGGGCGTTATGCCGCTCGCTCTCTTCAGATTTGCGAAACCACTCAATCAGCACCCGACGCGCAGAGAAGAGCGCGACCAGCGCAATGAGGTACGAAAACAGCAGAAACAGATTGAACTCTGATCCCGCCAGGATGACTTCGCCCGTCACAACCAGCAAGACAGGGGTAGCGAACGCGGCAATGAGCCTGAGCGAAAGATGAAAGGCAATCACGGCGGGAAATACCAGCAGCAGTGACAGCAGAATGATAAATTCTGCCGGAGCCGCGCCAGCGTAGAGTGAATGGAGTTCCAGTCCCCAGAGAATGCCATACAGCAGCACAATGCTGAGTAACACTCCCCGTTTAACCAGAAAGCCGTTTCGGCTGAACAGGGCGGTCAGGATAAGATTCCAGAGCGAGAACAGCAGGATCAGGACACTGAAAAACAGGACCGCGCTCGATCGCGCATCGGGCTGGTCATGGAAAAAATAGCGCGCGGAGAGATACAGCGTATACACCACGTTCAGCCAGAGAAACCAGACGCATCCGGAACGGGTAAGCAGCAGTTCCTTTTTCGCATCTTCCGCATTTATCAGCATGGGTATGCTCCTGCATTGTTGGGTAAGATCAGCTGACGCGCTGAAAATCTTCCAGCTTAAATGATTTATTGTTCAGCGCGTCGGTTCCGCCGTAAAAGCGCATAGCGGGCAGGGGGCGTTTACCGGACGTGGGGAGCCAGTTATTCTCCAGCCCGGCGGGTGCTGCTGGTCCTATGTATATCGTTACGCCGCCGTCAGCGTTCTTCTGCATCCGGTCGAGATCGTAAGATGACAGCGTGGTTCGCCCGCTCTCACTGTAAATGAACGACAGGGTATCGCGGTTATAGACGGTCAGGGCCCAGAACTGTTTCACCGGCATCTGCGCCGGAACATTAATTTTATACAGCTGACCGGCTTCCAGCGGCGCGCCGTCAGCATCTGCCAGTGCCATCAGGTACTGCGTCGCCGGTGAAGCCGAGAGCTGTTCCGGCATATAGGTACACCAGAAATACTCAGCCGCACGGTTGATAAGATCGATGCGATCGTCATAAACAAAGGTGAAGCGATTATTTTTGTCTGCCTGCAGCAGCGACGCATAGTGCCGGTCGGGCCAGTAGAGCTTTTCTGCCGGGAAATTATCGTACCATTGCTGCAAAAAAAACCAGGCGTCAATGGCGGCCTGCCGCATCGCGAGCCGTGCGGTATCATCGGGTGCAAAGGGCTTACCCCGCTCAATGCCCAGCGATGTCAGCATCCCCATCATCACCTTGTCCTGCTCACGCACCGGTTCCACGCTCAGCACCGCGTGCATATCTTCGAAATGTCGCTCATCGTAAAACGGCAGAGTGGGATAAACCTTGTCACTGGGATCGACAAATTTCTGCGGCGGCAGATTCCCGGCCTCGCTGAGGAAGTACATCCGCAGCTTTTTTGAATAATGATAGGCATCCTCTGCTGACTTACCGGCCGCCGGCACCGAGCGAAACGCAAGGGCGATGCGATAACTGGGGGAGGCGACATGGAGATAGCCTTCCGGAATGGTTTCCTGATAGCCCGGCGGCGTCAGCAGGTATCTGGAGTGCCTGCCTTTATCCATGCCGGCAGGCCCGACATCGGCAATGGTGAACTGCCATGCATCCACAATCTGACCGTAGAGACTGCCTTCCGCACCGGCTTCGGGTACCTCCAGGACTACCGGGCCTTTTTGCAGGTCGGTAAAGGCGGTGATGTAGGGCGTAGTACTGTTGGCCGTGATGGCTTCAAGCAGCGGCGTCGCCGTACGGGAATAGGCCACGATATCATTGTCTTTCATGCCGAGATGGCTGAAGGCCGCCCGGCGGAAGCTGTAAATCGCCACCGCAGGCATATTCCACAATACCGCTTCGAATGCTCGCTGATATTTAAGCTGATAGTCGAAGTCAGACACCGAGCAGACCGCACCAGCGGGCGGCATTCCCCCCTGCGTTTCCCCCTTATCACCCGCCCCTTTACGCAAGGGGATCTGAAGTGATGTTGCCTGCGCGGCCGGTATCTGCCTGAGCGCAGCCAGACCCACCGCACTGCCCAGAATCAGGCGGTAAAAGGTTCTTCTGGATAGTTCCATTGTGGTGACTCCAATTTATAAAGGGCGAATTGTGGCAGGAATAAGTGACGATATCTGTACGGATAGCCGCGTTGCCGCGGACAAAAATTTCACTTTAGTGAGCTGTGGCACAATTCTTAATTGTAGCAACATACTGAAATATCGTGAAAATTTGAGTTATAACTATACTTCTTTCAGAAATAAGCGAACCGCAGGGTTCGCTTTTAATCATTAGCAGTCGTGCACCGTACTGTCATCAATTTTCTTCTCCAGTATTCACGCCGTTGCCATACATTCTCTGCCAAAAGGAAACAATGATGAAAGCTCGATCAGGATTATCTGCCACCTTGCTATTCGTGGTTTCAGGGGCGCTCCACGCCGCCGGACCCGATTCAGCGCAGGCTAATAACCCGCTCGCTAACATGACTGCGTTCAACATGCAGAACTATTACATCGGCGATATCAGTGAAAGCGACAAGGAGGCTAATCAGTTCTGGTTGCGCTACGCCAAACCGTTTTCGCTGGGGGAGACCAACTGGATCCTGCGCGCCTCACTGCCGGTGAATACCTATCCTTCGCCCCCGACTGGCGGGCATCAGACCGGTCTCGGTGATCTCAATCTCTTTACGGCTTACCTGATCGATACCGGTAATCCGGCGGTGAGCTTCGGCTTCGGCCCGCAGCTCACCGCGCCGACGGCAACCGAAAACGCGCTGGGCAGTGAAAAGTGGTCAGCAGGACTGGTCAACGTCCTGTTTGACGCCAGTAACCCCAAAATTCAGTACGGCTATCTTGCCTCCTGGCAGCACAGTTTTGCCGGTGAAGGCGACCGCAGTGACGTCAATCTGGGCGCTTTTCAGCCGTTTGTCTTTTATCAGTTAGGTGGCGGAACCTATCTGCGATCGGCGCCCATCTGGAACTATAACTTCCAGAATGACAGCTACGGCGTTCCGCTGGGGCTGGGCGTCGGGCAGATCATTAAGAAAGGAAATACCGTTTATAACTTTTTCGTTGAGCCGCAGGGCAGCGTTGCCGATCGCGGGCCGGGGCAGCCGCGCTGGCAAATTTTTGCCGGGCTCAATTTGCAGTTTATGGATTAATCATTTTTCGTTTCTGTTTTTGTTCAAAAAAAGGAAAACCTCATGCTGATGAAAAAAAAGGTTCTGGTCGGTGCGATGCTACTGGCTGGCCTGACGGGTTCTTCATTATCTCTGACGGTGCAGGCTGCCGAAGCGACCTATCAGGACCCGGTGCTTACCCTGCAGGGTTCGCCGGAAGTGTTCAAAAAAGGGATGGAGGCTGACGGTTACAGTTCAGCCGTGATGGCCTGGACATGGGGCTATCCTTTGGTACGTATGGAGCAGATTGCCCGCGAATATACTGATGTGCCAGAACCTAAGCCGCCAACCAGCTATCGCGCGCCGCTGAATCAGATCGGCTGGGCAACGGAACTGGCAACGCCCGCAGCGAAAGATATGCCGTCTGCGAACAACGATACGCTCTACATGAGCGCAATTGTTCAGCTTGATGAACCTTATGTACTGACGGTTCCGGATTTAAACGATCGCTATTATGTGGTGGACGTCTTCAACATGTGGCAGGAGCTGGAGCACTATATCGGTCGCCGCACCACCGGAACCAAAGCCGGTAAATTTGTCTTTGTTCCGCCGGGCTGGAAGGGTGAGTTGCCTAAAGACGCCACCGTGCTGAAGGTATCCACCAACAAAATCTGGTTATGGGGCCGCATGCGCGTAACCCAGGGTGAAGATATGGCGCCTCTGCATGCATTGCAGAAGCAATTCCATCTGCAGTCCGCCAGCGGCAAGGTCTATAACGATACTCTGGCACCGATGCCTGCACTCAAAAACGACGGGCTGGATTTTTTCCGTCAGCTCGCATTTGCCATCAAATCGAACCCGGTCAAGCCAGAGGATAAAGGATTGTTCGGCCAGTTCAGCCGTTTTGGCCTGACTGAAAAGGGCTTTGATAGCAATAACATCGCCTCGCCCATACTCGAAGGCGTTAAGCGCGGTGTGAAGGATGCACCTTATGTCGCGGTGTCTACGATGGTGAGCACTTCAGAAGTACGCCAGGGATGGAGCTATGTGAAAGGACTGGATGATTTTGGCTACAACTACCCGCTGCGTTCGCTGGTTTCAGGCCCTTATCTGGGTGGTCAGGGAGAGCGAGAGGCTGTTTACCCGGTTCGTTATAATGACAGCGAAGGCAAGACGCTTTCCGGAGCCAGCAGCTATACGCTCACGCTGAACTCAGAACCCCCGGTTAACGCATTCTGGTCGGTCACCATCTACGATGCCGACACTAAGATGCTGGTCGATAACCCACTCAACCGCTACAAAATTGGTTCAGACACTCAAGGCCTGGTAAAAGATAAAGATGGTAGCCTGAACATCACGCTATCTCATACTCAGCCCGAGGATAAGAACGCCAACTGGCTGCCTGCGCCTGAGGGCAATTTTTATCTTTTGTTCAGGCTATATCAGCCCAAAGATTCGGTAATGGACGGTAGCTGGAAATTACCTGAGGTCGTGCGAAAAACGGAATAAACACCCGCTGACCAAATTTCCTTAATGAATAATAGGGGCGGTGCCGGATAAGCCCGCCCGTTTTTCCCTTTTAACGTTCATCCGTTATTTCACTCTGTGATATGCCCTGAATGCCTGCACCGCCCCAATAGCACCTGTCTGGGGTAACGTATTGAAATACAAGGCAGGCTCAGTTTAGTCGCAAGGCCATTCGGACTCTGCAATATCTCTTCAGGCCACGCCCTGTGCTGGCGTCTGGCACCGTGGAGGCTGCATTCAAGTGCTTTCAACTTTTCCAGCAGCGTTGTGAACACCCTATCGAATCTCCATCATTAAGGCGTTTATCCTCACACTCTGCATCACGCTTCCGGGCCGGAAACTTCGCTATACCACACGCTTCCGGTTCAGTTATATTGATAACGACCCTTTATTAGTCACAGGAAATGACGCATGGACGCCAATGTACTTCAAAAAGCTTTGGTCGCAATAGCCATCATTATTCTGGTCTGGCTGGACTTCAGACCGAGGAAAAGAAAAATTAATCCCGATCCGACCATCGCCGCGGCTGATGCCAGTGAACGCCATGCCTGGCGCTTTATCCGTTGGGGCACCCGGATTCTACAGATCCTGGCAGGGATATATCTGCTGTGGACCTCCATTAAATACCTGATCACTTAGCCCGGCCTGATATTGACCTTCAGGAAGAAAAAAGCAGCGTGAATCATCCGCGCGCGGGTAACCAGCGTGTCAGGCTCAGGGCTGCCGGTCCGACACGCTATTCCCTGCACTCTTTCATCTACACCCTGCCACTTCGAATCAAAAAATATGAAGCCTCGACCGGGCTTCATATGAAAAATCCCTTAACGCTTTTCCCGGCACGCCGCCAGCATATCGTCGGCGGCGACATATTCCCGTGTCTGAACACCGGTAAGCCCCAGCAGGGTAGAAAACAGATTGTCCTGTGAATAGGCGTTGGCTGCGGCCCGCTGGCTCAGGCAGCGCGAGTCCACCGCGTAACGCTGCTGATAGTCAGGTGACAACCAGATCAGCATCGGCACATGGGTCTGAACCTCAGGCGCAATGGCATAGGGAAGTCCATGCAGATAAACGCCGTTCTCACCCAGCGACTCACCGTGGTCAGAGAGATAAACCAGGCTGGTGGTGAACCGGTCCTGATGCGCCTTGAGTAACTCAATCGCCTTGTCGACGATAGAGTCGGCATACAAAATGGTGTTGTCGTAAGTATTAACCAGCTGCTGCTGCGAACATTCCTGGATCTGTTTAGTTTCACAGGTGGGGGTAAATTTGCGGAACGCGGGCGGATACCGGTGGCTATAGGTCGGCCCGTGACTGCCGATGGTATGCAGAACGATGACGCCATTATCCTGCAGTCGGGCGATATACTCCTCCAGGCCATGAAAAAGCACCTCATCATAACACTCGCCTTTAATACACATGCCGGGAAGGTTCAGGGCGTTCATATCCTGATTCGGCACCCGATTGCAGGCACCTTTACATCCTCCGTCGTTCTCGTGCCATAAAACGCGCAGACCCGCCCGCTGGATGATATCCAGCACGCCTTCCTGATGGCTGGCCAGCGCATCGTCATAGTGCGCACGCGGCATGTTGGAAAACATGCAGGGCACGGAGACCGCCGTCGAGGTGCCGCAGGAAGTGGTATCAGGAAAATAGACAACCTCATCTTCAGCCGGTAACGGATTGGTCGGTCGCGAGTAACCGCCCAGCGAAAAGTTCGCGGCGCGTGAGGTTTCACCCAACACCAGAATCGTCAGGTTTTTTTTCGGCCCGGTCAGCATCTGCGGAAGCTGATGGGCGTCTTCACCTATTTTTACCAGCGGAAGGTCGGCCTGCTGATGATGCTGGTAATAAGAGAGCGAGGCAGCGATAAAATTCGCCGGACTCAGAGCCTTGACCAGACCATGATTATTGCGGATCAGCGAGGCGTAATCTTTGTAGAACAGCATCGCCACCAGCGCGATCAGCATGACAGAAAAGGCGATGTTAATGCCGCGGGATGCCAGAGATGTCCAGAGAGAGAACGTCTTTTTAAAACGCGGCCAGAAAGCCAGTGCAGCCATCACAACACCAGACAGAAACAGCACCTGCAGCATTTCAGGCGTCAGCAGGGCCAGGCTCTCGGCTGGTGTGGTGTCCACAATGTTGGTGATCATCGAGCGATCCAGAACGATGCCGTAATGCTGAATAAAATACTGCGCGGTGGCAGAGACAAGGATAAACAGCGCAACCGCTATCCTGTCCAGCCTGAAAAATGAGGTGAGGGTGACGACAATATTAATGACGCAAAAGGCCACCAGCGGCATAGAGAGAAAGAAAAGAGTATTGCGCAGGCCGTTCAGCGGGATCAGTGCCAGAGCCTGCTGGTAATAGGCAATATAGAGAAAAACCGAGATATAAAGCGAGAAAAAACAATATAGGTCACGCGGTGCAGAACGGGCTTAGTCATGCGTAATTGAGACATAAAGATATTCCATAACCCGAGTAATCTGACCCGTCAAAACCAGTCACCCGTTGATTAACAATGTTTAATAAAAGTTAAAACGCTGCGGCCCCAGACGCTAAGCAACCTGCGACTGCGGTTACGTTTATCATTAACCAAAACAGCCCACTGCTGAAAATGTGACCATCTGATGAACCCTGAATGAAGATAAGTTTACAGCGGTAAACATTAAGTCAACCTAAACAAAATGCTGATATACCCGGTGAAGGATTCTTCGATGTTGGGATGTGGATCACGCGATATGCGGTACGCGCCAGCGCCGGGCCGATCGTTGTCAGAGAAAACTCTCAGCTCGCTGAAGCGTGCATTGTAAAACGACACCTGACTGAACCGGTGCGTCTGACCGGGGTGGCTGCATCACGCTGATTCGGCGGTGAACCAGAAGAGAGATCGCCACAGGAGCGAAGTTGATTCAGATGTCTGATGCGCGGAACAGTAAAGAGGATGAAGCCTGTTCAGCGTAGGAGGGAGTCAGCCAGCGAGGAAGGGCGCTGTCGGGTGCGCCCTGGCAGACGCACCCGACAGACTCAGGGTTTCCAGCGGCGCAGAGCGGTGTGATCTTCATACGGTAATTTTGATGGCAATGAGATCAGCTCAATTACGCTGCCCCACGGCGTGCGGCCATAACAGAAGAAGTTATTCTTTCCTGTTTCGGTCGGAAACATCAGTGGCTGAGGTGAGGTAAACATTTTTCCACCGGCTCGCTCAAACAGGCTGATGGCCTGGTCGATGTCATCAACGTACACGGCAAAATGCTGTAAGCCGTAGTCGCTGGGACGCACCGGCTGCTGCTGCTCCGGTCCTTTCATTTCAAACAGCTCCAGCCCCGGCCCGTGCTTTAGCGTCATCATCCTGACCGTGGTGATGCGGGTTCCCGGAAACAGGTTCAGGATGCTTTCCGTCTCTTCGCCTTTTACATCCTCATCTGATGGGGAAACGGAGTCGTAGATCACTTCTGCGCCAAACGCTTCTTTAAAGAAACGGGTGGCCTCGTCAATATCGGATACGGTGATGCCAACATGGTCCATACCGCGAATCGTTTCAACAGACATTGTTTTTCTCCCAGGTTGATTAATCGTTAATGGGCGTGCCGGTTAGCTGCCCTCTCTGCCAGCGCTTTGAGCTGGGCCGCAATCAGATTGCGGGTATTTTCATCGGTGATCAGGCCGGTCTGCGGATCAAGCCGGGAAGCGGCCTGGCCGACCATCACTTCCGGTTTGTTCAGCACTCTGCCGTCAAGAAACACCAGAATCTGACGCAGGTGATACTGGGCTCGCGCGCCGCCAATGGCGCCCGGAGAGGCGGTGATGATCGCCACCGGCTTACCGGCTACCGGGGTGTCGGGCAGGCGTGAAAGCCAGTCCAGCGCATTTTTAAGCGCGCCTGGCACCGAGTAGTTATATTCCGGTGTGACGATGATCAGCCCATCCGCTGCCGAGATTGCGTGACCCATTGCCACGACGGCGGCGGGAAACCCGTCGGCCTGCCGGTCTGCGTCATAGTGTGGAATCTCGCCGACAGAGCCAAGCGGGGGTGATCTCCACACCGGCCGGTGCCAGCGAAGCGAGATTGCGGGCCACTACCGCGTTAAAAGAGCCTTTACGAAGGCTGCCCAGCAGTGAGACGAAAGTAAGGGGTTTGGCCTGTGACATGGGCTCTCCAGTTAGTTCAGAACAGTTTCTCCGGTCAGTGCCGGGTTTATTTTCCGAGGGAGATAAGCCTGGTATAGAATTAAACATCGATAAACCGCTTGTAAGTCGCCACTGGGTCAACTTTATGTCTACCTCCTTTACCGCAGATTCTCTGCGAGGCATTACTCACTTTGTCATTACGGCAAAATCGAGCAGTTTTACCGAAGCTGCCGAACAGTTGGGCATTACCAAATCCGCGGTGGGTAAGAGCGTGGCAAGGCTCGAAGAGCGGCTGGGAACACGTCTGTTTCACCGGTCTACCCGCAAACTGAGCCTGACCAGCGACGGTGAGGCTTATCTGGCAAGCTGCCTGTCGGCGCTGGAGATTCTGGACTCGGCGGAAAACAGCCTCAGCCGACGTCAGGACAATCCGGCAGGCACGGTGCGTATCGATATGCCGGCCTCTTTTGGCCGCAATCTGATGATGCCGGTGCTGCTGGATCTGATTAGCCGTTACCCGGCGCTGCGGCTGGCGCTGACCTTTAATGATCGGCTGATCGATCCGGTTGAGGAGGGCGTTGATCTGGTACTGCGGCTTGGTGAGTTGCAAAGCACCGATGAGCTGATCGCTCGTCGTCTGAGCCGTCAGCGTCTTATCCTGTGCGCCTCTCCTGAGTATCTCAGGCAGCATGGCGCGCCTGGCGACATCGAATCACTGAAAAAGCATGGCTGCATCATGGGCTTTCGGCGGGGCGCGCCACTGGCCTGGCGACTGCGCCCAGCGGGTGAGCGGGAGGTGAAATTTATCTCAGGCACGGCGCATCAGATCAGCGATGGTGATGCCATGCTGCTGGCCTGTCTTGCCGGTGCAGGGATTGCACAGTTTCCGGAATCGATGGTGAACAGCCATATCGAGGCAGGTAGCCTGGTGGCGGTGATGGCCGACCATATGCCGGTGCCGGTAGAGCTGAATGTGGTGTGGCCCCGCACCCGGCATCTGATCCCGAAAGTCCGCATTATCGTCGACGAACTGCTCAAAAAGGCGGGCGAAGGGGTTTTTGGCGATTTAAGGTAGCGTTTTTATCAACGCTGAGGAGATTTCAGGGCTGTTTATCAACGTTGAGCAAATTTATATTCTGTCCGTCCCGCAACGTCTGCTGGCTTTAACCGGACCACTCACGGCAGTCAGTACAGCTTAAACGTGAAATTGACTGACAGGCCAGGTGTTATGCCATTTGCTCTCTGGGCGCTGGCGATCGGTGCATTTGGTATTGGAACCACTGAATTTAACTGAATAACATTGGAAAGCCATCGTCGGCAAAGCCCGGATGCCGGATGATAGCTTTTGACTGTGTTAAGCTCCGCCGTTAACACCCCATCGAAAACGTGGAGGACGCTATGCTGATAGCTCAGATTTCGGATATTCATGCCTCATCTGAAAACGATCATCTTCAGCGATTCGAACAGGTGCTGAGGTGGCTTGCGAATCTGCATCCGGACATAGTCGTGCTTACCGGTGACCTGACAGACGGCGAGTGGCGCGAAGGCTATAGAGAGATCGCTGAACAACTGGAACAGCAGGATTATCCTTCATTAGTTCTGCCGGGAAATTCCGACGCTCGCCATTTAATGCGAATGACATGGGGTGAGTCACAGGGGGCTTCTGATGCGTCGCCACAGGCTCTGCACTTTAGTCGTGATATTGGCGGGTTGAAACTAATAGGTCTGGATTCGACAGTTGATCACCAGGATTATGGCAGCGTTTCCGGGCATCTCGAATGGCTGAATAAACAACTCAACAATACAGGGGACTCGCCAGTGCTGCTCTTTATGCATCACCACGTCTTTGAATCTGGCATCCCGACCCTGGATGAATCGATGTGCAGAGGAACGGGCCCGCTGGAAACGCTGATTAAAAACGCACCGGCCAGGCTGCTGGCGATTGCTACCGGGCATGTACATCGGCCAGTAGCAGGTACTTTTGCCGGTATTCCGGCTTATATCTGTGGCTCCGTCTGCCCGGCTAATCCTGTATGGTTCGGAACAAAAAACATTCCCCCGGTCGCTGAACCGCCTGCGTTAATGATTCATCGCTATGTCAACAACCGGCTTACCAGCCATCATGTCTGTGTGTGACTTATACCTCAATCCCCCGCAGCGGCAGGCAAAGCACCTGAAAGAAAAAGAAGATTGCGTTTCCCGCTGAGCGGGTCGGTCAGGCCACCGCTGACGCATAAAACTCCCCCTTCAGCCGGCACGCTTGTTTAGCCGTATCAACCTGTAGGCAGAGCACGGTGTCTGCATCAAATCCACGCTGCTGGAGTTCAAGCGCTGAGGCACATTCACCAAGAGGCTGCAGATTTTGTGCCTGGTAATATTGCCAGACAGCCACCGCCGCCTGTGCTTCGGGTGAATAATCCTGGCGTCCCATTGCGGCGATAATGCCGCCTGCTGCGGCGTAATCTTCAACCGCGGGACGAAGACTACCGTCAGGCCATCGCTCACCACAGGGGATGAGCAGTATACGGTCAAAACGGCGGCAGGCATTTGCTGTGGCGGTCATGTTCCGTAAGCAGCCGGTGAAAACCGGCTTACCGGTCTCCCGCGCCCTGAACGAAATCGCGGAGCCGTTAGGCGACGGCAGTACCAGGCTTTCACCTTCGCGAATGTTTTGAATCGAAACCGGCGACAGGCTATAACCTTCACCGCTGAATCGACGGTCCGGGCTGGCTGCCTGTGCTCCGATTTTCATCGCATACTGACGTGCGGAATCGTCTTTCCACGGCCAGGGATAAATGCGCGCACCCTTATCGACCGCCAGGCTGACGCAGGTCGAAAATGAGATAACGTCGATAATAACGATGCAGTCCGCTTCGCTGGCTAAGCCCTCAACGGCAGACAGGCCCCACTCAAGACGAACCCCGAAACGCTGCTGGCTGAACGCATCCATGATCTTTTCTCAGTTAATTTTTCCGTTGATAACAGCAAACATAGCGTCACTGAGCTTCGTGTTCTTATAATCCTGAGCTAACGCTGTTCATGAACAGAGGGTATCTGGTCGCCGTAAACGACAGCGTTGATTCGGGTAACCTCAAGGGTGCATCGACCATGTCAGGCACAGGCTGAATCAATCATGCACCCGTCCGACAGTGAAAGAAAAAACATAAAGTTCCATTGTGCTGCGCCGATAAAAAGAGCGTTTTTTATATAGGGATATGAGATGCGTAAAAATATCTATACCACTGGCCTCCTGCTGGGAATGACAGGACTGACATTTCCTGCTTACGCGAATACGCTGACGCAAAGCCTGACCCGTTGTGATTCAACCTTTTTCAACGAAATATATCATCAGCGGGCCACTCTGAGCCGCGTCGCACCGCTAACGGTTGACCATCAACAGCGGGCCTGGTTCAAAGCGCCGGTCGACGGCAATGGCACCCTCTGGTTTACCCAGCCTCTGCATGAATTAAACCTGACGATTACCGGTTATAATCTGCAAACCAATAACTTCGATGCCATCAACTACGGTAAATACTATTTCTGGGGACTGGTTTTCAAAGAATCACCACAAGAGGTGCTCTCCAGACTCGATCATTTGAGCTGGACCAGGGCCGGAGATGAATATGTCTCTCAGGCGATGATTAAAGCAAACCCAGACAGTGGATGGGAAATAAACGCGCAAGCGGTCTCTGACATTGCTCCGGCAAAAGAAAGCACCGAGAAACTGTTATTACTCAGCAAAGGCAAGCAAGGCACATTATTACTCTGTTCCGTTCAGGGAAATGTCACGCCTGATATGCTCGTAACGTTACGACCTGACTTAACTGCTGAGGCGGCAAAATGAAAAAACTGACATGGATGACATTACTTCTTCTGACCGGCTGTGCGGAAACCAGCAAGCCACCGCCGCAAACGCCGGTAAAAGCTCCGGCAGGTCTGATAAAAGTTCTTGCTGATGACGACTTAATTTCCTATGCCGATTTCAGGGTAATTTCCACCTATCAGGGTAACCCTCACCTGCGTCAGTTTTATTTCATCAACAACTACGTGAAACAGAGACTGATTATAAAAGATCCGCCCGTTTACGTTGCCAGTTCCCGGGCCATTAATGTGATTAACTGCGAGCAAAACCAGCGTGCTGTTTTGAACCGGTCAATGTTTTCAAAACCCTTTGCGGAAGGCATTCTTGTTCACGTCGGAGCGGAGCCGGGGCAGTGGAAAAAGTTCCCGAAAGATTCTCTTTTCGGCATGATTGCAGAGAGCATGTGCAATATTCCCGTTGAAAGACTCAAGCCAGAGCCGCCGAAAGACAACCGCAAGCCGCTGCTGGATTAACCGTCAACAGGCCGGGCGAAACGGGATGATGAGGTCACGACTTCTGCCTTGAACCTGAATCAGATACTGAACGGTAAACGGATGACTGGCAGATAAAAATCAACCGCTTCAGGGAATGAGCCGCTTCTGAAATCAGGTTGGGGTGAAAGGGACAGCCTGGCCTGAGGAAGCGATTGATCGCGGTGTCACGGCAACAATCCGTAAGACCATTAGCGCGCATCAAAAGCGTAACAGCACGCCCGGCGATCGACATCACCGGGCTTGTTGACAGTAATCAGGCGGCGCGAACCTGCGGCATCGCGATATCCGCGCTGATGCGCTCGCCCTGGGCATCAAACACCATGCAGTGATGCGGATGGAAGGTGGGTCGCAGTGTCTGGTAGGGACGAAAATGGACATCGCCCGGCAGCAGCATTTTGAAGCCGTCGTAGCCGTGGCTCTGACCAAACAGATAGGTATTGTTACCGAGTCGCTCCACCACTTCGCAATGAAAATTCAGGTTAAGCGGCCCGTCGCCGTTAATCTGCAACTGTTCTGGTCTGATCCCCAGCGTGATCTCATCGCCTGGCTGCAGCTGGCGCACGGGTGAGGGGAGTTGCAGCCGGTGCTCGCCGTCGTTGACTACCGCGATCAGGCCGCCGGGCCCGCACTGCTCTACGCGTGCCGGCAGAAAATTCATTTTCGGTGATCCGATAAAGCCAGCGACAAAACGGTTAATCGGATTGTAATAGAGCGCCATCGGCGACCCGACCTGTTCCACCTTGCCGTAGTTCATCACCACAATCTTATCGGCCAGCGTCATCGCTTCGGTCTGATCGTGCGTCACATAAACCATGGTGGTTTTCAGCTCCTGGTGCAGCTTTGCTATGTGCAGGCGCATATCGACACGCAGTTCGGCATCAAGGTTCGACAAGGGTTCATCGAACATAAATACCCGCGGATTCCGCACAATCGCGCGACCAATCGCCACACGCTGACGCTGACCGCCGGAAAGCTGCTTTGGTTTACGATCCAGCAGATGCGCCAGCTGCAGCGTTTTCGCCACCATCTCCACCTGATGCTCAATCTGCGCTTTCGGCAAACGGTTAACTTTCAGGCCGTAGCCGATATTCTCCGCCACGGTCATATGCGGATAGAGCGCATAGGACTGAAACACCATCGCCACACCGCGATGTGAGGGCGCGATGTCATTCATCACCTCATCGCCAATCAAAATCTCACCGTCACTGATCTCCTCCAGCCCGGCAATCAGCCGTAACAGCGTGGACTTACCGCAGCCGGACGGGCCAACGAAGACAGCAAATTCACCGGTCTCGATATCGAGCGTGATGTTTTTCAGCGTTTCTGTTTTACCAAAGCGTTTGGTGACGTTTCTTAATCTGATGCTGGACATGCTGATCCTCATGGCAGGGATATGGCTGCTTAAATGTACGACGTATAACAGATGGTTAATTTTCACGTCAGCCCTGATGGTGCCTGAGTTGACTATAACGTTGCACCGAAGCGCGCCCTACCGCTGTTTTTGATTTCTGTAATACCGATCACACATTGGTGCTAACAGGCTGGAGCGGCGTCAGCGTTCCGCGTAGCGTAGGCCCCCTGTGCGATACGTTATCCAGAATCAACCTGCCCGTTTAGTCAGGATTCTGCAGGCGTTAGCAAAAAGATTTCAGCGAATGACAGCTAAAAATGTCATACCTTCACATGAGGACAGAAATGAAAATTAAAATCAGCGTTACGCTACTCCTTTCAGCATTGATGCTTAATCAATCCGCCTGGGCCGCTCAGCAATTGACCATCTGGGAAGATATTAAGAAATCGGACGGAATCAAAACCGCGATCGCCGATTTTCAAAAGCAGTACGACGTAGAGGTAAAAGTGCAGGAGATGCCGTTTGCCCAGCAGATTGAGAAGCTGCGTCTGGATGGTCCGGCGGGCATCGGCCCGGATGTGCTGGTCATCCCGAACGATCAACTGGGCAGCGCCGTGGTACAGGGCCTGCTGGCCCCGCTGAAAATGGATGCGGCGGAACAGAGCGCCTACACACCGTCAGCGATGGCAGCCTTTACGCAGAACAAGGTGGTCTACGGCGCGCCGAAAGCGGTTGAGACGCTGGTGCTGATTTACAACAAAGATCTGCTGCCGTCACCGCTGAAAACCCTGGATGAATATCGCGCCTTCTCGCAAAAGCAACGCGCGGCGAAGCAGTATGGCCTGCTGGCAAAGTTTGATCAGATCTACTACAGCTGGGGCGTAATGGCTCCGATGGGCGCCTATATCTTTGGCAAAACTAGTGATGGGACGCTCAATACCCAGGATGTCGGGCTGAACACTGCGGGCAGCGTCGACGCGGTCAGCTATCTGAAGCGCTTCTTCAGCGAAGGGCTGTTGCCGGGCGGCATCATGGGCGACAACGGGCTGAACGCCATCGACTCGCTGTTTACCGAGAAAAAAGCGGCCGCGGTGATTAATGGTCCGTGGGCGTTTCAGCCTTATCAGGCGGCCGGGATTAACTATGGTGTCGCTCCGCTGCCGCTGCTGCCCAACGGCAAACCGATGAGCTCGTTCCTCGGCGTGAAAGGGTATGTGGTCTCAACCTGGAGTAAAGATCAGGCGCTGGCGCAGAAATTCATCACCTTTATTAACCAGCCGCAGTACGTCAAAGAGCGTTATCAGAAAACGCAGGAAATCCCACCGGTCACGGCGCTGATGAACGATCCGATCATCAAAGATGATGAGAAAGCTAACGCGGTGGCGGTGCAGGCCACGCGCGCGTCGGCCATGCCAGGCGTACCAGAGATGCAGGAAGTCTGGGGTCCGGCTAATGCGGCGCTGGAGCTGAGCGTTTCCGGCAAGCAGGAGCCGAAAGCGGCGCTGGATAATGCCGTGAAGCAGATCACCATGCAGATCGAAGCGATGCAGGCCAGCAACCAGTAATGGTGCGCCGGGCGATAATCCCTACAGGAAAAGGATCAGGGTGTGGCTATTTCTTCCGATGAACATCTGGTCAGCGCTACGCGTCCGCGTCGTCATGCGACGACGGGTGCGCTGCTCGCGCTGCTGCCTGGCTTCGGCCAGTTTTATCACCGCCAGTGGGCAAAAGGGCTCTGTTTTCTGATTTTGCTCGCCAGTTTTACCGGCGTCTTCCACGATTTTCTGCGTGAAGGGATGTGGGGACTCTATACGCTGGGTGAAGTGGTCCCGCGCGATAACTCCATCTTCCTGCTGGCAGAGGGGATCATCAGCCTGCTGATTGCTGCCTTTGGCCTTGCAGTCTGGGGAGTGTCGGTGCGTGATGCCTGGCTGAATGGCGTAAAGCGTGACAAGGGTCAGCCACTTAACAGTGTGCGTCAGCAGTATCAGCTGCTGCTGCGCGACGGCTTCCCTTACCTGATGATTTCACCGGGCTTTATTCTGCTGGTGTTCGTGGTGGTGTTTCCGATTCTGTTTGGCTTCGCGATTGCCTTCACCAACTACAACCTCTACCACACGCCGCCGGCGAAGCTGGTGGATTGGGTGGGATTCAAAAACTTTATCAACATTTTCACCCTGTCGATCTGGCGATCCACCTTTTTTGACGTGCTGCAGTGGACAGTGGTCTGGACGCTGCTGGCCACCACGCTGCAGTGCACCGTGGGCGTGATGCTGGCAATTCTGGTCAATCAGAAAGACCTGCGCTTTAAACCGCTGATCCGCACCATTTTTATCCTGCCGTGGGCAGTGCCGGGCTTCGTCACCATTCTGGTGTTTGCCGGCATGTTTAACGACAGCTTCGGGGTGATCAATAACGCCATTCTCGATTTCTTTGGCATCGCGCCAAAGGCGTGGATGACCGATCCGTTCTGGAGCAAAACCGCGCTGATCATGATGCAGACCTGGCTCGGCTTCCCGTTTGTCTTCGCGATGACTACTGGCGTGTTGCAGGCGATTCCGGACGATCTCTATGAGGCGGCGATCATGGACGGCGCCAGTGCCTGGACGCGGCTGAAAACCATCACGCTGCCGCTGGTGCTGTATGCGATTGCGCCGATCATCATCACGCAATACACCTTCAACTTTAATAATTTCAACATTATCTACCTGTTTAACAACGGCGGTCCGGCGGTGGCGGGGTCGAATGCCGGCGGTACAGATATTCTGGTGTCGTGGATCTACAAGCTCACCATGTCGTCGTCGCAATATGCTATCGCCGCCACTATCACCATTCTGCTGTCGATTTTCGTGGTGGGTCTGGCGCTGTGGCAGTTCCGCGCGACCCGGTCGTTTAAACAAGATGAGATGGCGTAAGGGAGCAGTTATGGCGAAGTCCGGCAGTATTAAACGCGAACGGTGGGTACGCCTGTCGCTGACCTGGCTGGTGGTGCTGGCCGTCTCGACCATCATCATTTATCCGCTGGTCTGGACGGTAGGAGCATCACTGAATGCGGGTAACAGCCTGCTCAGCAGTTCGATCATTCCGGAGAATGCGTCGCTACAGCACTACCGCGATCTGTTCAACGGCACGGTGCCTTATCTGACCTGGTACTGGAACTCGATGAAAATCAGTTTCCTGACCATGGTGCTGACGCTGGTGAGCGTCAGCTGTACCGCCTACGCTTTTTCGCGGTTTCGCTTCAAAGGGCGGCAGAACGGGCTGATGCTGTTTCTGCTGTTGCAGATGATTCCGCAGTTTTCGGCACTGATCGCGATTTTCGTGCTGTCGCAACTGCTGGGGCTGATCAATAGCCACATGGCGCTGGTGCTGATCTACGTCGGCGGCATGATCCCGATGAACACCTATCTGATGAAGGGCTATCTCGACTCGATACCCAAAGATCTGGATGAGTCGGCGCGCATGGATGGCGCGGGCAACTTCCGCATCTTTGTCGAGATCATCATGCCGCTGTCGAAGCCGATTCTGGCGGTGGTGGCGCTGTTCTCCTTCACCGGTCCGCTGGGCGATTTCATTCTCTCCAGCACCATTTTGCGTACACCCGATCAGTTCACCTTGCCGATCGGCCTCTATAACCTGGTGTCGCAAAAGATGGGCGCCAGCTACACCACCTATGCGGCGGGCGCGGTTCTGATCGCGGTGCCGGTAGCGGTGTTCTATCTGGCCCTGCAGAAATACTTCGTTTCTGGCCTGGCCTCAGGCAGTACTAAAGGATAAATCATGACGCCAAAAACCTTATTTCTCGCCCTGGCGCTGGCCTGGGCGACACCGCTGCTCGCCGCTCATTCGTCCACTATCGCCTCCGCTGGGCCGTGGCCAGCGGATTTCATCAAAGGCGCGGACATCTCTTCGCTGGCGGAACTGGAGAAACAGGGCGCGAAATTCTACAACGCCGCTAACCAGCAGCAGGATGCCATCGCCATTCTGAAAGCCAGTGGCATCAACACCATTCGTCTGCGGCTGTGGGTCGATCCCACCGACGGCAACGGCCAGACCTACGGGGGCGGCGGCAACGATCTGGCGACCACACTGGCGCTGGCGAAGCGGGTCAAAGCCGCTGGCCTGAAGCTGCTGCTCGACGTGCATTACAGCGATTTCTGGACCGATCCCGGCAAGCAGTTCAAACCAAAGGCCTGGCAGTCGCTGACCTTTCCTCAGCTGGAAACGCAGATTCATGACTATACCCGCGACACCCTCGCACGTTTCAAAGCGGAAGGCGTGATGCCCGATATCGTGCAGATTGGCAATGAACTCAACGGCGGGATGCTCTGGCCAGAGGGAAAAAGCTGGGGCCAGAACGGCGGCGAGTTTGATCGTCTGGCCGGTCTGCTGAAAGCGGCGATCGGCGGGCTGCGCGAAAACCTCAGCGATCCGCAGCAGGTGAAGATCATGCTGCACCTCGCTGAAGGGACTAAAAACGACATGTTCCGCTGGTGGTTCGACGAAATCGTTAAGCGTGATGTGCCGTTCGATGTGATCGGTCTGTCGATGTACACCTACTGGAACGGCCCGATCAGCGCGCTGAAAGCTAACATGGACGATATCTCCCGGCGCTATGACAAAGATGTGATGGTGGTGGAAGCCGCCTATGGCTACCAGCTGGAAAACTGCGATAGCGCGGAGAACAGCTTCCAGGCCAAAGAGGAGCAGGCCGGCGGTTATCCCGCTACGGTCACGGGCCAGGCGGCCTACCTGCATGATTTGATCAAAGCGGTACTGGCGGTGCCAGACCATCGCGGCAAAGGCGTGGTGTACTGGGAACCCGCATGGATCCCGGCGCCCGGCAACACCTGGGCCACGCCTGCCGGCATGAAATATATCCACGACGAATGGAAACAGGGTAACGCCCGCGAAAATCAGGCGCTGTTTGACTGTCACGGCAAGGCGCTGCCTTCGCTACAGGTTTTTCATTAATCATTAGCGCAAACGCTGATGTCTCTGACACCTCTGAGGAACAGATATGAATAAATTTCCCCCGATCAGCGCCAGGGTGACCTCGCTGCTGCATGGCGCTGACTACAATCCGGAACAGTGGCAACATCAGCCGGGCATTATTGATGACGATGTAATGATGATGAAGCAGGCGCACTGTAACGTCATGTCCGTCGGGATTTTTAGCTGGGCGAAGCTGGAGCCGGAAGAGGGACGCTATGATTTCGGCTGGCTGGATGAGGTGATCGACAAGCTCTGGCAGCAGGGCATTTCGGTGTTTCTCGCCACGCCGAGCGGCGCCCGTCCGGCCTGGATGTCGCAGGCCTACCCGCAGGTGTTGAGGGTGGGTCGCGATCGCGTGCCTGCTCTGCATGGCGGCCGGCATAATCACTGCATGACCTCGCCGGTTTATCGCCAGAAAGTACAGGCGATGAACAACCAGCTGGCGGCACGTTACGCCCATCATCCGGCGGTGATTGGCTGGCACATCTCTAATGAGTATGGCGGCGAGTGCCACTGCGATCGCTGTCAGCAGGCCTTTCGCGGCTGGCTGCAGCGCCGCTACGAAACGCTGGAGAAGCTGAATCACGCCTGGTGGAGCGACTTCTGGAGCCATACCTACAGCGACTGGTCGCAGATTGTCTCACCGGCTCCGCAGGGTGAAATGTCGATTCACGGTCTGAACCTCGACTGGCGGCGTTTTATGACCGATCAGGTCAACGACTTCTGCCGCGAAGAGATCAAGCCGCTGAAGCAGGCCAATCCCGATCTGCCCGCCACCACCAACTTCATGGAGTACTTCTACGATTACGATTACTGGAAGCTGGCCCCGACGCTCGACTTTATCTCCTGGGACAGCTATCCGATGTGGCACAACCAGCAGGATGAAACCGCGCTGGCCTGCTACACCGCGATGTATCACGATCTTATGCGAACCCTGAAGCAGGGCAAACCCTTTGTCCTGATGGAGTCGACGCCGAGCGCCACTAACTGGCAGCCGACCAGCAAGCTCAAAAAGCCGGGGATGCATATTCTCTCGTCTTTGCAGGCGGTCGCGCACGGTGCCGACGCGGTGCAATATTTTCAGTGGCGTAAAAGCCGCGGCTCGGTCGAGAAATTTCATGGTGCGGTGGTCGATCACGTCGGTCACCTTGATACCCGAACCGGCCGCGAAGTGAGCGAGTTAGGACGGATGCTGGCGGCGATGACTCCGGTGCTGGGCAGCCGGGTTGAGGCCAGAGTGGCGATTATTTTCGACTGGGAAAGCCGCTGGGCAATGGATAACGCGCAGGGTCCGCGCAACCTCGGGCTGCACTATGAACGCACGGTGAATGAACACTATCGCGCGTTCTGGGAACAGGGTGTGGCGGTCGATGTGATCAACGGCGACAGCGATCTCAGCGGCTATGAGCTGGTGATTGCGCCGATGCTCTACATGGTTCGTGATGGCTTCGCGGCGCGGGTGCAGCAACATCTGGAGCGGGGCGGTCACTTTGTTGCCAGCTACTGGAGCGGCATCGTCAACGAGAGCGATCTCTGTTACCTCGGCGGATTCCCTGGCCCGCTGCGGCCGCTGCTCGGCATCTGGGCAGAAGAGATCGATAGCCTGACCGACGATGAGTTCAATGGCGTACGCGGCGTAAACGGTAACGAACTGGGCCTGCGCGGGCCGTATCAGGCGCGGGAACTTTGCGAGCATATTCATCCGGAAGGCGCAACGGTCGTGGCCAGCTACGAAAGCGACTTCTACGCCGGAACTCCGGCGGTGACCGTTAATCAGGTCGGCAAGGGCAAAGCCTGGTACATCGCATCGCGTAATGATCTGCCGTTCCACCGTGATTTCTACGGCGCGTTGATCCGGCAGCTGGCGTTACCGCGTGCGTTGCCGATGGCGTTGCCGCCAGGCGTGACGGCGCAGAGCCGTACCGATGGTGAACAGGCGTTTATCTTCCTGCAGAACTACACCGGACAGGCGCAGCAACTGCAACTGCCAGCCGGGATCAGCGATCTGATCAGCGGCGTCCCGCTGACCGGCGCGCTGACCCTGGCACCCTGGGGCTGTCGCGTATTGCGTGCGCCACGGGACAACAGCGCCTCCTAAGCGAGGCGGTTAGCGTTATCAGCAACACGGCGGGCAGCAGCCCGCCTTTTTCTTATCTGAAGGAGAACAGAATGGTCAGTCTGAAATCGTTTAAGCACTACTTCAGCCGGCAGGCGCTGCCCGCCGGTGAGGCACCGGTTGACGGTGAACTGCTGGATCAGCTAATGCGCTGCTTTGGCGGGCGCGACAATATTCAGCAGGTCGATGCCTGCTTAACCCGGCTGCGGGTGACGGTGAAATCGCTGGCGGCGGTGGATACGGCCGGATTGCAGCAGGCGGGAGCGATTGGCGTGGTGATTCTGGGACACGAGGTGCATGCGATCTTCGGGACCCGGTCCGATCGTCTGCGTCAGCTACTGGAGAGACGCTTTTTTCAGGCGGAATAAAAAAATGGATAACCGTTACCGGTTATCCAAATAAGCCCCTGCATAAGCGCTTAATAAAGACCACAACGAGGAGATAGTGCGTTTACCACCAGGCTTCGACCTGTACGCCGAAGTTCCAGGTGTCATTACTGGTGTTGTCCTGGAAACTGTGGCCGTTTTCAGAATCATTCAGATAAGACGCAAACAGGCGCAGTTCAGGACGTGACATAAACTCCGGACCAGCGGCCAGACCCAGCGCCAGGGTATATTTCTGTCCCGCCTGCTTATAATCACCGCCGACTTTGTTCTCATCTTTCTGCCAGAAGCTACCGACTTCGCCGATGCCGCGAACATACTCGGTAAACTGATACTGACCGCGGCCTACCAGCGACAGCAGGGTGCTTTTGCTGGTCTGGGCTGTCACATCATCTGCGGAACCCCAGGTGAAGACCTGGTTTAACGAGAACTTGTCGGTAATCGGCAGCAGACCGGTGTTGATCACGCGGTAGCCTTTGGCGTTGCGGGTATCATTCCACATGTCATACCAGCCGCCGCCCTGTGAAATCATGTTCTGCGCCAGGCCTTTGTCGGCATACTGCAGCACCAGTTTCTGATAGCCGCCCCAGATATCCTGGCTGATTTCGCCGGTCAGCATCACGCCGTTCTCGGCGTCATACAGGCCGCCATACTCTTCCTGCTTTTTGGTGGTGTTTGGCATGGCGTAATCGATGCCGAACTCAGTCCAGGCCCCGCTCCAGGGTTTCCAGCCCGCATAGCGCAAATCAAGATAGTTAATGTTGACGTCGTTATCGCCATCGACGCGGTAATCCACATCGTTAGCATCGCCCCGAATCCATGCGAACGAGATGGCACCCGGACCCAGCGTGTAGTTTTCAATACCGGCCCCGGAGCCGGAGATATTCCAGTATTTGGTATCGATGATATGCAGATCGTGGCGCTGGTAGTAGCGTTTACCGCCCCAGATCACCGCATTCTTATCGCCCGGCACCAGCCCTTTGATCTGCAGATTAAGCTGACGCAGGCCAAACTGCGCATCGTCGCCGAAGGTGGTTTCGTTATCGTTGGAGCCGTCGGAGAACATGCTGACCATGGTGTCAACGTAGAAGCTGACATCATCCTTTTTGTAAACTTCGCTGCCCAGTTCGATCTCGCCGTAGGTATCGGCCTCATTGCCCAGTCGGCCGATTTTATTCTTCTGGTACTCTTCAATACCGCCATCCTGCGACACACCTACGCCGCCACGCAGATAGCCGTGGAAATCGATATTGTCGATCGCGGCATACAGCGATGGAGAAGCCAGAGCAGCAGCGAGCGCCACAGCAGCAGTACGTAACCTTGTTTCCATGTTATCCTCATTTTGTATTTGTAATACGTTCACATGACAGCGGCAGTAAACGCTCTTTGGCAGAGGAGTGACAAATTAAATCGCGGCAATGTGTGACGTATTGCAAAGAAATGACGGTGTTATGTAACGAAAGGTGAATCAGATCACCAAATTGCAGGATGTGAAGGTGTTACTTTTATTTTTTATTCAGGCAATGTGACTGCGGTATCCTGGCGGGATGGTGAGCTGTGATAACATTTCGCCATTGGTCATCAGGGATGCGAATTATGAAATCAAAAAATGCCACCTTGGAAGATGTCGCCCGCCATGCAGGCGTCTCTTATCAGACGGTGTCACGGGTTTTAAACAAGTCAGCAAACGTCTCAGCCTCAACGCGGCGCAAGGTGGAACAGGCTATTGAAACGCTGCGCTACGTACCCAACCGACTGGCGCAACAGCTGGTAGGCAAGCAGAGCACTACCCTGGGTCTGGTGACCACTTCGCTGGCGTTGCATGCCCCGTCGCAGGTGGCCGCCGCGGTAAAACGCTACGCCAACGCCGCTGACTACCAGGTGCTGATTGCGATGATTGATGAGAACGTCAATCAAAGTCTTCAGGATTGTATCAATGAGCTGAAGTCTCAGCGGGTGGATAAGGTGATCATTAACGTCCCGCTGGAGAGCAGCGATGCAGAGCACATCGCCCAGCAGAACGAAGATATCCTCTGCCTCTTTCTGGATGTTGACCCTTACAGCGCCGTGTTTAACGTTTCGTTTAATCCCGCTGACGGTACCCGCGCCAGCGTTAAATATCTTTATGAGCAGGGACATCGGGAATTTGCCCTGCTGGCCGGTCCTGAGCAGTCGGTGTCGGCTAACCTGCGGTTAAAGAGCTGGCTGGATACGCTCGAAAGCTATCGCCTGAAGCCGGTCAGCATCAGCCACGGTAACTGGGATGCGCAGAGTGGTTACAACGGGGTGCTGCAACTGCTGCGCGAAGCGCCGGACTTCAGCGCGCTGCTGGTGGGTAACGATCAGATGGCGCTTGGCGTACTCAGCGCGCTGCATCAACGCGGCGTTGCGGTACCGGGGCAAATCTCGGTGATTGGCTACGATGACACCTATGAAAGCGCGTTCTTTCATCCGGCGCTGACCACGGTTTCGCTGGATCTCGATCTGCAGGGCAAAGAGGCGGTGGCGCGTATCCTGTTGGCCGGCGAGCACGATGAGCAGCGTTCTTCCTCTATCCTGCCCGCCAGGCTGGTGGTGCGCAGCTCAACCGGTGCCGCTGGACAGCAGCAGCGGGATTTGAAGCAGATCGCCGAACAGCTGAGGCTGATTGCCAGTCGGCTTGAATAGCGCGGGCTGAACGCAATAGGGAAAGCATGGTGTGATGACGAGCCGGCAACTCAGCGGCTGACGCATTCCCCGATCGGCAAAAACCACCGGGACAGCCAGGCCGCATCATCCGATCGGGATAAACGAGGCGGAATGCTGGCTTTTGGCGCGAGCCGATATAGAGTGGCAACAGCACCACTCTGATAAACGAGGCAAACATGGCGTTTTCGCACGAGTTAATCCTGATTTACACCACTTACTTTGTAGCAACGGCCAGCCCCGGGCCGAGTAATATGGCGATTATGGGGACGGCGATGAAAAAGGGGCGCGCTGCTGCCCTGGCGCTGGCCGGTGGCGTGATAGGCGGTTCGATGCTGTGGGCACTGCTGGCCGCCTGCGGCGTGCTGACCGTGCTGGCGACCTTCGCCCAACTGCTGATCGTGTTGAAAATTGGCGGCGGGTTATATCTGCTGTGGCTTGCCTTCAAAGCGGGGAAATCCGCGCTACGCCGACCGGATGAGGCGCAATACGCGCCAGGCGATGAGAAGGTCGCCTATGCCAGGCTGTTCCGCCAGGGCATCCTGATGCATATCGGTAATCCAAAAGCCATTCTTACCTGGGTCGCCATTATGTCCGTTGCGCTCAAGCCGGGCGCGGCGGCCGCGGCGTTGCCCATGATCCTCTGCGGCTGTGCAGCGATCTGCGTGATGGTGTTCTGCGGCTATGCGTTACTGTTCTCCACCGCGCTGATGAGTGCTTTTTATCGGCGTATCCGGCGCGGGCTTGATGCGCTGTTAGCCTGCTGCTTCGCCATTGCAGGCCTGAAGCTGGTACTGAGCCGTAGCTGAAGGCGCTGGAGGGTGACCTGTGCAGGATGCCAGTTCGCTTTGATCCCTGATACAGAGTTGGCGTTGAGCGAGAAGCGGGACTTCTGTCAGCATTACAGCCTGCGCGGCAACAATACTTTCGGCCTGCACTGAATAATAAAAAAGCCGCCATTGCTGGCGGCTCCGAATGTGTTCACGAGCGCTGAGCGTCATCGGCAACGCTGCCTGTGACGCTTTATTTATCCGTTGGCGGTAGCGGTTTTCATCGCCGGGCGCTGCGGCAGCAGCCAGAGAAACGCGATGATAATCAGCGCCAGCGTCAGCGAGGCGCTATAGCGACTCAGCGCCAGTCCGCCGGAGGCCACAGGCTTATCCAGGAAGTCACCCACTACCGCACCCAGCGGGCGGGTCAGAATAAAGGCTGACCAGAACAGCGCCGTCCGCGAAAGCGAGGTAAATCGACTGGCGGCCCAGATAATGCCCAGCGCGCCAACAAACAGCAGGATCCCGCCGTCGTAGCCCAGACCTTCACTGTCTGCGGTCCAGTCACCTAACGCGGTGCCCAGCGTTTGAGAAAACATGATGGTAATCCAGTAAAAACTCTCTGAGATAGAGTTGTTAACGGAATTTACCGCGATGGTGCCGCAGGTAATGCGCCAGATAAACAGTGAGAGCACCAGCAGCGTGCTCAGCAGCAGTGTACCGCCAAGATAACCTATTCCCAGCGAGCGATCGGCGAAGTCCGCCAGCGTGGTGCCGACAGTGGTGGTGGCCACAACGGTAAACCAGTAGATCCATTTGTTAAAGCTGTGACGTTTAATCTGCACCACCACCGCAATGAAAAAGATGATGGCGAAAATCAGGGTACCGGTGAGGTAACCCAGATTCATCGACATGGTTACCGCATCGCCGCCGGTTTCACCCAGGGTGGTCGCTGCGATTTTGGTTAACCAGAAAGCCGCGGTGACGGCAGGAACTTTGCTCAGAGATAAAGTGTGTGTCGTATTATTTTGCATGGGGTCGGGCTCCGGAAAAGCCCAAAATGGGCTAATACAGCCTGCAGGTTATCGGATTAATCTTAAGAAAAGGTTAAGCTGCAGAGATGTTTCAGCGAAACTTTTCTGATGCCGGAATCGAATTATTTTGTGGGAAGAGGTGCATGATGTTTGATGTTACGGCCGCCAGGGATGGGGAGCGGGGAGTAGTCGATCGGCGAAAACGACACTGTTTATCCTGTTATTTCGCAATATCGTCGCTGACGATCAACGCATTTTTCATTAATATCTTTTTATATTCAACAGCCGTCGTACAACAGGTACCCCTATGATCACCGTCGAAAAAGCAGACCCATCTGCGCCAGACTCGCTCGATTTGATTGAAAAATTGTCAGCAGAGCTGGCTGCGATCACTGGCGATAGCGGTAAACGCCATTTTATACCAGAGTCTGTACAAGGAGAGCGGTCACTATGGGTTGTGGCAAGAAACAAACAGGGTCATGCCGTTGGATGCGGGGCTATCCGTCCACTCGCGAATGATATAGCTGAAGTTAAGAGAATGTTTTCAGATCGAAGTTCTGCTGGCATTGGCAATGCGTTACTTACTTTTCTGGAAAGCTCGGCGAAGCGTATGGGTTATCACGCGTTGTGGCTTGAAACCCGGCGAATCAATCGTCGGGCGGTTGAGTTTTATAGTAAAAATGGCTACTCAGTCATTGAGAATTACGGACCTTACAGCGGCCGGGACGAGGCGGTGTGTTTCGCAAAAAACCTGCAAGGCTGAGAGATCGTTAACTTAACCCGCGTAGCGCGGCTGACGGCCTTAAATAACGCCTCCCGGCATGACGCATACAGGCTAAGCGCACCGTCAGGCTGCAACCCCTTGTCACCCCCAGCAGGGCAAAAAGCACGAACTACACATTTACAAATTTAAATGTGTAAATATAATGTCGCCACTTTCGACACTAAAGGATTTTTCGTTATGCCCTCTTTATTCGCTCCCCTGACGCTGGGTGACCTTCAGCTCCGTAACCGCATTGCACTGCCGCCGCTGACGCGTTGCCGCAGTGAGCAGCCAGGCAATATTCCCGGTGAGATGATGGTGGAATATTATCGCCAGCGTGCCGGTGCGGGTTTTATGATCACCGAAGGCACACAGATTGAACCCCGTGGTCAGGGATATGCCTGGACGCCGGGCATCCACAGCGAAGCACAGATCGCCGGCTGGAAAAAAGTGACTGAGGCTGTACATCAGCAGGGCGGGACGATTTTTTGTCAACTCTGGCACGTTGGCCGGGTATCGCATAATGAACTGCAGCCAGGCAAGCAGGCGCCGGTCGCCCCTTCAGCCGTTGCCGCAGATAACGTCAGAGTTTTTATCGAAACCGGACCCGGTGCCGGCAGGTTAACCGCGCCCAGTGCGCCGCGTGAACTGACCACTGCTGAAGTCAAAGAGCTGGTGGCGCTCTATCGCCGTGCCGCAGAAAACGCCAGAGAGGCGGGTTTCGATGGCGTCGAACTGCATTCCGCCAATGGCTATCTGATAAACCAGTTCATCTCCGAACACACTAACTTCCGTACAGATGAATATGGCGGCTCACTCGAAAATCGTCTGCGTTTCCTGCGCGAAGTGACCGAGGCGGTCAGTGCGGTATTTGGCAGCCACCGGGTCGGCGTCCGTTTTGCACCGCTGTTTTCAAGCACCGATGAAGAACGCGTCTACCTTGGTCTGGTAGAAAGCGACCCTCATGCGACATACCTGCGCGCCGCGCAGCTACTGAATGCGCTGGAAGTCGGCTATCTTTCCATTGCCGAAGCCGACTGGGACAACAGTCCGGATCTGCCTGAAGATTTCCGCATCGCGCTGCGCGAAACTTTCCGCTCGCCGATTATGTACTCAGGCCGCTATACGCAGGAAAAAGCGCAGCGGATGCTGGAAAAAGGCTGGGGCGATCTGTTTGGTTTCGGCCGTACTTTTATCGCCAATCCCGATCTGCCTGCGCGATTGAAAGCGGGTCATCCGCTGAACAGCGTCGATCACGCCTCCCTGTATGGCGGCAGTGAGAAAGGATATACTGACTATCCGGTCTATCCATCCTGATGTTTTGCGAGGCGGCATGTCACCCGAAAATGCCCTGAAATTACTCTCCAACCCGACACGGGTGGCGGTACTTAAATGGCTGAAAAATCCTGACGAAGCGTTTGCGGGTTATTCGCAGCTCTATCCTTTCGATCAGTATGGCGTCTGTGCCAGCCTCATCCAGGACAAGGCGGGCTTATCACAGCCCGCCACGTCGTTATGCCTTAAAGCGCTGCAAAACGCAGGCCTGGTGGAAGCCAGCAAAGTGGGTAAATGGACCTATTATCGCCGCGCCGAGCAGCGTATTCATGAAGTCACTGCTGCGGTGACACAATCGTTGCAGCAACTTTTATAATCTCCTTTCATCAGTTTTACTTTTTTGATTGCTGGCCGACGGCCTGGCGAGGACGCCTTTCGGCGCAGCGAGTTGAGTAACCGGCGCGGTGGCTGGCTGAACAGTGAGCGCGCTTCAGGGTTTGCCTGATATTTAATTTTCCGGACTTATTGCTGAAAAATAAGTCCGGAAACGGAAAGAGTTTTTTATCCGGAATAAACACGCAGCCTGATACGCTGAAATATTATCGCCTCACCGGGTTGCCCAAAAATCTTTTTGCAACCTGAGCGTCTCTTCTTCAACCTCCTCTACCGGGCCGGTCAGTTCAATGTTTTTCTGCCCATGCTGAAAAACATATGATGCAGGGATATGCATGGTCGGGTTTTCATTGTGGTTACCGGTACACTCCAGCAGACGAGCTTCGCTCATGCCATAAACGACCCGGCCAATATTGGCCCAGTAAATCGTCCCGGCACACATGCAACAAGGCTCTACCGCGGTGTAAAGCGTACAGTTCCAGAGATATTCAGCAGAAAAATTGCTTGCCGCGATTCGCGCCAGGGTTGATTCAGCATGATTAACGCTATCGATATTACATTGGGTCAACAGCACCGTCTCCTTATCAGGGGCCACCAGCACCGCACCGAAAGGATGATTACCTAAAGCGATAGCGCGTTTCCCGACCTCGTTCGACATTTTCAGGAATTTAATATCCGTTGTGTTATTCATTATTTTCTCCTTTTCGGGCGTTGAGTAGGGCATTGAGTAAAACAGCCGTGAATCCACCCATAAAAATGCCGCTGTCAAAAATTAATCTTAATGACGACGGAAGCGAATTAAACAAAGCAGGGAAGGCCATAGGGATAACACCGACGCTTATCGATACGGCAACAATCAGCATATTATTATCATTTTCAAAACTGACCTCTTTGAGTTGCTGGATACCAGCCGCCAGCGTCATGCCAAACATTAAAATGCCCACGCCGCCCAGTACGGGACGAGGAATTGCTGACACAATCGCACCCAGTTTCGGAAACAGGCCAAGCAACACCAGTATCACACCTGCGGCAGCCAGGACCGATCGACTGGTGATGCGCGTGAGCATGATCAGCCCGGCATTTTGAGAAAAGGCATTGTACGGAAAGCTGTTGAGACAGCCGCCGATCATCGTTGAAAGCCCGTCAGCGCGTATCGTATCGGAAAGGCGTTGTGATGTTGTCGGACGACCGATCAGCTTATCTATCAGCAGGACATTGCCGGTTGTCTCTGTCATGACGATGATCATCGCCAGACAGGATATAAAAACAGGAACGGGTGAAAACACCGGCAGACCAAAAGAGAAGGGCATACTGATACCGATCCACGCAGCATGACTGACGACGGAGAAATCGGTTAATCCTGCGATAAAAGCGATCAGGGTGCCTGCTCCCATCCCCGCCAGGATGGCGAAATTTCTGATGATGCCGCGCGTCTTGCAATAGAAGATCAGCGTGATCACCAGGGTAGCCAGAGCGAGTAATAAATGAGAGGGGCTGGCAAAATCAGGGGCGTCAGGGTTTCCGCCGCCAATCCAGATTGCCGCTGCGGGCATCAACGAAATGCCAATGATGGTAATCACACAGCCAATCACAATCGGCGGGAAAAAGCGGACCAGGCGGCTAAACAGCGGGGCGATAAGCACCGTAAACAACCCACACGCGATGGCCGAACCAAAAACCGTCGTAATCCCATACTGCTGGCCGATCATCGCCATCGGTGCCAGCACGATGAAAGAGCATCCCTGGATTAACGGCAATCTTCCGCCAAAGCGACTGATACCGACAGACTGAAGCAGGGTAGCGAGTCCGGATGTCAGCAGGCAGGCGTTAACCAGCGTCACCGTCTGAGCGCCGTTTAAGCCCATTACTGACGCAAGGATTAAAGGCACCGTGACCGTGCCCGCGTACATAACCAGTACATGCTGGAAGCCCAGCGACGCTATGCGTCCGGGGCTCAGCGAGCTTTGAGGTGTCTTTGCTGCAATCAACGTTTCCATAAGCATCCCCGTCATTATTCAAAAAAGAGAACTCACTCTATATGTAAAAAAATGATAAAAGTGAGTGAGCTGTTTTCAGATAAATTGAAAGCTGAGGGGTAAATTGAAATATTCATTGGAACAACTTATGACCTTTGAACAGGTGGCCAAATCGGGTTCCTTTTCTGCTGCTGCGCGTCATCTGAGGAAATCTCAGTCTTCCGTGAATATGGCGATGAGCAATCTGGAGATTGAACTCAACGTTGCGCTTTTCGAGCGAACGCCCAGGCAGGTCAGGCTTACGCCGGAAGGGGAAGTGCTGCGGGAATATGTCAAAACGATACTGGAAAGGTGTCATGCGTTTGATCAGCGTGTAACCGCCTTTAACCAGCAGATTGAGAGCCACGTCAGCCTGGCCATCGAGCTTCCCTACATCACTATTGCGCCGGTGCTATATGAATTCTCTATGACCTTTCCTGAAGTCGATATCCATATTAAGGAGCCGTTTCGTGGCGACGTGGAAGCCATGGTGAAAAGCGGTGAGGTGGATCTGGGTATTACCCTTTCTCATTCTGTTGAGAGTGAGACCATTCAGTTCACCCAACTGGGTAAGGTGGTGATGGTCCATGTCGTCAGTGTTGATCATCCGCTTGCTCAACAAATTCCGGTTTCTTTTGCCGATCTGCACAACTGGCGCCACATTACTTTTGGCTCACAGGAAAAAAAGATCGCGACGACAGAATATTTAGGCAGCCCGATGCTGTGGCGAGTGGAGAGTTACAGTGCCATGCTCGATGCGGCTCTGGCGGGTCTGGGATGGGCTTCGCTACCCCGCGAATTTGTTTATCGTGAACTTCAAACCGGCAGGCTGGTTGAATTACGGCAGCAGGAATATCCGCACACAGACTGGATTGTCGCGGTGGATCTGCTGTGGTCAAAACAGGCCAAAGCCGGAAAAGCACAAATCTGGCTTCGCGATCGTTTAGTGAAGCATAAAATTTTTGAGCAGGATAATGCGGGTAACAGGACAACGCTGTAGTTCTGCTATTCTCTTTCGCCCTGATTAACGCAGTAAGGGTTTAGCCGCTCTGTTTAAAACACCCGGCGGACGGTAACCGGCATTTTAAATCTGCCCTGATTACGGCTGATCTTCTGATCGGCCATTAATGTTTGCTTTCAGATTTATTATTTTTTTACCGTAACGGTAACATGCATTCATCCAATGAGAGGTGCGCATGGGTGAGCCTCAAGCCGCCAGTCCGACCTTCTTCGTTAATTTCCCGCTCCGTTTATCATTGCTCTGTTTTCATCATTTCCTGGCGGCACGGGGCGGGGGAAATAGCGTCACCGGCTTTCAGGAATCGTTGATCCACTATACTGAGCAATGAAGGTGCTATTTATATTCGAGGCTGTTCACGGTTAATGACTTAATTTCGTCCTTAACTCTGACTATCAGGAGAACACAATGCAAAAGAGCCAAATGATGAAAGGGCTGTTAGCCGCATCGGTATTAGCAGCAATGTTCAGTACCGTCGGTGTGCAAGCTCAGACCCCCTCCAGCGCCGCGCAGAATGGCGCTGCAATGCAGGGAGAATCAAGCGCTAAGCTCAGCGCGGGTGATGAAAAAGCGGTGAAGGACATGGCGCAGGCCAATATTAATGAAATTGCTGCCGCCAAAGTCGCACTGAGTAAGGCTCAAAGCAGCAAAGTTAAAGCCTTTGCGCAGCAGATGGTCAGAGACCACGGCGATGCTCTGATCAAAGTCCAGACGGTCGCTAAGCAAAAAGGCGTAGCATTGCCCACTGAGCCGGACGCCCAACACGCGGCCATGGCTGCTAAGCTGGAAAAACAGAGCGGTGACGCTTTTGACAAGATGTACATGGAAAACGCCGGCACCATGGACCACAAAATGGTGCTGTCGAAGTTGCAAAAGGATGCCACTAAAATCAAGGACCCGGATGTGAAGGCGCTGGCCGATGCACACACGCCTGTGGTTGAGCAGCATCTGAAGGCGGCTCAGCAGATGGCGATGTAACCGGCCATGCCAGCAGTCAACGAGTCAACAGGTTATCTGGTGTGCAGCATCATCGGCGAGCCGGATAACCGTTGTCACCGGATGCAGAAAGGCACCGCGTAAAGGCGCTGGCTGGAGAACGGGGCACGCTGGCGACCGCGGCTCAGAGGGTGCAGTCGCCAGCGGAGAGTAACGCCAGAGGCGGAAAGCCGGATTGGCCTGAAACTCACGCCCGGCAGGATGGATGGCGCAGCCGGTATTAAGGATCGCTTTTAACACAGTGCCACCTGAGACCGACATCCGTTCGGCTATGCGCAAAAGGTTGAGGTTGAGGTTGAGGTTGAGGTTAAATAGTCTCAGTTATCCCTTGCCAGTAAAGTCAATAATTCGTGGTAAAGCGGTGGCGCAACATAAAGGAAAGGTCCGATATCTCCTGCAAATGCATGATGCAACACGAATGCCGTTAGCGGGTAAACCCTGTGGTTGCCAGAGTTAATATTAAACAGGCTCAGCTGAGGCTGCTATTTATTCATGTAAAGCCTATCTGTTATGACAGGTTTACTCTCATTTGCCCGTAAAATAGCAACAGGCCAGTCAGTTTGAAAATTGCGAAGGTAAATAGCCGATCGATCCACCGCTAATTAAAACGCTTTACTCCCCATGTATTAATAAAGTGTGCGGAATGCCTTATATTCATTTTGTGCCCGAAATTCAGGCAAGGCCTCCCGTTACTTCTGCGCGCGACTACTTCCCTCCACCTCAGCGAGGCTGACATCATAGGCTTCCTGCGCTTTTTCAATATCATCAAGATGATTAATTGCCCAGTCATACATGGCGCTAAACGGTTTCTGCAAAGAGCGGCCGAGATCGGTGATTGCGTATTCAACGGCAACCGGAGAGGTCGCCAAAACGGTCCGATTAATCAATCCGTTACGTTCCATTTTGCGTAAGGCCTGGGTAAGGGCTTTGTGGGTGATACCTTCCATGCTGCGCTTCATCTGGTTAAAGCGCAGCGTATTCTCATTAAGTAAAGTCAGTATCATGACGCTCCATTTGTTTGCGACCTGATCGAAAAAAACACGGGCGGCGCAGTCTGCAAAGAAAACGGGATCAACACTATTTGTCATTTAAGTATCCTTGAGTATATCTACTCGCTTCAAAGTGCGTAATTGACCTTAGCTGAATGTTATATACCATGCGATTGACGTTGGGATAAATATCTCACCTGCGACCGCATCGTCTGCTAAATAAAACGGCGGGACAACGTTTAGCAAGCACTAAGGAACCCTCATGAAAGAAAAAAACTTCTCTCTGTCCAGACGTAACCTGCTGGCTTTTGCCAGCGCGACCGTTGTCTCGGCGGCGGTTAAAGCCAGCCCGACAGGCTATGCGCCAAAGGTGTCACCGACGGCCCGACTTTTTTATACCGAAAAAGGAGAAGGCAAAAATATAATGGTATTACACGGCTGGACCTGTGATTCACATGACTGGAGCTGGCAATTACCCGCGCTTGAAAGCAAATACCGTACGGTAGCGGTAGATTTACGCGGGCATGGCCGATCAGAGGTCAAGCCATCAGGGCATTATAACCCGGCTGACTATGTTGCCGATATTGAGGCATTAATTCTGTCACGCTATCCCGGTCAGAAATTTATTCTGATTGGTCACTCAATGGGCGGCCAGATTGCCGCGCGGCTTGCGGCAAAAAGGCCCGATTTAGTGAGTGCAGTCGTCTCGGTGGACGGTTCAATGGGATTCGCGGATGAACAGGCGGCCGTTTTTCAGAAAGCCACTGACGATCTGCATAAAGGCGATCCTTATGTAACCGGTCCGGCGCTATTTGAGCTCTTTTACGATAAAAATACCCAGCCCGCGTTAAAGCGCTGGCATGCAAGACGCCTGCAGGGCGTGCCGCTGCATGTGGTACGTGAATCATTCGGCCCACTGTTTCTGGGTGCGGGACAAGTCGGAGTGGGTAAAGCGAGTGAAGACTTTTGTCGAGGCTTAACGGTTCCTGTATATCACCTTTGTCGCGATGCCACGCAGGCTAAGAATATGCGTCAATGGTTTTCAAACCCAAAATCAAAAACAGATTACTGGACGCAGACAGGACACTGGATTATGCAGGATCGCAGTGAGGAGGTGAACAACGCCGTGACGGCCTGGATCGATGGGCTGTAACGTCGACAGCAGCAGAATCGACACTTTTGGCTTACGGCATGGCTCTTTTCTGCAAAATCGGTCACTTAATGCAATAAAAATGCGCTAACCGGTGCTGCCGGTTAGCGCATTGGCAAACCTGATTCAGACAGTGTGATCATATGAATGGGATAGACGAGGATGACGTTAACAATTTAGCTATATCACTTTTTCTTATAGACATCCGCAGTAGCATGCATTTTATTGTTGGTATTGCCGGATGTCAGAACATAAACATCTCCGCCTTTTTTATCTGCCAGGCTGGAAAGTTCAGCTTTCGCATCAGAGGCGCTGACTTCACCTGATGTTGATACGCTACCCACTTTTTCGTACTGATCCTGCACTTTTTCAAAATCATTTTTCGGCATCATCTCTGCCGCAAATGCGTTGAAGGAAAAGGCACACGCGGCTATCACATAAATTATTTTTTTCATCAGTTCATCTCCAGATGTATTTAGTATGGAATAAGTATTAATTGCCACAATAATTATAGAGTCTGCAGCATATTCTTTCCTGGGAGATTTGATTTATTTTGGTTTTTTGTGATGAACGCATTGTTCAACAAACAAAATAATCTGACTGTCACACTTTTCAGTCATAAGCAAATGGTGTGACGGCTGAAGACTATTTTCTCTGGCGGGTGCATAGGATAGTTTTTTCGGTAATAAAAAAGGGCGTTTTATAGAGAAAAAATCATGTAAAAGCGCGGGCGTACGCCTTCAGATGTTAAAAAAAGAACGGCAAAGCGTTTTTCTTTACATATTACTGGCCTTGTTATTAAGACGGATAATTAATCATCAACTTTGGCGTTAACTGAAGTATAATTAATGAGGCAAAAACTCTCCGCTGTATAAATAACCATGCTCATGGGGGCGAAAATGATTATCCTGCTAAGGTTTTGCGTCATTGCTTTGTTTCTCACACTGACAGGCTGTTCTTCTAAAGTGGCAGAAACCAATCAGTACTCAGGCTTTCTAAGTGATTACTCTGATTTACGCACCGTAGAAACGACATCGGGTCAACAGGTACTGCGCTGGGTATCACCCGATTTTCGTTTAAGCAATTATAAGGATATTTATGTGTCACCGGTGGTCTATTTCCCTTCTCCTAAACCGGATAGTCGCGTAAATGCCGCTACACTGGAACAAATCCGTTTATATACCGAACAGCGGCTGAAAAGCGCCGTGAGCTCCCACAAGAATTTAAGCAATCAGCCACATGCTGGTGGGTTAATGCTCAGGACGGCCATCACTGCCGTTTCAGCTGAAAATAAAGATATTCAGTTTTATGAAGTTCTGCCGGTGACAGCGGTTGTGGCAGGAACCATGACCATGACCGGCAAGCGTTCACAAAATACTTTCCTGTTCATCGAGGCGGCGTTAATTGACGTCTCAACCAATAAACCGGTGATAAAAGTGGTGAGGAAAGCCTATGGCGGTAAAGTCTCTAACAGTGAGTCTCCGATAACGAGAGATGATATCAAAAGTGCCATCGACACCATGGTTGCCGACGTGGTCGATTTTCCCGGTAAATAAAGTAAAGTTAATAATTCCTGATTGTAATCAAGCTGATGTGAGTTTTACGGATATCCTGTATTCACAAAGGTGTTTAATCGCTGATGCGACAATTTTTATCAATAATGCCTGAATCCGCGTAACAGAGCCTGAAGGAATTTTTAATTCTGAAGGCTGCTGTCTGTTACGTCACGGTGAAACACGACCTGCCTGGGTCTGTCTGGTGCCGGCTGTTATTAACAGAGACGGCACCTCCATCCTGATTATTATTTCTGCAAAGGATATTCATGATGCTGGATTTGATAAAAGCCATTGGGCTGGGACTGATCGTTATTCTGCCGCTGGCGAATCCGCTAACCACTGTTGTGTTATTTTTAGCATTAAGCGGTCAGATGAACAGCGCCACCCGTAATCTGATAGCGGTTAAAACCTCTCTTTATGTTTTTATTATTCTTATCGTTGCCTGGTATGCCGGTCAATTAGTCATGGATACGTTCGGCATTTCTATTCCTGGCTTGCGTATTGCCGGTGGGCTGATTGTGGCCTTTATCGGTTTCAGGATGTTGTTTCCGATACCGCAGGAGGAGCGGGGGATGGATGTGTTAATAAAAACAGCGAAAGAGAAAGAGACAGCTAAAACAAGCATTGCTTTTGTTCCACTGGCTATGCCCAGCACGGCCGGTCCCGGTACCATTGCGATGTTAATCAGCTCTGCGTCTACACTGCGACATGCCAATGAATTTCCGGCCTGGGTGATTCTGGTGGCACCCCCGCTTATCTTCCTGATCGTGGCGATGATCGTCTGGGTCTGCCTTCGGAGCACCGATACCATTATGCGGCTGGTTGGTAAAAGCGGTATTGATGCCATATCCCGGCTGATGGGATTTCTGCTGGTCTGTATGGGTGTGCAATTTATTATTAATGGCGTGCTTGAGATCGTTTCGTTAATCCGGTAATCCGGTACTGTCCCGTCCGAAATTATTTGTTTGCCATTTTTTTATAAACACACCAGGGTTGATCCATCACGATAAAGTATTCACTCTCCTCACAGAGATGATGCCGCCTGTTAATGATCAAGATAGAGATAATGCAGCCAGCTGGTCATCCGCAGGAGGACCTTACGCATCACCGAAACATGGGTGAAATGGTCTGAATAGACCGCCACCTGCGCAAAAATCCCGTCGGGTAAGGCGTCAACATCGGCGTTCGGCTCCAGCTCGATGGTAGCCAGCACGCCATCGGTACCAGAGGCGATGGTCAGAGACTGAAGCGTGCCTTGTGCCTGATAAGCGCCTCCAGGCACCACCGGAAGAATCTGGGTCAGTTTGCCGGTAAAGACCTGACCCGGCAGAGCATTAAATACCACCTCAGCTTCGTCACCCATCTCCAGACGCAACAGCGAATTTTGTCTGAACTGGGCAATAATCTGCCGCTTTTGTTCCGGAATAAAAATCATCACCGGTCGCAAAGGCAGGGCGGCGGCATAGGAGCCTGGCCGGATCAGGACCTGGGTCACATAGCCATTACCCGGTGCCCGGACTACGGTTTGTTCCAGGTTGAATCGCGCTTCAGCCAGCTGCGCCCGCAGGCTGACAATTTGCGATTGCTCGCCGTTTATCACGCTGTCTAAACTGCTTTTTATCTGCGCCTGCTCAGCGACAGAACCTTTTACCAGCGCATCCTGCGCCAGATAGTCTTGTCGGGCATTATCGATATCTCTTTCGGAAAACGGATTCACTTTTGCCTTACTGCCGGTCAGATAGCGCTGGTAATCTTTAAATAATCGGTCTCGTTCAGCAGAGACATGGGTGGTATTGGCGATGGCTTCGTCCAGCTGGCTTTTTAAAGCCTGAACGTTGTGGATGGCGGTCATTAAATCCGCCTGCAACCTGTCAACCCGGGCCTGATAACGGGTGCTGTCTAAGCGAAATAACATCTCGCCTTTTTTGATCAGCTTGTTTTGTTTGTCAGTGACCTCACTGACCACGCCCGTGACCTGAGGCGTGATGGGAATCGCAATCACCGCTTTTTGCGCCAGAGAAGTATAGGGATGATTGTAATTCATTAGCATGATCAGCGCGCCAATCAAAAAAACGCCACCCAGTGCTGCGGTTGGCACCGTCCATTTATTGATCGGTATTCGGAATATTTTAAAAATTGCCCAGGCAAATGCGACATAGGTGAGAATGATCAGTAGATCCATCGCCTTGTTACTCCGGCTAGCCTACATTTCGGTTATTTAGCTGCTTTTCAAGCTCCGCAACGCGTTGCTCCAGAGAGGCATTGGCATTCATTCCCCAGCCTCGTTCCGGCCGATAGAGCGTCGCCCAGATCCACAAAAAAGGCCATATAACATGCAAAGTGAATAAGCTGACCCAGCCCGCGACATGAATAGCATCAGCATGGGGATGGTTACGGGATTTTGCGATGAGATAAGGAATGTCGTGTAGAACAATAATGCCATAAAAAATAATGATAAAAACCGCGAACAGCACGCCCAATGCAAAGTAGTTAAGAAACATAAATGCCTCGGATTAAATTCGCAACCTGATTTCAAGCATAGGCTTATTGCTGCCGCTCGGCAATAAGGTCTATTTCATTAAAAATAAATAATCTTAATCAGTGCGATGTAATGGTACTGTTTTTACGGGCTGGTGAAGAAGGATCGCCCGGCTGTGGTGACTGGTAATCCGTATAACCCGCTGATTAATAAAATATCTTTAGCGCGCTGAAGCTGTCTGCCTGAGTGAGTTTCATAAACTGAAGCCTGAAATCTTCTCTTTTTCGTTCCTTTTATTGCTATCGTTTATAACCTCACTTTTTAAAAAAAACGGTGATCTGACGACAGGTAAGAAAAAATGACGGCGTTTTTTTTCCTGTTCTGCATCGCACCTATACTTATTTTTACGGCGATTGTGTATGGTGTATTACTCCTTTCTATTTAGTCCTGAGTAAACTTTAATTAGCTCTGCACGGTCGTTATTACCCCTGTGCCTGATCGCCACGTTTAATGCCCTGGCGCTTATATCATCATCTTGCATAAATTTATCAGCTAATTGTTATCGGAAAATTTGAAAGCTCTGAAAAAAGAAGGTGTCATTTACGAGCGAATAATAAGCCTGCTATCGAAAAGATGCCGTTATGGCAGAACGATATATTCTTTTTTTTCATGTGGAGTCATCATGAGATGAAACATGCTGATGCCGGTGCAACAACGTTATCCCGCCGGTTGGCCAGAGGGATTATTCCGTTGATGGTGATGATGGCTGGCGTCGCGATCGTTTTTTATTACTTCAGCGATCATCGCCCGCGGGTCACGCTAATCACGGATAGCGCGGAAGGTATCAAAGCGGGAAAAACGCCGATTAAAAACCGCAGCATCATTATCGGTGAGGTAGAGAGTACCGCGCTGGCAGACGATCTCCGTCACGTTGAAATCAACCTACGTCTGAATCGGGGAATGGAGAAGCTGTTACACAGCGACAGCGTCTTCTGGCGGGTAAAACCGCAATCAGGCCAGGATGGCATTACCGGCCTGAGCACGCTGATGACCGGAGCCTACATCGCGTTACAGTCTGGTAATAAAGGCCAACCCTTAGCGCACTATCCGCTGCTGGACGCGCCACCGCTGGCACCGGTCAACGCGCCGGGCATCCGTGTTATGTTGCGCAGTGATAAAAACAGTCAGCTTAAAGCCGGAGATCCGGTGATGTTCAGCGGCTATCGGGTCGGGTCGGTGGAAAACAGCCGCTTTGATGCTGACCGGCGAGCGATGACCTACCAGTTATTTATCCCATCACCCTACGATCGTCTGGTGACCACCCATTCCCGCTTCTGGAAGGAGAGCGGGATTAACGTCGGCCGATCGGCGTCAGGTCTGCGGGTGGAAACAGACGCGATGATCTCTTTGTTCACGGGTGGCGTCAGTTTTGATACTCCGCAGGGGATAAAAACCGTGCAGAGTGCCCGCAACAACGCGGAATACCCGCTGTTTGCCGACCGGCAGAGCAGTGAGCGATCCTTTTTCACCCGGCATGTTCCGTTCCTGCTGTTTTTCACCGATTCAGTGCGTGGTTTAAAAGCCGGGGCGCCGGTGGAGTTTCGCGGTATTCGTCTTGGTACCGTCATCAGGGTGCCGTTTGTTTTACCCGGCCGGACGCAGAATATTGCGACGGCCTACCGCGTGCCGGTATTGATTAATATCGAACCTGACCGCTTTGCCCGCGAGATGCCTGATTTTAACCTGGTGCAGCGGCTGAAGAGTGGCATTGCCCGCGGCATGCGCGCTACGCTAAAAACCAGCAGTCTGCTGTCCGGCGCGCTGTATATTGATCTCGATTTTTTAAGTCATGCGCCAGCTTATGATGGACCGGGCATCATTTCCGGCTATGAAATCATTCCGACAGCGCCCGGCGGTCTGAATCAGCTGCAACAGAAACTGGTATTGGTGCTGGATAAGGTGAACCATCTGCCTCTTACGCCACTGGTGAGGCAGGCCAGCGCGACGCTGCAGCAAAGCCAGCGCACGATGGGTGACTTACAAACGACACTGAAACATCTGAATCAGTTAACCGACAGTCCGGCAATGGAAACGCTTCCGGTTGAGTTGCAGCAAACATTGCGCGAGCTGAACAGCAGCCTGAAGGGGCTGCAGCCGGGTTCGCTTGCTTATGATCGAATGGTGGGGAATCTTCAGCGTCTTGATCCGATACTGCGGGAGCTGCAATCCTTACTCAGGATGCTCAACAGCAAAAGTAATGCGCTTATCTCAGATGCCGCCACACACGCCGATCGCTAAAGGTAAACCCGCTGCCGATGGCGGGGGAGATCCCCGCCGTTCGTTATCACTATTTCGCTTCAGGCCAGTCGGTATAGCCCTTCGCCCCGCCGCCGTAATACGCTTCTTTCAGCGCAATGGTCAGTTCGGTACCGTAACGCAGGCGCTTCACCAGGTCCGGGTTGGAAATGAACAGGCGGCCGAAGGCAACGGCATCAATAATTCCCGCGTTCCGGCGGCTGATAGCCATCTCAAGGTCGTAATTATTGTTGCCGATAAACGGACCGGTGAACTGCGCACTCAGCGCATCCATATCCACATCGGCAGGCACGTCCCGCGAGGTGGCTGTCGCGCCTTCGACAAAGTGCAGGTAGGCCAGATTAAAGCGGTTAAGCTGCTGGATGAGGTAGCCATACATCGCCATCACGTTGCTGTCCGGTGGGGTATTCCCGGCGTCAGGCGTGACCGGTGACAGGCGGATACCGACCCGGTCACTACCCCAGATGTTAACGATGGCCTCTGTCACTTCCAGCGTCAGGCGGGCCCGGTTTTCGATGGAGCCGCCGTAGCTGTCGGTACGGTGATTGGTGGAGTCCCGCAGGAACTGGTCGAGCAGGTAGCTGTTGGCTGAGTGCACCTCAACGCCGTCAAAACCGGCCCGCAGGGCGTTCTCTGCTGCGAGTCTGTACTGTTCGATAATGCCGGGGATTTCTTCAGTTTCGAGCGCGCGCGGGGTGGATACCGGCACAAATCCGTTCAAGGTGTAGGTCTGGCCTTCGGCTTTAATAGCGGATGGCGCAACCGGACTTGCACCGTCAGGCTGCAGCTCCACGCTTGAAAAGCGGCCAACGTGCCACAGCTGGCAGACGATTTTTCCGCCCTGAGCGTGGACCGCGTCCGTCACTTTTTTCCAGCCGGCGACCTGCTCTTCATTCCAGATGCCGGGCGTGGCGGCATAGCCGCGGCCCTGAGCCGAGATGTTGGTGGCTTCTGAAATAATCAGGCCGGCGCTGGCACGCTGCGCATAGTAGGTTGCATGCAGTTCATCAGGCACGCCATCCTCACCGTAACGGCTGCGGGTGACCGGAGCCATCACAATACGGTTAGCCAACTGGAGGCTGCCCATCGCGACGGGGGAAAATAAATCGGTACGGATACTGTTGTCAGTCATGTAAACCTCATAATAGTTGACCGGTCGTCTAGTAACTGGATAAAAAAACACGGCTACCCGAGCAGCCGTGTGGTCGCCTTCATTGCTTTACCGAAGGCGTTATCCGGATCGTGAATTTTTGCCATCAGGGAGGCGCCCAGCCAGAGCTGATAGAGCTCTTCGGCCAGCTCATCGGCATCGCTTACCGCAGGCAGTGAGCCATCTTCCTGTCCCAGCCGGATGCAGCCTGCAATTTTATGCACGATTTCCTGGGTACCGGTCGCCAGTACCTGCCGCATGTTGTCGTACCGATCGCAGACTTCCGCGCCGAGCTTGACCACCAGGCATTTGCTTTCCGGCAGGTCTGCGCCCTGGGTCGTCTTCCAGAAAGCGAAGTAGCGCAGCAGCCGTTCTCTGGCTGTTCCTGTGCCGCTCAGCTGGTTATCGACTTCCTGCAGATAGTGGCTGAAGTAGTGTTCCAGCAGCGCTTCAGCGAACTCTTCCTTGGATTTGAAGTAGTAGTAAAACGAGCCTTTGGGAATACCGGCAGCCTGGACTATCTCAGACAGCCCGACGGCGCTGTAGCCCTTGTGCGTAATAATCGCCCGAGCTACATCAATGATGTGCTGGCGCATATCTGTCGCGTGTTTTTTCATAGTGCGGCTACTCTATTTAAAAACTGACCGGTCGTCTAGTAGTGCCTGTTGCACTTTGTGCGATCGGTGGCTGAGCGGCTGCAGCAGCCTGACGGCATGCTGGCCGATCATTTTCAGGCTTTCCGGCGTGGCCCCTTCCTTCGCTTCAATCGACATGCCTTCCAGCAGGGTGTTCAGCACGGTAGCCAGCGCGGCGGTATCGGTTTCTGCGGGCAGCTGTTGCTGCTGCACCGCTTTGGTTAACCGTTTTTCAAACAGATCTTTACCCTCCTGCCTGAGAAGGCTGGCGGCTCTGACCACATCGGCTGATTCGGCAGAGGCGTTGATCGCCGCCAGAACCACCATGCAGCCACAGGGTGCCGAAGGGGAGAGCAGGATATCGGCTGCTTCGCTAAAGAAGGTGTCAATGGCCTCAGTGATCTCCTGTGCCTCTTTAAGCCGCGCCCAGGTTGCCTGCCAGTAAACCTGCTCATAGTATTCACGGCTTCCAGAAACAGGGCTGGATAATACATTCTTTGGAAAGACAGACAGTGTTAATAAGAAGACAGCTAGCAGTATAGTGACAGAGGTTAAAAATAGAGTAAGGATGTGTTTTACATCCCAGCTTTGAATTCTGTCAACCCGTGAATCCGGCAGGTTGTCTTTATTTTCTTTATAAAGGATCTGCTGAACAATGCTTAATTCAACCTCGGCATTTACTGGCGGCTCACCCTCTCTCTTTCCTGGAATTGAAAATCTGCCAGAGAGAGATTTATGTAATCTTTTTTAGCAGGCTAACAAAATAAGACAGGGTGACCGTACTTTTATCTGCTCCGTAAGGCCCGGTAACGGCGATGTTTTTTACATCTTTTTTTGAGAATGCGAAGTCCAGCGCTTTGAAATATTCATTCGCGCATCATTACTTACCTTTGGCGTCAGCGTATCGTAGACGTCCTCATTCTCATTTTCTTCGCCACGCTGGTGGTGTCCTTCCGATTTAAATATATTAAAAATCCCTTTTAAACGTTCAGGTATTTTTTGTTTCCATTCCAGTTTTCTGGCAGCTAACTTTCACGCTTCTACATGAAAACTGTCGAAACTGCCTCCATTCTGAGGCTAATTCAGCGGACATTCATGGTAATATAGAGAGAGGTAATATACACAGGCTATCAGCCAATGAAAAAGAAGAATAACACCCCCACGCCCCATGATGCCGCATTCAGGCAGTTTCTTACCCAGCCCGAAGTTGCACGGGATTTTATGGAACTACACCTTCCCGCAGAGCTGCGCGATATCTGCGATCTCAGCACGCTCAAGCTGGAATCCGGCTCCTTCGTCGAGGATGACCTGCGGCAGTATTTCAGCGACGTGCTCTACAGCGTGAAAACCACTGCCGGAGAGGGTTACGTTCACGTACTCATTGAGCATCAGTCCTCGCCTGACAAACATATGGCCTTTCGCCTGGTGCGCTATGCCGTGGCCGCCATGCAGCGGCACCTTGAGGCGGGGCATAAAAAGTTGCCACTGGTGATACCGGTTCTGTTCTACACCGGTAAACGCAGTCCGTATCCGTACTCCACCCGGTGGCTGGATGAGTTTGAAGACCCGGAGCTGGCAGGCAGGCTCTACAGCCAGGCTTTCCCGCTGGTTGACGTTACCGTCATTCCGGATGATGAAATTGCCGGCCACCGCAGCATGGCTGCCCTGACCCTTCTGCAGAAGCACATCCATCAGCGGGACCTGGCCGAACTGACCGACCGGCTGGTGCCCATTCTGCTGGCTGGCTATCTGTCTTCATCACAGGTGATATCGCTGGTACACTATATTGTACAGGCAGGCGAATCAGCCGACGCCGAAGCCTTTGTACGCGAACTGGCACAGCGTGTGCCGCAACATGGAGACGCACTTATGACCATCGCACAACAGCTCGAACAGAAGGGCAGGGAAGAAGGTCTTCAGCTCGGTGAGCAGCGTGGTATTGAAAAGGGCCGTACCGAAGGCGAGCGTGAAGCCACGCTGAAAATCGCCCGTACCATGCTGCAGAACGGAATTGACCGCGTCACCGTCATGAAAATGACCGGCCTGACCGAAGATGACCTGGCACAAATTCGCCACTGACTTAATCAGCAGCCTCTCCGGCTCCGGCCACGCTGCTGAGCCGCGAGGTTCAGCCGCCCGGAAAGTCACTATGCCATCGCCCGGACACGCATAGGGCATTCTGCATCTTCAAAAACATCATGGGCTTCTGCACGATTTCGTTGGGAATAAGGCCGCCCGCGTGCTCTATCAGCAGCTTCCCCTCCGTGTAACCGTAACAGCCCGGGCGCCCGCGGTGAAAGGCCCGGATGCCGCTGTGCGGGTTCGCCCTGAGCACCTGCAGTATCGCTTCACGTTCCTTCATTCACTCCTTTGTTTCAGACCTCCACTCTGGTCCGCAGACGTTGCTATCCCGGACAGCTGAAAATAAACGGGCGCTGGAGCGTGGTCAGCAAGATTTACGCCACCCACACCCACGCCGCCCCTTGATGACGCGGGCGGCAAGCGCAGTGGTGTGAATGAGCAAGCTACTGCGCGGTAAGCTCAGCCGTTGGCGTGATCGCTGGCGGCTGGCGCCGTCCACCGTCGTGACTGCGGTTTCTCCGCAGCGTCACCGTTAATCCGCCAGGCGTTATTCAGATCTTTTCGGCTGGCAGATGAATCACTACCTGATGCACTTTTTGCAGGCTCTCCAGCACTATTTCATCGCCTTCACACCGCTCGCCATCCAGCCACAGCTGCCATTCGCCCTCTCCGCGTGACACGGTGATGTTATAGATACCTTCTCCTTCACGGTAGACCACTTTTATCTCGCGCCACCCGGCGGGAAGCTGGGGATGGACAGAGAGGCGTGGGCCGCGTCGGGTGATCCCGAGCAGGCTTTCGGTAATCAGCTGCCAGGCCCAGCCGGAAGAGCCGGTGTACCAGGTCCAGCCGCCACGCCCGCTGTGACCTTCTGCCGCATAGACATCCGCGGCCATCACGTAGGGTTCGACTTTATAGATCGCCGAACGCCGCTGATCGCTGCTGTGATTAACCGGATTAATCATCGAGAACAGCGACCAGGCACGTTCGGTTTCCCGCCGTGCCGCAAAAGCCATAATCGCCCACAGCGCACCGTGGGTGTACTGCCCGCCATTTTCGCGCACTCCGGGCAGGTAGCCCCGAATGTAGCCCGGATTAGGTCCTGCGCCATCAAAGGGCGGCGTCAGCAATTTAATCAGCCCGTTCTGCGGATCGACCAGATGCCGGAACAGCGCATTCATCGCAGACTGACTTTTGGCTGCTTCACCCGCCCCGGACAATACCGACCAGCTCTGGGCAATCGCGTCGATGCGGCATTCAGGGTCAACGTGAGAGCCAAGCGTCTGGCCGCTGTCAAAGAAGCCGCGCAGATACCATTCGCCATCCCAGGCCGCAACGTTGAGCACAGTTTTAAGATCCTGCGCATGGCGCTGACACAGCGCGGCGGTAGGGTTGTCACCGATCTGAACCGCCAGCGCGGCGAAACGGGTCAGCACACGATAGAGGAAAAAGCCGAGCCAGACGCTTTCCCCTTTGCCAGCGATCCCGACCGTGCTCATGCCATCATTCCAGTCGCCAGATCCCATCAGCGGTAAGCCGTGCTGACCAAAGCGCAGGGCGTGCTTCACCGCTCGAACCGCATGCTGCCACAGCGTTTCGCTGACCTTGCTGGTGCCAGGCAGCTCATACACCGATTCTTCATCCGCCGCCAGTAAGCGGCCTTCGAGATAGCTGACAGGTTGTGACAGCAGTGCCATATCCTCTGTGGCCTCAACATAGTGGCACAGCGCATAGGGTAGCCAGAGATAGTCGTCGGAGCAGCGTGTTCTGACGCCACGGCCGCCAGGTGGATGCCACCAGTGCTGAACATCGCCCTCAATAAACTGCCGCGATGCGCACAGCAATAGCTGATCGCGCAGCCGCTGCGGTGCCGCATGGGTCAGCGCCAGCGTGTCCTGAAGTTGATCGCGAAAACCGTAGGCCCCGCCGGACTGGTAATAACCGCTGCGCGCCAGTAAGCGACTGGCCAGCGTCTGATAGAGCAGCCAGCCGTTGACCAGCAGATCAACCGCCGGTTCAGGCGTCTGAATCTGCACTTTCGTCAGCACGCTTTGCCAGTAGCGCTTGACCTTTGCCAGCTCATTGCTGGCCTGATCGACTGACAGCAGTTGCTGCATCAGCGCGCTGGCTGCCGTTTCATCCTCACCCACGCCAAGGGCAAAAACAAAGCTGCGGCTGTCACCGTCAATCAGCGTCGTCAGCGTTTGCAGGGCAGCACAGGGGTCCAGACCCGCGCCGGTATTGCCCGACAGGCCGCGAAAATTCATCATCGCTGGCTGCCGAGTGGTACCGTTACGACCGAGGCACTCCAGCCGGTTGCCGCTATGCGCAATCTGTGTGCCGGTGACGGCGAAAAAGGCGGTACGCGCTGAACCCGCGCTGTGATAGAAGTTTTTAGCCAGCACCGCATTACCGCTAGCCAGCGTAGCGGCTGAAGTCACTACGTGCCGGGCCGAGCGACTCGCCAGCTCACCCAGAACCCATTCGACGTAGCCGGTGATCGACAAATTGCGTGTCCGTCCCGACTGATTACTCAGCGTCAGCAATGACAGCCTGACCGGTGCCTGTTCAGCCATGAATACCGTTAAGGTGCTGCTGATGCCCTGTTCCGTGTGGTCAAAACCGCTGTAGCCGAAGCCGTGTCGGGTCAGGTAATCCCCTTTTCCCCGGATCGGCAGCGGCGTGGGGGACCAGACATCGCCGCTCTCTTCATCACGTAAATAGAGCGCTTCACCACTGCTATCACTCACCGGATCGTTGTGCCACGGCGTCAGGCGATATTCGTGGGCGTTTTCATACCAGCTATAGGCCTGACCACTTTCAGAGATGACGCTGCCTGACTGGCTGTTAGCCAGCACGTTACTCCAGGGCGCAGGCGTCTGCTGCTGCCCGGAAAGAATAATGTGATATTCACGGCCATCGGCGCTAAAGCCGCCGTAACCGTTGAAAAATTGCAAACCCCCCGGGGCAAAATGCACCGCCGCCGGTTCAGGCGTTGGGCGGGTGGCGGTAAACGGATAAGCGGGCAGTGTGCGAGGCGGTTTCAACAGCACGCTGAGCTGGTCGGCCAGGCTGCCATCGCGGCCTTCCAGCACCACTGCCGCCACGCTCAGCAACAGCCGCAAATCTTCCGCGGAAAAACTTTCACTCTTCCGAATAAAGATACCGCCGGGCTTGTCGACCTGCTGACGCTCTTCTCCAGCCGGGATCAGGGTGGTGAGCTGGTTGTAGAGGTTCTGCTGATAGCCGCCCTGATCGCTGTTCATGATCACCAGATCGATCGTCAGGCCTTTCTGACGCCAGTACTGATGCGCCTGGATAACCGTGGTGACCAAATCAAGCTGATCGTTATTCCCGATACGTACCAGCAGAATCGGCAGATCGCCGGATATCGCATGACGCCATAAGGACTCCTGACCCAGCCGGTTCTGCATCAGGTTGTTAAGGTCGCCACGCATCCCGGCGCAAGGGAACAGCAGCGCACTGGCCAGCTGATTAAACAGGCCGGTATCTTCAGTGCGGATATTCAGCTGACGCAGGGCAACCTGACTGTGCGACCAGGCGAGCTCGAACACCCGATCGGCGCTGATATGGTTACGGTACTTCCCGATCAACGCAATCGAGGTGTCGCGCTGCGGCGTCACGCCATACAGCATATCGATGGTGACCGCTTCGCCAGCTTTGAGCGCGACGGTCTGGCGAATCGACAGCAGCGGGTCCAGTACCGCGCCCTGATGGCCGGTCAGCTCACCGCCAGGCTTCAGCGCCTGCGGGCTGGCGCGGCTATTGCCCCGTCCAAGAAACCGGGCCCGATCGGTTTCATAGGTGGTTTCACGGTCAGTATTGCCATGGATCGCCATCGCATGAAACATCCAGGCCGTCACTTCCTGCTCTTCGCGCGGCCGGCGATGCGCCAGAATCGCTTCCAGCCCAGGCAAAATTTCTGTCTGAACAAAAAGGTTACTGAAGGCGGGATGGGCCATATCGCTGGCGGCCGGTGCCAGCACCACTTCGGCATAGCTGGTGATATCGAACCGGCGCGGCTGACGGGAACGGTTGGTAACCGTTATCCGTCTGATCTCAACATCATCTTCCGGCGAGACCACAATATGGGTGTGGATGCTGAACGTGGTGCCCGCTGCGTCAAACTCAATGCCGGCATCATTGAACCGGGCCTTATAGCCGGGCCGTGCACTGCAGATCGGCTGATAACTGTGGCTGATGACGTCGCCGGAATGATGATCGGTGACGTAGCAGAAGGTGCCGTAGTGATTGCTGGTGCTGTCTGCCCGCCAGCGGGTCAGCGCCAGCCCCTTCCACAGGCTGTAGCCTGCACCGGAGTGGGTCACCATCAGATGATAGTTGGCGTTGGACAGCAGCTGAAGCTGTGGCTGACGCGGATCGGAACCGCTGAACTCACGCTGGTCGGGCACGCTCCGCTGCAGTTTGTTATCGACAGCTTCGTCAAAGCTGCGGCGCGGTGTATACAGCTCGATATCATCCGGCACGGTTTCCTGCAGCAGCAGGCGCGACGACTGAAACAGCGCGCTGGAGATGAAGCGGGCCACCATCGGCGCGCCCAGCAGCAGGTGCGACAGCGCCAGAAACCCCATCGCCTGATGATGGGCCATATAGGATTTGACCAGGGTAAATGGCTGACCGGGAGCCAGCCGGTCGGCGGTGAAATCCAGCGCCTCGTAATAGCCATATTCACCCCTGGCGCCCATTGCTTTCAGCCTGAGCAGGTTATCGGTTGCCTCCTGCGGCAGGACCATCAGCGCCAGCAGCGAGGCGTAAGGCGCAACCACCCGATCATCATTCAGACCGCGTTTTAACCCTAATTCTGGCGTGCCGAATGCCCGGTACTGATAGTTATGATTCACGTCAAAGGCGGCATATCCCGATTCCGACACGCCCCACGGCGTACCGGTAGCTTTCGCGGAACGGATCTGCTGCCTCACCGCCGATAACGCCATCTTTTCCAGCAGCGTATCGGGGTAGACCGGCATCACCAGATGCGGCATCAGATATTCAAACATTGAGCCGCTCCACGACATCACGGCAGGCTGATTATCCAGTCGGGTAAATAAGCGACCCAGCACAAACCAGCTTTTGGCGGGCAGCTGATTGGCGGAGATGGCGAAATAGTGGGTCAGCCGCACTTCTGACGGAAACAGGTCATATTTGCTGGCGTCGGGCAGACCGCTGTCAATGTTGTAGCCCACGCTGAGCAACGAGGTAGCCGGAAAATATAAGAAGCGGAAATCCATTCTGGCGTGATCGCTAAGGCGGCTGTCCAGCTCCAGCAGCGCGGCCATCCGCTCACGGGCGGCCCACACCACCGGATCGCTCTGTTGCCGGGTCAATCCAGGGCGATGCTGACATAATTCAGCCAGCCACAACAGAGACGGTATCTCAGCGGGGAAGGGCGCCTGCGGAGAGACCCAACTGAAAAAGCGACGCCACTCCCCGGCCAGGTCATCCAGCTGCTGGTGGAGCAGGGCTGGCCAGTTGATGCGGCCTGTCGGCTGATGCTGCTGTTGTGCTTCAGCGCTCAGCGGCAGCAGTGCTTCCAGTCCGGATAACAGCTCCGCGGGTGATGCCTGTGCCATCGCCCGTAGCCGGGTGTCGATGTCAGCCAGCAGGTCGTGCTGGCGGGTGCCGGGCTGCGTCGGGATCAGCAATAGCGTATCACGCAGACCTTCCAGCATGCGCGACGGGGAGATCACCGGCTGGTATTTCCACTGCGCCAGTCCGGCCTGCAGCGTGACCAGGTGAGCCGCCATGTTGCCGCTGTCCACGCTGGAGACATAGCGCGGGTTGAGCGGCTGTAACGTCTGCGTGTCATACCAGTTATAGAGATGGCCCCGGAAATGCTCCATCCGATCAAGGGTATCGAGGGTAGCAAGCGATCGCCTGATCACCCGATCCTGACTGACGTAGCCAAAATCCCATGCGGTGAGGTTAGCCAGCAGCGACAGCCCGATATTGGTGGGTGAGGTGCGGTGCGCTATCCGCATCTGCGGGATTTCCTGCAGATTATCCGGTGGCAGATGGTTGTTTTCATCGCTGGCAAACTCACTGAACCAGGCCCAGGTTTCACGGGCGGTGCGGCGCAGAAAACCCTGTTGTGCGGCTGACAATGCGATCCGCGGCGGGGCAACCGGCTGGCTCATGCGGCTGAGCAGCGCCGGGCTCATCGCCCAGAGTAACGCCAGCGCCAGGGCTATATGGATCAACGCTGGCATCGACAGCCCGGTCAGCACCACCAGCGCCACGCCTGCCAGTGGGTTAATCCACATGCAGCGGTAAAAATGGCGTATATCATGGGCGGCCGAAGGGGATGCAGAGGCGCTTTTCCACTCGTTGAGGTAGCGATGGCTGATATTCAGCCGCCACAGGGTGACAACGATCGCTTTCAGCGACCAGTAACTTTCATGCGGCAGAACGGCCAGCGCCAGGCCGGCACGGGAGATACGGTTAAACGCATCGGTAAACAGGATCTGCAGATGCTGCCGCCAGCCGCGTTTTTTACTTTTTGTCACGCCATCAATAATCAGCGCTGGCACGCCAGGCAGCAGCAGAAACAGCATAATGCCAGCGGCCCAGAAGGCCGGATTCGGCACCAGGGTGCAGAGCATAAACACCAGCGCCAGCAGGGCAGGCGCGACCAGGCTGCGGCGCAGGTTATCGATTAACTTCCAGCGGGAAAGCGGGCTGAGCGGATTTTTCTGCCGGTGACCATCTTCCAGCCGGACCTGCGGCCGCAGCCAGTTCAGCAGCTGCCAGTCACCTCTGACCCAGCGAAACCGCCGGGCGACATCACTCAGATAGTTCGTCGGGTACTGCTCATAGAGCACCACGTTACTTACCACCCCGGAGCGGGCGTAACAGCCTTCCAGCAGATCGTGACTCAGCACCAGGTTTTCCGGGCAGGTATTACGGGTGGCGCGCGAGAAGGCTGCCACATCGTAAATGCCCTTACCGACAAACGATCCTTCGCCAAACAAATCCTGATAAATATCTGAGGAGAGCGAGGAGTAAGCATCATTACCCGGCACGCTGCTGCACAACCTGGCATAGCGGCCCTGACCCTGAACCGGGATCTCCTCGGCCAGCCGGGGCTGAAGAATGGCATAACCCTCAACCACCCGACTGGACTGAGTGTCGAACACGGGCGCATTAAGCGGATGCGCCATCACGCCAATCAGTTTATGGGCGGTCTCGCGCGGCAGAATGGTGTCGCTGTCGAGCGTAATGACGTATCGGACGCCGTGCAGCTGTGCCTGGGACGCTCCCGCCGTCACGCTGAAGCTATTATCTTCTCCCTGCAGCCAGCGGTTGAGCGCATGGATTTTGCCGCGTTTGCGTTCATAGCCCATCCAGACGCCCTGCGAAATATTATGAGTACGATCGCGGTGCAGCAGTGAAAACAGCGCGCTATCTGCGGCACGGCCGCTGTAGCGGCGATTCAGCGCCTCGGTTTTCAGCACCGCATAGCGGATAAGCGCCTCATCATGAATATGATTCTGTTCCGCGCTGTCGGTGAAGTCGGTCAGTAAGGCAAAACCGATATTCGGTAAGGCGTTGCCGAGATAACAGATCTCCAGGGAGCGAAGCAGCGCGTCGGTGGCGGCGTTGCTGCTGAGTAAACAGGGGATCACCACCAGCGTCTGATGGTGCGGCGGTATCGCCTGAGCATAATCAAGACGCGGCAGCGGAAGCGGATGGCGGGTGCGGGTGGTGAGTTCGCTTAGCAGCTGTAACGCCAGCTGGCTGCTGACGATAAGGGTTGGCAGCACCAGCAGCCAGAGTAACGGCCCGATGCCAGCCTGCTGCGTGCTGACCAGCATCTCAGCGCTAAAGGCGATGGTTAGCAGCAGCAGGCTGCCCAGCCAGGAGAGTAAAGGCGTCTGGCTGAGATGCTGGCGGCTCTTATTCAGCCAGGTGACGTTGACCTGAAGCTGCTGTTCAAGCTGCAGATAGCCTTTATCCAGCAGGAAATAGCCGACATGCTGCTGACGCAGGGGACGTCCGGGCTGGTTAGCCAGATCCAGCACCGTCCGGGCCACCTCCCGCTCATCAAACCGACTGTGCCGGGCCAGACGCTCAATAACGTGACGGTAGTCATCACGACTGTCGAAGTGCATCAGAGGATAAGTCCCTGCCGGGTCCTGCTGAAGAATGCGTTCAACCAGGCTGACTGACTCAACAAAGGCCTGCCAGTCAATCTCGCCCAGCTGGCGCAGTCCAGTAATAGTGTTGCTCACCGACAGCTGACTCAATGCCAGCTGGCGGTTGAACTGTTCAATCACCTCTGACGTTTTCCGGCCGGTGCTTTCAAGCTGCTGCTCAACCCACGTTAAGGCGAGCGTGTTGTTCTGACCACTCAACCGGCGTTCAAGCTCAGCCACGAAAGCGCCGGAAATCTGCGGGTTCTGACGGGCCATATCGGCGATAACGAGGATCACTTTTGCCGCATCTTTGGCTGCAGTGGCCAGTATATCGGTGATCCATTCTTCAGCTTTGTTACGCTCCTGATGCACCCTGGCGACCTCCGCCGCAATCCGGGCCAGATTGTTGATCAGCGCAAAGCGCAACATGGCGGGCATCGCCCACAGTTCGCCGAGCAGCAGCGGAGTGACGCGCTGATAGGCGGCGATAAACGGCAGCAGCACGCTGGTTTCAAGCCGGCCATCGCTGTGCCTGATCATCTCCTCGGCGATCGCCTGGATGCGCAGGTAATGCGCCGATTGTTCCAGCATCGGCAATCCTTTACCGAACTTTGCCGGTAACAGGTGCCGCACCAGGCGGATTTGCTCTTCAATGATGTAAAAATTATCCAGCAGCCAGACGGCAGCCGGCGTCTGGCTGCGTTTGTCGCCCTCGCTCAGAATCGCCGCGCTCTGCGTCAGGGACAGCTCGTTATCAGCCAGCTGTTGCAGCAGCCGGTAGGACCATTTACCGCCCGACAGCTTGTGTGTTTTTGCTAATTTCTCGCCGTAGCTCTCCATTTGTTCAGCAGAAAAGAGTTCGGGCCGCTGGGCCTGATAAAGGCCTTCTGGCGGGAACAGCGGGAAATGATCGGAAGGTAATTCACTTTCCCGACTGAACCACGTCGACAGATTTATTTTCACATTCATTTCCTTGCGCTCGCGCAGCTGCTGGGTCTGGAAAAAAGAAAGGATGATAAAAAAGGAAGAGGGAGCCAGAGGTGAAAGCAGGTTCCGATAGGTTAATTATAGTCTTGTTTCGATCATTAACACCGATGTTAATAAAACAGAGGGGCTGTTGACGATAATCACCAAGTATAAATAAAAAAATAAAAGAGAGGTTTCTTCGGGTTCTATCTTTATTTAACCAGCGATGGCTTATAGGAAAAGCTAATTATTTCGCCTTGTGCTACGCTGATCGCCCCACTTCAGAGGATACGGACATGACCTGGTTAAGCTTTCTTTTCGACGCGTTGCACCACAACGAAACGAATACCCAGTGCCCGGAGTGTAAGAAATTCTCCAGGCAGTTAATCGCGAAAAAGAACAAAGGCCAGGCTGTGCTGTGTCCGCACTGTAAGTCGCTTTTTATTATTTAAAACGCAGAGAAAAAAGTGACAGTTCCCTTAATCGGACGGCAACCCACTCTTGCCGTTCAGGTGGCTGAGGTGTTTCATTGCTTACCTGATATTTTATCATTTATATCAATCAGATACGAATGGAAGGCTTCGGCCTGACTGACGCGACGGGTTAAATCTGAATCATAAAACTCACGCATTAACGCTCATATTCAATGAAATAGCGGTCGGATTCACGCTTTTCCACGAACTCGAACGGAGAGGGCGTAATCACATGCTGGCCCGCACGCCAGACATCATTGATTCTGGCAATCGTGTCGCCTTCCCGTAGCGGAAAAGTTGTGCTGACGCGTAACACCGCAGTAGTGCCATTGTCAAAATCGACCTCGTACAGTGCAATATTACTGGCGGGTAGAATCGTTCTTGCATGAATTATTCTGCCGTGCAGTTCACTACATACTGATTTTTTCATGATAAACCTCTCATCTATTCATGTGCTTAATCCTCAGCAGGAAAATTTATTTCCTCTCTCCGTTGTTGTGACATCAATTAAGCGGGCTGATAGATAGTGATGCGTAACGATCAATATAGCTGTTCTGGCAAAAATAAATGAGAGCTTCAGCGTATGCGTAATGATTAAAAGAGGTGAATAAAAAAGCGGGCAGTTAAAATTAATGTGACCTATGCCCCAGACTGATGCAATAAACCGCTGGCGACGAATAAAATATGTCACGCATCAGGTTCAGCCTCTTCTGGCGCTGCAAATCAATCATCCATTCGCGGCAGCCGATCGGGCGTGGCAGGGCGTATCCGGTCAGGCGATTCATTCCGCAGAGGCGAGAATCAGCAGGCCGTGGCAGCGCTCCCGGTTCAGTAATGAGCCGGAGTGAACAGACAAACCGCCTGTTCACTCCGTGGTTTTATCCAGCGGGGAATGACTCAGCGATCGGCGTTTGCTCTTTGCTTTAGCGCATAAACCAGTACCACCGCGAAACAGATCATCGGCAGCGAGTAGGAGACGGCCGTGGTGTAACGATCGGCGATGGCACCCATCATATAGGGCATCACCGCGCCCCCGACAATCGCCATGATCATCACCGAACTGGCCCGTTTAGTTTGCTTGCCCATGTTCTTCACGCCCATGGCAAAAAGGGTCGGGAACATGATCGACATAAAGAAGAATATCGCCACCAGGGCAATCACCGAGACATTGTCGATACCGGCAACCACCACGCCGCATAACACAATATTGATGATGGCATAGGCCACCAGTAGCGTAGCCGGGCGGATAAAACCCATCAGCCAGGTACTGAAGAAGCGGCCGACCATAAAGCTGATCATGCCCACCGACAGCAGATAGGAGGCGTTCTGGTTCGACAGCGTATGCCAGTGTTCGGTGGTGTAATTGATAAAGAAAGCGCCAACGCCAACCTGGGCGGCGACATAAAAGAACTGGGCAATCACGCCGCCGGTAAAATGGCCATGCTGCCACAACCCTTTGGCGATGCCCTGGTCTGCATCGCTGCTCTGCTCACGGATATCCGGCAGTTTCGTCCGTCCGAACAGGAAGGCTATCAGCAGCACTAAAAAGGCGATTGCGACGTAGGTGGTTTTCACCGAAGCGAGCCCGTCAGCGGTGGTGCTCTGAGTAGCGGAAAAGAACAGCGAGCCGCCAATCACCGGACCAATAAACTGCCCTAAGCCGTTAAACGATTGCGAGAGATTCAGACGGCGTTCTGCGCCAGCCGGATCGCCCAGTACCGTGGCAAAGGGGTTAGCGGCGGTTTCGAGACACCCCAGCCCGAGGGCAATCACAAACAGCGCGAACAAAAACAGGCTAAAACTGCCTGCCGAGGCGGCCGGGACAAACAGCAGTGCGCCCACCGCATACAAACATAAACCGACCAGGATGCCCGCCTTATAGCCAAAGCGATCCATAAAAAAACCGGCCGGCAGGGCAATGATGAAATAGGCACCAAAATAGGCGGCCTGTAACAGCCCGGACTGCGCCTTATTAACGTGTAATACCTCCTGGAAATGCTTATTCAGCACATCCAGCAGCCCGTAGGATAATCCCCACAGGAAAAACAGCGTGGTGACCAGAATAAACGCCAGACGGAACCCGGATGTGGTTTTGCGCTCCGCATAGGCGGGAGCCGCAGTTTTATTGGCGAACATGGTGTATTCCTCAGTATCTGGTGGTGCCTGCAGGAGTAGGGTCAGCTCGGATGGCTGGGTTTTTTTTATGTCAGATAACGTGAAAAACGGCTGCTCTCTGGAACAACGAGAGGCACTACGGCTGTTCTGTCAGTGAAAAAATGCGTGTCATTTCTACCCACTTTTGACCCGCGGGTGTCCAGGGTGTGGGGCGCTGATATTTCCACATCAGGGTTTCCCACTCGCAGATTTTCGGGTCCTCAAGGCTGCGGCGTTCGAATTGCGCGCGGTCAAAGTCGTCCGTGGTTTCTATCACCATCATCAGCCGGTTACCCAGCCGGTAAATCTCCATCTCTGCAATGCCGTAATGACGCAGGTGCGCGGTAATTTCCGGCCAGATTTGCTGGTGATAGCGTTGATACTCTTCGATAAGACGCGGATCGTCGCTGAGATCCAGCGCCTGGCAATAGCGCCGCCTCATGTCAGCGCCCGATCAAGATGGGTGTAACCGCCATCGACGGTCAGCCACTGACCTGTGGTGTGCGACGCCCGCGAAGAGAGCAGAAAGACCACCGTATTGGCGATCTCCTGCGGCGTGGTCATGCGCTGTCCCAGCGGAATATGCGAGGTGATTTGTTGCAGTTTCTCTTCGTGGTGATCGAAACTCTGAATCCAGCGCGCGTAGAGCGGCGTCATCACTTCAGCCGGGATAACCGCATTCACCCGGATACCCTCGTTCAGCAGGGCCGCCGCCCATTCACGGGTCAGCGCCAGAATGCCGCCCTTGGCCGAGGCATAGCCGCTGGTATTGCCCTGACCGGTTAACGCGGTTTTCGAACTGATATTGACGATTGCGCCCCGGCTGGCACGCAGCGCATTCAGGCACAGGTGCGCCATTAGGTAGTAGTGAATCAGATTCTGTTCGAGTGACTGCACAAAGGCGGCGCGTCCGGCGTCCAGACCGACGTTGTCATTGGCACCGGCGTTGTTCACCAGGCCGTCAATGGCGGAATAACGGGTCAGGATCGTATCCAGCGCGGCCTTGCAGCTCGCTTCGTCACGCAGCTCGGCGAGCACGAAGCTGGCCTGCGGCGAGCATTGTTGCAGCTTATGCATCAGCTCATTCGCCGGTTCGGTATTGCTGACGATCACCGGGATGGCGCCTTCTTCGGCCAGCGTCAGCGAGATCGCCTCGCCGATGCCGGAACCGCCGCCGGTGACGATTACCACTTTATTTTGCAGATAGAGATTCATCGTGTGTTTCCTGTAATCGGTAAAGAGAGCAGGCATTGCCGCCATAAATGGCTGCCTGTTCGGCACCACTGAGTTTTGCTATGGCTGTTTGCCAGAGCTGCCAGGGATCGTCATCGGCACCGGCCAGCAGCGAAACCGGCCAGTCGGAACCGAACATCAGCCGTTCGCTGCCGAAAATCTCCAGTGCCACATCGAAATAAGGCAGCAGGTCGTCGGCGGAGAGGCCCGCCGGGCGTGGCTCAGTCAGCAGACCGGAGAGCTTGCAACTGACGTGTTTCAGCGCCTTCAGCGGCGCAACCTGCTGCTTCCAGTGGCGGGCTCCCCGTGTCAGATCGGGCTTGCCGAAGTGATCGAGCACCAGAAAATGCTGGTCATGGCGCTGCGCAAACTCAACGGCTTCGGCCAGATTGTGATGCGTCACCAGCAGTTCGTAGAGCACTTCCCGCTGCTGAAGCTGGCGAATCCCGGCATTAACGGCCGGATCGGCCAGCCACTGCGCCGGATAAGGCTCGTCCTGAACCGGGTGGCGAAAACCACGCAGCAGCGGATGGGCTAATGCGTCCAGCTGGCGCGGCAGATCGGCGTCACGCAGATCGATCCAGCCAGTCACCGCCGCGACAAAATCGGTCTGATCGGCCAAATCCAGCAGCCAGCGGGTCTCCTCCAGGCTGCATCGCGCCTGGACCAGGATGGTTTTCTGCACATCGTGGCGGCGCAGGATCGGCCGCAACCTCTCCGGCAGGAAATCCTGTTTCAGCACACCCATCTCATCGTTGATCCAGCGGTAATCCTGCGGCGTGTAGCGCCAGAAATGCTGGTGGCTGTCGACTCGCATCATCGGCATTCTCCTTTGCGGCTCAGGCGTGGTAGCGATATTTTTCGATGGACGCCTGATGCATTTCGATAGAGAAGCCGGGCGATTTGGGCGGCATGTAGGCTGCGCCGCGGATCTCACAGGGGTCGACAAAATGCTCGTGAAGGTGGTCAACGTATTCGATAACCCGGCCTTCATGCGTCCCGGCGATACAGAGATAATCGATCATCGAAAGATGCTGCACGTACTCGCACAACCCGACGCCGCCCGCATGCGGGCAGACCGGCAGGTTGTATTTGGCCGCCATCAGCATCACCGCCAGCACTTCGTTAATGCCGCCCATGCGGCAGGCGTCAATCTGCACCACATCAATCGCCTCACGCATGATGAACTGCTTAAACATGATGCGGTTCTGGCACATCTCGCCGGTGGCGACTTTGACCGGCGCAACACCCTGACGAATGGTGCGATGGCCTTCGATATCATCCGGGCTGGTCGGCTCTTCGATAAACCAGGGGTTGGCAAACGCCAGGGCGTTCACCCACGGAATGGCGTCGCGGGTTTCCCACACCTGGTTAGCGTCGATCATCAGCTTGCGGTCCGGACCGATCACTTCACGGGCAATACGCACCCGGCGAATGTCATCTTCCAGGTCACGTCCGACTTTCAGCTTGAGATAATCGAAGCCGGCATCGACCGCCTGCTGACACAAACGGCGCAGCTTGTCGTCGGGATAGCCCAGCCAGCCGGCCGAGGTGGTGTAGCACGGGTAACCTTCCGCCAGCAGTTTTTCAAGACGCTGTGCTTTGTTGTCACCACGCTGTTGCAGCAGCGTCAGCGCCTCCTGCGGGGTAATGCAGTCGGTGATGTAGCGAAAATCGATGCAGCGCACCAGCTCTTCCGGCGTCATATCCGCCACCAGCTGCCACACCGGTTTGCCGACCGCCTTACTCCATAAATCCCATACCGCATTGACCACGGCACCGGTCGCCAGATGGATAGCGCCTTTATCCGGCCCAATCCAGCGCAGCTGGCTGTCGCTGGTGAAATCCCGCCAGAATTTCCCCATATCGGCCGTCATATCCGCCAGTTGGCGACCGACGATCAGATGCTGCAGTGCGCCGATCGCGGCACAACAGATCTCATTACCGCGCCCGATGGTGAAGGTCAGGCCATGCCCTTGCAGGGCGGGATTGTCGGTGTCCAGAATCACATATGCCGCGGAGTAGTCGGGATCGGGATTCATCGCATCCGAGCCATCCATCGTCAGCGACGTCGGGAAGCGCACATCCTCTACACGTAAAGCCGTAATCGTCGTCATCAAAATTTCCTTCCGCTGTAATGGGGCTATGCCTGTACCGTCTTCTGACGCTGCTCACCCAGACCTTCAATCCCGAGGTGCATAACCTGACCGGCTTTCAGATAGAGCGGCGGTTTTTGTCCCAGACCGACGCCCGGCGGTGTGCCGGTCGAGATGATGTCGCCGGGTTGCAGGCTCATAAAGCGGCTGAGATAACTGATAATTTCAGGAATGCGGAAAATCATGGTGCGGGTATTGCCGTTCTGATAGCGCGTGCCATCCACTTCCAGCCACAGGTTCAGCTGATGCGGATCGGGGATTTCATCGGCGGTCACCAGCCACGGGCCAATCGGACCAAAGGTGTCGCAGCCTTTGCCTTTGTCCCAGGTGCCGCCGCGTTCAATCTGGAACTCCCGTTCAGAGACGTCGTTGATCACGCAGTAACCGGCGACGTGTGCCATGGCGTCGGCTTCGCTGATATAGCGGCCGCCGGTGCCGATCACCACGCCCAGCTCAACTTCCCAGTCGGTTTTCACTGAATCACGCGGGATTTCGACATCATCGTTCGGGCCGACAATGGCGCTGGTCCACTTGCTGAAGACCACCGGTTCTTTCGGGATTTCAGCCCCGGTCTCCGCCGCGTGATCGGCGTAGTTCAGGCCGATACAGATAAATTTCCCGCTTCTGGCCACGCACGCGCCCAGACGGGGTTCACCGCTCACCAGCGGCAGGCTGTGCGGATCGAGCTGGCGCAGTGCGTTGAGCGTGGCCGGTTGCAGGGCATCGCCGTCGATGTCGGTGACGTGAGCGCTGAGATCGCGCAGTTTTCCGTTGCTGTCCAGCAGGCCGGGGCGTTCAGAACCTGCATTGCCGAATCGTAGTAGTTTCATCGATCACTATCCTTCTGTGAAAAAGTCAGGGAAGCAGAGCGGCTGCGGGATCAGTTACTCCAGCCGCCGTCAATAATCTGCACCGTACCGGTGGTGTAGGAACTGGCATCAGAGGCGAGATAGAGCGCCAGCTGGGCGATCTCCTCGGTTTTACCAATACGGCCAATCGGCTGGCGGGAAACAAACGCCGCATAAACTTCCGCTTCGCTGCGTCCTTCAGCCAGGGCCTGAGCGGCAATGCGCTGGCGCAGGGAAGGTGACTCCACCGTGCCGGGGCAGATCGCATTACAGCGAATGCCGCGGGTGACGTAATCTGCCGCCACCGAACGGGTCAGGCCAATCACTGCCGCTTTGGACGCGCTGTAGGCAAAGCGGTTTGGCACCCCTTTGATGCTTGAAGCGACTGACGACATGTTGATCACCGAGCCGTGGTTGCGCTCCAGCATCGCTGGCAGGAAAGCGCGGATCATGCGGAACATCGCGGTGACATTGAGATCCAGCGCGAACTGCCATTCGCTTTCGCGGCAGCTGAGTATGTCGCCGCTGTGAACCACACCGGCGCAGTTAAACAGCACATCGAGCGGACCGGTGATTTCTGCCAGCGCAGCGATCGCCTGGGGATCGGTGACGTCGAGGTGTTGCGCTGTGATACCCGGTATCTGCTGTAACGCGCTGATATTGATATCTGTGGCAATCACCTCTGCACCTTCGCGGGCAAACAGGGCGGCGGTGGTAAAACCGATGCCCTGTCCTGCGGCGGTAATCAGTACTTTTTTCCCTGCCAGGTTCATGGCAACTCCCATTAAAAGGGTTTTATAGGTCTAATGGTCAGGCCATTAGAGGCGAAAAAAATGCGTTAAAACCAGTGCTTTTTGCTAAGATGTCGCGCAAGCTTCTGCTTAAAACGCCATTTCGGTTAACCAATTTTTTACATGCATAAAACAAAGCAGCAAGATTTTTGTCTGGAAAATGCTAGCTGAATCACTTAATGAGAATTGACCTCAGGTGTCCGATGCCGATAAAAAGATTAGAAAACCCAAGGATTTACAGGCAGATAGCTGACCAGCTAAAAACATTAATTGATAATAACGAGTTTCCACCCGGCAGCCGGCTGCCAGCCGAACGTGAATTAGCCAGTCTGTTGCAGGTCAGCCGCGCGTCGGTGCGGGAAGCGCTGATCGCGCTTGAAGTGATTGGGCTGGTGGATGTGCGGGTCGGTAACGGCGTGATTGTGCGTCAGCCGCCAGCCTTACCGGCTTCGCCTTCGCAGGAACCGGTGATGTCGCAGGCGGGGCGCAATCAGTGGGCCGACGTTGATGATGAGCTGAACATCGAACTGGATTTTACCGCTGAGCTGCCTCCCTTTTCGCTGTTACAGACCCGCCGGTTAATCGAACCTGAAACCGCAGCCCTGGCGGCAAGAAACGCCACTGATGAAGAACTTGCTGCGATCAGGCAGGCATATGAGCAAAACTGCTACGATAATCGCAATGGCTCGGCGACCCATCCAGGCGATCGTCTGTTCCATATCCGCATTGCCCAGGCCAGCGGCAATCCAGCCTATGCGTTTATCATTGGGCACCTGCTGGGACACCGTTACGGCACCATGTTCCGCAGCCTGCAACTCCACTACACTCCCCAGGACATGCCGCACCGTTCTGAGATCGAACATCTCAGGATTCTGAATGCGCTGGAAGCGCGCGACAGCCGTGCCGCGAAGAAGGCGATGAAAGAGCATCTGGATGCGGTGATTAAGATTTTCGGCCAGGGGTAAAACAGCGGTCTCGCAGGTGTGACAGTGCGTGAGTGTTATCCGCGGTCTGCGGCATAGCCGTGTCAATGCGGGATGATTATACCCGCCATCCCGCTTTATCGCCGCTTGCATCCCTGGTGGCAGTTTGGTCAGCGGCGACTACGGGAAATAGCGCAACGCAACGTTGTCAGCTTTTGCCTTATTGCCGATCCACCATTTCATCCGTGGATTTTCCCTGACTGAAGAAATTTCAGCAGGTGTTTCACTGGCAGAGCGTCGCTGTCCGGAGTTCCGCTATTTACAGCGACAATCCGCGTCGCATCAGGCGCGGCTGAGACGCTGGCGGACCGCAACCTTAATCTGAGTTCAGTCACCGCTGTAACACCTCATCTTCATTATTTTAACTGATCATGAACATCCTTCATGTTCGGTGAAATTAAATCACTTTTCCTCAATCACCGTCTGAGGCATAAAGGATGCATTGCTAATATCAATTGATAATATGAAGATTCGCCAGCGCTGCTGAGTTTCTGTTCGCTCGCAACCGCGAATCTCATATTTTGAATCAGACGATCAGGGTGCCAGATTGCGATGAATAATGCCTTTACCTTTACTCTTAAAAGTCTGCGTTTCGACGAGAATTATAATCCGTCTGAAAATACGCGCATCACCACTAACTTTGCCAATTTAGCGCGGGGTGAAAAGCGTCAGGATAATTTACGCAATGCCCTGGTCATGATTAATAATCGTTTCAATTCGCTGGCGAACTGGGATAACCCGAAAGGCGACCGTTATTCTGTTGAGCTGGAAATTATATCGGCAGAGTTATCGATCAATGCACAAGGCCGCAATGATGCCTTTCCGGTGATTGAAGTTTTAAAAACGCATATCATTGATCATCAGACCCAGAAGCGCATTGAAGGTATTGTCGGCAATAACTTCTCTTCGTATGTGCGCGATTATGATTTCAGCGTGGTGTTGCCAGCACACAATAAAAACAGAAGCGAATTTAGCACGCCGGAGAATTATGGCGTTCTGCATGGCAACATCTTCAAAAGTTTTGTTAACTCTGCGGCGTATAAAGAGAAATTCAGTAAGTCGCCGGTGATATGCCTGAGCGTCTCCAGTAAAAATACCTATCACCGGACCGGTAACCATCATCCGGTGCTGGGCGATGAATATGCCCAGAATGAAACCTCGCTGACCGATGATTATTTCGCAAAGATGGGGCTAAGGGCGCGTTATTTCATGCCGCGTAACAGCGTTGCGCCGCTGGCTTTTTATTTCCAGGGTGACCTGCTGCACGATTACAGCAACCTCGAACTGATTAGCACCATCAGCACCATGGAAACGTTTCAGAAAATATACCGGCCTGAAATCTACAATGCCAATTCGGCGGCGGGAAATGTCTATCAACCCAGCCTGACGCATCAGGATTATTCATTAACACGAATTGTCTACGATCGAGAAGAGCGCAGTCAGCTGGCCGTTGAGCAGGGTAAGTTTACTGAAGAACTTTTCATTAAGCCCTGGCAGACGCTTCTTGAGCAATGGTTTGCCCAGCCCGTTGTTTGAACCAACCAAATATAAGGTTATTTATTATGAACACATTATTACCGACATCGACTGCTGGCAGTTTACCTAAACCTTCATGGCTGGCCCAACCCGAGACGCTGTGGTCGCCGTGGAAATTGCAGGGTGACGAATTAGCTGAGGGCAAACTTGATGCGCTGCGTATCAGCCTGGCCGATCAGCTGCACTCCGGTATCGATATTGTCAGTGATGGTGAGCAGACACGTCAGCATTTTGTCACCACTTTTATTGAACATCTCAGCGGTGTCGACTTTGAAAAACGTCAGATCGTAAAAATCCGCGATCGTTATGATGCGAGCGTGCCTTCCGTAGTCGGTGAGGTTGCCCGCCTGAAACCGGTATTTGTTGATGACGCCCGGTTTTTACGCCAGCTGACCAGCCAGCCGATCAAATGGGCGCTGCCCGGTCCGATGACAATGATTGATACGCTTTATGACGGTCACTACAAAAGTCGCGAAAAACTCGCCTGGGAATTTGCCAAAATTCTCAATCAGGAAGCCAGAGAGTTAGAGGCGGCCGGCGTCGATATCATCCAGTTTGATGAGCCCGCTTTTAACGTCTTCTTTGATGAAGTCAACGACTGGGGTATTGCCGCGTTAGAAAGAGCCGTTGAAGGGCTTAAATGTGAAACGGCTGTCCACATTTGTTATGGCTACGGGATTAAAGCCAACACCGACTGGAAGAAGACGCTCGGCACCGAGTGGCGGCAGTATGAAGAGGTGTTCCCTAAGCTGCAGAAATCGGCCATCGACATTATCTCGCTGGAGTGTCAGAACTCACGCGTGCCGATGGATCTGATTGAGCTGATCCGCGGCAAAAAGGTGATGGTGGGGGCGATTGACGTGGCAACCCACGCCGTTGAAACCGCCGAACAGGTCGCCGACACCCTGCGTAAGGCGCTGCAATTCGTTGATGCAGATAAACTTTATCCGTCAACCAACTGCGGCATGGTGCCGTTATCCCGTCAGGTTGCCAGCGGCAAACTGGCCGCGTTAAGTGCCGGCGCGGATATCGTGCGTCGGGAAATCCTCGGCAAGTAATTCCCCTAAGCCAAAGCAGGCTCATGCGCCAATCCGCGTGAGCCTTTTTGTTTCTGTATTATTTTTATAATCAGATTGGCTACCACTCTTTCCATCCTGAATGACATTGTCGCCAGTTTAATGACAGGACTATAAGCGCTCTACCGGCCAAACCTGCGTTGTCCTTTTTCGGGATTAAAGTAAAGGCCCGCTTTAGCCCTGCAGCTCAGGATCACACCTTGTTTATTCTTTCTCTTGAGCAGGGGGAGTAAACCAATTTGGTTTTGTCACGATAATCGGCTGTTCGGGCTGGCTGATAAAATTCGGTGACATAATCTGAACACCTAATTCGTTAAACACATCCTGTATATGTCCATGGAGAAGACTTCTTACCCCAGCGAGTGACTCTCCCGGCCGGAGCCGGACCTGTAGCTCATACATCACATACCAGTCCTGAAGTGCCAGTTGCCGCACCAGCGGCGTGATATCGTGATTAATACCGGTGGTGCGGCTGGCAGCAAGCTCCAGCATCGCCTCAACCTGCCGCCACGGCGTGTCATAACCAATGGTGACGCTGGTCGTCATGTTGACGCCTTCACCTTTTAGCGTCGCGCTGAGATTGACTATCCTGCCGCTAACCACCACGGCATTGGGAACCGTCACTTCATAATTCTCCCGGGTGAGAATTTTGGTGGCCAGCATGCCCACTTCACTGACCACGCCCTCATGATCGGCAATCCTGATCACTTCCCCTTTGCGCAATGCCCGCGAGTAGGTGAGCACCAGCCCGCTCATGGCATGGTTCATCACCCCAGCCGAGCCCAATGTCAGCATCAGGCCGAAGAATACGCTGATCCCTTTGAAGGCGAGCGAATTGGCACCCGGCAGGAAGGGATACGCCGCTGATAGCGCGAATAACCAGATGACGACGCTGATCAATTTACGCGTCACACCCACCGTATCCGGATGCAGGCCCGGCAGGTTTAAGTGTCCGGTCTCAACCCGCCTCAGCACCAGTCTGAGTAAGCGAGTCACCAGCGCCGTAATAAGGAAGATGACAACGACAATCAGTAAGCCTGGCAATGCGGAAAATATGGCCAGCCCCAGACGCTGTAGCAGACCTGCCGCATAACCTCCCAGCTCCATGCCCCAGATCCGCGTCCAGGGAAACAGCCGTAATACCCAGCTCACCCAGAGGTAAAATGCCATGAGGAAGGCCGCGGTAAGGACTATGGCATAGAGCCGTAGCTCAATCGGACCAAGAAAGGCGCGCAGTGCGCCAGGGATGATGCTTTTCTGTTTTGTGCGTCGGACAGCATAGCGCTGCTTCAGCCAGCTATGGGAGCGCAGGGCAAACAGGACGAATGCGCACATCATAAGCACGCCCAACAGACTTTTACCCGCTGAGATCAGCAAATAACGCGATGAATACTGCTCAGACAATGATTGCCGAAGTGTGTCGAGACGCAATCTGACACGTTCCGCCGCCTGCGCAAGCGTCAGGTCATCCCCTTCATCCAGATCGCCCTGCGCCAGCAGCATAAAGGGTTTTCCATTGACAGAAAAAAGCACGGCAGGCTGACCGTATCGTGTTATATCGTGCGTTTCGACCGGTTGGGCCAGATCGTTATCATTCAGTTTGCGCAGGGCTGTCACGATACGCTTAACGCGCTCTTCGGGCGTGGTAAGCCCAAATTTTGCCTGTAACATGACAACCGGCTGGTTAAGCAGCGACAACGTACGCGCGTGTTCCTGTGGGGAGGGCGACTGGCGTGGTTCCGCACCGATCGCATTTTGTAGAGTAAAAAGCATCAGGCAACAGCACAGCCATTTTACCGCATTGATCATTTTGCCTCCGAAAACCCTTCTTTGCCTGGCGGTAAAACAGTCCGTAAGGCAGCCACCAATGGGGATTACTGAAATTGCCAGGTATAGGAAATCAGAAAGCGTGTGTCGGGATCGTCCAGATAAATATTGTTATCCATAATGAAGGTCAGAAGGTTCACTGAACTCTGTTGATCAAAATGGTAACCTGCGCCGAATCCGCCAAAATAGCCCTGGTAATGGTTACCTTCCTCATTTCTGGAGCCGTAAGAGCCGGCGGCAAATCCAATCCGGCTTACGCTTACTGGTTATCCCGGAAGCGTGACTGCCCCGGTCTGTTTCCGTCATTCTGGACACTAAAGCTGGTTCAGGAAAATCTGGTAACGCGGCTGATTATTTTCCCTGAGCGCTTTTACAGCTGACAGTACGGCGGAATGATCATGAGTGCTGTTCAGGAAGCGGGTCCTTAGCTGTTCATCAGATAGAGACACAGGTAGCTGACACTTTTGTCGCAGTTCATCGGTGATCTTCTGCTGCCTCAGCGCAAAGGTCAGATTTTCATAAGCGGAGTTAGCCAGTGCTGCCGTTTGCGACAGCAGCACCACCAGAATCGGTATCAGGTCTTTCATTGTTACCTTCCGGCCCGTTTTGGCGTTTAAACCCGGCGAAACCCCTTACTTATGGTTTTGATCCGCAGCACATTGGGCCGGGTCAAACACCGTTTTCCACTCTTTTTTCATATCAACCATCACCCAACCCTTCTGGGGTGCCAGTCTGAGTCCGCTGATCAACTTTCCGCTGGCGGGCGGATGCGCATCATAGGCATATTCGCGCGCGGCATCGGTGTGATGAACCAGTAAACCAAAGGTTTTATAGGCCGGATTAGCTGAGGTGTACTGCAGCATCGGCACATCGCCGTCACTGTTACCAAACGCGCCAACCGGACGCCGCCCCATAAACAGATGAATGGCGACCGGCTTCATCGCTTCGTCATCGTAGAAAGCACCGTTCATGGTTTTCCGCAGTTGCGTGCCATTATCGGTCAGGGAAAACTCACTTAGTGAAAAGGAGCCGATAACCTGTTCGGGTGGAATGCCATACATTTTTTCTGCCAGCACGCGCATAAAATCGATGCCACCGCCTGACACAATCCAGGTTTTGAAGCCGTTACTGCGCAGATAATCCAGCAGCTGGCGCATCGGCTGATAGCCAAGCTGGTCATATCGGCAACCGAAACGCACATGCTGATGGCTCCCGACCCAGTTGCTGACCCGCTGGCGGAATTCTTCGGTTGTCATACCGCTGTGCGTAAGGGTCATCAACTGTATCAGCCCCTTTTTGCCCGACTGCTTCACCGCGTTCAGGTCGTTGTTAATGACCGCCTGCACCAGGGCATCGTTATTCCATTCCGGGTGTTGCGGGGCGAGGCGTTTGATTTCATCCATCACAAACTGCAGCTGAAAGGTCAGCGGCGCTTCTGGCCACAATGTGCCGTCATTATCAAACACCACATAACGCTGACTGACTGGAATGAATTCTTTGCTATCCGATGAGGTGGTTTCCTGTACCCACGCTTCAATAGCCTGCTTTGAGTGACCCTCATTCCATGCGCTAAGCGGGTCCTCTGCCGCGAAAGCCGAACCGAGATGAGCCATCATCAGTAATGCCAGCAAGGGTTTCAATTTCATCATTTTTGCCTTTTGGTGGGAATGAGGTCGGGCAGCGGGACGATCCGCCAGTATTCTTGTGTACGCTGAACCAGCCTTTGCAGGCTCTGGATAACCCTGTGTCGGAAAAAGAAGCCTGCGAGCAGAAGCACCATTACCATCGCCGCGCCGGTCAGCCAGGGCATCCAGTTGATCGGGGCGCGGGCTTTCAACGCCTGTTCACTGCCCGCCGGACGCGCAGCGGCAAAGGTATAATGGGCGCCGGGCAATTCAGCCAGCCGCCACTGGTGCTGGCGCGTATCCCACCAGCGCAAACGCAGCGGCGGGATCACCAGTTCACCGGCCTGAGATGGCAGATAACGCAAGCGTTCCTCACGCTGTGCGCCGACAATCTCATCCCGCCCCTGCGTCAGGTTGCTGTTTACCGGAGGCAGACGCTGCGCACCGGAGCCGGGAATGGCATACAGCAGTTGCGGAATTTGCACCGCAATCACATCGGTCGCGCGCAATGTCACGACCCGTTCTATCACGTCACCGACGTGTAACTGCTTATCCTCCTTTGCGCGGTAGATGTGCCATTGCTGCGAAAGTTCAAGCGTGCTGGCGGGTAAAAATCGGTCCGGCTGACGCACATCAGCGGGCCAGTTGACCGATTTCTCCAGCACCGGCAGCGATACCGTTTTTGGTGGCTGATTCGCGGAGTTCATTACCACATCGGTGGCAGGAAAACGTAGTGTGCCCTGATCCCATGCCATTACCTGGCGTTCCATGCGGATGCCGCTCCAGCTGATACCTTCACTATTACGCGTCACCAGCTGATTGGGCAGCGGCGTGTTAAGCAGATTACCGTTTTCAATTACCATCTCCGGCCATTGCGGCGGCGGATTAAACCAGCTATCGGTCCAGAAGGTCACGGCAAGGGTTACCGGCTGGCCCGGCACCAGTTGCCCGGGCGCCACCAGCTCACGCGTCATGGCCATTTCGGCCCGAACCGGCAGACTGAGCAGCAACAACAGACAAACGACAAGTCTCTTCATGGTGCCTCCGCCGGGGCTGAACGGTAGAGATTTTCCAGTAATCCGCCGGGTGACAGCGTGAGGTTGCTGTACCACTGTTCCGCCGAGGGTGCCGCCCCGGTGATGGGCTTCATATCCAGCTGGTTTACCCCCTGATCGGGTTTAAGATCGTGCTTAATAGCGTCAGGATCTTCATCCTTTTGCTCATGCTGATCGGCCTGACGATCGCGTTCTTTTTGCCGCAGTTGCATGAGGATACGCGCGATTTTTGCCCGGTTTTGCTGAGCCATCTCCCATTCAGGTCGTAAACTCAGCGCCAGATCATAACTGTTGAGTGCCTGCTGCCAGGATTTCTGTTGTGCATAACAGTTACCCATCCACAACAGGCTGTCCGCACTGGCCGGAACCTGTCGGAAAGCACCCAGAGCCTGGACATAATCTTCTGCGTAATAAAAGGCGATACCCCGCCGTAACGGGTCCTGAAAGCGCTGGGCAGCGGCCTGATAATCCCCGCGGTCAAACGCGAACTGACCCTGCACATCGGGGCGTATCCAGGCATCCAGCAGTGCCGCTGAACTGCCAGGTGACCAGGCGAGCAGCGGCAGCACCATCACCGTCAGGCAGAATAGCTGCTGTCGCCAGAGCAGCAGAAGCAGCAGCATCGGGATGATCAACAGATAGCCGCTGTTTTTCCACTGCAAGTCCTGTCGGCTATTCTGCTGCGCCGTCACACTCTGCTGGATATGATCGCTGACCGCGCGAAGGTCACCGTCATCGGCAGAGACCAGCGTTACCGGAATACCGCCATCACGGATTTGTTCGAATCGCGCGACATCGAGACGCGTATCAATCCCTTGCGCCGCCTGCGCTTCCGGCAGCCGTCCACCGTTTGCCGTGCCCGCGACCCAGATCTGTAGCGGCAGCTTTTGCTGCCGCAGCCAGTCAGCGTCCTGCGCTGTAATATTGTCAGCCACCAGTATCAGCGCGCGCGGGGCTTCGGGCGAAGCCGGCAGGTTTTTCAGCGCCAGCCCTACAGCCTGTCTCAGTCCCGATCCTTCACCTTGTGGCACCAGCGTCGGCTGCTGAGCCGTCAGGAACAGATTATAAAAATCGGCATCACTGGTCAGCGGCGTGGTCAGCCAGGCATTCGCGCTGTAAACCACTAAACCAAAGTGGCTGCCGGGCATGTGTGCCATCAATGCGGCGATCTTCTGCTGCATGCGCTGATGGCGGTCAGGCGGCACATCCTGCGCCAGCATGCTGAGATCCTGCTGCATGATCACCATCACATTATTTTCGGGCGTGAATGCGGCGGGCAGGTCGCGTTGCCAGCTCGGACCGGCTAACGCCAAAATCCCCAAACCAAAAAACCACGGCAACACCTGACGCGCACGCACGCGTTGACCTTTAATCAGCGCCGCGGCAAAAGGTTTTTCCATGACACGATGCCAGGCACTGGCTGAGCGTTGCGCTAAAAAATAGAGTAGCGGACAGAGCAACAAACCCAGTAATCGCCAGGGATAGAGGAAGTGAAGATCACTCATGCGCGTCGCCTCTTCATCATCGTGCTGCCGATGGCAAACAGCAGTAACAGCAGCAGCGCAGCGGTCAACGGCCAGACGAACAGCGGCCGATGCCAGGATAAGCCCAGCGTTTTGACCTGTTCCGGCGTCTGAGCATCAATTTGCTGCCAGACCTGCGCCAGCGCATCGCGGTTCGTCGCTGCACGCCAGGCGTTACCGCCGGTGATACTGGCGATGTTGTCCAGCAGCACCGTATCGACTTTATCTTCGCCGTGACTATTGACGTCACCAAAGGCGATGGTGTGCACCCTAACGTGATGCGTAGCGGCCAGCTGAGCCGCGAGCCTGGGCTCCAGTTGAGAAGCAGTGTCATTGCCATCGGTCAGCAGAATCGCCATTTTGGACGCGTCAGCGTCAAGGCTCTGATCCAGTAGTTTGACCGCCACGCCCAGCGCATCACCCACTGCAGTCTGCTGCCCAATCATGCCCGGCGCGAGCTGGCTGATGCGTGCCTGCAGCGCCTGCTTGTCTTCGCTGATCGGCGCAAAAGGCCACGCCTGGCTGGCAAAAATCACCAGACCGATGCGATCGTTTTTGCGCTGGCTGATAAAGGTGCGCACCGTTTGCTGTACTGCCTGTAAACGCGTCTGTCCGTTCTGACCATCGTTTTTCTCCATCGATCCGGAGACATCCAGAATCAGTACGATATTGCGCATCGGTTTTATTATTGTTGTTGGCGGCAACAGATATTCGGGCCGGGCCAGTGCGACAATCATTAAGCACCAGACTGCCCAGAACAGCAGCCGGTGACGCCAGCTGGCCTGCGGTGCCGGGGCGGAAAGCTGCAGGGCTTCAGCCAGTTCGGGTAAAAAGGGCACCCGGACCTGTTCAGTCACCGGTTGCTTTGCTGGCAGCAGATAGTGGGTAAGCAGCGGTAAAAACAGCAGCACACCCGCCCACGGCCAGGCAAAATCGATCCGTGAGAAAAAGTCAGACATGAGGCAGCGTCTCCAGCCAGTGACGTAACTGCGTTGCGATACGCTGATTGATAGGGCTCTCCAGTTGATTGTCAGGCTGACAATAACGGCGACACAGCAGCGTGCGCAGCTCCTCGTCCAGCGGTGTCTGCGCCAGGATCTGTTCCGGCGACTGCCACTGGCTGACCCGGGCGCGCGGATGTTGCACCAGAAGCACCCGTTTAACCCATATTATCCAGCCATCCACCTGTTGCTGGGTCAGTTGCTTACGTGCTTCGCGCCGCCAGCGGTTGCGACGAAAACGCGCCAGCATGTTCAACAGGACAATGAAAATGATCAGCAACACTATTACGCCGAGCACCGTCCAGCCAGCGGGTAGCGGGAACCATGAGGCGGCGGCTGGCAGAGCAGGATGCGCCAGTTCCGGTGTGTTAAATCCTTTTGCCAGCATGCGCATCCTCCTGCTGTAGCTGTGGCAGCACGGCTTCACCCGTCACGATAGTTTTCACCGTGATCCCCACGCGCTGTAACCGGCGCTGCTGCTGCGACAGACGCCCGGTGACGCTTTGCTGAATGCGACGGCTGAGGTGGGGCGTCAGCGTCAGCGCGGTGCTTACGTCATGGTAATAAGCCGCCAGCTGACCGCGCGGCGGCAGACGGCGATGAAGATCGTCCAGGGTGACAAAGGCGGTAATGTCACAGCGGCGGCGCAGGTGAGCCAGCACCGCATCGCAGCGCGCATCCAGATCGTGAAAGTCACTGATGATCCCGAGCCAGCTTCCCGACGGCAGCAGGCGGACAATACGTTGCAGCGCCTCCGACAGCGAAACGGTTTGTTGAGGGTGTTGCGCATAATAGGCAGGAAGCTGCGCATTCAGCCGCTGGATGTCGGTAAGAATCGGCATCAGGCTGCGTTTTGGCGAGCGACAGGGATGCAGGACCAGCTCATCATCACCCAGTATCGCGCAGCCCAGCCGGTCACCATCATGCCAGCTTCGCCATGCCAGTAACCCGGCAATGTTTCCCGCAGCCACCGATTTCATCTGAAAGCGGGTACCGAAGTACATCTCCAGACGCTGATCCACCAGGATGAAGACCGGTCGTTCGCGCTCCTCGTTGTAGAGGCGAATCCAGGGTGAGCGCAGGCGTGCGGTGGCTTTCCAGTCAATCAGCCTGACGTCGTCACCCGGCTGGTAGCGGCGCAGACTGTCGAAGTTGAGGCCACGGCCTTGCTGGCGGGAGACGCGCTCCCCGGTTAACGCGCCAGGGGGAATTTGTCCCGGCGGATTATTCAGTCGCTGTGCGTCACCCGCCAGCGCCATCAGATCAGCCAGTTCAAGCGTCAGCGGCTGGGACATCACGCCACCACTGCGGCAAGGAGCATCGCGATCGCCTGATCGGCCGTGCAGTTATCAGCATTTGCCTGATAGCTCAGCAGCAGTCGATGGCGCAGCACGGCCGGTGCGATGCGTTGAATATCTTCGGGTAACACCGCATCACGTCCATCCAGCCATGCGCAGGCGCGGCCACAGCGATCCAGTGCCAGCGTACCGCGCGGGCTGATGCCGAGGCTGATATAACTGGCAAAAATGTCACTGACCTGGTCGGGATGACGGGTCATTTCCACCAGATTGACGATGTACTGTTCTACGGTTGGCGCTACGTAAACCGTGGCAATTTCACGCCAGCAGTCAGCGATATCCAGCTGGCTGATCAGTAACAGCTCGGTTTCGGAGGTGGGATTGTCAGGCTGACTTTGCTGGTATTTTACCTGTTGCTCAGCGCGCACCAGCTGCATCACTAACTGCTCATTTTCTTTCGAGGGATAATCGACAATCACCTTCATCAGAAAGCGATCAAGCTGGGCTTCAGGTAAGGGCCAGGTGCCTTCCTGATCGACCGGGTTTTGTGTCGCCAGCACCATAAATACGCCGGGCAGCGGCCAGGTGTTGCCCGCGACGGTCACGTGACGCTCTTCCATCGCCTCCAGCAGCGCTGACTGCACGCGGGCTGAGGCGCGGTTGATCTCATCGGCGAGGATAATATTGCCGAACACCGGGCCAGGACGAAACCGAAATTGATCTTCTTCGCGCGTGGCATTTTGCTGATAGATTTCGCTGCCGGTAATGTCTGACGGCAGCAGATCAGGGGTGAACTGAATGCGGCGAAATTCGCCTTCGATATGGCGTGCCAGCTCACGCACCGCACGGGTTTTCGCCAGGCCTGGCAACCCTTCCAGCAGCACATGACCGTCACACAACAAGGCGACGATCAGCATTCGTACCAGCTCCTGCTGTCCGATGACCTGTTTATTCATACTGGCTTCCAGCGCCAGCAGCTTTTCACGATTTGTCATTATGCAGGTTCCACCGTCTGACGTTTCAGCAGCGTCGCGATGCCAACCAGCATCGGCTGCGCATAGCTAAAAAAGGCTTTGATGCCGGGACAGAGATAATTCATCCCCAGTTCACCTTCCTCGCTCCTGACGATGCGGTTTTTCGGGCATTCGCCGTAGCAGAGTTTCAGGTAGGGGCAGCGTTTGCAGGCAGCGGGCAGCGTATCGCGTTTACCCAGACCAAAAGCTTTTTGTCGCTCGGAAAAGGCCATGTGCGCCAGCTTCGTATTCTGTACATTGCCTAATTTATATTCGGGATAGACGTAGTGATCGCAGGAAAAGATGTCGCCGTTTTTTTCAATCGCCAGCCCTTTGCCGCAGAACTCTGACGTGATACAAATCTGCGCTGGCATGCCCATGGTCTGCGCCACTGCGGTTTCAAACAGGTTGACCTGAACGCGGCCTAAATCGTTGTTCACCCACTCCTCGAACACCGCAATCAGAAATCGGCCCCAGTCATCCGGATCAACTGACCAGTCGGTGACAATCGAGTCGAGATCGCCGGGTCTGGCGCGGCGGGTCCCGATAACCGGTATAGTGTCATCCCGCCAGAACTGCGGTGCCGTTTGTTTAAAATCGACCGGCTCAACGCAGGGATTGAACTGGATGTATGTCGCGCCCAGCTCACGGGTCAGAAAGCGATAAACCTCCAGCGGGAAGCGGGCATTGGTGCGGTTGACCGTCACCAGCGCATTAAATGGGACCTGATGCCGCTTCAGGGCAGCGACACCTTCCATCACCTTTTCAAACGTCGGTTTTCCGCTGCGGGTAACGCGGTAGCGGTCATGCAATTCAGCCGGGCCATCAATTGAAATGCCGACCAGGAAATTATGCTGACGCAGAAAGCGCGCCCAGTGGTCATTAATCAGAATACCGTTGGTCTGCAGATCGTTTTCAATGCGCTGACCTGGCTTCTGATATTTCTTTTGCAGGACGACAATCTTTTCAAAATATTCCAGTCCCATCAGGGTCGGTTCACCGCCCTGCCAGGAGAACACCACCTGTTCGCCATCCTGGCTGTCAATGTATTGCCGGATGAAGGTTTCCAGCACCTCATCGCTCATCCCGCTCTGTCTGTCCTGCTCCAGAAGCTGTTCTTTGTGCAGGTAAAAACAGTAGTTACAGTCAATGTTGCAACGCGATCCGGTGGGTTTTGCCATCACGTGAAAACGGCGGGTGTAAGCCGGCCCTTTGCCACTGAACTTTTCCGCTGTCGGAAGCGGCTTAACCGGCAGAGTAGTGCTGTACTTCATGAACGCCTCCTGATAACCGGGTGAAGGATTTCACCCGGTAATGGGGTCAGAGCATCAGTTGGTAGCCGGACTGCCTTCCTCAATCAGTTTCGACACATCAGACACGGTGAATGAACCCGGTTTCTGACGTGGCGGAAACTCTTTGAAGCTCTGCAGCATTTCAGCAGCGTATTTTTGCGCACCGCCCAGCAGGAACAGACGATCGTAGAACCAGTGGTTGTAATCCATGCCATCGGTACCTTTTTCCAGCGGATCAATTTTCAGGTCAAAGATCAACGGTACACGCAGTTTCACGAATGGATATTTCCACACATCCATGCCTGAACGTTCCTGAATCATAAAGTGTGCTTTCCAGCGCCCGTAACGCATCGCCAGCAGATCGCCGTCATCACTCCAGTAGAAGAACTCTTTGCGCGGATCTTCCTGAGTTTTACCGGTAATGAAATCAAGCTGGTTATAGCCATCAAGATGCACTTTGTAGGTCATGGCACTGGTTTTATAGCCTTTCAGTAACTGCTGCTTGATGTCCGGCACGCCCGCTGCGGCCACCAGGGTCGGGAACCAGTCATTACTGCCGAAGATGTCGTTGATCAGGGTTCCGGGCTTGATATGTCCTGGCCATTTCACCATCGCCGGTACGCGGAAACCGCCTTCCCAGCCGGTATTTTTCTCACCGCGGAACGGGGTGATGCCGGCATCGGGCCAGGTCGCCGTCATCGGGCCGTTATCCGTGGTGTAAACCACAATGGTGTTGTCTTCTATGCCGAGATCTTTAATTTTTTTCAGCACTTCACCGATTATTTTGTCATGTTCCACCATGCCGTCTGCATAGTCACCCAATCCGGTTACGCCTTTATCGGCCGGTTTGATGTGAGTCTTGTTATGCATACGCGTGGTGTTATACCAGGTGAAAAACGGCTTATTCGCCTTAACCTGTCTTTCCATAAAGTCATTGTTTGCCGCCAGTGTTTCCTCATCCACCGTTTCCATACGTTTGACATTCAGCGGGCCGGTATCCTCAATTTTCCCGTCGGCAGAAGACTTGATGACGCCACGCGGGCCAAACTGTTTTTTATATTCCGGGTCTTTCGGATAATCCGGGTTCTCTGGTTCTTCTTCCGCGTTCAGATGGTAAAGATTCCCCATAAATTCATCGAACCCATGCGCGGTAGGAAGAAACTCGTTGCGATCGCCAAGGTGGTTCTTCCCGAACTGGCCGGTTGCATAACCCAGCTGCTTGAGAATACTGGCAATGGTGGGATCTTCTTTCTGCAACCCTTGTGGCGCGCCAGGCATACCGACTTTACTCATCCCGGTGCGGAAGGGCATCTGGCCAGTGATAAACGATGAGCGGCCAGCCGTGGAACTCTGTTCAGCATAATAAGAGGTAAATTTGGCGCCTTCAGCCGCAATGCTGTCGATATTGGGCGTTTGATATCCCAGCATGCCCTGGTTGTAGGTACTGAGATTCCAGTAACCAATATCATCACCGAAGATAACCACGATATTGGGTTTCTGATTGTTTTGCTCCGGCGCCGTCGGGCTATTACTTGCCGGGGCTGCATAAGCGCTGGTTGCACAACAAGCAACAGACAACATTGAGGCGAGCAGCGATTTGCAAAATGGCACTTTTGACATTTCTGTGCTCCAGATAAGTGGGCTCTCATTGGAAAGGCATAGATTTCGCCCGTCCGTACAGATCGTAAAAATGATGTATTGTCCGGATGCCTCCTTGTTATGCCGGGTCAGAATGTCCGGCTGTAATTGATGCCAAAGAAATAGAGTGCTGGATTGTCATATCCCCCTTTAATTAGCGGCGATGAAACCTGTGACGAGTCAATATGGGCGTATTCAAAGGCGGCGCCGATACTGCTGGCAGGATCGAGCTGGTAACGTGCGCCCAGGCCCCAGCGCCAGGTATCGCCGGAAGGCATGGTCAGGGAGGTATCCTGCTGATTGCGGTAGAAGCTGCTGTCGAAGGCAACGCCGGTATTCAGCGTCCAGTCAGAAGTGAGTCTGAATTGAGTGCCGAGTGCGAGGTGCCAGGTATCACGCAGGCGTCCATTGCCGCCCACCTGGTTACCCGCCACGCTGATTTCACTGTTGCTGTAATCGCTCCAGTCCTGCCATCCTGCATCACCCATTACTGCCCAGCGATCGTTCAGCTGATGAAACAGGCTCAGCATCATCTGCTGAGGCGTATTGACGGTGGCCGCGATCGGTAGTGTCCAGGATGGGGCGTTATTAAGCTGGTCTAACCGGACGGTGGTGTTAACGTTGAAATGATAATTTGTCCGGCTGGTATAGGTTAATCCGGCCCGCGTTTGCGGCGTAAACTGCCACAGCGCACCGATCTTCCCGTTGAGAGCCCAGTCGTGATCGGAGAGTTCGTCGCCACGGGCGCGCTTGATTTTTAGCAGGCCATAATTGATTCCGACACCGGCCCCGAGTGAAAAGGCATCGTTGAGTTGCCAGGCCAGCGCAGGCATCAGGGTTACTGCCAGTAGCGTACTGTCTTTGATCAAATTTTCGCCGGACCAGTCACCAAAATGCAGACCCAGCCCGTAGTTGCCGTAAAAACCTACGCCGGCACTGAGGGTCGGCGATAGCCGCTGGGTGTAGAAAGCGCTACCACCGGGAAACCAGCCAATGACATTGCCGGGGCTTTTACCATTGAGAAGAGCATCATCGTCCAGATGATAAGGGGCGTCGCCATACAGGGCCTGCGCACCCATTGTCAGCATTTTATCAGGCAGCATTGTCATGCCCGCAGGATTGGTAAACAGGGTGGAGGCATCCTGGGCGCGTGCCGCCTGACCTGCACCGGCCAGGCCTATATCATCAGTACCAATTTCATAAAGATAGAGTCCGCTTGCGCATGCTGACGAAACATTAAATAAAACGGCCAGGGCTATTATTTTGCGCATGAGTTTTCTCTTAAACAGGGTTAAGGACAGGTGAACACAGGCGTCATAAAATATTTCAGTGATCTATTGATCGCTGACATTTAAACGGCAAGTGGTCCTGTAAAAAATTCAATTAATCTCTGGCAGCAAAACAAAAAGACCCGGAAGGGGAAGGGCCTGGAAACTTTCAGATTCCAACATAGCCCAATGGCATAACGATTTTTATTAACACTTTGATGAATAAAGTAACTATTTTTTTTGAGTTATCAACCTAAAACTAACTGACCAGTGCAGCCAGTAACCATTTTTTTGATCCGATGCAAATTATCTCCATCTGGTTGTTTTCATTTAACTGAATATCACTATCTATCTGTATCTACTTGATTTTTTGTTAGAATGTGAAATCGCTGAAGCTGGAAATTTCCTAAAAAAACTTTCATATCAATACGTTAAGATATTTTGACGTGCGTTGGATTTTAGGATTTTCGCCATCATTGCGATGGATTCTCCATTAGTGAGACGCTTTAAGCAGGCTTGAGCCGTTTAATGACCTACACCTGAGGGATGTAAAGCAAAATAAATAAGGCAGTGCCAGCATTGAAAATAATTAATTTGCTTTTTCACACTATGCCGACTAATAAAGAGCGTCGCGATATTCCCTCCGCCCGAAGCCTGTATCACTGCCGACGCCATGAAAGACAGTAGTTAACTTCTGACCGCTTAATGAGCATGACAGGAGCATGGGCCAGACCTGCTTCTCAGCATTTGCACGCAAAATTGCAACTCTGGTTATTTCTCTCATCTCTGTACGTCAGCTTCCTTTTGCCAGCGCCCGCAATCATGCTGAAAAGGTGATGAGATTCCGGGATGGTGCCGCTGGCCCGTCAGGTCGTCAGCGGTAAACTGACCGCGTTAAGTGCGGGCGCGGACATCGTGCGTCGGGAAATCCTCGGCAAGTCATCCCCATCTGAACAGGCTCAGTCCGGACCGTTTAATCCGGCCGGTTTTCGGCGATCTTCCGGCCTGAGCTCAAGCGAAGCTGCGCCATTTTCAGCGGCGGTTAAACGGGTCTTCTGCAAAACGGATTGATTTCACCAGCCGCCGCTTCAATCCCTGCTCACCATCGTCGTTATCGTAATCACTCAGCATGCAGAGATCGGAACACCGCATTTTGCTATCACTTACTTCAGCTTTTCCGTCCATTCTGTACAAAAATCCAGATAGGCTCGCACCAGGGTTGACGGATGTTTATGGCGGGCATAGACCAGATGCAGCGGGAGGCTTTGCGTGGCTATCCCCGGTAACAGCTCTATCAGTTCACCGCTTTCCAGCCAGGGCCGCACGGAAATGTTCAGCAGCTTTGCGACACCCATTCCCTGCAGCGCATAATGCAGTAATCCCTGTACATTATTGGTGGTAAAGAAGGGCGCGTATTTTACTTTTTCCGATCCCGCGTTCCATTCAAAAAAACCACGATTCAGCGTTTCCCACGCGGCAATCGGAAGCCGGACCATTTCTTCCAGCGTCTCAGGCGTACCGTGACGCGCCAGCAACGCTGGGCTGGCGACAAACACCGTTTCCATATTCATGACGGGTTTAGCGATCACCTCATCAGTTTTTAAATCGCCCATTCTCAGCGCCACATCGATGCCATCCTCGAACAAATCAACCACCCTTTCGCTGGAATGACAGAACAGGGTGATATCAGGATAACGTTGCTGAAATGCGATCAGTAAATCCCACCAAAGCGAGAACTCAGGCGGAACAGAGAGGCGCAATTTGCCCTGTAGCGTGTGGGCAGAGGTGACAGACTTTTGCGCATCCTCCAGCAGTTCGACGCCCAGACGGGCCTGCTCGAAAAATTGCTGTCCCCGATGGGTGGGTTTAACCCCTTGTCGTGAGCGTTCCAGCAACTGGACATTCAGGGCCTGCTCAAGCTCATTAATTTTCCGGCTTAACGTGGAGATCGGTATCCCCATCCTGTCGCTGGCGGCAGAAAAGCTGCCGGCATTTACCACGGCAATGAACAATTTCGTTGCGTTGAAATCCATTGTTCTTTCCATATATGGGCATCAGGTTTCTATTTTTGGCGATTCCATTCCATTATGTAAAGCGTAACATTTTGCCTGTGTAATTTTTCTGCAGGAGCAAAAATGAATAACCGTGTCACTCAAATCCTGAATATTCGCTTTCCCCTTATTCAGGCACCGTTGTATTTCCTGACCAATGCGGAACTGGTTGCTGCGGTTTCCAATGCTGGCGGGCTGGGTACGCTCGGGCCACACGCCGGACAGGAAACCCTGCCGGGCTCGCGTTATGTGGCACTGGATCGCATGCGGGAAGAGATCAGAAAAGTTAAAAAGCTGACCAGCAAACCCTTTGCCACTACCGTGCTCAACGGCCCGGATATGGGGTTCTGGCGGCCCACCGCAGAAATGCTGGTTGAAGAAGGCGTGGAAGTGGTGCTGATTAATGAGCTGCTGGAAGCTGAAATTTTTGATTTCTTAAAAAGCCACGGCATTAAAATTCTTTATCGCGCGCTGACGCCCACGGTTGCAAATTCAAAAGAGGCCGAGCGATTAGGAGCGGACATCATCATCGCCACCGGCTTTGACGAAGGGGGCACCGTGCCGAGCCGGGTAATCGGGACCTTCAGCATCGTTCCGATGATCGCGGATAGCGTCAACGTTCCGGTCATCGCGGCGGGCGGTATTGGCGATGTCCGCGGCGTGCGTGCTGCACTGGCTCTTGGCGCGGAGGGTGTTTATGCGGGTAGCCTGTTTTTGACGGCGGAAGAGAATCCCGCTGCTGACAAGGTCAAACGCCTGATTGTCGACTCCACGGCGGAGGATTTGCTGCTGTTCCGCACGCTGCCAGCTTATTACCGTACCTTACCGACCGATCTGAGTCCTGCGCTGGCGGAACTGGACGCGCAGGGCACCGATCGTGAAGCCATGTTTAAGGCGATGAACGGTTACCACTCACTGTGGCAGGCCATGAGGCTTGGCAATTTTGACCAGGGCATCGTCTCCACCGGTACCGGTATTTCCGTGATCAAATCCATTCGTCCGGCGGCAGAGATTGTTTCTGACCTTATGCAGGATTTTAAACAGTCACAGCATTAAGGCTGCCGTTAACGCGAGCAGGCGACGTCTGGGAGGATGAGGCGGCGGAGGGGGAAGCGGATGAGGTCCGCGGTCAGCGTTGAGGCGGGCTGATAAACCGCGATTAATGCATTCAGCGCTACCCTGCGTCGCTAACTTTGCTGTGCCTGCCACCCGTCAGGACCGAGAGGATAAAAGGCAGAACTATTGCCTTTGGCACCACTCTTCACGGGTTATTTCCCACAGCTGATAATCAAGCAGACCTGCAACATACTCTTTTTTGCCAGTCTTAATGAGCCGCATCCCGGAATGACGTGAGATCATGACGGAACCTTCGTTTATTGCTGCTTTCGGCACTCTCATCACCTCCCGGCCCAGCGTCTTGAACCAGAAATCGTTGACGGCCTGACAGGCTTCCGTCATAAAGCCATTCCTCTGCCATTCCGGCACCAGCCAGAAACCGCGGTTATCATTTTCGACATCACGCAACTCGATCAGGCCGATCAGTTCATCAGGATTTTCCCGACGCCGGAGGGTCCAGCTCCATCCCTGTCCCTGCGCGATGGCCGGTAAGGCCACATTGTCGACGTAATGCTGTGCGGCACCTTCAGGATAGGGCCAGGGCACCGCCGCGGTCAGATAGCGCACAATTTCCCACCGCGGGAAAACTGCCTGAATAGCCCCGGCGTCACTACGCTCAAGAGGTTTCAGGATCAGCCGGGTCGTTTCAATCAATGGCGTCATGCTTCCTCCTTCTATTATTAAAAAAGATGCTGAGAGGGCAGTGCTCAGACGATGCAGAGTCAGGCGGAGCCATCTCATCTTCGCTCCGCTGCCGCGAAATGCGGACATAATTTCTGACTTGATGTACCCTGTTTAGCAGACTGGCCTGCTGATATCAAAGGCAGGATTATCACTACATCACAGGTAACATCGGCAATGGTACTGATCCCAAAAAACTATTCGCGGCTGGAAAGCGGCTACCGTGAAAAAGCATTGAAAATCTATCCGTGGGTGTGTGGGCGCTGCTCACGGGAATTTGTCTATTCGAACCTGCGAGAATTAACGGTTCACCATATCGACCACGACCACACCAATAACCCGGAAGATGGCAGCAACTGGGAGTTATTGTGCCTTTATTGTCACGACCATGAGCACTCTAAATACACCGAAGCCGATCTTTACGGTACCCGGGTGGTGGCAGGTGAAGATGCACAGGATGATGTCGGCGCAGCCACTTACAACCCGTTCGCCGATTTAAAGTCGATGCTGACGAAAAAGAAATAACAGCTGTAAGGGCATCGCTGGCGGATAACGGGTGTCAGACCATCGCTCAATTAGGGACCCGTGCTTTATCTCATGCTGCACTTTCGCTGCAGGTTAGTGCTCATCAGTTCCGGTCAATGCGAGGAACTCAATGGCTATCTGCCATGGCACTGCTTGTGAAAAGTATCTGAAAATGTCAGAGGGGATTTGCCAGGGCTGGGGTAATGACGATGATCGATAAGGTATCTTCACGGCTCCAGCGGTCTTATTTCCTGCCAGAACCGTACGAATCCAGGCTTGTTTCAGCAGCAAAAAATATCACGCTAGCCCTGCGCCTGTTTCTTTTGTCCTGTGTCTGCGCCTGAACGGAGAGTTGACGATGACTGAAATTATCCTTTACCACAACCCGGCTTGCGGAACGTCCCGTAACACGCTGGCGCTGATCCGTAACAGCGGCACGGAACCCAGCATAATCCTGTATCTGCAGTCTCCACCCTCGCGGGAAGAGTTGAAAACGCGGATTGCAGAGATGGGCATCAGCGTACGGGCTCTGCTGCGAACCAATACTGAGCCTTACGAGCAGCTGAGGCTGGCGGAAGATCAATTCAGTGATGATGAATTGCTGGACGCGATGCTGGCCCATCCCATCCTCATTAACCGTCCGATCGTGGTGACACCGCTGGGAACCAGACTTTGCCGCCCCTCTGAAGCCGTTTTAGATATTCTGCCCGAGCCACAGCGAGGGACTTTCACTAAAGAAGACGGTGAAACCGTCATCGATGAGCAAGGTAAACGCATCGGTCATTAATAGCGGGATTATCGCTTTACTGTTGAGATCGGTTACCCGGTTAAAAACCACGGCCCAGATGGCGACAAAGAGGCCACCCAGTACACCCTTCGCTGAGGCCAGAATATCACTGGGGCAAATGTATCAGTTACCTGATGACCACTTCAGAACGCGATCAGGCATTATTACCGGTGAAGTTCACGAAAAACAATGTAAAGATAGGTGGCATCGTCCAACCCTCAAAACACCATCCGATTAAAACGATGAGATTTAATTCCAACCGTGATGGACATTTTCTGACGGTTATCGATAACTTCAAGCCGGGATGGTGGTAATGCCTGAAGATGAACTCACTGAAAAGTTGATGTCGCTTTAATCATCAGGTGTATAATAACGGCAGGTGCTTATTTAATTAAGTCAGGCACTTTCTGGGGTTTGGATGGGCTATTTCAGGAGGAGGTAATGAAGCTAAAATATTATTTAATAAATTTGCTCATTGGGCTAATTGGCGTTTTAGCTCTCGGTAAAGGATGGTATGGAAATCCAGCTGATCCAATAAATCAGCGCTGGATGGCATTTGCAATTGTATCATGGTTAGCTTTTCCATTTGCAAAGTTTGCTATTGAGAGTATTGCCTTAAAATTTACTGATGAAAGTTTCTGGCATCGAGGTTTTTTAAAGACGATATAGGTAAAAATGGTCTGGTGGCAATCTATTGGGCCTTCTGTTTTTTCTTTGCAATACCCCTTTCCCTGGTGTCAATTCCGTTTCTTTGAAAAGGCTGAACATTGTTCAGCCTTTTGTGCTTACTTTGGGCTGTTAAATACCTAAACGCCCATTGATTGTTTCCATAAGTTGCTCATTCACCAGCGCCGCTACTAACGCCATTATCAAGGCAAAACCTATGATGCCTAATGGCAAACCAAATATAGCGGAGAAAGCGAATGCAGTAACAGCACTGGCAACTTTCCCGGCAGTGAGCGCTTCGATTTTGACTAATGCAGGGCGCCAGTTATCACTCTCGAACCCTCTTTTAACCTCCTGAAAAACACCATATGCCTCTGTTGCTTTGCCATAATACCTAAAAGCCTTGCTCATTTTAGATAGCTGAGACGCCATTCGAGCCATATCTACTGAATTCAGAGCATTAATGATTGCAGCCCTGTATGCTGCGCTGAATTTCGCGCCTGAATATGAGCGGTATCGATCATAAGCCGCAAGAGCCTGGTCAACATTGCGGATGGTTTTGCCCTTAGCCTGTTCTGCAAGCTCCAGAGCAAGAGCAGCTGCCTGTTGCCCATATTTTCCAGTAAGCTCGCTGTAGAAATCAGCTGCCAGCTTAATGCCGTCTTGCAGATCTACGGCTTCTTGCGCTTTTTGCTGGCGTGAATAATTTATTGATGCCAGCTCTCGTTGCGCGTTAAGAGTGTCTTGCTTTGCTTTATAAATGCGATTTCCACTCTGAGTGCTATGCGCTAAATTATAATTCTTGCGGATAGTCTCCCTCAGTTGTGCAATTCGAGCTTCAGACTGGTCACCTGTGTAACCAGGCCCTGGTCTCTGCAATGGTGCATCCTTACGCATGCCACCGTTATTTACTGAATCAGCGATCAAATCATCGGCTGGCCTAAATCTGTTCATCGACAAATATCGCCCACAACTCCTCTACCGCCCGCGACATCCTGGCCGCTGGCCGGAACAGCCGGATATCAATCGGCAACCAGAGAGCGCTCTCTTTCTCCGCCGCAACGGCGAGATTGCCGGCATCCACATCCGGTGCTGCCAGCGTTTCCGGCAGCCAGGCGATGCCATCTCCCGCCCGGACCATCGCCAGTAATGTCGCGGCAAGATCGGCGGTAAACGCGATATCCATGCCTCGTCTGGCCCGGTTTACCTGTGAGGTATTGGACAGGATCCGGCCAAGGCCGGACTCCGCCGAGTAGGTCAGGAACGGATACTTTTTCCCGCCCGAAGCCTGCCAGAGCGGCTGCCGGGTGAGGGGATCGCATTTTGAATAGGGGAGCAGGGTTTCCCGTCCCAGCCGGACGCTCAGGTATTTCGACTGATCGAGGTTGATGTGCATATGAGGATGGTAATAGCAGAGCAGAAACTGCGCGTCTCCTTTTTCTATCATCCGCTCACAGGCGCTCAGCGTGTCAGATAACAGGCGAAAGGAGCCGAAGCGGGCAATCTTCTCATTGTTACGCATCAGCGCCGGAAAAAATGAAAATGACAGGGAGTGCGTCGCGGAAAAAACCACGTCCGGTCGGGTTTCACCTGCCGCCTCAATGGTTTCGCTTCTCAGGGTATAAAGCGCGCGAATCAGTTCCGGGATCTGCGTGACGAAAATCTCGCCAGCACGCGTCAGGCTGACGCCACGCCGGTTTCTCTCAAAAATCGGCGTGCCAAGCCACTCTTCCAGCGAAGCAATCCTGCGGCTGAATGCTGGCTGCGTCACATATCGTGAAGCGGCCGCGCGGGAGAAATTCAGCGTCTGCGCCAGTGCAACGCAGTCTTCAAGCCAGGTTAACTCAAGATGATGCCGATTTTGCATTACAGCCTGCCTCTTTGGCATTAGAACGAAAGCCCGTTACTGCTTAGGATGAGTTCAGACAAGACACTGACGTCCCTGAACGTGACGCTGATGCATTATGCCAATAAACAACCGGCATGAGCCAGCATTGACTGCAGGTCGTCGTGCGTAATGATCGTTGACGAAAATTGCCGGAGAAAATATGCGTATTCTGGATGTAGTAGAAATCACCCAACCCATTGCCTCACCGATTCGTAATGCCTATATCGACTTCAGCAAAATGACGGCCAGCCTGGTTGCCGTGGTGACTGATGTCGAAGTCGACGGCCGTCGCATAGTGGGATATGGCTTTAACTCTAATGGCCGTTACGGTCAGGGTGGCCTGATCCGTGAGCGCTTCCGCAATCGTATTCTGGAAGCGGAGCAGGAAAGCCTGCTGAATGCCAAAGGCGACAACCTGGACCCGCATAAAATCTGGGACGTCATGATGAGCAACGAGAAGCCGGGCGGTCATGGCGAGCGTTCCGTCGCCGTGGGCACACTGGACATGGCGATCTGGGATGCCACGGCAAAAATCGCCAACAAGCCGTTGTTTCGCCTGCTGGCAGAAATGAAAGGGGTGGAAGCCAACCCGCGCGTATTTGTCTATGCGGCTGGCGGTTACTATTATCCCGGCAAGGATATGAGCGCCCTGCGGCAGGAGATGCGCGGCTACCTGAATCGCGGCTATAACGTGGTAAAAATGAAGATCGGCGGTGCCTCGCTGGACGAAGATCGCCGTCGTATTGAAGCGGTGCTGGACGAAATCGGCAGCGAAGCGCGTCTCGCGGTGGATGCCAATGGTCGTTTCGATCTGGAAACCGCCATCGCCTACGCCAGAATGCTGCGGGAATATCCGCTCTTCTGGTATGAAGAAGCGGGCGATCCGCTGGATTATGCTCTGCAGGCGTCGCTGTCAGAATTTTATCCAGGCCCGATGGCGACCGGTGAAAACCTGTTCTCTCATCAGGATGCGCGTAACCTGCTGCGCTACGGCGGTATGCGGCCGGATCGCGATTATCTGCAGTTTGACTGTGCGCTCTCTTATGGCCTGGTCGAATATCTGCGCACTCTGGACGTGCTGCAACAGTTTGGCTGGTCACCCTCACGCTGTATCCCACACGGCGGTCATCAGATGTCGCTGAACATCGCTGCGGGTCTTGGCCTGGGCGGTAATGAAAGCTATCCGGATCTGTTCCAGCCCTACGGCGGCTTCCCGGACTCGGTGAAGGTGGAAGAGGGGCACATTATTATGCCTGAACTGCCGGGTATCGGGTTTGAAGGTAAATCGGATCTGATTAAAGAGATGCGGGCGCTGGCTGAATAAGTCCCGATATCGCTGTGGTGATGCCGGATACGCCCCTTTATTCTGAAAGGGGCGTTGCGTAAATAAGCGATATATTCCGGCGGGTATGACATTCTCCTGAATCGCTTTCTTTACCAGAACAAACATTATCTTGCTGCGATCGTGACGAGTATTTGCTGTGCGCTGTTTATTCTCGGCCGGGAATTATCGACACGGAAAAGAATAAATTACGTTCTATTTATAATTAACTGAATATAAATCGCTTTTATTACTATCTGGCGGGCGATTCAGGCGACATCGACCGGCCTGGGTTGCATAACCCGCCATAAAATAATCATACAAAAAATAAACTTGCTGTTATTTAAAAAGGATAACAAATCACCTTTTCCTCTCCCCTACATCTGCTCCAGACGAGGACATTAACATGAGTGATAATGCTTTTAAGGATAATGCACTTATCGGAAAGAAACGCTGGACAATAATATTACCCGCCGTATTTATCATGTACACCATATCGTTTTTTGACCGTGTCAATATCGGCATGGCGCTGCCGCATATTACCGCTGAAATGGGGCTGAGCGCCGTTGAAGCGGGCTGGCTGGGCGGTGCTTTTGCGTGGGGCTATGTGGCGACGCAGTTTACTGCCGGCTGGCTGGCGCTGCGCTTTGGCTCGCGACGCGTCATCGGTATCAGCCTGTTCCTTTTTGGTGCCTGTGCCATGCTGACCGGGCTGACGCGTAACTTCAGTGAACTGGTGGCGATTCGCTTTTTGCTGGGCGTGACGGAAGGCCCTATTCAGGCAGCAACGGCGATGTTCCTGGCTCAGTGGTTTATCAAGCGGGAACGTGGACGTGCTTTTGGTATCTGGAACCTTAGTCTGGGCGCGGGCGCCTTTCTGGCCGGTCCGATTTCCGGCTGGATCCTGGCACACCATAACTGGCGCGTAATGATGATTATTGAAGGCGTGCCCGCCTGGCTGTTCTGCCTCATCTGGTTTTATCTGGTGCCTAAAAGTATCCGGGCCGCACGCTGGCTCAGCAGTGAAGATCGGGATCAATTGCAGAAAACGCTGGCGGCGGAGCAGTCAGATTATGTGCAGGAGAAATCTGATCCCTGGTGGACCATCCTGAAAATACCGGCGCTCTGGCTGATGCTGATTGGCTATTCGCTGCACAGTATGCTGGCGTACGGCTTTACGCTCTGGCTGCCCACGGCCCTGAAAGGTTACGGCACGCTGAGTGAATTTATGGTCGGCTTAATCAGTGGCCTGCCGTTCCTGATGACCATGGTTGGCATCTGGTATATCACCCGCCGTTCAGACCGCTATAACCAGGAACGGCGACTGCACGCCGCCATCCCAACCGTATTGTGTGGTATCGCCTTATCAGCCGCGGCGTTTGTTCCGCTCTCTTACTACTGGTTGCAGATTGCGCTGTTCATGTTTGTCGGACTGACCATGAAGATGCTGGTGCCGCTGGTTTACGTGCGGCTGACGGAAATCCTGCCTACCCGCAAAGCGGTGCCTGCGGTGGCGTTTGTCGGAGGATGCAGTAATTTTATCGGCCAGTTTGGCGGGCCGCTGGTCGCCGGATATCTTAAACATCTGGGCGGCGGCAGCGACATGACGCTGGCCTGGGGCGTGATGGGGCTGTTCTCCATCGTCGGCGGGGTACTGTTTGCGCTGGCGGTAGGCCGTGGCGAGAAGGTACGGGATGTCAGACAGGCGTTTCGCCTGACACCACGCCGCGCGCTTTCAGCCAGGGATTAACGCCTAACGGCAGCAAACAGGGCGGAGCTGTCGCAGGCTGCGAAAAAACGAGTGAGCAGTTGTGTTTGATGTCAACCTGAGAGGGTGTTTCAAAGACGTGAAGTGGTTGGGGTGTTGAACGTCCGCTATGAGCGAAAAGCGGACATTGTGCATTAGCGCTAACGGTTCACTCTTTGGAAGTCAGCTCGATTCAGTTCGGATAATTTCTCATAGATAATGATAAGGTTAAGTCTCCCTACAACATCTGGACAGGTGTGAAAGTGAGCATTTCAGCGATACACGAATGGCGTATGAATGATTTTCTGATCAGTACAGACAATGCAAAGTTGAACATACAGGCTGTGCATCAGTATTTGACGAGATCTACATGGGCAAAAGGTATAGATCTGGAAACCGTCACGGCTTCAGTAGCGAACAGCCTTAACTTTGGCATTTATCACAATGATTCTCAGGCAGGATTTGCACGTCTGATAACGGACTATGCTACTTTCGCGTATCTTTGTGATGTGTATGTACTTGAGGAATACCAGGGCGACGGGTTGGGAAGATGGCTTATGGAATGTATTCATAGCCACCCGGTGTTTGAAAAGCTTCGTAGGATCTTGTTATTCACAACAACTGCGCCCTGGCTTTATGAAAAGTTTGGCTATGAACCGGTGAATAAGAAAAACTACGCGTGGGCTATTACCCGGCCTGATATCTATACCAATAGATAAAAGCAAACATAACAAGCATTTCTCAATGCCCGGCCACAGTTCCTTTGAGTGTACAACGTCCGCTTCTGGCACAAAGCTGACTGATATGCAGGCCAGTGTCCGCTTTGAGCGAAAAGCGGACATTTTGGATATAACTCATAGACATTACGAGCAGCACAGCTTTGATAATCATTTAGAAATTGTGACTAAAAGCTGGCGGTTAGTGAGTTTTTCCTAATGATAAATATCATCATCGGGCTTTAACGATAGCCATGACGAAACCATCCCATCCTTTTTCACCAACAGTCTGTACTGCTGTCGCTTCAAGGCGCTCATCCTCAGAAATCATTTCGATAAATTCTCGCAGACCTTTAACGTTCGGATCTTCACTACTGGAGTCGATTACACTGCCACCGCGCACAGTGTTATCTCCTACGATAACAGTGCCTTGTTTCGACAGTTTGATAGCCCATTCAAGGTAGTGGGGGTTATTCACTTTATCGGCATCGATAAAAATCAGGTCAAAGGGAGCATTAAGTGTGGGTAAGACATCAAGTGCCGCTCCTCTATGCAATGTGACACGCTCAGCCAGCCCCGCTTTGTTTATATTCTGGCGAGCAACCTCTGCATGGTGCTCGTTGAATTCAATTGTCGTTACGCTTCCATGTGGTGGGAGAGCCCGGGCCATCCATAAGGTGCTATACCCCCCAAGCGTGCCTATTTCAAGAACACGGACGGCACGCGACATTTGAATGAAAATCGCCAGCATTTTTCCCTGTAAAGCAGAGACATCATGTGTGGGCAATCCCTGTTCTGTGTTATTGGCGAGAGCGTATTTTAAATCTACATCTTCAGGAGCGAGCTTTTCAGAAAACCAGGCATCTACCTGGGCCCACTTATCAGAATCTTGTGAAGGATAATCTGGAATTCGCATATGAAATTTATTCTCCTTAGAAACTCTATGGAAGTTTAATCGTCATTTGTTACATCTGTCGCCTATACCGATCCTGTTTGAAGATTAAAATTAGCAAGGTCCGCTTCTGGCACGAAGCGGACATAAGCATCACGTAACGTCCGCACTGAGCACGAAGCGGACGCTACCCTAAAAATATTTAACATATGCAGTGGTCTTCTTTTCAATGAAATGAGTCTGGTCTTATCAGGCAGGATTGTTGCATTCCTATAACAAAAAATTGTGCAATGTATTGAATGTAAGAAAGTAAATGGTTAGCATCTGCTCTTTCGGACAAAGAAAATGACTGCCTACGATTCACTTCTTGCCTTCTCGCTTGCAGCACTGTTACTTACCCTCACTCCTGGCCTTGATACTGCACTCATCCTTCGCACTGCCTGCGCCGAAGGTGGGAAAAAAGCTTTTCAGGCCGCGCTTGGTATCGATACCGGCTGTTTCATCTGGGGGGCGCTTGTCGCACTCGGGCTTGGGGCTCTGCTGGCAGTTTCTGAGCTGGCTTACACAGTACTGAAAATTTGTGGTGCTGCGTACCTGAGCTGGCTGGGCTTTCAACTGCTGCTACGCCCGCGAGAGTCTTTCAGCTACAGCAATGGCAGTATTGCTGCTCAGGGAAACTGGTTTATCAGAGGAATGCTTGGGAATGTGCTGAACCCCAAAATGGGCATTTTCTATGTCTCTTTTTTGCCTCAGTTTATACCTGCCGGACACTCTCCTTATATATGGACGTTTATTCTTGTCAGCATCCACGTTGCAATCGGGACTATGTGGTCAGTCACACTCATTTTAACCACACAATTTGCTTCAGCCATCCTGAAGAAAAATAGCGTTGTCAAAGCTATGGACAGAGCGACAGGAGGCTTGTTTTTATGCTTCGCGGCTAAACTTGCTCTCAGTTCCCGGTAACCTGATCGTCTCTTGCAAAGCTGAGCCGTCCGCTTTTGGCACGAAGCGGACCATGTATTCGTTCAGACTGAACAGTGTTACATATCGTCTGATTCATCCAGAGTCGTAAATTATCTTTTTAGCTGTATATCCAATCCTTTTGGTTCCTGAATGTGCTCACCCGCGGGCTTGTTAATCCCTGGATATCAATCGTGCTGCAGGATCAGTAAAAACAGAGGATAAGTTTAGACCCATCCCCGTTCAGCTTTAAACATACAAGGATGCAGCAACTGCCGAGCCGGAGCCGCGCCAGTCACCGAGGCGATCTGCCGTGCTTCACCCTAAGCATCAGCCCCGATTGACCGGCAGCCACCTCTAGTACAAGGTGTTTTTCAATCGTTCCGGCAGGGCTTGATCATAGGCTTCGCCATCGATTTCAGCGGCGGATAGCTGGCTCAGGATCGTGCCGGTGCTCGGCAGGCTCTGACGCGAAATCTGCACCGCAGGGTCCCACAATTTTGAGCGGATAATGGCGCGACTGCACTGGAAAAAGACGCTTTCAACGGTAATGCGCAGCACGGTTTTTGGCGATTGCTGATTGATGGAAAACCGTTCAATCAGCGCGGGATCGGTGCTGATTTGCGCGCTGCCGTTGACCCGCAAGGTCTCGCCAATACCGGGAATCAGAAACAGCAGTGCAACCCGGTTGTCATGCAGAATGTTGCGCAGGCTATCGATGCGGTTATTGCCACGCCGGTCAGGCAGCAGCAGCGTGCGGTCATCTTCAATCGCGATGAAACCCGCCGGATCGCCTCTGGGCGACACGTCCAGCCCGTCCGGACCGGACGTCGCCAGCGCCACAAACGACGCCGCCGCGATAAAGGGTCGGTAGGCCGGATGAATATGATCGGTGACTTTCATCAGGGAAGGTCTGGCAACCGCACCATAAATCCGTTCAAGTTCGGCTACTTCGGTAATTACTGTGGTCGCATCAGCCATCTATTCCACCTCCGTTGCACTCTTATGTACGCGCGGCCCAGGCTACAGATTACGGCGAGCCACATCTCTGCGCTATAAACAACAGGGATTAACCGGCCGATTGCGAAAGAGTGTAAGTAACCATGAGCGAAGCCTTTTATAAAAAGGCCGTCTTGATATAAAAACAGCAAAGCGTGTCAGTTGTTCGCAGAACCAGAATAAAAAACAAAATCAGAGGGGATGCTAAATGGTAAAAAAAACCACACCAGAGCAGCGGCGTGAATTAGGGGCATTTTTAATCAGCCGGCGGGCAAGGCTAGACCCACAGGCATTTGGTCTGCCGAAAGGGACCCGACGCACGCCAGGCCTGCGCCGGGAAGAGGTCGCTATTCTGGCCGGGGTCAGCGTCAGCTGGTATACCTGGCTCGAACAGGGGAGAGAAATCAAGCCTTCTGCCGATGCGCTGCAGCGGATTGCCAAAGTCTTAAAACTCAACCGCATCGAATCATCCCATCTTTTTGCGCTTTCGCCCCGCGAAGAACCGGTGGCGCGACAGGCTGATACCGGCGTCAGTGAAGGGCTTGAAAGGCTGGTCAGAGCCATCGATCCGATACCGGCCTACGTTCGCAATACCCGACTCGATATCCTCGCCTGGAATGATGCGATTGCCGATCTGTTTATCGATTATGGTTCGCTGAAGCCGCACGAACGTAATACGCTGCGGCTGCTTTTTCTCTATCAGCCCTACCGGACGCTGATCCTTGACTGGGAACAGATGTCGCGCGGCATGATTTCCGTTTTTCGCGCCTCAAGAGCCCACGCACAAAATAAAGCCCCGTTTGATGCGCTGATCAAAGAGCTCTCTGAAAACTCAGCGGAGTTTCACGAATGGTGGCAGGACACCGAAGTGATGGGCATGAGCGAAGGCAGTAAGCGGCTGATGCATCCGACCTCCGGACACATCGAATTTACCTACGTCGCCTTAACACCGGAAGGCAGACCCGACCTCTCACTGGTGACCTATATCCCCCGACACGTTGCCAGTGACTCGCAGTAATAGGATAACAAGACGCCTTCCTGGGCTGATTTGAGATGCCTAAGATGGATTCAAGGCAGCACAATCGCGCTGCATTAAATCTCTCAGGAGGCAGTGAACATGACATCTCAATCAGCCACACCCGATACATCTTCAGCCACATTGGCAGTATCCCGTAATCCCGCGACCGACGAGTTGATAACCAGCTACGCCGGACAGACGGCAGCGCAGATTGAAAGCCTGCTGGAGCAAAACTCTGCGGCTTTCCGCATCTGGCGTGCCACACCGATGCGTGAGCGTGTCGCTGCTTACCGTCGTCTCGCCGCGCTGTTACGTGAACGTTCAGACACGCTGGCGGCAATCATCACCGCAGAGATGGGGAAAACCCTGACCGCGGCCCGTGCAGAAGTAGAGAAATGCGCCGTCACCATTGAGTGGATTGCGGAAAATGGCCCGGCGCTGCTGGCTGACGAACCGGTTTCCGTCGAAAACGATGATCGGGTCTATGTTTCCTGGCTGCCAATCGGTTCCGTGCTGGCGGTGATGCCGTGGAACTTTCCGCTGTGGCAGGTTATCCGCGCATCGGGTCCGATTATGCTCTCCGGTAATGGCTTCATCCTGAAACACGCGCCCAACGTCATGGGATCGGCTTATGCGCTGCAGGAGGTTTATGAAAGCGCAGGCTTCCCGGCAGGGCTGTTCACCAATCTGGTTGCCGACAACGAAACGGTTGCACGGGTCATTGAAGATGATCGTGTTGCAGCGGTGACCTTAACCGGCAGTCTGCGGGCCGGTTCTGCGGTTGCGGCTATTGCGGGTCGGGCGCTGAAAAAAAGCCTGCTTGAGCTGGGCGGTTCGGATGCATTTATCGTACTGGCCGATGCCAACATCGATCGGGCGGTGAAGGCGGCGGTTGAGGCACGTTTCCAGAATGCCGGGCAGGTCTGTCTGGCTGCGAAGCGGTTCATTCTGGAAGCACCGATTGCTGATGAGTTTACCCGCAAGTTCGTCAGGGCGGTCAGTGAGCTGAAAGTGGGCGATCCGCGGGACCCGCAGACCCAGGTAGGACCGATGGCCAGAAAAGATCTGCGTGATGAACTGCATGATCAGGTCGAACGCACCCTGGCCGCTGGCGCCACGCTGCTGCTGGGTGGCAGAAAACTGGAAGGGAGCGGCAACTTTTATGCTCCGACGGTGCTGGCTGATGTGGTGCCGGGTATGGCGGCCTTTGATGAGGAAACCTTTGGGCCTGTTGCGGCCATCTCGGTGGCGAAAAATGCTGAACATGCCATTGAACTGGCGAACAACAGTGATTATGGGCTGGGTGGCAATCTCTGGACCGGCGACATCACGCGAGGACAACGGCTGGCTCGCCGTATGGAAACCGGCGGAGTGTTTATTAATGGCTTCTCCGCAACCAACGCCCGCATTCCTGTTGGTGGGGTGAAAAAGAGCGGCTACGGTCGGGAACTCTCCTATTTCGGTCTGCGCGAATTTACCAATGCTCAGGCGGTCTGGGCGAAAGATCCGCTCTGATCGGGCTTTCCTGAAAGGCACGCTGACGCCAACCAACGCCGTATCGGGTCAGGCGCGCCGTGCGAACACACAACGTTAAAAACGGGTTGATGATCATAAGGCCGATAAGACGAAACCGTCACGGCCTGGAGAGGTCGCGCCCTGAAAACAAATCTGGAACGGATAAGGTGAATAAAATGTTTAATAAATCAATGGTCTCTATCGCGTTAGGTCTGGTTATGTCTCTCTATGCTGCTACCTCAGTAGCGGAACCGGTAAAAAATATTGTGCTGGTACACGGTGCGTTTGTTGATGGATCTGGCTGGAATCCGATTGCCAGAATGCTGGGTAAAGCGGGCTATAACGTCTCTATCGTGCAGGAGCCGCAGACCTCACTGGCGGATGACGTCGCCGCGACCCGACGCGTACTGAAAATGCAGACCGGTAAAACACTGCTGGTGGGACACAGTTACGGTGGGATGATCATCAGCGATGCGGGTAACGATCCTTCTGTCGCGGGACTGGTCTACATTGCGGCGATGGAGCCCGATGCAGGCGATTCATTGCTGAGCCTGGCAAAAAAATATCCGCCCGCTGCGCACTCTATCGCCGAAACGGACGATCATTTCCTCTATCTGCAACCCGCCTCTTTCCACGCTGATTTTGCCGCCGATTTACCGGTAAAAGAAACGGACCTGCTGGCGCGCTCTCAGGTGATGCCTGCGGTAGCGGCATTCAGTGCGGCGGCTGGCGCACCGGCATGGAAAACCAAACCAAGCTGGGCGGTCGTTGCCACTGAGGATCGGGCAATCAATCCTGAACTGGAACGCTTTATGGCGAAGCGTGCCAACAGCAAGGTGACCGAATTGAAAGGTAACCACGCTATTTATGCTTCACAACCGAAAAAGATTGCCGCCATTATCGAAGACGCCGCAAAAACGTTATCTCACTAATTGCCGTTATAACCAGCAGAAGCAGGGATCACTCTGCTTCTGCTGGGGCATTTTAGTGCGCCGATACGCCTCTGCTTTACCGCCAAAGCGATCCTCTGTTGAGCGCAGCGGGCATCAATCACCGGCCCGGATTGCCGGCTTTCGCTGATGCCACGGAAATGCGCGCTCCAGCTGACCAGCAAGACTGAACAACAGCCCTTCCTGATTGAAACCGGCCAAAAATTGCATCCCCATCGGCAGGTTATTCACCGGATTGAAACCCAATGGCACCGACATGGCTGGCGTGCCGCAGACATTAGCCAGCGCGGTAAAGGGCGACTGATCGAAGACGTGATGCATCCAGCCGCGTCCATCCAGCTGTTGCTGGTGACGATGATATTCCCCCAGCAGAGCGGGAGAGGCTGGCAAAACCGGCGTCAGTAACAGATCGTATTGCTGATAAAACTGCGCCATTTTCTGCGTGACGCTGTTACGCATCTGCATTGCGGTGATCATATCGGTGGCGGTAAGTTCATGACCCAGTCGCCACAGCGCCAGATTTGTCGGCTCCAGCGTATCGTCATTTACCGGTCTGTTCATCGCTGAGGCCAGCGCATCGATCCATGCCGCGGTATTGGCTGCCCAGAATCGCGCGTTCATCTCAACGAATGCGTCCCAGCTGCCGATCTCCAGCGACACCTCTTCAACCTGATGGCCCAGCGAAATCAGCTGCCCGACAGTCTGTTGCAGCGCCTCAACCACCTGCGGCTCACTGCGTGCGCCATTAAGCGGATGTGCCATCACCCCGATTCTTAGCGGGTTGGGGTCCTGCCCGACACAGGCGCGCAGACTCGGCGCAGCAGAGGCGATAATAAAGGGATCGCCCGCCTGGTTGCCCTGTACCGCATCCAGCAGCGCTGCATTATCGCGCACCGTCCGGCTGATAAAACCCTGCACCGCCAGCCCGGACCAGACTTCATCCACGTCCGGTCCCATGCTGATGCGCCCGCGGCTGGGCTTTAAGCCGAACAGTCCATTCGCTGACGCCGGTACGCGAATCGATCCTCCGCCGTCCGTTGCGTGCGCGGCCGGCACCATACCGGCAGCAACGGCTGCCGCCGAACCGCCGCTTGAGCCGCCAGCACTGAAGGCGGGATTCCACGGATTCGCGGTAGCGCCGTGAAATTGCGATTCGGTCGTGGTGCTGGTAGCGAGTTCAGGCGTCGTGGTGCGGCCGAGTAACATCAGACCGGCGCGCCGCATTCGCTGTGCGAGATGGGAATCGTGAGGGGAGAGGTAGCCTGCCGCCAGCCGGCTACCCAGTTCGTTGCGTTGTCCTTTGACAGCAATGCCCAGATCTTTTACCAGCATCGGGACACCCTGAAATGGCCCTTGCGGCTGGCTCTCTTCCTGTTGCCAGACTTCAATGACGGCATTGATCCTGCCGTTAACCTTGTTGATCGCGTTTACTGCGACCTCTTTAACTTCTGCGGCAGTTATCTCGCCCTGGGCAATCAATCGGGCGAGATCAGTGGCATCACAGGCGATATATTCTGAAATTTTCATAGGATTCCGGTTAGTCAGGCAAGACCAGCAGCAGGCACGCGTGTATACTGGTTAGTATCAAATGATACCGATTGGTATCGTATTATACTAGCCAGTATCGCTGCAAGGGGGATTTATGCCGAGAGAGACTCAGCCGCGACTGCCGCCGCGAGAACGCATTCTTCAGGCGGCTGAAACGCTTTTTTATCAGGACGGTATCAACCGTGTGACGGTAGATGCCATTGCAGAGAGAGCCGAATCCACCAAGATGACGCTGTATCGTCATTTTTCCTCCAAAGAATCCCTGGTGCTGGCGTGGATCGAATTATTGATAGAGGACTACAGTCAGGTTTTTGATCGGCTTGAAGCGCAGACTCCTGGCGATCCGGCAGCGCAGATTCTGGGATTTGGTCAGTTTATTGTCGGCAATCTCAGCGGATCGCTAAAGCGAGGCTGCCCGTTTACCAATACGCTGGCTGAAACCACCGGCCAGTATCCCGAGGTCAGAGAGGCTATTTTTGCGCATAAGCAGCGGCAATTTCATCGGCTGGTGGCGCTGTGTGCCCGTGCAGGTGCCAGCCAGCCGGAGGCGCAGGCAAAAGAGATCACCCTGATGCTGGAAGGTTTACAGGTGGTCGCCCAGAACAGTGGATTTGAAGGCGCGGCGGATTACGTACTCGAAAAGCTAGCTGCGATGCTCAGGCAGCTCTGACTGACGGTGCGCGTCATCATCACCCTGCAAACCCCGGCATGGCGTAGCGGCGGCTTACCGTGCTGACTTTTTGCATCCTGCGATCCTCAGGCCAGGCAGACATCGCCTCTGATTAACCGCAAAACATCTTCTCCAGACCAACAACGGCGGCGTTAAACCTGACTGCCTGAAAAAAAGTTTAGAATCGGGCTGTGACCGGGAAATCAGCCATCTTTTTTCCCGTCGCTCTGCTGAACCCTGCACCATGAACCTGGCCGCACGCTGATTTGTTCGCTTAACGGGCGAGAATCGATAAAAGAGTGACTACCGCTTGTTGAAAGCAATCAGTGCCAGAGATAATTGAAGTCACCAGGCTATCTCCCTGAGCCTTCATGCCCTGGCTCTCGTTTCCCTGATTTACACTGGACGGATTGTGCCGGTCCGTTAATAACGATTTAAATCAAAGGAACCCGCAGCGGTGGATATTTTCGAAATAGCGTCTATAGCAATTAATCCTGATTAACAATTTACTAACGATCGGGTTGATGGAATAAAATTCAACCAGTTGAGAATGGATTTTTTATAAGCGAAGCCATAGAATGACTTTATCGATAAATGTGATTAAGATCACATATCGCACATTTTGCAAATTTATACAGCCAGTCGACTCCTTGTATAAATAAATTTTTCAAGTCATTGATTTTGATGATGGGTTTATTTTTTTGTAATATTAAAAACTATTAAAATATGCCGCTGGGCTTTGTTTTGGCATTAAATATTTATCTTGATAATATCCGATTGAGAATTAATATTTAATTCCAGTGGGTGATTGGTTTATTAATTCTTTTTATTGGTAAATAGAGATGAGGTGAGGCTATGCAACAACGGCGGCGTGGTGGTTCGGGCAACTTTGCGGAAAATCCAGAGCGGGCGCGTGAAGCGGGACGTAAAGGCGGACAGATCAGTGGGGGAAACTTCAAAAATAATCCAGAGCGGGCTGTTGAAGCGGGACGGCTGGGTGGAAAAATAAGCCGCAGGCCACCTTCAGAAAAAGCGGCCGGGTGAGAGTAAAGGTCGGATGAGTAACCGCTGGTCGCTTAATTCAATTTTCTGCCTGATTAGCTGAGTAATAGCGCATGCAAAAAACGGGGTTGTGTTTTGCTTTTTTGCATGGCTGGAAAGCAGTGGCGATTATTTAATCGTGTTGAGGTAACTATGCGAGATAATAATAGTGAGCTGCTATCTCAATTTTTAGAGAAAATGAATCTCAGTGACGAAAACGTCGTACGGTCACTGATTATCGGCTCTATTGTCTGTGAATTAATGCGCTCGGATAAGGTCATTAACCGTAAAACTATTTGCTGTAAATTAGTCAAACGTCTTGAGCTTTGTGAAAGCATGGAAGAGGAAAGGATCTATTACCGTGCTATTCGTATGCTATTTGGCCGGCAGTAATTTAACCCATTGATCTCGTGAGTTACAGGTTATGCCGTTATCTAACGGAGAGCGATCCAGTAAAACTCACGTCTTCTGTGGTGGAAGGATATCGTGGTGTGATTTTTACGCAACGCTTCGCGTTCAGCCCGTCAAGACGGGCTTTTTTTTATTTATCACTGATGAGGGATTTCGTAATTGAGAGGGCGGCGTGGGTCATGATCTCCCTGCCGCGCTCGTCTGATGCTGCCATCCTTATCCCGTCACGCTTTGCCGCGGTATCGAACAGCGTCAACAAAGGCAACAAAAGCAGAAGAGGTATGACGGCGGTTGGGATAATAGAGGTGGAACCCTTCAAATGTCGGGCTCCAGTCAGCCAGCACCTCCACCAGATTTCCTTGTTCAATATGCGGCTTAGCCATTGATTCCGGTACATAAGCCAGGCCGATGCCGTCCAGTGCGCCATTCAGAACATGGACAATGCTGTTGGAGATCAGCGGTCCGTTTACCCGAATATTCAGTTTCCTTCCCGCTTTCTCAAACTCCCAGGCATAAATACTGCCGACCGGGGAGTGACGAATATTGATGCAACGGTGATGAGCCAGATCCTGCGGGATAACCGGTACGGGATGGGTGTTAAAGTAAGCGGGCGTACCGACTACCGACAGACGCCAGTCCGGGCCCATGCGCACCGCGATCATATCCTTACTGATCGATTCGCCCAGCCTGATGCCCGCATCAAATCGCTCAGACACGATGTTGGTAAAACCGTAGTCAATACAGATTTCAACGTTGATATCCGGATACTTCTCCAGGAATGCCGGGAGCATTGGCCGTAATAAACCTTCGGCGGCATCATCTGAACAGGTAATACGAATATTCCCCACCGGGGTATCGCGTAATTCGCCGATGCGCTCAATTTCATCATTGATTTGTTCAAATAACGGCGCGACCGCGTTCAGCAATCTTTCACCGGCTTCGGTGGGGGCGACATTGCGGGTAGTCCGCGCCAGTAGCCGGACCCCGATCCGTTGTTCAAGATTACGGATGGTGTGACTTAACGCAGAAGGGCTGACGCCGAGCCCTGCGGCGGCTTTAGTAAAACTTTTTTCGCGCGCTACCGCGATAAACGCCTGAATATCGTTCATAAGATCCTGTCTTTATTTGTGACGACTATTCACAAGTCGTTGCAGATTATCGGATCTGAGTGCCAGCTGCCATCACCCTGCTATTTAAACGGGGCTGGATCGCTCCGTTAAACCGGCCGCACTGAGCGTGTTGATTCCGGTCAGTCGCAGCTGTTCGGCGGCGGTCAGAATGATTTGAGAAATCCTTTCATCAGGGCATTGCGCCTTATACGATTAATGATTCCGCTCATTTTTGCCAGCATAACAAACCCGCCGTTTTACCTTATTTAGCGCATTCCCTGTCGCCGTTACGGTATTTAACCAAAAGCGCTGAAGGCCAGCGGGTATCAGGCGGACGCGTGATCAAGGCAGATGGCACTCTTTTCAGCGATTAATGGGCTGCCGTTCTGCGTGCCGTAGCCCGGTCGGCTACCTATTGATGAATTTATCTCACAATTGCATCCCGTTTACCGCTATTAATCAAAACATTCCTTCCGGGATAAAATCGCTGACGTCTTTGCATAGCAGGAATGAACATGTCTTCAGTTAACCTTCACGCGGCTGCTGCCGCGCAACCTCACCGTGCTGCCTGGGGTGCCATTTTTTCGATGGCGCTGGGCGTGGTGGTACTCATCGCCTCAGAATTTATGCCGGTCAGCTTGCTGACGCCCATTGCCAGCGATCTCAGCATCAGTCAGGGACAGGCAGGCCAGGCGATCTCGATCAGCGGCTTTTTTGCCGTGCTCACCAGCCTGCTTAATACCCCGTTAACCGGTCAGCGCGACCGTAAAAAGGTGCTGGTAACCTTTACGCTGTTACTGGCGCTCTCTGGTCTGGTGGTGACCTTCGCTGTAAATGGCCTCATGTTTATGCTGGGGCGCGCGCTGCTGGGCGTTGCTATTGGAGGATTCTGGTCGATGTCCACCGCTACGGTGATGCGGCTGGTTCCACGCCACTCGGTGGCTAAAGGGCTGGCGCTGATCAACGGCGGTAACGCGCTGGCGGCCACGGTTGCGGCACCGCTTGGCAGTTTTCTCGGGCAGTATATTGGCTGGCGTGGTGTCTTTTTTATGGTGGTGCCGCTGGCGCTGGTCGCTTTTATCTGGCAATGGCGCAGCATTCCTTCTCTATCAGGTGCCACGACAAAGGTTACGGCATCCCCACTGCGGTTACTGCGACATCCGCATGTCGCATTGGGAATGACCGGCATTATGTTTCTGTTCATGGGGCAGTTCAGCATCTTTACCTATCTGCGCCCCTTTATGGAGTCGGTAACCGGTGCCAGCGTGGATGCGCTCTCATTGATATTGCTGCTGCTGGGTGCCGCCGGTCTGGTGGGAACCTGGTTTATCGGGCGCCTGCTGGCGCACCGCCTGTTTATCTGGCTGGTGGTGATCCCGCTGGCGATGGCGCTGATTGGCGGTCTGCTGATCGTGGAGGGGCACTCCCTGTGGGGAACGGGCCTGCTGTTAACGCTGTGGGGATTAATTGCCACGCCAGCGCCCGTCGCCTGGGGATTGTGGCTCAGCCGCGCGCTGCCGGAAGAGGCTGAAGCGGGCGGCGGATTAATGGTGGCAGTGATCCAGCTGGCGATCACGCTGGGTGCCAGCCTCGGTGGTCAGCTCTTCGACGCGGCTGGCTGGTGGAGCCCGTTTGCCTTTGGCGTGGTGATCCTGCTGTTCTCTGCGCTGTTTGCCGTGCTGGCCGCTCGCCGTGGCCTGGCTGTGCAGGGCCTGCAGCAGCCTGCGTAGCGCTGACGAACCGGTCCGGCAGTGGGTCCGCCGCCGGGCCGTGATCTCAGCGCGCTAACCCAAACCGTGCCGCTGCGTCACCTCATCGCAAGAGAACGTCTGAGCACGCGACAACCGTTCTGAATGGTTTAACCCCGGTCAGTAAGGAGCCGTATGAAGAAACTCACCGTCATGGCGCTTGCACTTGCGCTCTCCATCTCAGCCGTTTCCGCTCAGGAAAAGGAAGCATCGTTAACGCTGTCCCACAGCGGCGATAAACCCTCGGTTAAGGGACCCGCTAATACCTTCACCGGCGCAGTGCGAATTGATGCGCCTTTCCAGGCAACCGCACCTGCGCGGGTCAGTGGAGCTACCGTGACCTTTGAGCCAGCTGCCCGCACCGCATGGCATACCCATCCTCTGGGTCAGACGCTGATTGTGACCGCTGGCGCGGGGCGGGTGCAGGCATGGGGAGAGCCGGTGCACGAAATCCGGCCGGGCGATATCGTCTGGATTCCGGCTGGCGTCAAACACTGGCACGGAGCCACTCCGCATCAAGGCCTGTCTCATATCGCCATCGCGGAAGCGCTGGATGGCAGGGTAGTGAACTGGCTGGAGAAGGTCAGCGATGAGCAGTATGGCGCAGCAGGCAAATCGTAAGAGGCAACATGATGATTAAACAGATGAATACCGCACTGATACTCTGCATGGCTCTGGCCCCGTCGCTGGGTGCGGCGGAAGCCAGCCCGGAGGCTGAACGGAAAAAAATTGAGGTACAGATGCAGAAACAGACCGAGCCACTCTCCCTGCAACAGAAGAATATCGCGACCCTCGCCGCCTGGGCTGCCACAGGCGATCTGACCGGACTGAACGCGGCGCTGAATCGCGCTCTGGATGAGGGGCTGACCCTGAGTGACTGCCGTGAGGTGCTGGTGCAGCTTTATGCCTATGCCGGTTTTCCGCGCAGTCTTAATGCGCTGGGTGAACTGATGAAAGTCACAGAAGCCCGGCGACAACAGGGCAAACAGGATGCGCCAGGTCGTGAGCCAGGACCGATTCCGACGCCGGAGGCGATGCCTGCCGCCGGTAAACGCAACCAGACAGCGCTGGTTGGCAGCCCGGTAGCCGGACCCCTGTTTGACTTCGCGCCGGTGATGAACGATTACCTACAGTCACACCTGTTCGGGGATATTTTTGAGCGCGATAACCTGAGCTGGAAAAATCGCGAACTGGCAACGGTCGGCACGCTGGCCGCCCTGGAAGGGGTGGAACCACAGCTAAAAGCGCACCTCGGCATCAGCCTGAATGTCGGACTGAGCAGGGATCAACTGCGAGAGCTGGTGCCGGTTTTCAGGCAGCAGGGCGCGCGCGGCTGGGCCGATCGTCTTGAGGCGGCGCTCGATTCAGTGGAACAGAAATAACGGATAAGCGCCGGACCCGGCTCCGGCGCTTATGTCAGGGGAAACGCGCTGTGGTTTAGGGTGACAACGTCACGCTAATTTTCGCCGCTTTCATCCCCGCATGCTGCTCCAGCGTTTCGGGATGGGCTATCCGGCCAATCCGCGTGTAGCGATAAGAGGTCTGAAAAGATCGATAAAATAACACCAGGGTATGGGTGCCATACAGCATGACATCCCCGGCGTTGATCTCGCCCGTAACAACCGGGCCGACCGGTAACGAAAAGGTGAGATCGGTGAACTTTTCATTCCCGTTCAGCTCATGCATTTCCACGCTAAGCGGCAGCTGTTTCATCAACGCGCGTGATGCCGCATTATCGGCCGGAACAAGCGTGAACGGTTGTTGATCAATACGCATTGTTATCATTTTCTCTTCCGGTGCCGCTGTCGCGGTTCCCGCCTTAGGCTGGACGAATCCGGATGTCGCGAAACTCAGCAAACCGAGCGTCACTAATCTGAGGGGTAATCGCATCTCTGACTCCCTTTAGGAACCGAAATCCGCCGCTGAACCTGGCTTAACCGCTGTTCAGCGACAGAGGCCGCTGCCGCGAGACGGCAGGTGACGCTACGCATGAGCCGGTTACCAGGGCTGGTTTGCCGGGCCAATGGTGAACTCGTTAACGGTGGTGTCTTCCGGCTGATCGATGGCAAACGCGACCACGCTGGCAATTCTTTCCGGTGGGATGCCATAGGTGTCATACAGTCCCTGCATCTGATCGCGCGTCTCTTTTTCACTGATGGTCGACAGCAACTCAGTGTTGATCGCAGCAGGATAGAGCGTCGTGGTGCGGATGTGGGTTTTTTCCAGCGCAGATTCCATCCTAAGCACTTCCATAAAATCGCGCACGAACCATTTGGTGCCACCATAGACCGCCCCGCCGGGATAAGCTTTCAGGCCGGCCACGGAAGAGGTCGCGATGACCTGTCCCGATTTCTGCGCCGTAAAGTGTGGCAGCACCGCCGCCACGCCGTTCAGCACCCCTTTAACATTCACATCGATCATCTGATGCCAGTCGTCAGTTTTCATCGCCGAGAGCGGAGAGAGGGGCATCAACCCGGCGTTAAGGAAGATCACGTCGACTTGCCCAAAGGTCTCCAGCGCCAGTTTAACGATGCGATCGTTTTCTTCCTGGCGAGTGACGTCCAGCACCTGATAAACGGCCTGTCCACCTTGCTCAACGATTTCGTCAGTAATACGCTTCAGATTCTCTTCACGGCGGGCGCCCAGCACCACTCTGGCGCCTTGGCGGGCAAGCAATTTCGCTGTCGCCTCACCAATACCGGATGACGCACCGGTAATAATAATCACTTTCTCTTTAATCATTAGCCTTCTCCTTGTTGACCTTATTCTGAATGTAAGCGTGACTGCCATCGCTTATTAATAAAAAGCGTTCACCTTTGAATGAGCGCCTTTGATGCGTGGTTTCTTCGAAATAAAAAGCCGAATAATTCCGGGATCAGTAAAATGCATCAGAGTGAAACGCCGCAGCCATTATCGCTGCGGCGTATCGCCATCTTTATTTCAGGCTGGACTGGAAGAAACTGCCCAGTTTGGTAAAAGGAATCAGATCGGTGCGGTCGTAGAGGTCGACATGTCCGGCATTTTTAACCCAGTAAAGCTCTTTCGGCTGACCCGCTTGTTTATACGCCGCCTCGCTAAACTCTTTTGAATGCGCCTGATCGCCGGAGATAAACAGCATCGGACGCGGAGAGATGGTTTCTATATCGTTGAACGGATAGAAGTTCATGAATTTCACGTTGCTGGTAACGGTTGGCTTAGTGGTGCGCTGGTCGGAGGCGCCTGCCGGCGTAAACTCACCGCGTGGTGTGCGATAAAAATCATAAAATTCACGCTGAATCGGATGCGTATCGGCGGTCAGTTTCAGATCGGTGCCGCCTGCCACGGCGGGCTCGGCACCGTTGAACTCGGCGTAGCGCTGCTGTGCCGCCTGGGCAATTATCTGTTTACGCTGAGCGACGGAAAGCGAATGATTCAGCGCGTCGCGGTTGGCGGCACCCATGTCATACATGCTGACCGTGGCGATCGCTTTCATGCGCGGATCGATTTTCCCTGCGCTGATAACGAAGCTGCCGCTGCCACAGATACCTAACGCACCGATGCGTTCACGATCGACAAAGGGTCGGGTACCGAGGAAGTCGACGGCTGCGCTGAATGCTTCGGCATAAATATCCGGCGCGACCGCATTACGCGGTTCACCTTCACTCTCGCCCCAGAATGACTGATCGATAGCCAGCGTGACAAAACCCTGTTCAGCCAGTTTCTGTGCATAGAGGCTGGAGCTTTGTTCTTTCACCGCCCCCATCGGATGACCAACCACGATCGCGGCATAGTGACGCTTCGGGTCAAAGTTTTTCGGGGTAAACAGGTTGCCGACAATTTTCATTCGATACTGATTATTGAATGAAACTTTTTGCTGAGCGACGTCACGGCTTTTATAAAAGTTATCCGCGCCGTGCGACATATCCTGGGCGAGCGATGAAAATGAAACTGTACTGATGGCGAGCGCTAAAGCTAAACTGATTTTTTTCATGGTGTAATCCTGATCGGGCCAACCCGGAACTCAGGTTGATCGCAAAGTTAAATAACGTGACGCGCCAGCATTAAAAAATGACGCCGGAACGGATGCGCAGACAAAATTGCCTGTTGCTTGCCATTAAAATAAATATGGGTGATGTGCAGTGCAGAAATCACCTCACACCGGGTAACGCATCCGTTGCCTGTTAACCTGACACAGGCAACGCCGATCGCCCTTTATTCTGTGCAATCAGTATGCGGCGGGTGTGGCGTGAAGGGGTAACCCATTTGTCTCTATTTTTTGCCTGATCCTATGAAGCATGTTTACTTTTGCGGCAAGGATGGTGTCTTATAACGCGGAAGAAAAATGCAGTGGAGCATCATAATGTCAATCACCTCGCTCACCGATCCGCAGGCACGCAGGCAGGATTTTCTGGCCCGATTACGGCATATCATTGGCGCATCAACCGCCTGTACCGGGGATTACCCGACCGCGATTGAAGGCGTCGGCCTTTTTCGTCGTGATGAGCCGGCACCGCCGGTGATCTGTATGGTCCCGCCCAGCCTGGTGCTGGTTGCCAGCGGCGCGAAAAGGATGTGGGTCGGCGGGAGTGCGTATCCCTATGACACCGCTTCCTTTCTGGTGACCTCGCTGAATATCCCGGCTAATTCTGAAGTGACTGAGGCTAGCCGCAGCCAGCCCTGCCTCGGCATGACGCTCCGTCTCGACCAGCGGCTGTTAGCGGAACTGATATCCCAGGGGAATTTACCGCCGCCACCGGCACAGCGGGCCAGAACGGGCGTTGGGCTGGGCAGCGCGACGGCGGCCATTCTGGCCCCATTTTGTCGGCTGGCAGAGTTACTGACCGAGCCTGAGGCCATTCCGGTGCTGGCACCGCTGATTCAGCGTGAGATCCATTATCGTTTGTTGCTCAGCGATCAGGCCGCAATTTTGCGGCAGATTGCCGCGGTGGATGGGCATGGATATCGGATTTCAAAAGCTATCGACTGGCTGAAACAGAACTATCCATCACCGTTGCGCGTTGAAGAGCTGGCAAGCCGGGTGCAGATGAGCGTACCGACCTTTCATCAGCATTTTCGTCAGCTCTCCGGCATGAGCCCGCTGCAATATCAGAAATGGCTTCGCTTAAATGAAGCCAGGCGACTGATGTTAAATGAGTATCTGGATGTCGCCAGCGCTGCATTTCGCGTCGGCTATGAGAGTCCTTCTCAGTTCAGTCGCGAATACAGTCGCTTGTTTGGCAATCCGCCCAGACGGGATATCGCCAGCCATCGGGTGCAGGCAGGGTAATCCGCTTCTCTGCTTTACTCTTTGCTCAGGGTGAGTGAGGCGTGACCGACATTCTTCAGGGATACCGCGGTGATAAGGTTATCGGCGACGGTCAGCGTCAGAACACGATTATCGTGATACCAGCGTCCTCCATTCGCTTTCCAGCCGTCAGCAATCAGCTGACCGGAAGCGACATCAATCGATTTGCCGATCAGCTGCTCTATCTTCAGGCGGGAGGCAGGGGCATTGACGCTGTTTGCCTGATTCTGCGCTTTGGTTTTTCTGATGTCGCAGGTACCGGCGGCGTCGCTCATCTGGGTACATCCGCTACGCTCCAGCTGAGCGCGATAAGCGCGGCTGATGGCGTGAGCAGGCGTTACGCTACAGGTCAGCGCGCTGATCACCATCATCCACGCCAGCAGTCGAAAACGCGCAGTGGAAGGAGCAGAATCGTTGATACGCATGGGTTTTCCTTGAAGTATGGCCCGTCTGGCCAGCTGAAAAGAGTCTGTTTACCGCTCACGCTGTTAATCATAGTGGCGATCAGCGCGCCGGGCGAAAAGCATAAGCACCGAACGGTGGTTTCCGGAAGCCTGAGCGGCAGAGGAAATCGGGTCACCTCTCCGCCGGGCTAATCCGGGACAATCGCGCGGAATTTACCCCTGAAGAGGGCGTCGTGACCTGATCGGGGTCAAACCGGAGGGCATTGTCCGGGCGGGAAAAGATCTCGCTTTACAGCGGCTGGTTTGCTGTGGCGCGCCGCGCGCAGAAAGGCAGTTTGCCTGTAAGCCGCCAGACCGGCTCTGTGAAGATCTGTTCAATAAATTAAAAGGCGTAGCGATGACAGCATTTACCGATCAACTCAGCCGTTTACTCGACGACCTGACCCGTGAGGCGTTCCCGGCGATCTCAATCGCCATAGGAAAAGGAGACCGCCTGATCTGGCAATACGCCGCAGGCTATGCAGACATCAGAAACCGGGTAGAAAATTCACCCGATACCGCCTTTGGCATTGGCAGCATTACCAAAGTGTTTATTGCGGTGATCATCCTTCAGCTCACCGAACAGCGACAGATTCAGCTCGACGATCGACTTTCTGACTGGCTGGAAGAGACGTCGCTGTCGGGTATCGCCAATGCAAAGGCCGCGACGATCAGACAACTGTTGTCGCATTATGCCGGAATAGCGAGCTGGGAAGATCAGCCCGCGTGGATTCAGGCTGCGCGTGGTAAGCATCTCATTGCGAACCGCTTCTGGCAGCCTGAGGCGTCACTGGACTATATTCGCGACCAGCCGCCGTTATTTCTGCCCGATGAAAACTTTCATTACTCAAACAGCCATTTCACCCTGCTGGGGATGTTGATCGAACGCGTGACCGGCCACAGGTTGCAGGATGAACTGGATCAGCGGATCTTCCGGCCGCTGGCGCTTAATGCAACCCGGCTCGACGGCTTTTCGCCCACTCAACCGCAGAAGGTGGCCGCGCGCTACCACCGATGCAACGCAGATTTCATCCGCAATGCCGGCATCGCCGCGAGTTTTCAACCAGAGCACAACGCTATCCTCAACGTTTCTTCAGCCAGTCTCTCGGTTGAATGGGCAGCCGGCGGGATAGTCTCTACTGCCGGGGAGTTGATGGCGTTTATCCTGGCGCTGAAAAATGGCGCGTTACTCAATCGGCAAAGTCAGCGCGACATGCAACGCTGGCGCGCCGCCGGTGAAGCGCAGATGGGATTAAGCCTGTTCAGAACCGACTCCGCTTACGGGCCCGCTATCGGTCACGGTGGCAATGTGCTGGGCTACAGCGCCTGCGCCTGGTGGTTTGAGCAAACCGATTGTGCGGTGGCGATAGTGACGAATGTGGGTTCCATGCACGCCGGTGCAGACGCTCACTGCGCCAGCCGGTTATTCAGAGATTCTGACGTTGTGAAGCTGGCGCATGCCATTTCAGGCCGCTAAGCCGCTGCCTGCTGCACAGCCGTAGCCTGATAAGGTAAACTGCCGGCAACCAGTTAATGCAATATATTTGCATTAATCTATCCGATCCCAGGAGGAGCCGATGGCAAAGGAGATGATCCGTCAGGGGGGCCGCAGCGCCCGAATCCAGGCTGAAGTCCATAAAACGGTCAATCAGCTACTTAAAACCACCGATCGCGCGGTGATCACCGTGCCGATGATTGCTGAGCAGGCTGGGGTTACCCCTTCTACAATTTATCGCCGCTGGGGTGACCTGTCGCAGCTACTGGCAGACGTTGCGGTTGACCGGATGCGGCCGATTGCTGAACCGGAAGATACCGGTGAGATGGTCAGCGATTTGACGGCTTTCATACTGCAGTATGTCGAGGAGATGTCATCGAAAGTAGGGCGTCAGATGCTGGCCGACGTGATCGGCAGCTACAGCGACGACGCCAGCCAGAAATGCTGTGGCTATACCGTGCAGCATCTTGAGACGCTGAACAGCCGGGCGCTGGCGCGCGGTGAGCCGGGCTTTGACGTCGCGCAGGTGATTGATGGCGTGGTGGCACCGGTGATGTATCACATCCTGTTTAACGATCGGGAGATCACCGCCGCCTACTGTCAGTCACTGATCCAGCGGCTGTTTGCCTGACCCGGCCGCTTATCTCTGGGTAAAAGGAGAGGCGGCCTCAATGATCAACTGTTGCAGCAAGGCGTGCGCCGGGTCATCTGTATCGTCCGGGGTGATCAGCGCAATGCCGACCTCTCCGGCAGCTGGCAGATGACGTGATGCTGTCACCAGCGTCTCCGGCATTCCGGCACGGGTGCGCAGCGTGATGCCCAGTCCAGCCTGCAGCGCTGCCCAGATGCCGCTCAGGCTGTGACTGGTAAAGACAACACGCCAGGGTATTCCCGCAGCATCCAGCGACGCGGTGGCGCGCGACCGCATCAGGCAGGGCGCATCAAAGGCGACCAGCGGCAGCGGATCGCCGCGGTGTAACAGCGCGGCCAGATCAAAATCAGCATGATGTATCCAGGCTAGCGGACAGTCACCGATCAGCCTGCTATTGGCGTGCGGCGCGGCCTGCCACACCAGCGCCATATCAAGTTGATGACAGGCCATTGCGCTGAGCAGCCTCTGGTTTCTGTCAACCTGCGCGGTAATGGTGACGCCGGGATGCTGACGACTAAACGCGCCCAGTACCTCAGGCATCAATGACTCACCAAAATCTTCCTGCATCCCGATACGGATTTCACCCTTCAGCCCGTCACCTCTGACTGCGCGCAACGTCTCATCGTTCAGCGTCAGCAGACGTTTGGCGTAACTCATCAGCAGCTCACCGCTATCGGTGAGTTGCAGGTGCCGACCTTGCTTCCTGACCAGTGCAGTACCGCATTGCTGCTCCAGCTTTTTGAGCTGCGCACTGACCGCTGAGGTTGAACGGCATAAATGCCGGGCTGCCAGGGCAAAGCTACCCGCTTCAATGCCGGTAACAAAGCTACGCAGCGCGTCCATATCCAGTGACTCAGGAACCCGGTTCATAATCATCCTGTATAAGTGGATGGTTGATGCTGATTAATTTGATTTTCAGGATTATAGCGCTGCGCGACACTCTGTCCATCTGCACTGGAGAGAAAAAATGAAAGAGATTCTGGATCGCGAAACGCTGGCCCGTCGGGCCCCGAAACTGGCTGAACTGACGCAGCAGGTGCTGTTTGATGATATCTGGCAGCGCGGCGTGCTCTCCGCACGGGAACGCAGCCTGCTGACGCTGGCGACGCTAACCGCGCTGGGCCGGGTCGCGCAGTTGCCCTGGCATATTGATTTCGCGCGAAAAAATGGGCTGACGCAGGAGGAGCTGATCGAAGGCTTTACCCATCTGGCGTTTTACGCTGGCTGGCCCGCGGCGGTGACGGCGTTGAGCTACCTTGAGGAGAACAACTGATGCCCTTAACCCGTATCACCCTCGGCCAGGCTTACAGTGAGGCCAGCTTACAGCAGATCTCCGCGCTGCTGCATCAGACGCTGGTGGCGGAATTTGCGGTGCCGGTTGACGACTGTTTTCAGTTGTTTGAGGTGCTGCCGGCCCACCAGCGAATTTTTGATCGTCACTACCTGAGCAAAGGGCGCAGCGAAGCCTTCATGCTGTTTCGGATTACCGCTGGTCGTCCACGCACCCGACAGCAGAAGCAGCGCTTTTATCAGCAGCTTTGCGCCGCATTGCAGGCCACGCTGGGAGTCGATCCCGATGACGTGATGGTCATCATCCAGTTCAACAGTAGTGAAGACTGGAGCTTCAGCGGCGGCAGAATGTTAGCGGAGGTGACGTCATGATCGTGATGCATTACCGCTTTACGCTGCCGGCAGATTACCCGATGACGACGATTGAGCAGCGTATCCGGCTGAACGGCGCGAGGCTGAACGGGTTTCCGGGTCTGATCGCCAAGGCTTTTCTCTATGCCCGGCGGGATGATGAGGAACTGGCGGTGGCAGAAAATCGTTATGCGCCGCTCTATTTCTGGCAGGATGCGTCAGCCATGCAGCGTTTCCTGCAAAGCGCGGGATTTCAGCGCCTGGTGGATGACTTTGGCTGGCCGGTGATAGAAAGCTGGCTGGCGCTGAATGCGGATGGGATGCCGGACAATCTTGACCAGGCGCGCTTTATCGCCCTGCGCCGCTGGCCGATCGCCCCGCACAGTTGCCTGGCCGATCTGGCGAGTGAAACCGGCTTTTGCGCCTGGGATGTGAGCCGCTGGCAGGGAGTGACCGTCACGGCGTCAGCCGGGCGTCCGGCCGGTGAACAGGACGTTTATCGTATCGGTTATCTGGCACGCGGTACGGCGGCGTCAGGGGATCAGACCGGATAGGGCGATAGCCAGCAGCACGATTCCGCCCAGGGTATTGATATATCTACGCAGGGTAAAGGTGCTGATGGCGCGGGTTGAGGTCATCAACAGCTGGCTGGCACCGCTGAGCCACCCCGCCATGATCACAATATGCACCGAGGCCAGCAGCATAAAATCGCGTACATTGCCGGTCTGGCTGGTGAAGCGCGATACTACGGTCAGGTAGAGCAGAATGGCTTTAGGGTTGAGCAGGTTCGCCAGTAAAGCCTGAGAAAGCGTAACCGGCTGCGGGTCGGGGCTGTCAGCCTGATGGCGGGCCCGCACTCCGCTGATGATTAACTGGCTGCCCAGCCACAGCAGATAAAGTGTGCCGGCAATCTGCAGAATATGAAACAGAGAGGGTAAAGCCATCAGCATTGACGAAACGCCTAATCCAACCAGCAGGGCGTGGCAATAGATCCCCAGTGCGGTACCCAGAATAATCGTCGCGACGCCGCGCCAGCCTTCGGCCAGCGCACTGTTAATGGCAAGCGTAAAACTGGCTCCCGGTGACAGCGCTATCGGTAAGATGGCAACAATGAAACCGCTATAATCGATCTGCATCGGAACAGGTTGCTCTCCAGGATGAGAGGGTCACAGCGCGAGAACCGCCTCAATCTCAATCCGTAAATCAGCCGAGAAAAGACCACTGACCTGCACCAGCGAACTGGCAGGCAGATGAGCGCCATAGTAGCGGAACAGGACTTCGCGTAATGCCTCAATGTCGCTGAATGCGGTGATGAAAATGGTCACCTTAATCAGTGAAGCCAGCGACGTCTGCTCAGCCGCGGCGATCAGCTCCAGTTGGGAAAAGATCGCTTCCGCCTGCTGCGCTATGCCGCTGTGCTGAGCCGGCGTCCCAAAGGCGGTGAGGCCGGAAACGTACAGCGTATCGCCATGTTTCACCGCATGGACATAAGGCGCTTTCACCTCGCCGAGTTGCGGATAATTTTTACGTTCAGGTTGCGGCATGATCTCTCCTTCAGGCCTGAGTCAGTGCAGGCAGGCACCGCCCGTCCGCTTTAGTGGGTCAGCCGCTGCTGACAGATGAGGTGATCAGCGGCCGCCTGCCGTTGCGCATCCGGTGATAGCTGTTGCCAGTCGTGAATCACCTGACGGGCCAGCGCCGGTTTAAATGTTATCTTCTGCAGCGCATAGTCAGAGTTACTGCCCTCAACGATCTGCTGCATCTGTGGAATAAACTGCTGCTGATCATGATGATCGATGCCGCAGAACACCGCAACGTAATAGGCTTTATCTTCGCTGCTGAAGTGTGGCATCAGCCACCAGCCCGCCAGTGCCAGCACCGCCAGCAGAGGAATCATCCATTTAAGTTTCGCTTTCATCAACACCGCCACCTGTTATCGGCCAAAGAGGTCTGTCAGATCTACACCGGACAGAGGGCGCGTATCCTGCCATAGTTCCGGCGCGTCGTTAACCTCGTTTTCCTGGCGTTGAGCAGCGGTTTAGCGCTGGGTTATGCGGTCGTTGCGTCAATCAGCCTGGCGCTGATCTGCGCATCTGGCATCATCTGTTGCAGGCCGGAAACCAGATCATCACTGGCCTGTTGCAGCGCGGTCAGCGGCATTTCCGGCAGGCTTTCAAGGATAAACCACATCTGACGCGCCTGCGCATCCAGCCGGGTTCTGACGCCCTGACGCCAGTTCCAGCGACGGCAGGTGACGCCCTGACCGTCGCGCCAGATCACTTCGCCTGGCTCCGGCGATTCAAAGACCACTTCGCCCTCTTTAACCGTATCAAACGACTCGCTGCCATCCGCGATCGCCAGGCGCGGCGCACCAACGTAGGCGGCAATATTTTCCCCGCCGACCGGCAGCGCGTACTGAATGCTGATGGCATTATAGAGATCGACAACCGGATCGATCGCTGGCATCCCGCCATCCCGCAGGACCCGCTTGCGCAGCGCGTCTGCCGAGCAGGGTGTCCGTTTCGCTTTGGCACCAAAGGCTTTGAATACCGTCGCCCAGGCCGCGAGATGGGCGTCAGCCCATTCAACATCCTGTTCCAGCACCTGGCGGCACGCCTTTTGCAGCGCCTGTTGCGCAATCTCAGGATGGGTGACTGGCGCGGCTTCCACCACAATACTCATGGCGCGAAAGCCGGGTGCCAGCGCAAATACGGCCGGGTCGATTGACGGATCAACAGATAACATTGGATAATCTCTCAGTGACTAATTTATTTCATAGTAATGACCGATGACCAAAAAAGTCAATATATCGACCGATGCGGGTGCTGACGTAGCCAGCGTCAATCAGGCTGTCTCGGACAGCATCAAAAGCTGGCGTAAAAGCCAGAAACTCTCGCTGGATGAATTATCCCGCCGGGCGGGCGTCAGTAAAGGGATGCTGGTGGAGATCGAGAAAGGCGAAGCCAATCCCAGCATTGCGATTTTGTGCCGGATTGCCGCTGCGCTCGGCGTCTCGGTGGCAGATATCGTCAATGTCACGCATGCGCCTGCCGCCTGGCTGATTGATAAAAGTGCAATGCCCACCTTGTGGCGCGGCGAGCAGGGCGGGAGTGCGCAACTGCTGGCTGGCACCCGCGGTCCTGACATGATTGAACTGTGGCGCTGGCAGATGTTTGCCGGTGAAAGGTTTAGCTCGGCGGGACATTCCGCCGGGACGCTGGAACTGCTGCATGTTGAAGAAGGTACGCTGGCGTTAACCGTCGGCGACCAGACGTTAGTTGTTCAGCCAGGTTGCGCAGCGGTGGCGCGTACCGATATGCCACACGCCTACGCCAGCGCCGATCAACATCCGGTGGTGTTCACCATGACGGTCGCCGAACTGCAGCGTTAATCATTTTCCGTGGCGGCCAGCGTTTCACCGGGAAATGCCAGCAGCAGAGTTTTCAGCATTCCTTCCAGGGCCGCGCGTTCTGCCGCCGTCAGCGGAGCCAGCACCGCATTCTGAGTCGCCGTATGCACCGCCAGCGCCTGCTCAATACAGCGCTGACCCTGCGGCGTCAGCCCCACCAACGTACTGCGCTTGTCGTCGGGTGACGCAACCCGCGCAATCAAACCGCGCTGTTCCAGCCGTTTCAGGCGATGGGTCATGGCACCGGAGGTCACCAGCAGCGAGGTATAAAGCTGGGTGGGTGACAGGCAGTACGGCGTGCCGGCCCGGCGCAGTGTCGCCAGCACATCAAACTCACCGTCATGGAAATCGAAAGGCTCCAGCGCCTGACTGCGGGCTTTTGCCAGATGTTTCATCAGGCGCAGCATTCGGCCCATGATGCGCATCGATGAGGCATCCAGCTCTGGCATCGCGACGTCCCACTGGCTGACGACAAAATCGATATGGTCCTGCATGATTCACCTGCTTACTGTGTGGTTATGTTGTCAGGTTGTGCTCAGCCCCTTACTGCCGGACCCGTTTTATCTTAACGTTAAGATAAATAGTGACAGCCTGCTGCTGTCAGCGTCTATCCTCTGCACGGAGCCGGCTATGAAGAACACCCTGTTGTTTCCCGCTATATTCGCACTGATCGTCTTTGTTGTCGGGCTGAATCTGCGCCCGATGCTGGCGATTATCGGCCCACTGTTTCCGGCGTTGCAACAGCAGGCGGGTCTGTCGGCGACGGCGTTCAGCCTGCTGACCACCCTGCCGGTGGCGATGATGGGCCTCGCAGCCCTGGCGGGACCCTGGCTGCTGGCGCGGATCGGGACCGTACCGGGGATTGCGGCAGGACTGCTCTGCCTGGCGCTGGCCGCGCTCTGGCGCGGTTATGCACTTTCGCCACCGCAGCTGATCCTCACCGCCCTGGCTGGCGGGGCCGGAATTGGCGTGATCCAGGCGCTGATGCCGGCACTGATCCGCCAGCGTTACACTGGTGCGGCACCCACGCTGATGGCGCTGTTCAGCACCGGTATTATGGCTGGTGCGGCATTGATGGCGGCCAGCGCTGAGCCGCTGTTTTCGCTGCTCGGTTTACGCGCAGCGCTGGCGATTGCCGGTGGGCTGTCGATCTTTACCTTACTTCTCTGGTTGTCAGTGAATCCACGCGGGCCGGTTAACCATCCGGCACCCGCTACGGTTGCGCTGCCCACGGCGCGAACCTGTTTACTGTTGCTGTTCTTTGGTATCGGGACCGGGGCTTACACGCTGGTGCTGGCATGGCTGCCGCCATTTTATATCCAGGCGGGCTGGAGCGCCCGCAACAGCGGCTTTCTGCTCGCCGGGCTGACGCTGACGGAAGTGGTGGCCGGTCTGGTGATCTCGGCGGTTCAGCACCGTTTTCCCGAGCGTCGCTGGTTACTGCTGCTGGTGCTGGCCCTGTTGCTGGCTGGCCTGCTCAGTCTGATTGTGACGCCTGGCGCGATGCCGGTGCTGTCGACGCTGCTACTCGGCAGCGGCATCGGTGCGCTGTTTCCGCTGTCGCTGATCGTCACGCTGGATCATGCCCGAAATGCCAGAGAAGCGGGCGTGCTGTTATCACGGGTGCAGGGCGGCGGCTATCTGATTGCCGCCGTGATGCCGCTGGTGGCGGGCTGGGTACGTGACAGCGGCGCATCACTGACCGGTGCCTGGCTGATCATGAGCGTCGGGGTAGTGGTGCTGATGGTGATCGCCTGGCGGTTCCGACCGCTGTCGGGCTGAAGGGCCTGCAGCAGATGCCGACAAAATGATTGCCGTCTGGCATGCTGGAAAGCAGGCAATTAATCAGGAGCGGCAATGAAAGTCATCGGTCTGTTAGGCGGTATGTCGTGGGAGTCAACCGCGCTCTACTATCGCATCATTAATCAGCAGGTTAAACAGCGGCTGGGCGGGTTGCATTCGGCGCAGCTGGTGCTGTACAGCGTCGATTTTGAACCGATTGAACAACTTCAGGCGGCCGGGGAATGGCAGCAGGCGGGTGAACGACTGGCCGCGGCGGCACGCAGTCTGGAGTGTGCCGGGGCAGAATTTATCGTGCTCTGTACCAACACCATGCACAAAGTGGCCGCGCAAATCAGTGCGGCCACCTCCCTGCCGCTGTTACACATCGCGGATGCGACCGGGCAGCGTATCCGGCAGGCCGGTTTCAGCAAGGTAGGCTTGCTGGCGACCCGGTTCACCATGGAACAGGCGTTTTATCGCGGGCGGCTGGAAGCGCAATGTGATCTGGAGGTGATCATTCCGGATGAGGAGGACCGCGCTTTTGTCCATCAGGTGATCTACCAGGAACTCTGCCTCGGCACTATCAATCCGGCTTCCCGCCATCGCTTTCAGCAGATTATGCAGCGGCTGGTGGAGGAGGGCGCACAGGCGATTATTCTGGGTTGCACTGAAATCACCCTGCTGGTGGATGAGAGTGATGCCAGCGTCCCGTTATTTGATACCACCCTGATTCACGCCGAAGAAGCGGTCATCCAGGCGCTGAAATAGCGGTTTCTCTTTACTGCGGCAGGCTCACTGCCCTTTTGCCCGGAGCACCCATGAAAATTGAAAATTTGCCGTTTGGACTCACCCATTGGGATTTGATTGATGAAACCGTTCATCCCGGTGAACAGGGCCAGGCGATCTGGCGCACCGCGCAGTTTAATGCTATTCGCGTCAGGATCGTGGATTACTCACCGGGATATCTCGCCGATCACTGGTGTATCAAAGGTCACATTCTGCTGTGTCTCACTGGCGAGCTGCATACCGAACTGGCCGACGGTCGTCGCTTTGTGCTGACGCCGGGCGTCAGTTATCAGGTGGCAGATGATGCCGAACCGCATCGCTCTTCGACGCCGGTGGGCGCGCGGTTGTTTATTGTCGATTAACGGGCGGCGGTCTGATAAAGGGTGGCGCTAAACCTCCCTTTGTCATGGTGAATAATAACGTTGTTGACACTTATAAAAGTAAACTGAAGCAGCTTTATAAAAATCAGCAAAATTAATAGCTTAATTCATCGGAGTAATCTGCTTCTGACAGGATTATTTCTCATCAGGCTGTATGCTTGAGACGGTAAACACCGTTCTGCCTTAACCTGATGTGGGGAAACCTGTGCTGATAAAAAAGAAGAAAGTAAGATCGCATACCGAAGATCGCCTGCTGGCGCTGGTACTCGCCACCACCGCTGGCATCCTTAACGCGATGGCGCTGGGTGCCTTCGGGTTTTTCCCGTCGCACATGACCGGTAACACTTCGCAGATATCTACTGAAGTCACCACCAGCGATCTGCATACGCTGCTGTTTTTACTGGCGCTGATCACCGCCTTTGTGATGGGTTGTACCGTTGCCCGCCTGGCGGTCATCGTCGGCCAGAAGCATAAGCTGCGCACTATTTTTTGTCTGATCATTCTGGCCGAAGGGGTCGCGCTGACCGCAGCCTCTATCTTTGAGACGATGTTTTTTACGCCACGCTTCAACGGTGAAGTGCTGGTTTTGCTGGGCTTCCTGATGGGGATTCATAATGCCACTTCGACCCAGCTCTCAAATGGTCGTGTCCGATCGACGCATATCACCGGCACATTAACCGATGCCGGTATTGCGCTTGGGTCGTGGCTCTCCTCGCATGTGTCGCATGACGAAAGTGGCGAACGGCGTTTTTTCCAGAAGGTGCTGCATACCCATCTGACCACGGTGTTTTCGTTTCTTATTGGCTGTATTGCCGGTCTGCTGCTGTTCAAAAGCTACGGTTTTAACGCGATGATCGGATTGGGGCTATTCCTGATGGTGGTGGCGCTGGGCGCTATCGCCATTACCGTTCAGCGGTCCCGCAGGAGCTTTTACTGATCTACCGCCACAGCGGCCCGATGCCAGCCGGCATCGGGCCAGCGATCACTGCACCGTGCGGGTCGGCCGCACCACGATTTCATTCACGTCTACCTCATCCGGCTGCTCAATGGCATAACGTACCGCGCGCCCAATCGCCTCGGGTTGCAGGGCTATCGCCCGATAGTCGGCCATTGCCTGCGCGGCGGTCGGGTCAGTGATGGTGTCAGCCAGTTCACTTTCAACCACGCCCGGATGCACACAGGTCACGCGAAGCTGGCTGTTCTCCTGACGTAACCCGTCGGATATCGCCCGCACCGCATACTTAGTGGCACAATAAACCGCCGCAGTCGGTGAAACCGCCAGCGCCCCAATTGAGGCGATGTTGATGATGTGTCCGGAGTGGCGGGCCAGCATCGGCGGCAGCACAGCGGCAATGCCATACAGCACGCCTCTGATGTTGACATCAATCATCCGATCCCACTCCTCTACCCGCAACGAAGCCATCGGTGACAGCGGCATAATGCCCGCGTTGTTGATCATCACATCGACCCGACCCCACTGTTCCAGAGCGAACTCAACAAACTGATCCACCTGCTCACGCTGCGTCACATCCAGCGCTTTAACCACCACTTCAGCCCCGTCGAATCGCAACGCGTCAGCCAGCGCGTGAAGCCGCTCTTCGCGTCGGGCACCCAGCAGCAGTGTCGCCCCGGTTTTCGCCAGTTCACGGGCGATACCCGCACCAATGCCGCTTGATGCACCGGTAATTAAAATCACTTTCTTCGTCATATTGTTTCTCCTGTTGTGGTGTAGCTGGAGATGCTACGACGGTTAGGCTATAAAGATAATCCACCTGCTGCTTCATGAACTGGTAACTACAACTAACCAATGATGACCGATAAAAATGCGCTGGAAGTGTTTGTCATTGTGGCGCAGACGCGTAATTTTCGTCTGGCGGCTGAGCAACTGGGTGTTACCCGTCCGGCTATCAGCCAGACGCTACGGCGGCTGGAAGACCGGCTGAACCTGACGCTGATGCAGCGGACGACCCGCAGCGTTCAGCTCACCGAAGCGGGGCAACGGCTCTATAACGAGGTGGCACCGGCGATCAATCAACTGAACCGCGCCGTCACCGATATCGCTGAACTGGCCGCCGTTCCGCGTGGACAGTTACGGCTGGCGATCTCATCCATTGCTGAGCGAATGCTGAGTGGTGAACTGCTGGCGAGCTTTATCCGCGCTTATCCGCAGATTGAGCTGGATATCACCGTCACGGATGAGGAGTTTGATATTGTCGAACAGGGCTACGACGCGGGTGTCCGGCTGGGTGAGGTGATCGCGCAGGATATGATTGCGGTACCGGTATCCCGCGCTCAGCGCCAGGTGGCGGTGGCATCACCTGCTTACCTGGCCCGCCAGGGCACGCCGCAGCATCCGCATGAACTGATCCAGCATTGCTGTATTGGCTGGCGGAAAGGGCCGGGCCTGTCGCCTTATCGCTGGGAATTTGCTGAGCAGGGGCGTGAATTTGAAGTGGCGGTTAATCCGCAGCTGACCACCAACGATATGGGGGTGATGATCCGCACCGCCTGTGCCGGCGGCGGCATCAGTTTCGGTATGGAAGAGACGTTTCAGCCTTATATTGCGCGCGGGGAGCTGGTGACGCTGCTGGATGACTGGTTGCCCGCGTTTGCCGGTTTTTACCTCTACTTCCCCAGCCGGAAGAATCTGGCACCCAAGCTACGCGCGCTGATCGATCACGTAAAGTTGTGACAGCGTGGCAAGAAGAGCATCACGCCCGCCGTAACGGACGTGATGGGCTTATTTTTGATACTGCTGGTCAGTGACCGGTTCTAGCCAGTCCACCGGGCTGCCGTTAACGGATTCCGCGATGGCAATATGGGTCATGGCGTTGTCCGGGGTTGCGCCGTGCCAGTGCTTCACATTCTCCGGTATCCAGACGATGTCGCCGGTATTCATGACCCGAATCGCTTCGCCCTCACACTGAATCCAGCCCTGACCCTGGGTGATAATCAGGGTCTGGCCCAGCGGATGGGTATGCCAGACAGTGCGCGCACCTGGTTCAAACGTGACGGTTGCGCCACCGACTCGTGCCGGTGCGTCTGCCTGGAATGGGGCGTCAATCCGCACCGTGCCGGTGAAATAGTCAGCAGGGCCCTGGCGTGAAGGCAGGGAGCCGTTAGCGATAATCTTCATTTTGTTCTCCACTCATCATGTGATGTCCCGAAGTTTAGCAACCCGGACGCCTGCTGATTAGCCAGCATAACCCGCAAGCGTTTATGAGCAGTATTCATTAATCATCAGGCGCATTACGGCTGTCAGCCTCAGGTCGTCATGTTATAGCGGGTAATAATATTGATTTTTGAATAGGGCGCAGCGGGTGCGGAGGCAGGCAGAAAACCGTGAAATTCCAGCAGCGTTCTGAAGGCGTGCTGTGCATCAAGCTGTAAATTATGTTCGATCAGCGCATCAATTTTACCCGCCTGCAGCAGCGCGCGGTTTTCCCGATCAAGATCGTGCCCGATAAAGGCGTTAACCGGCCGGTTAAGCTCGTCAAAAGCCCGTAAGATACCCGGATTACCGCCGCCGACCGTGTAGACCGCGTCCGTGTCCGGGTGCGCCTGCAGAAAATGTTTAAGTGACTGGTACATCAACGGATCGATGCCATAACCACCCGCCACCACGCTGACCCGATGCTGCGGCGCAAACTGCTGAATGGCGCGTTCGAAACCCTCAATTCGCTCCTGCTCCCCGATAAAGTCTCTGCTGCCGGTGATCGCCACAATGTGGGATTGCTCAGACCGCAGCCATTTTGACATTAAAAACGCGGCAACCTTTCCGGCGTCGTAATTATCCATGCCGATATAGCGCAGGCGCGCACTGCCCGGCAGATCGCTCATCACCGTCACCACCGGCACACGTTGTTTCAGCAGGGTATCGATGGTCGGATTCAGCAGTGCCGAGTGGGCCGCTTTGAGAATAATCCCGTGGCTGTGGAGCGCATTTTTGTTCAGAAGCGCATTGACCTGCTCTGCGGTTAAGTTCTCGCTGAAGTGAAATCGCAGCTGCAGTTTAAACCGGGTAAAGCTGGCAATCTGACTGCTGAATGCTTCACGCACCAGCTCACGAAAGCGATCGGGTGTATGCATAATCACATCAAACCACAGCGTTCTGCCTTTTGCCCGCGCCGTTTTCTGTAGTAATTCCAGGTCGGCTATCGCCTGCTGAATGCGATGCTGCGTTTGCGGATGCACCCTGCCGCGCTGATGCAGCGCCCGATCAATGGTTGCCAGGCTCAGACCGGACTGAGCGGCTATCTGTTTTAAGGTGAATTTAGCCATGCGTCACTCTGAAGGCGAGGGGTTATCACTCGTTTTATCACACTGCGGGTGCTAAACCTTGCCTGATTTAGCCGTCCGGTTTCAACGATATCGCCGTCGGAGAAAAGTGGCCCTGTTAAGTTAAACCGGATGAACGTTTCACACCGCCAGATCAGCGGATCTGTATCATAATATGAATAGCATTAAGCCGAGGTTTCAGGTCGGGATAAATATATTACCGCAGTTACCCCGTGTTATCTGGCGGTTATATCTTTCGCGTAGCCCCGCTGACGAAATAGTGCCAGATATTATTCTGAGTCTGTTCGAATAATAACCTTTTCTGCCGCTTCGCTTATATTTTCCTGAACGCGGCCCTTTTGTTTTTTGACTTCCAACGATGCTAAACTGTATATGCATACACCGTCTGGAGGTCGTGTGAAGTACGACGAAGAAAAAGATATTCGTGCGCTGGTTGGCGCAATAGTTAGCGATCTGATTAAGAACGGGCAGCCTGTGCATTTTCATGATATTACCAATGCGCTGTTTCGCCTGAGTGAAGAGACGCGAGATAACCGATTGAAAGCGCTGTGCCATGAAGCGATCGGCTTTTTTACCCGCAAGATGCACTAAGAGTGATGGCGTTGCGAATAAACGTCAGCATCATTGAAATCGGTTCCCCTTAATTAATCCTGTCAGACATAATGGATATTTTCCCCCTGATTTTTTTGCACTCTGATTAAGCAGGGGAGTCTGATTATTGTGGCGGGATGAGCGAGGGTATGACCTCTTGCCGCCAGCAGAGTTAATATCCCGACAGGAATCGTCATCCTAAAACTGCCGCGTCTTTATCCGTTTCGGATAAGCCTGCTGTTATTGAACAGTATCTGTTCGGATAAGGCGTCTGTGACCTGAAATCTATTTCACGCCAGCTGGCTCTGTTGTTCAGGTGGAGCCATGCGTATTCGTCATCACCCGTAACGGAGCGGTTGCGTTAACATCGTCAGTGCGGTGGTCGGGGCTTTGAGGTGCGGGCCGGCGGAAACAGCGACAAAAGCGGGCTGCAGCGGTGAAAATGTTTCAATGCCGTCCGCAACGCGCTATAAAGATCCTTCGCAGGGGTAAACCATCCTGACAGGCCCTGAAGCAGGCCAGAAAGACGCGGACCAGAAACAGCACGGAACCAGAACAGGCTGCATTTCCGCTGTTGCCGGTTAACCCGCGCCGGGGTGATGAATCGGGGCCAGCGCCATTAAGGATAAAAACATGATCTTCTCGGATGTTGAAACGCACTACATCAGCAGCAATCAGGATAGTCGGCTGGTCAGATATGACATTATCAAGACCGATGATGATACCTACGTGGTAAAAGTGATTGATAATAAACATCACAACAATACGCAGCGTGACTATTTCTCTGAAGTAACGACGTTGATCATCACCCGCGATGATTTCAATCTGGAAAATAATATCGGTTCGGCGTCGGTTGTCAGAAACCGTATGCCCACCACCTTCAGTGGTCATGTGCTGGTGAAGTGTCAGCAGCATCGGGATTCACTGGATTAATCTCGTCAGGCGCATCCGTTGAGGCAGGAATTGAAAGCAAGCGGAGTAAGGCCGGGGCAAAAAACTATTCCACAAGAGGGCTTCCTGCGCGCCGTTGAGCGCGCAGGCGTGGGGATCAGATACCGGCGTCGTCCGGCGTCCGGCCCACTACGATCTCCAGCGTTTTGCGTAACACATCCAGTCTGACCACGTCTGAGGTCGTCTCCAGTTCCGCAATCAGATAAAGAATGATGGCTTTATTGGTTACGCGTCCCTCATCGGCGACGATGTTCCGGATGATGCCGCCCAGCAGTTCGGTTTCTGAAGCAAGCTGATCGCCGGCACTGCGAAAAAACTCAATGATGGTTGGATCTGAAGAAGAGCGTTGCATGATTTTTCTTTCTCTGCAGAAAATTCGTTAGGTGCATCGACTAAGGTCAGAAACGAGTCTCCTCGTTGCGACGTTTTGCCCGGTGTGAAGGGACATTTTCAGTGCCGCGTTCACCTCGGGAGATGCTTTAATTATTGTCAGAAGTCACGCAAAAAACGGGTCGATTAGTGTTTTTTCGAACCTTCAGGTGGGCCATCGTTATTCAGACGGTGTGACACATTTTCACGATCGGGAAGCGCACTGCCAGCCCGCTTACGGGCGGCCACCATGCCATTGCGCACTTCGGTAATCGCTTTGCGGATCGTCATCACCTTCGCGTCTTCGTCCGTCTCTGCGACCATAAGCTCCAGCTGATTGATCAGGGCATGACTCGACACCGGTTTGTCTGACTTGAGTAGTGTCAGTACGGCTTCGCCGATCATGACATCTGTCAGTTTCTCATCATCACTTCTGTACATACTGGCTTCTCTGATTTACGAATTAATGGCCACGTTGCGGCTCCTGATGTAGAAACAGGCGCCGGTGACGGGGCGCCTGAAACGGGACAGCAACACTGGGCTTCGTTAATGCGAAAAATAGTCCGATCAGAATTGCTGTGAGCTGAGACGTACTGCATCTCCATAACGCCGGGGATCCGTATTACTCTTCCCGACGGAAAAGGAGCCCGATCAGTTCATGCAGATGACTTTCATCCTCTGGCGTAGAGGCAAGTTCCAGTCGACGCAACAATTTGCTGCAAATCGCTTTACGACTCAAATTTTGACCTGCGCGCAGAATTTCAACCACAATCTCCCCCAGCGTTTCCTGCTGTGAAGGCTGACTGGCTTGATTGAAGTAACGGGCAATGTCGCTGATGGCTTCCGGTGCATGTCCGTTCTGACGCATAGTAGTGTCCTCAGATGGTTAAATGTATCGCGCTCTGGATGCGCAAGTTATACATCTTTCAAAAACTTGTACAGAATTTTGAATTTCCTGAGAAGATTTTTTTGTGCAAAAAATGCTATTTAAAGATAATCAGTATGTTACGAAGTGTTTAATGCGGGGTAAAAACGGCTGAGTGATGGCGGATTAAGCGATTTGCCCTTCCGGCCTGTACAACTGCTGCACAGGCCGACAGTCAGGCAGAACCAATCGGTCAGCGTTTAAAGAATATATCATCAGCGGATTCGGTGGTGCTAGTTTTGTCTGCGCTAACCGGTTTCGATAACCATCCGGCCTGTTTATTGTTGCGAGCGCCGATGGTTTTAAAACCCATCAACCACTGTCGTACCTGATGCAACTGGTCCAGACGTTTCTCATCCACTTCTGAGGCAGACATAGCCTGCAACTCACCCATCAGCATCTCGACATTCACTTCCTGACCTGCATCGATCAGGTTCATTGCTGCTTCGCCAATGATGACATTCGCTTTTTCGTCGTTTGAAAAATACAAATTATCCTCCCTGGTTTTATTACGGTAAGTAACATTCACTGTAGCAAAAAAATTCACTAAATTTAATAAAACATGCCTATCAATAATCATTTATTGATTGGAGCAGTTTAACGACCATGACGGAAAATCCTGTCTGACGGTCGATCGCCGGCCAATGGGTTCCACCGCGCCTTACCCCGATTTCACACCAGACATCAGCCTTCAACCGCGCTGTCAAATCGGGCGACGAGCAGAAGTTTTAGTATCAGCCTCTGCGCGAAAGAGATTATCGAAGAACCCTGACTTTTTATAACGCATTATGAATCAATCACTAAATAAAAATACTTACACAACTTGTCATAACGGCGCTGCTGCTGAAGAAACTTCACAAAAGCGGGCTGTCGCAAAGGTATAGCCTGTGCTATAAAAAATAGCACTGGCTAATTTAGTGTTATTTTTAATCACCTCTGGAGATCCTGCGATGGTCCCGACAAAGAAAACCGCAACGCTGCTGGGCAGCCTGCTGCTGACGGCGATAATGACAACCAGCAGCTATGCTGCAGAAAAATTTAAGGTCGTCACCACCTTTACGGTGATTGCCGATATGGCAAAGAACGTCGCGGGTGATGCCGCTGAGGTCACTTCAATCACCAAACCGGGTGCAGAAATCCATGAGTATCAGCCGACGCCCGGCGACATTAAACGCGCCCAGGGCGCACAGCTGATCATGGCCAACGGGCTGAATCTTGAACGCTGGTTCCAGCGCTTTTATCAGCATCTGGAAGGCGTGCCGGAAGTGGTGGTGTCGCAGGGGGTGAAACCGATCGGCATTGGCGAAGGGCCCTATAACGGCAAGCCCAATCCACATGCCTGGATGTCGCCGGATAATGCGCTGATTTATGTGGATAATATCCGTGATGCTCTGGTGAAGTATGACCCGGCCAACGCTGAAACCTATCGTCAGAATGCCGCCAGCTATAAGCAGAAAATCAACGCTGCGCTTGAGCCGTTGCGCCAGCAAATCGCCGCCATCCCTGAAAACCAGCGCTGGATGGTGACCAGTGAAGGTGCGTTCTCCTATCTGGCTCGTGACCTCGGGATGAAAGAGCTTTACCTCTGGCCGATCAATGCTGACCAGCAAGGCACGCCGCAGCAGGTGAGAAAAGTAATCGATCAGGTCAGAAAGGAGGCGATTCCGGCTGTGTTCAGCGAAAGCACCGTCTCTGACAAGCCTGCCCGTCAGGTGGCGCGTGAAACCGGCGCCCACTACGGCGGCGTCTTATACGTTGACTCGCTAAGCCAGGCTCAGGGGCCGGTACCGACCTATCTTGATCTGCTCCGTGTCACCACGCAGACGCTGGTCAACGGCATTAACGCCGGGAGGAAAGCGCCATGACCGACACCATTGTGGTTTCCAATGTCAGTGTCACCTATCGTAACGGTCACACGGCGCTGCGCGATGCCAGCTTCAGCATTCCTGGCGGTTCCATCGCCGCGCTGGTGGGGGTAAACGGTTCTGGTAAATCAACGTTATTTAAGGCTCTGATGGGGTTTGTCCGGCTCTCCGGTGGCACGATTTCGGTGCTGGGCATGCCAACCCGTCAGGCGCTGCGCCAGAGTCTGGTGGCTTATGTGCCGCAGTCGGAAGAGGTTGACTGGTCATTTCCGGTGCTGGTCGAGGATGTGGTGATGATGGGCCGCTATGGCCATATGGGGCTGTTACGGCGGCCAAAACCGCAGGATCACGACAGGGTGAATGATGCGCTGGCACGGGTCGATATGCTGGCTTATCGCCATCGGCAGATCGGTGAACTCTCCGGCGGCCAGAAGAAACGGGTATTTCTGGCCCGCGCCATTGCGCAGCAGGGCAGCGTCATCCTGCTTGATGAGCCGTTTACCGGTGTCGACGTTCAGACCGAGGCGAAAATCATCAGCCTGCTGGGCGAGCTGCGTGATGAAGGGAAAACCATGCTGGTCTCAACGCACAATCTGGGATCGGTGACCGAATTTTGTGACTACACCGTGATGGTTAAGGGCACCATTCTCGCCAGCGGTCCTACCCGCACTACCTTTACCGCCGCCAATCTTGAGCGGGCGTTCAGCGGTGTGCTGCGTCATGTCGCCGTCAGCGGACTGGACGATCACATCATCACCGATGATGAACGTCCGTTTATTGCACCGCGCAGCGCACTTCACGACGGAGACTGACCATGAATCTGCTGCTGGAGCCGTTCGGATACCATTACATGCTCAACGCGATGTGGGTTTCTGCCATGGTCGGCGGACTGTGCGCGTTTCTCTCCTGCTACCTGATGCTCAAGGGCTGGTCGCTGATGGGAGATGCGCTGTCGCACTCCATTGTGCCCGGCGTTGCGGGCGCTTACATGCTGGGCCTGCCGTTTGCGCTGGGCGCTTTTCTGTCGGGCGGGCTGGCGGCGGGCAGTATGCTGTTGCTCAATCAGCGGACCCGGTTAAAAGAAGATGCGATCATCGGTCTGATCTTCTCCTCTTTTTTTGGCCTCGGGCTGTTTATGGTGTCGCTCAATCCGACCGCGGTGAACATCCAGACGATTGTGCTCGGCAACATCCTGGCGATTGCCCCTGCCGATATTCTGCAACTGGCGCTGATTGGCGGAGTTTCGATCATCATTCTGCTGTTTAAGTGGAAAGACCTGATGGTGACCTTTTTCGACGAGAATCACGCGCGGGCCATCGGTCTGCGACCTGAACGGTTAAAGATTCTGTTTTTTACGCTGCTGGCGGTGTCAACCGTGGCGGCGTTACAAACGGTAGGGGCCTTTCTGGTGATCTGTCTGGTGGTGACGCCAGGCGCGACAGCCTGGTTGCTCACCGATCGCTTTCCGCGCCTGCTGATGATTGCGGTAACCATAGGCAGCGTCACCAGCTTCCTCGGTGCCTGGGCGAGTTACTATCTCGATGGCGCGACCGGCGGCATTATCGTCGTAGCGCAGACGCTGTTATTCCTGCTGGCGTTTGTCTTCGCGCCAAAACATGGCCTGCTGGCGAACCGTCGTCGTGCCCGCTGTGATGCTGAGAAGGAGCCAGGTTAATGTGGATTTTTGAACCTTTCCAGTTCGCGTTTATGCAGAATGCGCTATTGATTGCGCTGGTGGTGGCGATCCCCTGCGCCTTGTTGTCGGTATTTCTGGTACTGAAAGGCTGGGCGCTGATGGGTGATGCGATGAGCCACGCGGTCTTTCCCGGCATAGTGCTGGCGTGGATGCTGGGCATTCCGCTGGCGATTGGGGCCTTTGCCGCCGGGCTGTTTTGTGCAGTTGCCAGTGGGTTTTTACAGGATAACAGCCGCATCAAGCAGGACACGGTGCTGGGCATCGTCTTCTCCGGCATGTTTGCGGTCGGGCTGATTCTCTATATCGCCGTGAAGCCTGAAGTCCATCTCGACCATATTCTGTTTGGCGACATGCTGGGCATCACCGGTGCCGATCTGATCCAGACGCTGCTGATCGCGGCACTGATTGTCGCGGTCATTGCGGTGAAGTGGCGCGATCTGATGCTGTTCAGCTTCGATCCGCAACAGGCGCAGGTGTGTGGTTTGCCCGCGCGGCTGATGCATTATGGTCTGCTCTGCATGGTCTCGCTGACCATTGTCGCGACGCTGAAAGCGGTGGGCATTATCCTGTCGATCTCGTTACTGATCGCGCCGGGTGCCATTGCGCTGTTGCTGACCCAACGTTTTTCCCATGCGTTGCTGGTGGCGGTGGCGGTTTCCGTGCTGGTGTCGCTGAGTGGCGTTTATCTCTCTTTCTTTATCGACAGCGCACCGGCGCCGACCATCGTGGTGCTGTTCGCGCTGGTGTTTACTGTCGCGATGATCGTCTCCGGGCAGAAAGCCCGGCGGCTGGAACGCCAGCGGATTGCGGCCTCGTGAGCCACCGCGCGGCTATAGCGGCGTTGACGCGCCGCTATAGCGTACCGCCTCAATCAGACGGGCGAACGCGCGGGTATGCTGTTTACGGCTGGGATAGTAGAGGTAGTAGCCAGGAAAAGGGTCGCACCAGTCGGCCAGCACCTGCACCAGTCGGCCGGACGCAATATGCGCAGCCACACTGTCCTGCGGCACGTAGCAGATGCCCATGCCGCTGAGCGCCGCCTCGATGCGTGAAGCGAGATGATTAAAAATCAGCTGACCTTCCACCCTGACTCTGACCTCCTTGTTATCGCGCATAAACTCCCAGTGATAGAGTCCACCCAGCGTTGGTAAGCGCAGATTAATGCAATTATGGTTTTGCAAATCGTAAGGGGTTGCCGGTACGCCGTGCTGCTCAAAATAATCGGGCGAGGCCACCACGCACATATTCCAGTCCGGGCCGATGCGCACCGCCACCATATCTTTTTCAACCTGTTCACCCAGCCGCACGCCCGCATCAAAGCGGCCGCTGACAATATCGGTCAGGGAGTTATCCACCGAAAATTCGATGTTGACCTCGGGATAACGCTGCAGAAAGGGCTTCACCAGCGGCCACAGCGTTGAGGTCAGCGCATGTTCGCCCGCCGTAATGCGAATATTGCCAGCGGTTTTTCCCTGGGTGTCAGTGATGCTGACCAGCTCAGATTCAATCTCGCTGAACAGGGGCGCGATAGTGTCAATCAGCCGCTCACCGGCCTCTGTCGGGGCCACGCTGCGGGTGGTTCGGGTCAGTAACCGGGTGCTGAGACGCTCCTCCAGTCCACGAATGGCGTGGCTGAGCGCTGACTGCGACACGCCGAGTTTGGCTGCCGCGCGGGTAAAGCTGCGCTCTTCCGCCACCACCACCAGATACATCAAATCGTTAAAATTCTCTCTAAGCATACTTTTCTGTCCCGTTAACCTGTCGCCGCAGCGTCTGGCGGTCGATCTCCTGAGAGGTGTCCGACCTCGTTGAGCCCGCAACAGAATATTTCACTTGGAAGTGGATGATTGATGAAATCTGCGCATTAAGTTTGTGAAAATGATTAATAAGTGTCATTTAAGATTAGCTGAAGTAATTCAATAGATTACGTTTATTTTCGTTCAGATATCAGACAAAAGTCGCGATTTGACTGGCCCGGCCTGATACGCCTTTTCACCGGCTCCACCGCCGGACCGCTAAAAAGCTGCTAAACCTAAAGACGTGCATACGCGTGCAAAGATTAGGGTTATCAGGATTCTCCCCGATTTATATCCCGTCCGAAACAGACTAATAAAAAAACCACTTTTTAGCCCCCAACAATGGGAAGCAGACAATGTCAGAAAAAATATCGCTAACACTGCAGGTCAATGGGCAGCCACAGACGATGCAGATCGATCCCCGCGTAACGTTACTGGATGCGTTACGTGAGCATTTGAATCTCACCGGCACCAAAAAGGGCTGCGATCAGGGACAGTGCGGTGCCTGTACGGTACTGATTAACGGTCAGCGGGTCCTGAGTTGTCTGACGCTGGCGGTTCAGGCTGACGGTGCCGAGGTGACCAGTATCGAAGGGCTGGAATCGGCCAGCGGTGAACTGCATCCGGTGCAGCGCTGCTTTGTCGAAAACGATGCGTTCCAGTGTGGTTACTGCACGCCGGGCCAGATCATGTCCGCCGTGGCCTGTATCAAAGAGGGTCACGCCGGATCGGACGACGAAATTCGTGAATATATGAGCGGCAACCTCTGTCGCTGCGGCGCTTATCCCCACATCGTCGACGCGATCAAACAGGCCGCTGCTGAGATGGCGAAGGAGTCCGCATGAATGAGTTCAGCTGGAAAGTTGCCCATTCGGCTACCGAAGCGGCAGGGTTGAAGCAGCAGTCCGGTAGTCAGCTACTGGCGGGCGGCACCACCCAACTCGATCTGATGAAGTGTGGCGTATTTAATCCGCCGCAGCTGATTGGCATTAACGGATTAAACGAACTTCGCAGCCTGCGTTTTGACGAAGACAAAATCAGCGCCGGGGCGCTCACCACCATGAGCCAGCTGGCCGATCATCCTGCCTGCCAGCAAAATGCGCCCGCCATCTATGGCAGCTTATGGCAGGCAGCTTCGCCTCAAATCCGCAATATGGCGACGCTGGGCGGGAATTTACGTCAGCGTACCCGCTGCGCCTACTACCGCGATCCGGCCACGTTTTCCGCCTGTAACAAACGCAATCCAGGTTCTGGCTGTGCCGCACGTGATGGCGTTAACAGTAACCATGCGATTCTGGGAGCCAGCGAGAGCTGTATCGCCGTCTATCCGGGCGATCTGGCGGTCGCGCTGGTGGCGTTTGATGCGGTGGTGGTGCTGCTGAATCAGCAGGGCGAGAGTCGCCGTGTGGCGATTGATGATTTCTTCCTGCTGCCGGGCGACACGCCGGATCGGGAACATGACCTGGGTGATGACGAGATCATCGTTGCGATCGAAGTGCCACAAACCGCTTCCCTGAAACGCTCTCACTATCTCAAGGTTCGCGATCGCAGTTCCTATGAGTTCGCTGCCGCCAGCGCGGCCGCCGGATTCACGCTGGAAAATGGGGTGATGCGTCAGGTCCATATCGCGCTGGGCGGCGTAGCCACCAAACCCTGGCGAGCGACGCGGGTTGAGCAGGCCCTGGAAGGACAGCCCTTCAACGAAGAAACCGTCTTTCAGGCCGCGGAACTGATTAATCAGGAAACGCAGGCGCTGGCCCATAACCAATACAAAGTGAAACTGGCGCCGCGCGTGATTGCGCGCGCGCTGATGGCAGCAGGAGAGATCGCATGAGCGAGGTAAATGACAAAGCGCGCCGGGATTTACTCAGTGCCACCAGCGACCCGGCGACCGCAGAACATCCCGCCAGCAACCCAATCAGCGGGCTGGGCGCGGCGCGAACGCGGGGTGACGGCCGGGTTAAGGTGACGGGTGAAGCGCGTTATGCCATCGAACATCAGCCGGAGAATCCGCTGTATGGCGTGGTGCTGCAGTCTACTGTGGCCAGCGGCCGTATTTCCCGTCTTTCCGCCGACAAAGCGCAGCAGGCCGAAGGCGTGCTGGCGGTCTATACCCATCTCAATCCGTTAAAGATCAACAAACCGACCGCGATTGCGGATGGCGGCGCGGCGCAGTCTACCTACACCCCGATTCAGGACGATGTGATTATTCATAACGGCCAGAACATCGGACTGGTGGTTGCTGAGACCTTCGAGCAGGCCACTTATGCTGCCTCGCTGGTTGAGATTGAATACGAGACCACGCCAGCGCGGGTTTTCGCCACCGATGACGGCGTCGAGCCAAAACCGATGTCGGCCCAGGATATCGATTTAGGCGACGCGCAGACCGCGATGCACAGCGCGGCGGTGCGCATTAATCAGCGCTATACCACGCCGCGGGAATACAACATGCCGATGGAGCCACACGCCTGCATCGCGCACTGGCACGACGGTCAGATCACGGTCTGGGAGCCGAGCCAGTGGGTAACGGGCGCGCAGGTGGAGATCGCTGAATGGCTGGGTATTGAGCCCGAACACGTCCGGATTATCTCGCCTTATGTCGGCGGCGGTTTCGGTTCCAAGCCGGTGCCTTATACCCACGTCGCGTTAGCCAGCGTGGCGTCGCGCGCCCTGAATCGTCCGGTGAAAGTTTCACTGACCCGGCCGCAGACTTTTACCGGTCTGGGTGGCCGTCCGGCAACCTCACAGCAGCTGGAGCTGGGGGCATCGCGTGACGGCAAAATCGAAGCGATTATCCAGCGCAGCTTCAGCGAAACCTCTCTGATTGATGTCTTTGCTGAGAACTGCAGCAAAGTGACCGCCAGAATGTACGCGGTCAGCAACGTCTCGGCCCGGCATCAGGTCAGACCGATTAACACCGTTACGCCGGGCTGGATGCGCGCGCCGGGCGAGAATCCCAGCGCATTTGGCCTTGAAGTGGCGATGGATGAGATGGCCTATGAACTGGGTATCGATCCATTGGAGCTGCGCCTGCGTAACTGGGCGGATAAGGATTACCAGCTCGACCTGCCGTGGAGTTCGCGCCGTCTGAAAGAGGCGTATCAGAAGGGAGCAGAAGCGTTCGGCTGGGATAAACGCATCATGACGCCGCGCTCCATGCGCGAAGGGCGCGAGCTGATTGGCTGGGGCATGGCGTCCGGCACCTATCCGGTCAATCGTCTGCCGGCGGAGGCGAAAATTATGCTGACGCCACAGGGCCACTTCGTGGTGCAGTGTGCTGGCGCAGATATCGGCACCGGTACATACACTATCCTGGCGCAAACGGCGGCAGATCATCTTGGCGTCTCATCGGAAACGATCGACGTTCAGCTTGGCGACACCACGCTGCCGCGCGCAGGCGTTGCCGGGGGATCACAGCTGGCGGGTAACCTGACGGCGGCGGTAAACGATACCGCGAAGAAAATGCGTGAACGTCTGCTGGCGCTGGCCAGCGAGCTGCCCGCGTCGCCACTTAACGGCGTACCGGTTTCGCAGCTGAGCCTGAAGGATGCCGCCATTCAGCAGCACGGCGGTTCCGCTCTCTCTTTCGCCGAGCTGGCGACGCTGGTCTCTGCCGAGAACCTGATGGTAAAAGGTGGGACTTTCCCTGACGACATGCCGCAAAGCGAACGCGATAAAATCGTGCGTAATCTGAATGATATGAGCCGGCCGGAGGCTTATTCCGCCCACAGCTGGAGCGCGCAGTTTGTTGAAGTGCGGGTCGATGAAGATTTCGGCACCATTCGGGTGAAACGGATGGTGGCGGCGCTCGACAGCGGTCGGCTCTACAACCCAAAACTGGCGCGCAGCCAGTGGATCGGCGGAATGATCATGGGGGTCGGTCAGGCGCTGATGGAAGAGGGAATTATCGATCCGCGTAACGGTCGGGTGATTAATAATAATCTGGCCGATTACCTGGTGCCGGTTAACGGTGACATCCCCAGCATTACTACCATCAACGTCGGTGAGCCGGATTTTGAGGCGACTACCATGGGCGGTAAAGCGGTGGGTGAGCTGGGCATCGTTGGCGTGGCAGCGGCGATCAGTAATGCGGTGTTCCATGCCACCGGCAAGCGGGTACGCGACCTGCCGATCACCCTCGATAAAATCATCTGATCGGGGCGAACAGCTTACCTGCTGCGATGAACCGGGCAGGCAACAGGCGTCGGGCGCAGAATCTATCCTGCGCCCGTTTTCGCGACCAGCAGGAGAGGATGCTTTGAAGATAGCGCTTGTGGTGATGGCGGCGGGCTTCAGCCGCCGTTTCCGTCAGCAGACCGGCGAACATAAATTGCTGGCTTTAATCAATGGCAAACCGGTGTTGCAGCACCAGCTACAACAGGCGGCCGCCAGTGGCCTGGATCTGTTCGTGGTAACCCGTCCGGACCAGACGGCTATCCAGGCGCTGATCCCGCCCGCTTCCCGCGTACTTTGCGACAGCAACGGGCTGGGCGAATCTATCGCCGCTGGCGTTGAGGCCAGCCGGGATTATGACGGCTGGCTGATTGCGCTGGGAGATATGCCGTTTATCTCTGCCGGGAGCTATCGGGCGGTTGCTGCCGCGCTGGCCGATGCGCCGGTGGTCAGACCCTGGATCAACGGTACGCCGGGCCATCCGGTCGGTTTTCGGCGTCACTATTACCGGTCATTAACCGCTTTACAGGGTGATACGGGTGCGCAGGCCATCGTAAAGCGTGATGCGATTCGCCTGCCTCTCAGCGATCGCGGCTGTCTTTATGACATTGATCTGCCGGGCGATTTGCAGCGGATAAAGGAATTTTCATGATTACGCTGGACCAACGCGTGATTAATGCGGCGTTAAGTAGCAGCCAGGCGGGGCAGGCTGTCTGGCTCTGTACCGTGCTGCGTACTTACGGCTCGTCGCCGCGCGCGCCGGGCACGCTGATGACGGTGAACGAAGCGGGCGCTTACTGCGGTTCGCTGTCAGGCGGTTGTATAGAAGAAGATTTTTTAGCCCAGCTGGCCAGCGGTGCCTATCGGGCCAGCAGCCAGCAGGTGCGATATGGGGAAGGCGGTATGCGCCCGACGGTCAGCCTGCCGTGCGGCGGCAGTCTGGAGATTGTGATTGAGTTTCTGCCGCCCGATGCGGCCAGCCTGGCGCTGTTAACCGCGATGCAGCGGGCGCTCAGCGGTCAGCAGCCGATGGTGAAGCTGATCCGCCCCGGTGAACGTGCGCACTGGGAAAAGGTGGCGGCGGATCGGAGTTTGCCGGCGCTGAGCGTCAGTGAACAGCAACTGGTGCTGCCGGTCGGCGCGATCCCGGAGTTGCTGGTGGCGGGTTACTCCAGCGTGGCGTTTGAATGCATCCGGCTGGGGCAGATGCTGGGGTTTCATGTGCGGGTGTGTGAACATCGTCCCGAGATGCTTGCCGAACTGGAGAGCCACTACGGCGCAGCGGATAACGTTACGCTGGTGCGGCAGCATCCGGCGCGCTGGCTGGAACTGAACGGGGCGCACGCGGCCGTGGCGATTGTGGCGCTGACCCACGATCCGCGTATTGACGACCTGACGATGATGGAAGCGATCGCCACGCCAGCTTTCTATATCGGCATTATGGGATCGGTGAAAAACAGCGAGAAGCGGCGGGCGCGGCTCCAGCAGATCGCCGGCATGGATCGCGGCGAACTGGACCGCATCCATGCCCCGATTGGCCTGCCGATTGGCAGTAAAACCCCGGCGGAGATTGCGCTATCGGTGATGGCCGACATTGTCCGGGTGAAGAACCTCGGGCGGTCGCGACCCGCTGCCTGAAGGTGCAGGCCCGGCCGGAGAGAGCCGGTAGAGGTAGCTGCCCGACAGTGGAATCGGCAAAAAGTCATGGAACAGTTGCCTCAGCGTCTGCTGCGGATCGACATCGTGGAACAGCTCAGGATAGAGCGTGGTCGCAAAAAATTCGGTGGCCACCACATGCCACGGGCTGAGGTAGAAGTTGTGCCACAGCGCGCCGCTGTGGCCGTTACGCAGCGCCCGCAGCTGTTTCAGCCCGTTTTGCTGTTGGGTCAGGGTGAGCAGGCTGTCGCGGGTCTGCGCTGCGGAGACGGCCGGCCCCAGCTTCAGCGCAGTCACCTCATCCGGCCCAGCCGTGCCGGTGGCGAAGTAATAGTCTGGCTGGGCAGCGATCACCTGCTCTTCACTTAATCGTCCGAATACCCCTTTAACCTGCTGGCGGGCAATGTTGTCGCCGCCAGCAAAGCTCAGCAACTCACCGAGACTGCCATTGACTGAGGTGACGCAACATTCACTGCGTCGTCCCAGATGCAGCTGCAGCAGTACGGAGGGCCTCGGGCCATGATAGCTGGCCAGCCGGCTGGCAATGCGCTGCATGTGGAAACGGTAAAAGCGATTAAAATCGGCCGCCCGCTGCGGCTGGCTGAATACCTCGCCGAGTAGCGTCATGCTGCGCTCACTGTTTTTCAGCAGGTTAACCCGCAGATCAACCCTGAGTACCGGAATATGCGCCGCGTTGAGCATCGCTTCCAGTTGCAGGCCGCTATCACTGTTGCGTGCCAGCTGCGGCAAGATCACCAGATCGGGCTTCAGCGCGATAACCTGCTCGGGATTGATGTCATTGACGCCATCCAGGCCGAGCGCCGGAATCTCCAGCATCTGCGGAAACCGGCGGGCAAAAATCTGCCAGGTCTGCGGATCGTATTTCTTCAGATCCTGCGGCCAGCCGACAATATGCTGCAGCGGATTACCGGACGACAGCAGCGCAATGCTATACAGCATCCGGCTCTCACCCAGCACAATCCGCTGAGGACGATCCGGCACGCTGATGCGCTGCCCGGTGATATCGATCAGGGTACGCGCGCCGGCAGGCAGCGTGACGCAGAGCAGGCTCAGCAGCAGCAGGCTCTGGCGCAGCAGACCGCGAAATGGCTTAAAATTCAACACTGGCTTGTACCATCAGGTTACGGGTTTCGCCTTCGCGGACGCGCAGGTTGCCGCCGCTTGAGCTGTAATAGTGTTTATCGAACAGGTTGTTGAGATTAAGCCGCAACTGCGTTTTCTCACCGAACAGTCGATGATTCCAGGCGATAAAGCTATCGGCTACGACATAATCCGGCAGGGTAAAACTGTTCTCCGGATCGCCGGCACGGCTGCCAACATAGCGCGCGCCGCCGCCGAGCCGGACACTGCCGGGCAGGCCGCTGAGTTGCAGTTCATGGCTCAGATAGAGCGCACCAGCATGACGCGGCGCATTTTGCAGCCGGTTACCGTTGTTATCCGGATTCACCCGATCCTCAACGATTTCCGCCTGGTCGTAGCTGTAATTAGCACTCAGATCCCAGCCTGGCGCAATTTCGCCATTCAGTTCAAATTCAGCCCCGCTGGAGCGTGCTTTATCAATCGCGCGCGTCGTGCCGTTAATGCTGAGCGACATCGATTTTTCATCGATACGATAGAGGGCGAGCGAGGCAAACAGATTGGGGGTGAGCTGCCATTTGCTGCCAATCTCCCAACTGGTTCCCTGCTCAGGTTTGCCAACGCTGCCATCGTCCTCCACGTTAGTCGACGGGGTAAAGGATTGACTAACGCTGGTATAAAACGATAAAGCGGGCGTGAGTTTGTAGATGATCCCGGCCTGCGGCAGAAACTTATTGCCCTCGTCGTTGAGCGTTTCAACCTGCGGATCGAAGCCTTTTGAGGCGCGCTGCTCATAATGCTGGTAGCGGCCGCCGACCACCACAATCCAGTCAGGTGACAACGTCACGCTATCTTTCGCGTAGATCGAACGACTATGAATGCGGTTCAGGTTGTTGGCGTTAGCGCTGTTTTCGGTGCTGCTGTCGGTCAGCGGTGACAGCTGATTATATTCGGGCTGGAAGAAGTTAAAACGACTGGTCGCCTTACCCTGATACTGATGAGCGCGATAAGTCTGGTTCATCTCATAATCGGTACCCAGCACCAGCGCGTGCGACATCCCGGCGATCTCCGGGTTTCCCAGCAGATCCCAGCTCAGGTAGTGAGTCTTATGGTTGAAGCCACGATTGGCATCAGCGCGACGGGTCACCGCGCCGGTGGTGGTATTAACCGCCGTCACCCGCACTTCGTTATTGTCATAGCGACGCTGGTTCCAGCCCAGCGTAAAGCGGGTGCGCCACGCCTCGTTGAACTGCCATTCGTAGTTGGCGTTCAGGGTTTTGTTGTGGCCCCAGGCGTGGTTAGCGGTGTCGTCAAGCCGATCCTTGTAGCCAATGGCGATCGGCTTGTTGTTGATAAACGCGGTGCCGCGATCGTAAGGGATGTCATAGCGGTAATCAGCATAACCGATCAGAAAACTCGCCTGTTCGCCATACCACTGCAAAGACGGGGCCAGCAGAGTATGTTGCTCGCTGCCAAAATTGCGCCAGTAATCCTGGTGCTGTTTTTCAGCGATCAGTCGAAAGGCGAAGCCGTTTCCCAACGGGCCGGTCACATCCAGCGTCCCCGCGCCGCCGCCTTCGCTGGCGTAACGGCCACTGATTTTGCTATGCCACTGATACTGCGGTTTCTTACTGACCACGTTAATCACGCCACCCGGATTCTGAATGCCGTACAGCAGCGAGGCTGAGCCTTTCAGCACCTCAACCCGCTCGGTGGTGGCGTCAACATTCAGCCCCTGACTGCTGCGGATGCCATCACGATAGATCGAACCATCCCCGTTGCTACCGAACCCGCGCCGGACAAAACCATCTTCGGTGCCGGCCAGCGTGTTGGCTTCAGACACGCCACTGACAAAGCGCATCGCCTCCGACAGCGAACTGACCTGATAATCCTCCAGCTGCTGCTGAGTGACGGTGCTGATCGATTGCGCTTCGTCCAGGCGCGCAGTAGGCATTTTGCTGCCAATGCTGCTCTGGTTATGGCTGTAACCCGTTTCCGGGTTGCCGTCGCCGGTCACGGTGATATCCGGCGAGTCTGCATCGCTGGCTGCCTGTGCCTGCATCATTAACAGCGCGCTACACGTGGCCATCGTCAGCGCCGACAGGCGTGTCGGATTTTTACTTTTATCTGAACGGTTATTCATTTCTACTTTTCGTGTCTGAAGCGAGAGAGGCTTAAGGTTCAACGCAGCCGCAGCTATCGCCGACCGTCCTGGCGGTATTCTGCAAAGTGCAGAGAGTAAACAGTGAGCAGACTGCCGCAGCGATGCGGCTCAGAAGGGCAACAGACCACGTTGACGACAATTCTTCTCATCTGTAATTGAGAATCATTCAACCATTGGTGATTGTAGTAGTAAACATAATTAAATAAATATTCACTACATTGTTTGCGGCGTGATTTTTCAGGTTATCAGAGCGCTGCGATCAAATTTAATCATTGAATAATAAGCGTTAAAAATAAAAGTGCTGGTCTGTTTAACGATTAATCCCCCAGAATAAACAGGTGAATCAGCGTTAATTATTTTTGCTCACTACAGGCCTGAGGTTAGAATCAGCGCACTTTCCGTGCCGTCGGTTGCGACAGGCACGTCATAGCCAGCGCAGGTCCCTTAATGAAACAGGTCAGAACAGGTAAAAATCGGGTAGATGTCTTCGGCGAACGTCTGCGCTCGCGGGAAAAACAGCTGTCGCCTCGCTTGCTGGCGGTGGCTCGCTATATCGACCAACAGCGGGAAACGGTGCTGGAGAGTACCGCGATGGAGATTGCGCTGGCTAATCAGACCTCCGATGCAACGGTGATCCGCGCGGTTCAGGCGCTGGGCTTCAGTGGGCTGCGCGATCTGAAGCAGACGCTGCAGGCAGGGTTTGGGCCGTCGCTGACCTCCGAAGATAAGATGATCACCACCGTCAGTGAAGTGACCAGCGATGTAAACAGCGCGATCGATTTTGTGCTGGAGGGACACCGGCGCGCCTGTGAGGTCATGTCACAACCGCAAAACCGTGTCGCGGTTGCCGATGCGGTAGCGCTGCTGAGTGAAGCGCGTCAGGTGGCGATTTTTGGTATCAACGCCTCCGGCATTCTGGCGGATTACAGCGTTCGCCTGTTGAATCGTATCGGACTTCCGGCATTTTCCCTCAATCGTGCCGGCATTGCGCTGGCGGAGCAGATGCTGGCGCTGCAGCGCGGTGATGTGCTGGTGATGATGGCGCAGCAATCAGCCCACCGGGAAGGGACGACGGTGGTCCGCGAGGCGAAACGGCTCGGCATCCCGATTATTCTGCTGACCCATGCGACCGACTCATTTTTTGCCCGCGAGGCGGAGGTGGTGATCGACGTGCCACGCGGCGGTGAAAAGGGCCGCATTCCGCTACATGGCACCATTATGGTCTGTCTGGAGATGCTGATCCTGTCGGTGGCCTCTACGCTACCGCAGCGCACCGTCAAAACCATGAAGCGGTTACAGGATCTCTATCGCGGCCTGAAACCGGCCGGTAAAAAGTAGCGCCAGCCTTCAGGTTTACTACAGCACCGGCAAGCACGGTTTTTGCCGGTCACCGACGATACTTAAATCAAATTTTCCCGCTTTGAGATCCCGATCGCGCCTTTTCTGCAACCCTTCTCCGCTGCCGACTACGCTTACTTTGCTTCGGGGTGTTGAGCCCTGTTTTTCCTTTCTTTAATCCTTGTGACCTTGTGCGGAGCTGACGATGAAATCCTTTCACGCGCGACACCTGCTCGCCGGTGCGGCAATGACCAGTCTCGGTATGCTCTCTCCGTTGCCGGTAGCGGCCTGGAGCCAGCTCACCGTTTTTGGCGATAGCCTGAGCGACGGCGGTAACGTCGGCCGCTTCACCTACGATGCGGCTTCCCATCCTTTGTATGACGAGAGAGTAGCGCAACATCTGAATGAGACCCTGCAGCCCTCATCCCAGGGCGGCAGCAACTATGCCGCTGGCGGTGCGGTGGCCGTGCCGCTGCTGAATCCGCAGTTCAACACGCAGGATCAGGTCGATCGCTACCTCACCGCTAATGGCGGCCGTGCCGATGGCAATGGCCTCTATATTCACTGGATCGGCGGCAACGACCTGGCCGCCGCCGCGGCAAATCCGCTGAATGCGGTGCAGTTGATTGATAACAGTGCCCGTGCGGCGTCCGACCAGGTCAGTCGGTTGCTGGCGGCCGGGGCCGGTACGGTGATTGTCCCGACGGTGCCTGACGTCGGGGCGACCCCGGCGCTGTTACAGGCGATTCTGCAACCGCTGGGCCCGGTCGCAGAACCGGCGATGGCGGCGCTGTTTCAGTCGCTGAGCACTGTTACCACGCCTGACCGGGCAGCGCGCGAGCAGGCTATCGAAACGGCGCTGCAAGCGGCGGCCGATCAGATCCCAGCCATTCCGCTGGTGCGTGAAGCGATCGCACAGCAGCTGTTTGCCGCCTGGCAGTTGTTGAGCGACACCGCGGCGACGCTGACCGACCGCTATAACCAGCTGGAGGAGCAGGGGCTGGTGGCCAGCGGCGGCAATATCGCGCGGGTCGATATTAACGGACTGTTCAGCGAGGTGATCGATAATCCGGGCCTGTACGGCATCAGCAACAGCGCCGGCATGGCCTGTCCGCCGGGCGTCTCGGCGATGGATTGCACCTCGTCAACGCCAGGCTTCTCGCAGGCGCAACAGTATCTGTTCGCGGATCGTCTGCATCCCAGCCCGGCGGTACATGCGCTGATCGCTGACTATATCGAGTCGATCCTGGATGCCCCGTTGCAGGTCGCGGCGCTGAATCAGTCCCCCCTGATGCTGGTGCGGGACGCGAGAAATACGCTGGATGGGCATTTACAGCAGCAACGGCAGCAGCCTGCTGACGCCGGACAGTTCACGGTGTTCGGCGGCTATGCGGGTCAGTCACGAGATTTTCGCGGCGACAGTGATGCAGAGGGTGATGCCACCAGTGCCAATGGCGCGATCGGTATCGGTTATCAGCTGACCGACAGCTGGCAGGCCGGGGCGATGTTTTCGGCGACCACCCAGCGTCAGGACCCGTCATCACGTTTCGATTACCGTCTACGCGGCAATCTGGTGGCGCTGTGGAGTCAGTTGCGGCTGTTTGATCAGGGCTGGATTAATGCCGATCTGCACTATGCCGATCTCGATTTCGACGATATTGAACGTCAGGTCAGACTGGGACCGGCCACCCGTACCGAGCAGGGCAGCACCGAAGGGAAACTGCTGGGAATGCGGATTGAAACCGGCTGGGATCTGCCGCTGGGGCAGTATGTGTCCACCGGTCCGGTTGCCAGCTACGCGCTGGATTACAGTCAGGTAGACGGCTATCGGGAGCAGGGTAACCGCAGTAGCGCCATGCGCTTTGGCGATCAGACGCTGCATTCGCAGGTGGGTTCTGTAGGCTGGCGCATCGACAGCAGGCAGCTGTTGATAAATCCGTGGGCGCAGGTCAGCTACAACCATCAGTTTGGCGACAGTGATTCAGCGGTAACCGCCGGGCTGAAATCAACCCGCACGGCGTTTACCCGCACCAGCGACTCAGGCGATGACAACTGGCTGGATATGGCGGTCGGTGCCAGCGTACCGCTGGGTAGCGCAGTGAATGCGTTTGCGGGCGTTTCTGCGGTGGCGGGCAACAGTCAATATCATCAGGTGACCTGGAACATCGGGCTCAATGCCCGCTTCTGATCGGCGTTAATCGCACGGCAGGGAAGCGGTGTGATAACGTAGCGGTACGATCCGAAAAGTTCAGGCAGGAGGGGATGATGAATGTCAGACGGGCATTACCTGAAGAGGCGACGCTATTGTGGACTATCCGCAATCAGGCGATCCGCCATGGCTGTCAGACAGCCTATACGCCCGAGGTGATTGCAGCCTGGACACCGGACCGAATGCCTGCCAGTTTCCCGGCGATGATCCGCGAGAATCCCTTTTTCGTCATCGATGGTCCTGACGGACGACCGATAGCAACCGGTTCGCTCGACCTGGCTGCCGGCAGCGTTGAGGCGATATTCACGCTGCCCGGCTATACCGGCAAGGGGCTGGCTGGCGAGATCATTGCTACCATCAAAGCGGACGCGCTGCGCCGTGGCTACCGGCGTCTGACGCTTTTGTCTACGCCTAATGCCGCCAGCTTTTATCAGCAGCATGGCTTCACGTTGCTGGGTGAAAGCCTTTACCCTTCGAAGCTGGCCGGTGGCGGATTACGCTGTATGGAGATGGCAATCGAGCTGTTGCCGTCCTCTGACTGATTAGCCGGATGGCGCTTTCGACAGCGCCGCTTTACCCGCCGCAAAGTTTCATGCGCAAACACTTCGCAAGCCCACGCCGGTAAGGTATAGTCCGCGTTTTTTGGAGGAACCATGCTGACTCATTCATCGACTCGTCTCAATAAATACATCAGTGAGAGCGGAATCTGTTCTCGTCGCGACGCCGATCGTTACATCGAGCAGGGCAACGTTTTCATCAACGGCAAGCGCGCCGCTGTCGGCGCACAGGTATTTGCAGGCGATGTGGTGAAAGTAAATGGTCAGCTTATCGAACCGCGTGACGAAGACGATCTGGTGCTGATTGCCCTGAACAAGCCGGTTGGCATTATCACCACCATGGAAGAGGGTGAACGCGATAACATCAGCGATTTCGTCAACCACAGTAAGCGGGTATTCCCGATTGGCCGTCTGGATAAAGATTCGCAGGGGCTGATTTTCCTGACTAACCACGGTGATCTGGTCAATAAAATTCTGCGTGCCGGCAATAATCACGAAAAAGAGTATGTCGTCACCGTCGATAAGCCGATTACCGACGAGTTCATTGCCGGAATGAGTGCGGGCGTGCCGATGCTGGGCACCGTGACCAAAAAGTGCAAAGTCAAAAAAGAAGCGCCTTTCGTGTTTCGCATCACGCTGGTGCAGGGGCTGAATCGCCAGATTCGCCGGATGTGTAAGCACTTTGGCTTTGAAGTCACGAAGCTGGAGCGCACCCGCATCATGAACGTCAATCTGAAAGGCCTGCCGCTGGGCGAGTGGCGCGATCTGACGGATGATGAACTGATCGAACTGTTTAAACTGCTGGAGAACTCCTCTTCAGAAGATAAGCCCGCGAAGAAAGCGCCAGCAAAATCCGCTGCGGCTAAGAAACCGCAGAAAAGTCCCGCCAGACCGGCCGGGAAAGCGGAGCCTGATAGCGCCTCACGCAAGCGCTTTGTACAGCCGGGACGGAAGAAAAAAGGGCGCTAACGCCGTGATGATCGGAGAGTGCGGCTGGCTGGCATCGCTCTCTCTACAGAGTGCTGGCCGGGCTGCTCAGGGAATGATTCGGGCGGCGCGAAAACGGGCAAACAGATCGCAAAGCATCGTGTCGGTTGCCCGGAAATGATGAAATCCCGCCTGACGGATCTTACTGCCGTCGCCAAACATATCGTAACGCCAGCCGAAGACGAAATCAGCAAAGCGGCCGTCACTGAGCGCCAGAATATCGGGCTGCACCAGCGCCCTGGCGGCGGCGAGTTCACGCCAGGTTTGCCGGTAATCGTGAAACAGCTGCTGCAGGGATAATGAAACCGGCGGCGCAATGTCGAGCCCGAACCAGTCCGCGATCACCGGCCACAGCTCGCTCCAGCGCCACAGATCGCCGTTGTTAATATTAAACGCCTGATTATGCGCCTCAGCGGCCTCTGCCGCCCAGAGCGTCGCATCGGCCAGTAATTCCGCATCCGTAAAATCCACCAGGCTGTGCCAGGTTTCCAGCGAGCCAGGAAAACGCAGCGGCAACGCTTCGGCATGGCAAATCGACGCATAGATTGCCAGGCTGAGTGCCAGGTTCATGCTGTTGCCTGGCCTGTCGCTTCCCACTACGCCGGGACGCAGTGCGCTCCAGTGCCAGGCTTTACCCTGCTGTTGTGCGCTTAGCCAGCGCTGCTGGCTGGCATTAAATTCGGCGCCCGGAACACCGGCATCACTCTCCCGGGCGGGCGTCTTAAACGGGCCAAGATGGGCGCCGTAAACTTTGTAACCCTGCATCAGACTGACGTGCTGCAGTGGGGCAACCTGCTCCACGCCACTCACCAGGTTTTGCAGCATCGTTACGTTAGGTTTCACCATCGCGGCCCAGTCGGGCGCATCGAGCCATGCGCTGTAGAAAATGTGTGTGACCTCAGTCAGTGATGAGAGTACCTGCTGACTCTGTGAGCGATCGAGAAGATCGACCGATAACAGATTGCCTGAATGGTTATCTGGACGTGGCTGGCGAGTCAGTCCTGTGACCTGCCAGTGCTGCGCCATTAGCGCCCGAATAAGTTGCTGACCGACAATGCCGGTGGCGCCCGCCACCAGTGCAACCCTTTTTTTCTGCCTGTTATTCATCGTTACGCTCCTCACTGAATGAGATCGCAGTGTCACCTGCTATTCTTTCTGAATAAATCCCCCTTAATCCGATGACACCTATTAAGAAAATCAATAAATGCAAAACAAACTGAATGCGATGCAGACTTTCATCCGTGTCGCCGAGGCGGGATCGTTTTCAGCCGCTGCACGTCAGCACGGGATGAAGCAGTCGGCGATGAGTCAGCAAGTCGCCGCGCTGGAAGCGGAACTGGGCGTGGTGCTATTGCACCGAACCACGCGCGCGATGGCGCTGACTGAAGCGGGCCAGCGTTACCTGAGTCAGGTCAGACAACTGTTGTACGCAATGGAAGAGCTGGAGCAGCAAATAAGGCCTGAATCGCCGTCGCTACAGGGAAAACTGCACATCCAGTTGCCGAGCGGTCTGGGCCAGCACTTTATGCCGCATCTGTTACGGTTCCAGCAGCAGCATCCGGCTCTGCGGCTGGAGGTGGCGCTGGACGATCGCCTGGCCGATGTGGTGGCAGAAGGAGTTGATGTTGCTATTCGTCTCAGCGAAGCGCCGCCTGCCAGCCTGGCCGCTCGCACGCTGACCACCGTCGAAACGGTGCTGGTGGCTTCGGCTGACTGGATCGCCCGTCACGGCGAGCCACGAACGCCCACTGATTTACAGCGGTATCCGCATATCCGCTTCAGCGGCCTTCAGCCCGATGCGCCGTTACGGCTGGTATCAGCAGAGGAAGCGGTGTCGCTCGCGGTGGAGTCGGTGTTTCGTTCCAATAATAGTCACTCGCTGACAGCGGCGATTGAAGCAGGCCTGGGGATTGGCGCGATACAGACGCTTATGGGCGCTGATGCGCTGGCAGCCGGTCGGCTGGTCAGAATTTTGCCGGATTACCGGTTGCCGGATCGTTATCTCTACGCGATTTTTCCCGATGCTCGCTTCATTCCTGACAAGGTACGGCAACTGGTGACGCTGTTTGAGCAGATGCTGGTTTCCCTGTCCAAAGCCACACCGCCGGCGAACGGCGCCGGTGAGCCAGCCTGAGGGCGGTGAGGTGCCAGCCGCTCGTCCATCTTTGTTAAGCACTGCACAATCAGAAGAAGTGCGCTTTTCAGGGTCAGGGCGGCGTGGCAGGATAAACGCAAAATATTAAGGAGTAGGCCTGATGTTACTGAAAGGTATGAACGATCCGCTACTGAAAGCGTATCAGCATCCGAAATCGCGGATGATGATCAGCCGCTTCAGAGGCCTGGCGGGCGATCGCAGACTCAGTGACTGGCAGGTATTTTGTATTCTGGTGACCGGATTTACCAACTACTGGTATGTGCAGTCTGGTCATTTCAACATCAACGTCAGCTGCAGCAAAACCCGACAGTTCGACTTTATGCAGGATTTTCTCCATGTTGAGGTTACGCTGGAGGGCTTAGTCTGTGATGACCACTTCCGCTGCCCGGACTTCGTTCTGCCGCGTTATGATGTGCCCTACGAATTTTGCCGCTGGCGCAGTAAGCGCGGCTACGATTCATCAGTAACCTATGTCAGTAATCACGGGGTAAAATCGCACAAGGCGATTTTCGTTGCTTCTGGCGACGCCTCGCAGGAAGAGCGAGTGATGAAGTGGGAAGGCATGGTTAACGTCTTTGATAAAACCTTTTTCACCCCCGCCAGCTTCGCGACCACTCACGACTTCCTGACCAAAGATATCAGCAAAACCATTCACGACGGACTGGTAAAGCATCTGAACTTTTATCGCGATCTCTTCAGCTATATCTTTCCGACACCGGCCGCCGCGCGGCTCCAGGCGCGAGATGACCGGCGCTATCTGAGTAAAAACTGACCTTTATCGCGTTGTCGTTTTCTCGCAGCCTTATTTTCTCGCTTTCTCGCTTTCTCGCTTTCTCGCAGCCTCACAGCCTCACAGTCTCACAGTCTCACAGTCTCACAGCCTCACATCTGGTCCTGACCTCCTCAGGCGTTTAGCGTGATGGAACTAAGCCTTCACGGATAAACGCTATCCGCTGCGCCATTCCTGGGGCTTGCTGGTTGCCGGCGCAGAGTTGCACGCTGGCCTTATGGTTTACCTGTTGACGAACAACGCTTTATGCAGAGCGTTCAGGGTTATGCAGATAGCCTGTCAGGATGGCAATCGAGTGTCCTTTTGGCATCAGACACTCTTAACTGCCTGAAGCAGTTAACATCCATCCGGGAGCACGCTGGGAGTGGTTAATAATATCGCGTTACTGATTGGTAAAGCCGTTTTGAAAAAAATGAAGGCGTGTTAGATAACAAAGAAACATATGAGGGATCAATAAAGTCAACGTTTAGCTAATTAAAATTGTTGTCATTTGGCAATGGCATTTTTGAGGATATATAACCATCTCTAACTGAGATCTGGAATAAAATAAGAGCAGCTCATTTTAAATAACATGCATATTCATTCTGGAATTATCTTTTCCGGGTTGTTTTTGGATGAAGGTATCGGGCTTTGAGGCATTTTTGTCATGCCTGAAATTAAGGTGTGAACTGCGAGACTAAGTGGTCATTTAATTGTTGTCATATGACTATACATGTTTTAATAACGCTAACCCTTCGGCTTTTTATAGTTAACCAGTTCCGGATTATGTTGAATTTGATAACCAGATTTCAGATCGTTTTCACATATGGATGTTTTATTATGCGTCTGTTTTCATTGGTTTTGTCTTAACGTGTGGCTTTCGTATGGTGAGTTTTTTTTATCTTTTCGTGTGTTGTTTTTCTTAGTTTTTTGTAAAGCCACGGCGGCTTTGCTGACACGGCTATTAACCTTCCCTTTAAGCGGGGTTTGTAATAAAGTTCTCAATAACTTCCGATAACCCATGCTTCAACTGAATTTCCCGGCTTATCGGAAGGGTTCAGTGTCAATAAACTGTATGACTTCAATTCTTCTTTTGGCTTTATTTGGAAGGCGCGAGCTGAATTGCTGGCTCCGATAAATCTGGTAAGTAGTATGCATAAGCCTGAGTTCAGGTGGCGCTATATGCTTGAGGGTTAATTAAACTTTTTAATATCTTTTTTAAGGTGTAACACAGCTTGTTCCGCCTATTAGCCGGAACCTAACAAATTTAATTGGTGAACAATGAGCTTACAATTAATAATCAAAGACATCAAAGGCGATGTCATCACGAAAAATGCCTTAAATTCTCATCATCCCCTTGTACTTAACGTGCCTCAGCAGGCTGCGTCCTATGAAGTTCACAGCAGTGACGGAAAGCCACCAAAGAAGATCAAGGCCACTAAGGTCAATGATGAACTTCATTTTGAACTTCAGGACGACGTCACAGGCGAACATTACGACATTATTGTCGAGAACGTGAGCCAGACAGAACCGCCGGTCATGTTTGCTTCAGGTCCGGACGGCGTCGTTTATGCCTATGAATATGACGTAGCGGGCGGGATGTTTACGCTGACTGCCAATACCGTCGAAACCCCGGTTGTTGATAACTGGCTGATCGCTGGCGGCGCGCTCGCGGGTGCTGCTGCGATAGCCGGTATTGCCTTTTCCTCTGGCTCAGGCAGTTCGCATCACCGTTCTTCTTCCTCACAATCAGCGGCCAATCCCGATAACAGCACCGGTGCCGAAACCGGGGTTGTGACCGATGACAATCAAACCAGCAATCCGGTTGCCTCTTTACCCGTGGTGACTGACAGCGCGGGTAACCCAATCAGCAACGGCACGCCTACCACTGACAACACGCCAACTATCGGCGGTGAAGGCATGGCGCCTGGCTCTACCGTGAGCATCAGCGATGGCGAAAAAGTGATCGGTGAAGTGACGGCGGATGAGAACGGTAAGTGGACCTTTACGCCAGGCGAAGCGCTGGCCGATGGCGAGCACGCCATCGTGGTTGACGGTACCGACGCAGACGGCAATGCGGTCAGCGACGGCGTCAGCATTATTATTGACGCAGACGCAACAGAGGCTGGCTCAGAAGGCGGTGCCGGATCAGACAACGGTTCAGATACCGGTTCTGAAGGTAGCGCAGGTTCTGACAATGGTTCCGACACCGGTTCTGAAGGCGGCGCAGGTTCAGACAACGGTTCAGAGACCGGTTCTGAAGGTAGCGCAGGTTCTGACAACGGTTCCGACACCGGTTCTGCAGGCGGCGCAGGTTCAGACGACGGTTCCGACACCGGCTCAGAAGGTGGCGCAGGTTCAGACAACGGTTCCGACACCGGCGCAGACGAAGGCACCACCGCACCGGTGATGACCGACGACGCGGGCAATCCGATCGCCGACGGCAGCACCACTAATGACAGCACCCCGACTATCGGCGGTGACGGCATGCAGCCGGGCTCAACCGTGGTCATCACTGATGGCGACACGGTGATCGGCGAAGTGACCGCAGATGACGACGGCAAATGGAGCTTCACGCCGGACGCGCCGCTGGCAGACGGCGAGCACGCCATCGTGGTTGACGGCACCGGCGCAGACGGCAACGCGGTCAGCGGCGACGTCAGCATCATCGTTGATGCGGATGGATCTGATACCGGGTCTGAAGGCGGCGCAGGATCAGATGACGGTTCCGACACCGGCTCTGAAGGTGGTGCAGGATCAGATGACGGTTCCGACACCGGTTCAGAAGGTGGTGCAGGATCAGATGACGGTTCAGACACCGGCTCAGAAGGCGGCGCAGGATCAGATGACGGTTCCGACACCGGTTCTGAAGGCGGCACAGGTTCAGACGATGGTTCCGACACCGGTTCTGAAGGCGGCACAGGATCAGACGACAATTCCGATACCGGCTCTGAAGGTGGCGCAGGTTCAGATGACGGTTCCGACACCGGTTCTGAAGGTGACACCGGTTCCGACACCGGCGCAGACGAAGGCACCACCGCACCGGTAATGACCGACGACGCGGGCAATCCGATCGTGGACGGCGGCACCACTAACGACAGCACCCCGACTATCGGCGGCGACGGCATGCAGCCGGGTTCAACTGTGGTCATCACTGATGGCGACACGGTAATCGGTGAAGTGACCGCAGACGACGACGGCAAGTGGAGCTTCACGCCGGACGCGCCTCTGGCGGACGGCGAGCACGCCATCGTGGTTGACGGCACCGGCGCAGACGGCAACGCGGTCAGCGGCGACGTCAGCATCATCGTTGATGCGGACGGATCAGACACCGGCTCAGAAGGCGGCGCAGGTTCAGACGACGGTTCCGACACCGGCTCAGAAGGCGGCACAGGATCAGATGACGGATCAGACACCGGCTCAGAAGGCGGCACAGGTTCAGATGACAGTTCCGACACCGGCTCAGAAGGCGGCACAGGTTCAGACGACGGTTCCGATACCGGCTCAGAAGGTGGCGCAGGTTCCGACACCGGTTCTGAAGGTGACGCAGGTTCCGATACCGGCGCAGACGAAGGCACCACCGCACCGGTGATGACCGACGACGCGGGCAATCCGATCGCCGACGGCAGCACCACTAACGACAGCACCCCGACTATCGGCGGCGACGGCATGCAGCCGGGCTCAACCGTGGTCATCACTGATGGCGACACGGTGATCGGCGAAGTGACCGCAGACGACGACGGCAAGTGGAGCTTTACGCCGGACGAGCCGCTGGCGGACGGCGAGCACGCCATCGTGGTTGACGGTACCGGCGCAGACGGCAACGCGGTCAGCGGCGACGTCAGCATCATCGTTGATGCGGACGGTTCCGACACCGGCTCTGAAGGTGGCGCAGGTTCAGATGACGGTTCCGACACCGGCTCAGAAGGCGGCGCAGGCTCAGATGACGGTTCCGACACCGGTTCAGAAGGTGGCGCAGGATCAGATGACGGTTCCGACACCGGCTCTGAAGGCGGCACAGGATCAGATGACGGTTCCGACACCGGCTCAGAAGGCGGCGCAGGTTCAGATGACGGTTCCGACACCGGCGCAGACGAAGGCACCACCGCACCGGTAATGACCGACGACGCGGGCAACCCGATCGCCGACGGCAGCACCACTAACGACAGCACCCCGACAATCGGCGGTGACGGCATGCAGCCGGGCTCAACCGTGGTCATCACAGATGGCGACACGGTGATCGGCGAAGTGACCGCAGACGACGACGGCAAGTGGACCTTCACGCCTGACGCGCCGCTGGCGGACGGCGAGCACGCCATCGTGGTTGACGGCACCGGCGCAGACGGCAACGCGGTCAGCGGCGACGTCAGCATCATCGTTGATGCGGACGGTTCCGACACCGGCTCTGAAGGCGGCACAGGTTCAGACGACGGTTCCGATACCGGCTCAGAAGGCGGCACAGGTTCAGACGACGGCTCAGATACCGGTTCAGAAGGTGGCACAGGATCAGATGACGGTTCCGACACCGGCTCAGAAGGCGGCGCAGGTTCAGACGATGGTTCCGACACCGGTTCTGAAGGCGGCACAGGTTCAGACGACGGTTCCGACACCGGTTCCGACACCGGCGCAGACGAAGGCACCACCGCACCGGTGATGACCGACGACGCGGGCAATCCGATCGCGAACGGCAGCACCACTAACGACAGCACCCCGACTATCGGCGGTGACGGCATGCAGCCGGGCTCAACCGTGGTCATCACTGATGGCGACACGGTAATCGGTGAAGTGACGGCAGACGACGACGGCAAGTGGAGCTTCACGCCGGACGCGCCTCTGGCAGACGGCGAGCACGCTATCGTGGTTGACGGCACTGACGCAGACGGCAACGCGGTCAGCGGCGACGTCAGCATTATCGTTGATGCGGACGGATCTGATACCGGCTCAGAAGGCGGCACAGGTTCAGACGATGGTTCCGACACCGGCTCAGAAGGTGGCGCAGGATCGGATGACGGTTCCGATACCGGTTCAGAAGGCGGCACTGGTTCAGACGACGGTTCTGACACCGGTTCTGAAGGTGACGCAGGTTCCGACACCGGCGCAGACGAAGGCACCACCGCACCGGTGATGACCGACGACGCGGGCAATCCGATCGCGAACGGCAGCACCACTAACGACAGCACCCCGACTATCGGCGGTGACGGCATGCAGCCGGGCTCAACCGTGGTCATCACTGATGGCGACACGGTAATCGGTGAAGTGACGGCAGACGACGACGGCAAGTGGAGCTTCACGCCGGACGCGCCGCTGGCAGACGGCGAGCACGCTATCGTGGTTGACGGCACTGACGCAGACGGCAACGCGGTCAGCGGCGACGTCAGCATTATCGTTGATGCGGACGGATCTGATACCGGCTCAGAAGGCGGCGCAGGATCAGATGACGGTTCCGACACCGGTTCTGAAGGCGGCGCAGGTTCAGACGACGGTTCAGATACCGGCTCTGAAGACGGCGCAGGTTCCGACACCGGTTCTGAAGGCGGCGCAGGATCAGATGACGGTTCCGATACCGGTTCTGAAGGTGACGCAGGTTCCGACGACGGTTCAGATACCGGCGCAGACGAAGGCATCACCGCACCGGTAATGACCGACGACGCGGGCAACCCGATCGCCGACGGCAGCACCACTAACGACAGCACCCCGACAATCGGCGGTGACGGCATGCAGCCGGGCTCAACCGTGACCATCACCGACGGTGAAACGGTGATCGGCGAAGTGACCGCAGACGACGACGGCAAGTGGATCTTCACGCCGGACGCACCTCTGGCAGACGGCGAGCACGCTATCGTGGTTGACGGCACCGGCGCAGACGGCAACGCGGTCAGCGATGAAGTCAGCATCATCGTTGATGCGGACGGCTCCGATACCGGCTCAGAAGGCGGCGCAGGATCAGATGACGGCTCCGATACCGGTTCTGAAGGTGACGCAGGTTCCGACACCGGCGCAGACGAAGGCACCACCACACCGGTGATGACCGACGACGCGGGCAACCCGATCGCCGACGGCAGCACCACAAACGACAGCACGCCGACCTTCGGTGGCGAAGGCATGCAGCCGGGCTCAACCGTGACCATCACCGACGGTGAAACGGTAATCGGTGAAGTGACGGCGGACGACGACGGCAAGTGGACCTTCACGCCGGACGAGCCTCTGGCGGACGGCGAGCACGCCATCGTGGTTGACGGCACCGGCGCAGACGGCAATGCGGTCAGCGGCGACGTGAGCATCATCGTTGATGCGGACGGCTCCGATACCGGCTCAGAAGGCGGCGCAGGTTCCGACACCGGCGCAGACGAAGGCACCACCGCACCGGTGATGACCGATGACGCGGGCAATCCGATCGCGGACGGCACCACCACTAACGACAGCACGCCGACCTTCGGTGGCGAAGGCATGCAGCCTGGCTCAACCGTGACCATCACCGACGGTGAAACGGTAATCGGTGAAGTGACGGCGGACGACGACGGCAAGTGGACCTTCACGCCGGACGAAGCGCTGGCAGACGGCGAGCACGCCATTGTTGTTGACGGCACTGACGCAGACGGCAACGCGGTCAGCGACGAAGTCAGCATTATTGTTGATGCAGAAGGCGGCGCAGGATCAGATACCGGTTCTGAAGGTGACGCAGGTTCCGACACCGGCGCAGACGAAGGCACCACCGCACCGGTAATGACCGACGACGCGGGCAACCCGATCGCGGACGGCAGCACCACTAACGACAGCACCCCGACTATCGGCGGCGACGGCATGCAGCCTGGCTCAACCGTGACCATCACCGACGGTGAAACGGTGATCGGTGAAGTGACCGCAGACGACGACGGCAAGTGGACCTTCACGCCGGACGAAGCGCTGGCAGACGGCGAGCACGCCATTGTGGTTGACGGCACTGACGCAGACGGCAACGCGGTCAGCGGCGACGTCAGCATCATCGTTGATGCGGACGGTTCCGATACCGGTTCTGAAGGCGGCGCAGGTTCAGACACCGGTTCCGACACCGGCGCAGACGAAGGCACCACCGCACCGGTGATGACCGACGACGCGGGCAACCCGATCGCCGACGGCACCACCACTAACGACAGCACCCCGACCTTCGGTGGCGAAGGTATGCAGCCTGGCTCAACCGTGACCATCACCGACGGTGAAACGGTAATCGGTGAAGTGACGGCGGACGACGACGGCAAGTGGAGCTTCACGCCGGACGAAGCGCTGGCAGACGGCGAGCACGCCATTGTGGTTGACGGCACCGGCGCAGACGGCAACGCGGTCAGCGACGAAGTCAGCATTATTGTTGATGCAGAAGGCGGCGCAGGATCAGATACCGGTTCTGAAGGTGACGCAGGTTCCGACACCGGCGCAGACGAAGGCACCACCACACCGGTGATCACCGACGACGCGGGCAACCCGATCGCCGACGGCACCACCACAAATGACAGCACCCCGACCTTCGGTGGCGAAGGCATGCAGCCTGGCTCAACCGTGACCATCACCGACGGTGAAACGGTAATCGGTGAAGTGACGGCGGACGACGACGGCAAGTGGAGCTTCACGCCGGACGCACCTCTGGCGGACGGCGAGCACGCCATCGTGGTTGACGGTACCGACGCAGACGGCAACGCGGTCAGCGACGAAGTCAGCATTATTGTTGATGCAGAAGGTGATGCAGGTTCCGATACCGGCGCAGACGAAGGCACCACCACACCGGTGATGACCGACGATGCGGGCAACCCGATCGCGGACGGCAGCACCACTAACGACAGCACCCCGACAATCGGCGGTGACGGCATGCAGCCGGGCTCAACCGTGACCATCACCGACGGTGGAACGGTGATCGGCGAAGTGACCGCAGACGACGACGGTAAGTGGACCTTCACGCCGGACGCGCCGCTGGCAGACGGCGAGCACGCTATCGTGGTTGACGGCACTGACGCAGACGGCAACGCGGTCAGCGACGAAGTGAGTGTCATTGTTGATACGCCTGACGTACCGGTTGTTGAGATCACTGATGATAACGGTGACGTTATCCAGAACGGCGATACGGTCAATGACAACGATCCGACAATCAGCGGCAAAGGCTTTGAGCCGGGATCAACGATTGTGATCGCTGATGGCGAGACCGAACTGACAACCGTAGACGTTGGTGCAGATGGCAGCTGGAGCTATACCCCAGAGTCACCGCTGAGCGAAGGTGAACACACGATTAACGTGACTGTGACCGATCCGCAGGGCGTGACCAATCAGGGTAGCTTTAACGTTGTTGTCGATACCACACCGCCAGAAGGCGTTGATATCGCAGGCATCAACCTTGTCGATGATAATGGCGAAGCCGTAATCCCGACCGGTGCTACCGCGGATAATACGCCAACCTTCAGCGGCGAAGGCCTTGAAGCCGGGGCAACCGTCATTGTTCGCGATGGTGACACGGTATTGGGTGAAACCACCGTAAGTGAAGACGGAAGCTGGAGCTTTACACCGTCAGAAACTCTTGAGGATGGCGACCACAGCTTCACCTTTGAAGTCACGGATCAGGCAGGCAACAGCAGCGGAATTTCCGATGCGCTGGATCTGGCGATTTCGGTGAATAAGGGCATCAACACCGGCGTGGTGGTGAGCAATGATGAAGGCAATATCATCACCGATGGCGAAATCATCAACGACAGCACGCCAACCTTTAGCGGCAAAGATCAGTTACCGGGCTCTACCGTAACGATCGCCGACGGAGAGACCGTGCTGGCAACCGTCGAAGTGGGCGAAGATGGTAGCTGGAGCTACACCCCAGAAGCAGCATTGAGCGAAGGCGATCATGCGCTGACTGTGACCATTGAAGATCATCAGGGTAATTCAGGCAGCGATACCATAAACGTGGTCATTGACACCGTCGCTCCGGATCTGGTTGATCCCGCAACGATCACCCTGACCGACGATGCAGGTAACGTACTGGTCGAAGGCAGCGAGATTGCGGATACCACACCAACCTTCAGCGCCGCAGGTCTTGAAGCGGGATCAACCGTTATCGTTCGCGATAATGGCACCGTGCTGGGCGAAGCCGTGGTTGATGAAAGTGGAAACTGGTCCTTCACGCCGGAAGCGGCGCTGAGTGACGGCGAGCACAGCTTTACCTTTGAGACGGTTGATGACGCAGGCAACAGCAGCGGTGAATCTGCTCCGGTGGACTATATCGTCGACTCGGTTGCGCCTGAAGGTGTCAACGTCAGCGCGCTGGTGATCACCGATGAAGCAGGTGATGTTGTCAGCCCGGCGAACACGCAGAGCGATAATCAGCTGACCTTCAGCGGCAGCGATCTCGAAGCCGGTGCCACCGTCACGATCTACGACAAAGGGCAGGTTGTGGGTGAAACCACCGTTGCAGATGACGGAAGCTGGCAGTTCACCGCGGAAGAGGGACTGTATGACGGAAGCCATGAACTGACTTTTGTTGTCACCGATGCGGCTGGCAACAGCAGTGAACCGTCGGCAACACTGGCTCTTGAGGTTCAGGCTATTGAACTGACGGCATCAGATAACATCAGTTCAGGGGCTGCGGTAGGCTTCGATTATCCGGTCGATGTCACCCAGGATCTGGGAACCGTACTGAGCGATGGTGGATTGATTTCGTTTGGAAATACCATCACGAGCGATCCTATTGTTGTCGCCGACGGTACCATCATTACCCTTGATGTTACCGCGACTTCATCGGCATTCCTGAACGTAGCGAGCAACGCGACGTTATTGCTGCAGAAGTACGATTCTTCTACTGGCGAGTGGTATACGGTATCCGAGGATGACAGCAGTAACCTGTTCGGTATGTTTGGTCTGGGCGCGACGACGTCGACGATTAGCCTGACCGGACTCACCGCGGGTACCTATCAGCTGGTTTACTCCACGGCGGGGATCAATCTTGGTGTTGGCATTGATCTTTCAGCGGCGAAGACGGTTTACACCCTGGCCGATCAGGGCACGCCAACCGACTACACCACGGCAATTGGTAACGTCATGACTGACGTCGACAGCGCCTATGGTTCTGATGGTATTCCGCACAGCGCCTATACCTCAGTCACGTCGGTGAGCGTCACCAACAGTGATGGATCAGTATCCACTGCTGACCTGAGCGAGGCTTCGCCTAAGACTACCCTGACGGGCCAGTACGGTACGCTGGTGATCAACGCGGATGGTAGCTATGAATACACGCCAGCCTCGTCGATGGACAGCATCGGTAAAGTAGACTCCTTTACCTATACCCTGACCGATTCGGCAACCGGTAAAACCTCGTCAGCAGAGTTGCATGTGCAGATTGGTACCACCAACGATGCGCTGAAGCTCAGCTGGGATGCCACCAATCCGGACGCCAATGCGGTAACGGATATCGCCTCGAATAACGAAGCGAATGCCAGCGTCACGGTGACGTATGAAACCTCCAGCGCCAGCAACACCGACGTTAAACTGACCGCAGGCGGGGCGGAGAATTATACTTCTACGTTCACCAAAACCGGCGCTGACGATCTGGTAACCGGATCGCTGACGCTGACTACCGAATGGGGATTACTGGGCAACCGCTTCTCAACCGATCTGAACATCACTTACGACGTTCAGATGCAGAACGAAGATGGTAGCTGGATCACGGTCAAGACCCAGAATGCGGTAGTCGCTGCCGGTGAACATAATGAAGAAGTTATTCAGAATGTGGCGATGTCCGATCTGCTCAGTGGATTAGGCGAAGGCACGTACCGTGTGGCAATCAGTACCACCGGTGCAGATAACGTGTTGAAACTCAACATGGCTGTTCAGACAGTCAGCACGACCGAGTATGTGATCACCACCAAGGATGTCGCGACAGGCAACATTCTTACGGATGAAGGTACGGATGGCAGCGCAGATAAACTGAGCTCTATTTACACCCGAATCTATGCAAAAGCCGGTGATAGCAGCAGCGATCAGGCGATTGATGACAGCTATACCTACGTGACTGAGAGCGGCGTCACCATTACCGGTCAGTACGGCACCCTGGTGGTTTACAACAACGGCGCTTACACCTATACGCCGGGTACCACGACGTTGCCAGCCGGTTCTGAAGATGTCTTTACCTATGCCCTCAAAGGCGCTAACGGTGAAGTCGTCACTGCAACGGTTACCATCCATCTGGGTGTGGAAGTGGATGGCAGCAACGGCGGTGCGCTGGTGTTCCACGGCACTGAAGCGGATGATGTTTTCGCTATCTTCGATACCGATTTCGCCTCTGTGGACGGCGGCGAAGGCAGCGATACGCTGGCATGGAGCGGTAATGGCCAACTGGTACTGAGCAGCATCGCCAGTAAGGTCAATGATATCGAATCCATCAAGCTGACCTCCGTAACCGGAAGCGACAATCTGGTGGTGGATGCGCAAAGCGTCGCAGACGTGACTAACGATGCCAACGCGTTGTACATCAAAGGGGTTGCCGGTGATCACGTCACGCTGGAAGGCACCTGGGTGAACAGCGGGACTGTGGTGGTGGACAGTGTTTACTATACCCACTACACCAGCACCGCGACAGACGGTTCGGCGGTTGATATATACGTGCAGAAAGGGCTGACCCTTTCCTCAACGGTTTATCAGAACAGCGAGAACGGCACCGAGTATGACGTGGTTGCGTCGGCAGAGGTGGCCGGTACCGACAGCGATGACACTTTCAATCTCAACACCACGGGCTTTGACAGCATTGATGGCGGTGAAGGTCTGGATACGCTGGTCTGGAGCGGCAGAGGCACCATCACGCTGAGTGATATGGCCAGTAAGATCAGCAATATCGAAGAGATTGACTTTGTTAATGACAGCAGTGTGAACAATCTGGTGGTAACTGCGCAGAACGTGGCGGATATCACCGATGTTAATAACACGCTGTTTGTTAAGGGCTTTACCACCGACAACCTGACCCTGTCAGGCAGCTGGACGCTGGCCGGTCACGAAGTCTTTAATAACATCGATTATGTTCACTACGTCAGTACCACGGATGACGGCCAGACCGTTAATCTCTATGTGGATAGTGATATCAAGCAGAGCAGCACTGTTCTGCCGGCTGAACATAATGCGGCTGACGTAACCGGTGAGGTTTCTCTGCTGAGCGATAGCATCGATCAGACCACGACGATGAATACCGCCACCAGCAGCTTTACCAGTGAGAGCTTTACGGTCAACAGCATCAGTGACCTTCAGGATATCAGCATCAGCGTAGCTGGATCGGCGATTCATGCCGGTAACAGCGTGTCGGTGAACTGGTCACTGCAGGTCTACAACAGCCAGACCTTACGCTGGGACGATGTGACCACCGGTACCCAGGCGATAACGGCCAGCAATGCGCTCGACGTTTCGCTGGAAGGGCAGCCGGCGGGCACTTACCGTCTGGTGGTGGACAGCACACAGTCCGGTTATTCAGGACTGTTATGGTCAACCAACTACGATGTACTGACCGTGCGGGTGGCGGCGAATATCGTCAGCACCACCGATTACAAAGTGGCCACCAACTCAAGCGTAACGGGATCTGTCTTTACCAGTGACAGCGCCAGTGATAGCTCGGTTCTGGTGAAATCGATCGCTGCCGGTATCGTCTCCGGCGCGGCCAGCTACACGTTGATCGCAGCGGCGGGCACCACTATCGCCGGGGCATACGGTACGCTGACGATTCACACTGACGGCAGTTACACCTATCAGCTGAACAGTGACTCGGTGATTAAACTCTCCGGCAGTGAAGACACATTTACCTATGTGCTGGCTGACGGGACGGTTAAAAACCTGGTGATGACGCTGGGCGTATCGGTGGACGGTTCTGAAGGCGGAGCGCTGATTTTTGCCGGCACAGTAGGCAATGACAGCTTCACGATTCACGATACCCACTTCACCTCGGTGGATGGTAAATCGGGTCAGGATACGCTGGTCTGGAGCGGTTCAGGTGAGCTGCAGTTAAGCGAGATTGCAGACAAGGTAAGCAACATCGAAATCCTTGATTTGCAGAGCAACGCGGTAGCCACGGTACTGCTGCTGAATGCAGATGATATCAAAGAGATCACCGACGCCAACAATGTGCTGTATGTGCGTGGCGGCAGTGAAGACTCACTCTCACTGCAGGGGGTCTGGCAGGTTAATGGCGTTGAAACGCTCAATAACATCGCCTACACCCTTTACACCAGCACGGCGCTTGATGGCACGCCAATCAAGCTCTATGTGCAGCAGGGGCTGACCTTTAACGAAGTCGCTGACGGTATCACCGGATCGGTTTCTGATGATGCGGCGGATCCTTCGGTAGTGTCGGTCAGCCAGAATGGTGAAGTGATGACCATTGCTGACGACGCGGTGAGTTTCAAAGGCGCCTACGGCACTTTGGTTATCGACGGTGAAGGACATTACAACTATGTTGCGGATGCAGATCATGCGCAAAGTGGTGTCACTGATACCTTTACCTACAGCCTGTCAGATGGCACCAGTGCTTCCCTGAGTTTTAATCTGGGCATTGATGTTGATGGCAGTGCAGGCGGAGAGATCCTCTTCACCGGCACCAAAGGCGGAGACATATTTGAGGTTTACGATACCAGCTTCACCTCAATTAATGGTGCGGAAGGTAACGATACGCTGGCCTGGCATGGCAGCGCACCGTTGAACCTCAGCGATATTTCTTCGAAAGTCGATAATATTGAAACCATCGATCTGCTGAAAGATAGTGAAAACGACAAACTCGTAATCAGTGCGGAAAGTTTACTGAAAGTCACCGATGACAATAATACGCTTTATGTCAGAGGGGCTGACGGTGATACCGTCACGCTGAATGGGAGTTGGGAACAGGCAGGCGATATATTGGTTAATGGTGTGAATTATCACCAGTATACCAGTGCCACCGTCGATGGTTCTGTCGTGCAACTCTATGTTGAAGATGATGTAAATATTGGTTAATAAAAAGTAAATGATAGTCATAGCAGGCTGAATATATTTCAGCCTGCTATTTATCAATTTTTTAAGTAACGTTTGATTCATTCACACCAGAGAGCTTCAGAACATCATGAAAAAATTACTTATTACCCTTTGCTGTGTAATAACGCTGCCTTCGGTATTTGCCGCCGAAAAGAATGCCAATCCTTTTGCTCAGTCTGAAATAAAGGAAGCACCGGCAGGTTTTTGGGGCGCTTTTTCTGATACGCCTGAAGCCACAAAAACGCCAGCGGGCAGTACCGCACTGGCTGACAAATTACAAATTAAACCCGTTAAGGTCGAAATGGAGCCGGGTGAAAATGTGCAGAGCAGCGGGAATAAATCATTACCGGCTGACTGGCAGCAGGCTATCCACCTTGCGGTAAATTATCATCCCTCAATTGGCAGCAGCATCGCGACGCTGGAATCTGCCGGATTTTCGATTAACGCTGCCAGTGCCGGTTATCTTCCGGCAATAAAAGCGGGAATCACCTCGGGTCGTCAGGATGACGAAGGCAACGGGCAGATAGCAACCGTTGGTCTCTCTCAGATGCTGTACGACTTCGGTAAAACAGGCAGTGCGGTTGACCAGGCAAGCGCGAAGTATCTGCGCCAGCAGGCGACCGTACTGGCACAGGTTGACACCATCATTCAGCAGACCGCACTGGCACTGAATGAAGTGTATCGATACTCTCAGCTGCTTGATAACGCTAAAAAAGAAGTGAAAGCGCTGCGGGATATTCTGGCCCTGACGCAGATGCGGGCCGAAGCGGGTGCCAGCACGCGGGTTGATCCGGTGCAGGCCCAGGCGCGTGTTGAAGCCGCCCTGGCGCAGCAGCAGGATATCGAAATTAAACTGCAACAGCAGAAGTATCATCTGCAGTCGTTGCTGGGTCAGCCGGTTGGCTCAACCCGCATCTCTGCTCCGATGTCGCTGTTACCGTTAATTGAACGCCAGCGTAACCATATCGATCTGAATCGCAATCCAGCAATTCTTATTGCCCAGGCGGATGCGGCGGTCGCGCAGGCTGAATTACGTAACTATAAAGCGCAGCGTTATCCAACGGTGTCGCTGGAAGCGAATACCAATAAATATATGGGCGATATTGCGAACAGTCAGCGTCATAGCCAGTATCAGAACGTCTATATCTCTGTAAACAGTACGCTCTATCAGGGCGGTGCATTAGTGGCACAGGAGAGTGCCAGCGCCCGGGCGCTGGAGGCAGCAAGATCGGCGATTGCCAGTAAAAAACTCGAAATTACCGATCAGCAGCGTAATTATTTTCAGAGCGTAAGTGGTTTGCAGCGCAATATTTCACTGCTGACGCGCAGAATGAAAACCATTATGGAAACGCGCTCGTTGTATCGTGAGCAATATTTATCGCTGGGTACGCGTAATGTACTCGACTTACTCAATGCCGAGCAGGAAATCAGCCGCGCCGAACAGGATTTGATTAATGCGCGCTGCGATTTATGGGCTTCGTCAGTGAATTATGTTGTGCTGGCAGGAATGGCCCGTGAGGCATTTAATTTTAATGACCAGCTTGTCCAGGGTTTGCGTATCACCTCGTAATACGCCTTATTAAGAATAAGAGAAGACTATTATGGTAAATACCGATCGCAAGGATGATGTTTCCTCCGCCGGGGAAACTAAGAAATCCTTTACGCCCTGGCTTGAAGCACTGTTGCTGGTGGCAAAACATTATCGTCTGGACGGTTCCCCGGAGCGGGTTAAAGGCGAAGCTGAATGGCAGTTGCACCAGGTCACTCAGGAACAACTGATCGAAAATATGGCCCGTCAGCTCGGTCTGTTAGTCATTTTTGATGATTTTCATCCTGACCTGCTCGATCCGTGGCGGCTGCCGTTAATCGTGGATTTTGGTCCGCGCGGCGTCGGCGTGATCACCACGCTCGGCGAAGAGGGCAAAGTCAGCCTGATGCTGAGTGGTGAAAACCAGCTTCAGACGGTGCTCAGCGTAGAGGAACTGGCGGAGCATGCGCAGCGGGTGCTGCTGGCCAAGCCGGAAACCTCGGTGCCGGATGCGCGTGTTGATGACTATATCAAACCGCACCGTGCTGACTGGCTGTGGCAAACCATTCTGAAAGAGTGGCCGGCTTACGTTAACGTCATGTTTGCCTCGTTGATCTCTAACGTGCTCGGCCTCTCGGCGATGTTATTTACCATGCAGGTCTACGACAGGGTGATTCCGTCGCAGTCGATCCCTTCACTGTGGGTGCTGTTCGGTGGCGTGATGATCGCCCTGACCTTTGTCTTTATCATGCGAATTGTCCGGACCCATATTTCGGACATGGCAGGGAAAAGCGCCGATTTGCGGATATCCGATCGGGTCTTTGGCCATGCGTTACGTATCCGTAATGACCTGCGACCTAAATCGACCGGCTCTTTTATTGCGCAAATCCGCGAGCTGGAGCAGATCCGTGAACTGATTACCTCAACCACGATTTCCGCTATCGCAGATCTGCCTTTTCTGATCATCTTTCTGTTTATTCTCTGGCTGCTGGGCGGATGGCTGGTGCTGGTGCCGCTGGCGGCGCTGCCGTTGATTATTATCCCTGGTCTGCTGGCGCAGTCTTCGCTGGCGAAACTTTCAAAAGCCACGATGCGTGAGTCCGCGGTTCGCAATGCCATGCTGGTCGAAGCGGTCCAGGGCATGGATGACATCAAACTGCTACGCGCTGAGCCCTATTTTCAGAATCAGTGGAATCATCTGAATGAGGCGATCAGTAAATCGTCTAAAAAACAGCGCTTTATTAGTAGCCTGCTGATGAGCTGGACCAGTGAAGTCCAGACGGTAGCCTATATCGGCGTGGTACTGGTGGGGGCTTTCTTTGCCATGAACGGTGACCTTTCCACCGGTGTGCTGATTGGCTGCTCGATGCTGGCGTCACGCATGATGGCGCCGCTGGGGCAACTGACGATGATTTTCAGTCGCTGGCAGCAAGCTAAAGTCGCCCGCGAGGGGCTTGAAAACCTGCTGAAAAGCGAAGTTGATCAGCCTGAACGCAGCATTCAGATCCATCGGCCACGTATTTACGGCGAGTTCAGCTTCTCGGACATCAGTTATCGCTACGATCCCCAATCACCCAATGCGGTGATCACCGTGGATAAGCTGCTGATTTCGGCGGGCGAAAAAGTGGCGCTGCTGGGGCGCAACGGCTCCGGTAAATCCACCCTGTTGCAAATGATGGCGGGTCTGTTGCGGCCTGGTGAAGGTGCACTGTTGCTCGACGGCGTGCGTCTCTCTTCGATTGATCCGCTGGATGTGCGTCGCGATGTGGGGCTGGTCAGCCAGACATCCTCCCTGTTCTTCGGCACGATTCGCGAGAATCTTCGTTTAGGGATGCCTCTGGCGACGGAAGAGGAGATGTTACAGGCGCTGGAGATCAGCGGAGCCATTGAGTTTATTCGTCAGCTGCCGGAAGGCATGGATTATCCGTTACAGGAGGGAGGAAAAGGGTTATCGGGCGGGCAGCGGCAGCAGCTTTTACTGGCGCGCGCCATTCTGCGTCAGCCCAGCGTGCTGCTGCTGGATGAGCCGACAGCCTGGCTGGATGACGGGGTAGAGAAGCACCTGATTGAAAAACTCAAAGCCTGGATGGGTAATCGCACGCTGATCATTGCCACCCATCGCCCGGCTGCGCTGCAACTGGTCGATCGTATTCTGCTGATCGACAGCGGCAAAATCGTCCGGGATGGCACCAAAGAAGAGATGCTGGTATCCCGTTCACCGACGGCTGCGCCACATCAGGGCAGAGTCAACCTTAGCACTCAGGGAGCCGCAAAATAATGAACTCTCTACACACTGTTATTAAGAAAAAGAAGCGTCAGTCTGCACGGCGGGGTTTCTCATCTGGCGGATTGATCGTGATGTCCGTGATGGTGATGCTGCTGCTGTTCTTCTTCTGGGCATCAAATTTTGAGCTGGATGAAGTGACGGTGGGCGTGGGTAAAGTGATCCCCAGTTCGCATGAGCAGATTATTCAGTCGCTGGAAGGCGGAATACTGAAAGAACTCAAGGTGCACGAAGGGGATGTGGTGGAAGCGGGTCAGGTGCTGGCGCTGCTGGACCCGACCCAGATCGATTCCGGTTTGCAGGAGAGTACCGGGCGGCTGCGGGCAGCGCTGGCAACTTCTGCGCGATTACAGGCTGAAACGGCAGGCACCGCGCTGATATTTCCGCCAGAGGTGCTGGAAGATCCGGCGCTGGTGGCGGCAGAAACGGCACTGTATCAATCGCGCCGTGAAAACCTGGAAAAGACGGTAAGCGGGCTTCGCGAAGCGTTAAGTCTGGTGAATCGTGAACTGCAGCTGACCTCTTCCCTGGTTTCGAGAGGGGCCGCCAGTAACGTGGAGGTGCTGCGGCTGAAAAGGCAGGCGAATGAGCTGAATAACAAACTCAGCGATGCCGAGAATCAGTATATCGTCCGGGCGCGTGAAGAACTGGCAAAAGCGAATGCTGAAGCCGCCTCGCAGCGTTCCATTATCATCGGCCGCGCCGACTCACTGAAACGCACCGTGGTGGTCGCACCGGTAAGAGGCATTGTTAAAGATATCGAAGTGACAACCGTGGGTGGCGTTATTCCGCAACGCGGTAACCTGATGGAGATCGTACCGCTGGATGAGCAATTGATCATTGAGGCGCAGATTGCGCCCCGCGATGTCGCCTTTATCACGCCCGGACAGCGCGCTGTGGTTAAGCTGACTGCCTATGACTTCAACATCTACGGCGGGCTGGAAGGCAAAGTCGCCTCGATATCGCCTGACACCATTCAGGATGAGGTTCATCGCGATCAATATTTTTACCGTGTCTATATCCGCACCGATAAAGATTATCTGGTGAACAAAAAAGGTAAAAAGTTTCCGGTTTATCCAGGGATGATCGCGATGGGTGAAATCCATACCGGCAGCAAAACGATCATGGAATATCTGCTCAAACCGCTTAATCGCGCCAGGGAAGCATTGCGCGAACGATAATCGCCCCGAACCACCTCCCCGGAGGTGGTTTTTTTTGGCCGGGAAAGCGCGCGAAGGCAGTTCGCGGCGCCGTGATTTAAGCGGGTAACAGGCCGGCAGCCTGATAATCCGCGATCAGCTGATCAAACAGCGCAATGTCGGAACGGCTGCGGGCCATCAGCTGGGCTCCGGCCACCGCGGCGAAGATGGCCCGCGCCCGCGGCAGGCTCTGTTCCGCCGGGGTCGCGCCCGCTTCCTGCAATCGCGAGGCGAGCCACGCCACATTGATATCCGCAAAATGCTGCACTTCGGTTTTCACCGCCTCCGGGAGATCGTCATATTCGGCTGACATAAAACTGCCCATGCAGAGGCGATTTTCGCTTTCCAGGGAACGACGGAAAATATGCGGATAGTGCCGCAGACAGGCCAGCGCATCCGGGTTCGATTCACGAAGCGCCTCAAGATCGGCGGCGGTGTCTTCCCAGTAGCGTCTGGCAACGGCAGCCCCTAATTCCGCTTTGCCAGGAAAATGGTGATAGATGCTGGCTGCTTTGATTCCCACTTCACTCGCCAGTTCGCGAAAATTGAGGCCCACATAGCCGTGCGCCTGCGCACTTTTGCGTGCGGCAGACAAAATCGCTTCTTTTGCATTCTTACTCATCGGTTCCTCCTGCGACAATAATCTCATCCTACCATCTGGCAGGTAGTTGTTGACAGCAGAAAATAGCCGGTCTATTGTTTCCCTACCAACTGACAGGTAGGTAAATGAAAATGCAAAACGAACTCTTCTTTAACGATGCCACCGCGCTGGCTGAACTGATTCGCAACGGTGACGTCTCACCGGTTGAGGTGGTTAACGCTCACCTTGATCGAATCGAACAAACGAATCCGCAGATAAACGCGATCGTAACGCTGGCAGGGGATGCGCTGAAAGCGGCAAAACTGGCTGAGCAGGCGGTTCGCGCAGGCCAGCCGCTGGGCCCGCTTCACGGTGTGCCCTTTACCGTGAAAGACTCGATCGATACGGCTGGCGTGATGACCCAGCGTGGTTCACCAATTTTTAAACATCGTCTGCCGGCCCAGGATGCTACCAGCGTGGCGCGGCTGAAACAGGCCGGTGCTATTCTGCTGGCGAAAACCAACTTACCCGAATTTTCCTACTGGATTGAGAGTGACAATTTACTCAGCGGCCGCACCAATAATCCCTGGGACCTGAGCCGCACACCCGGTGGCTCAAGCGGCGGTGAATCGGCTGCCATTGCTGCCGGCATGTCTCCGCTCGGACTGGGTACCGATCTGGCCATTTCCGTCCGGGGTCCGGCGTCACAAACCGGTATCACCTCGATCAAAGCAACTCACGGCAGCATACCGATGACCGGCATCTGGCCACGGGCTCCGCGCCGTTTCTGGCATGTCGGACCGATGGCCCGTTCAGTTCGTGATATTGCGCTCGCATTCTCCTTGCTGACGGGTCCGGATGGGCAGGATGCCTTTTCCAGCCTTGCCGGACAAAAAGGGCCAGGCAGGACGGGGCAGAACGATCGTCCACTGCGCATTGGCTGGATGACCGGGCCAGGCTTTGGACCGGTTGATGCCGACGTGGCCGCGGTGGTAAAAGCTGCTGCCAGCGCCCTTGAGCAGACCGGCGTTCAGGTTGAGCCGGTGAGTATTCCGGCACTGGAACGGGATTTTGCGCTGGAGGTATTCAATCGCCTGCATGTGATGGAGATGAAGCCCGCTTTTGCCGCCGCGGTTGCGGGTCGGGATCAGAGTGAAATCTATAAAATGGCCAGAACTATGCTGTCACTGCCTGATACGCCGCTGCATGACTACATCGAAGCGGAACAGGCCGCAGAGCGGATTCGTGATGGTTATGCAGATTACTTCTCGCGCTACGATGCGCTGATTACCCAGGTATTACCGATTCCGGCCCACAAACATGATATCGGGCAACTGGTGATAGAGGGTCAGACCGTCGACGCAACCTGGCTGCAAGGCGCAACCGTCCCGCTCAACGTCACCGGCTTACCCGGCATCGCATTGCCTTTTGGCCGAAGTCGTGAGGGTCTGCCGATCAACATTCAGATTACCGGCAGGTGGCATGATGAAGCGACGATTTTTGATGTTGCTACCCGGCTGGAAATGCTAAGTCCGGTTAAGGGACTGCATCCCGGACTGCCGGGATAAAGTTAAATCTTAATCAAGCCAGCGAGCGGAAGTGTGGCTAGCTGGCTCTTCCTGATTATTTACCGCCTGCGCACCCGGTCAGATTTCCTCTCAGCCTGTGTATCCGCGTTGTGTTGCCGGGCTGGGTTCAGATGTTGATCGGTTTGCCTGTGGCGCTGATGATCCGTCGTTTCCGAAAAGAGCCGACAGTAAAAAACCGTTTCAGTTTACCAGGTCATTTCGCCGGTATTCACTTTGGCACTCAGCGCCAGTGAACCTTCTTCGGCCAGTTGCGGCCAGGCGGCTTTCAGCGCGTGAATAACCTGCGGTGAGGTTTTATATTGCGCCAGCGTCGCGTCAAAACTCTGAAGATACTTCAGCGTAAAATCGACAGCCTGACTACCGGCAGGACGTTCGCCGAGGTAGTGGCCAGGAATGACGTTTTTCGCCTGCAGTCCCTGCATTTCAGTCAGCACGTTGCGCCAGGCGGTGCGGCTTTGCACCGATTGCGTATCGGCGGTCCAGACATGAATGCCGGATGAAATCGCCGTCCCACCCAGGATGGTCTTTTCAGACGGAACCCAGACGTAAGCGGCATATTCATCAGGATGACGTAGCTCCAGTACTTCACCATCGATGCTGAAACGGGTCTGATGGGTGACGACAGGCAGCGTCAGCTTATCCGGCGCTCCTTGTTTCATCTGAGGTCCCCACCAGGCCAGCTTGGCCTGATGTGTCTGCTGAATGTGCTTTACCACGCCGGGCGTCGCAACCACCTTCACGTCAGGATAGGCCTTCACGATCGGTTCCAGACCAAAATAGAAATCAGGATCGCCAGAGGTGATCACAATCTCCTTCAGCGTTTTCCCGCTACGTTTAATCATCTCAACCAATTTTTCACCGTCGAGAGTGCTGAACTGCGCATCGAACAGAATGGCTTCTTTCGGGCCGCTGACCAACGTGGAGGAGACGGCAAAAACCCCTTTGTGCTGCGGGTTATAGGTGTCGAAATGGAGCGGGGCCGCAGTGGCCGCGGTCGCGGTCGCGGTCAGAATCAGGGTGAACGGTAACAGCGTCTTTTTCATTATTTATCCTTCGTGTTGCGGGCGTGCTTGCCTGACAAATTTCAGCGCCGCGCCGGGAGAGTCCGCAGGCGTCGCTGATGGCTCAGCCACTGGTGTTTTTTATCTGCGGGAGAGAGCGCGCTATTTTACCGGTTTTGTTATCTGGTAGAATTCCCGCAATCAGAGATGCTGAGTTTCATAAATCGTACAGGTGATGAGATGGATCGCGTGACTGCAGCGGCAGTGTTTAACCGGATATGTGAGCTGGGCAGTTTAAGTGCGGCGTCACGGGCGCTGGGGATCTCACGACCAATGGTCAGCCGCTATCTGGAGGAGATGGAAAAGTGGGCCGGTACCCGTCTGCTGCACCGCTCTTCGCGTCGTTTAACCCTGACTCCGGCTGGCGAAGCTATCCTGCTGAGAACCCGTCAACTGGCGCGACTTTCGGAAGAGATAGAGCAGGAGACGACGCAGGCTTCACCTGCCGGTACATTGCGCATTGCCTGTGCGCATTTTACCGCGACGCATCTTGTCGGCCCGGCTATTCCTGACTTTCTGGCCCGTTATCCGGCGCTGCGTATTGAACTGGAAATTAACAATCAGCCGGTCAGCCTGATTGGTGAACGGATCGATCTGGCCATCCGCATCACCGATGCGCCGGAGAAGGGTGCCATCGCACGCCGTCTGGGTGAGTGCCGTTCGGTGCTGTGTGCTTCACCGGCCTATCTTGCAAAACAGGGAACGCCGCAGACGCCTGAAGAGCTAGCGGTTCACAATTGTCTCTATTACAGTCGTTTTGCCGGCCAAAGCTGGCATTTTACCGCACCGCAGGGTGAAAAGATCGCCGTTGCCGTGCGTGGGAATTTCAGTGCCGGTATTTCATCGCTGCTGTGTGACGCTGCTATCGCCGATTGTGGCGTGGCGATGGTACCGGAGCAGGAAGCGCGCAGCAGCCTGGAGAGCGGCAAGCTGGTTCAGATCTTGCCGGATTATCAGCCGCAGACGTTCGGCATCTGGGGGCTCTATCTGTCGCGCGAACATCAGTCCGCCGCACTGCGGCTGTTTCTGGATGAACTGAAGAAAACCATCGCTCAGGTAAGCGGATAAGACCCATCGCTGATCTTAACTGACAGCATAAAAGGTGCTGAAAATGAGTCATGAACAACCGACCTACTGGAACCCTATGGTGCCTGAGCTGACCGTGTCTGATTTCGCGGCTTCATTACATTTCTATATCGAGATACTCGGCTTTGAACTGATGAACCAGCGCAAAGATCCCCCCTTCGCTTATCTCAGCATCGGCGACGCACAGTTAATGATTGAGCAATATCACGCAGAGGGCTGGAAAACGGGGGCACTGGAAAGACCGTTTGGACGTGGCGTTAACTTTCAGATCGAGGTTGATGATATTAAACCGATAGTATCGAGCCTGAAACTGAATGGCATTCCGCTATTCCGGCCGTTGCAGGATAATTATTATGTTATCGGCGAGACAACGGCGTGTCAGCGAGAGTGTCTGGTGCAGGACCCGGATGGTTATCTACTGCGTTTCAGTAAATTTATCTCGTGATCCAAAGAGTGACTGAGAAACAATCGTAGCGGGTTACTGATCTGGTCAGGTGGTGAATATTGTGACGGAATAATATTTCTGGTTAAAGGCCTCGTTATTAAGCATTGCCTGAGGCCTTTACTTTAATGCAGGTCGGTTTACTCTCTGCCCGGAATGATATTATCCGATTTGAAAGGCCATAAACATACCGTTGTTAAACCAGGTTACTTTCTCACCATAACCGTTGAGGGTCCAGCCAGCTTCTCCGATGGCGGAGTTTTCCCAGCTTTTATTCTCTGTCGCGCTGGCCAGGCCAATTTCATTAATGCTTTTGGCGGCGCGATTGTAATTAAAAATGCCTGAGTTCAGGCCAGCATCATTCCACATGCCCATCAGGCTGGCATAGCCAATATCTGCACCGCTGACGGCATTCATCTCTGCAACATTTAACCTACGCATTTTAACGTCCTTATTACTTAGGTTGTGCGGCTAAAATTAACAGCGTGCTAATTCTAGCAGCAAACTATTGAGGCCAGCGAGTCATCAATCGAAGGCGAGTATTGTCATAAGCTAATTTAAAATTCAGGCCGGCATTTGAAGTATGGATTTTATTCGATTGACTCGATAGGGGCTCTATGGAAGCACAATTATTCAGTGCTGAATCTGTTTCGGAAAATAGATCTTTGAAAATATGTTGTTAATTTACAGCGCTAAAAAATTAACCATTAAAAAATAAAACGTAGGGCATGGAGCAATGAGCAGAAGTGCGGCGTTACGCAATGTTTTTTTAAATGTAAAGTGCGTTACGCACGATCCTCAATCGGCTCGCTCTAAAAAAGTGTAAACGGCAGATTCTGGCCGCGACTCAACCCGTTTCGTCCGTCAACAACATAACCAGCAAACCTGCCGCTGTGCGGCAGGCTCAGCACAGCCGTTGGTAACCCGGTCTGTGCCTGGCTGAAAGGGAACGGCGTTGCACCGCGATATATTCATTTGATGTCCAGCAGCGAAATGATGAGGCTGAAGAAAAAAAATGGTTAGCGCTTTAATGATAATCACCAGCCTGAGTTTTGAACGTTGATCACGACCAGCAGAGACGCTAAATAAAAATGCTAAGAAAAATCTCAAAGCCCAGCGGTTGAGCTATACTCATCTACGTCTTAATTTATTCAGTCAAGTCACATTCGGCTATTTAACGCCCTGTAATGACGCATTCAGCAGGGTAGTCATCACGCTGAGGGTTTCCTTACCTCTTTTTCTTATCGCTGGCCTCAATATACCGCGGTGAATGCCGATAACGGTCTGACACACTCAGGAGAATGCGCAATGAAATTATCGTTAAACGCCTGCTTAGCCACACTGCTTTTTACATTGTTTGGACAGAGTGCCAGCGCAGAAAGTTTGTCTTCCTCCGGCACTATTAGCTTCAGCGGAGCGATTGTTAATGGCTCCTGTGATATGAATGTGATGCAGAATCCGGCGGCGCTTCAGTGTACCGATCCGATGACCGGTAAAATGGTAGTCAGCACCCTGGATATGACGAAATCGCAAAAGATGGGTCAATTGCCATTCACAGTCGAAACGAAATGGCTTGATGCCGCTAAACGGCAGGGCATGGTTACAGTTACCTACCTCTGATCCCCTTTATTTCCTCCTGAAAGAGTAAAATGCGGCCCGGCAACGATATCAGCGGCTTATTTGCCGCTGATAGACGCAAGCCAGATAGAATGAATTAAGAAATAAGAAGCGTGATTGATTGCCTGCTAATTAATTTATCGCGAGGAGATTACCGCCGCCATTCTGCTTTTTACCACCGCATCCAATAAAGCCATGCTGAAGTCAGGGTTAATATCGAATGGATTTCAAATCCAGGATTAATAACTGGCTCACGCTGCGTTGACCTGCCCGACTAACCGGCCGTTGCAGGAAGAAGGCAGTCTGTTATCCCTCAACCCCAGGGCACCTTTAACACAACGCTTTATCCGGTATTACGGATTGGCTGAATGGTTCGCTGGCGCGGGGCGTCAAACTCCGGCCCTTATCGCAATATGATATGCATCCACAGCAGGAACGCGGACGGCTGCCCGACTATGCCTGCGGCAGTGTCAGGACGCGTTCGGTCCGCTGAAGGCCTGTCTGGCCGCCGCCGGGATGGTATTCAATTCGCTGCACTGCGCCTTCTGAAAAACTGCCGCCTCCTGTTGCTGACGGAAGCGCGGGCTGGCAGCAGGCCACGTCAGGAACAATTCCTTTAAACCATTGATTAAATTAATAGATTTCAAAAGTGCTATTCTGTGTGGCAGAGCGAAAACGGTCAGACACGGTTCGATCGCGCTGACAGCAGAATAAATTCTGCCTGCGCCAGTGCGGGCAGAAGCTCAATATTGCGAATACGTTCGCCTTTGTAAGCGGTAAAGGAGGAAGGTAAATGCACTATAGAAAACTGGGTCATTCCGGATTACAGGTTTCGCGCTTTGTACTGGGTACGGTGCCTTTCGGCGGAAAAGCGGGCTTTGAAAAAACCGGCAATGTGAATGCCGCTGAAGCACGACGCTTCATCGATATCGCCCTGGATCACGGCGTCAATATGATTGATACCGCCGATCTCTATTCGATGGGTGGGGCCGAAGAAGTGGTCGGTGAAGCGCTGGGCGACAAGCGCGATCGGCTGATTATCGCCAGCAAAGCTCGCAGCCCGCTGGGCGACGGGCCGAACCAGAGCGGTGCCAGCCGCTATCATCTGATCAGAGCCTGCGAAGCCAGCCTGCGACGTCTGAGAACCGATCACATCGATCTCTACCAGATTCACAACTGGGATGGCATTACGCCGGTTGAAGAGACGTTACGCGCACTGGAAGATTTGGTGAAAAGCGGCAAGATTCGTTACTTCGGCACTTCGAACTACACGGCATGGCAGATGATGAAAACGCTGGGCAGCGCCGAAGTTAACCAGCTGATGAAGCCCATCAGCCAGCAAATTTACTACACGCCGGAGTCGCGCGAAGCGGAGTACGAACTGCTGCCGATGGCGCTGGATCAGGATATTGGCACGCTGGTGTGGGGACCGCTGGGAGAAGGACTGTTAACCGGTGCCGTGAACCGCCACAGCAAAGCACCTGCAACAACGCGGCAGGGAAGCGGCTGGCCTGAGCCCTATGTGCATGACATGGATCGGGCATATGACATTATCGACGTGCTCGCCGGGGTGGGCGCAGAACTTAACGCTTCGATATCGCAGGTTTGCCTCGCGTGGCTGGCGACCCGACCGGCGATTACTTCGCTGATTGTCGGTAACCGGACAGAAGCGCACCTGCGCGAGAACCTGGCCGCTTTTGACCTTCAGCTCAGCGAGGCGCAGCGGCAGCGCATTGAAAAGGTGACGCGCCCGGCACCGCAGTATCCTTACTGGCATCGGTTTACCAGCGGTATGGATCGTCTTGATCCCGCGGAGCAGGTTTTCCTGGATGAGTACCGCCAGACGCTGGATGAACGTCAGGATCAGGCCCGCAAATAATGTCCACAGGCCACCTCGTCAGGTGGCCTTTTTACTGTTCACCACCCACTTCAGGGAGCAAAACCATGACATTCCGCTGGCAGGACCGGTCGCTGAGCGCAGATGAACGCGCCGAAAGCGTTCTGGAACAGATGACCCTCGACGAAAAAATGCGCTGGCTCAGCGGACCGATGGCGATCCCGGCACCGGGTGAAGCCCCGGTTCCGGGAGCTTTAGGGTCAGCGGCCTGCTATCCGGCGATTGAGCGGCTGGGTATTCCGGCAATGCAACAATCGGACGCCAGCCTGGGCGTCGGGAACCTGGCGAACGTGCGGCCTGGTGACAATGCCACGGCGCTGCCCTCATCGCTACTGCTGGGGGCGGGGTTTGACCCGGCGATGGCCGAAACCACCGGCAACATGCTGGGGCGAGAAGCCCATGCCAAAGGTTTTAATGTGCAGCTGGCAGGCGGTGCCAATCTGATCCGCGAACCGCGAGGTGGCCGTAACTTTGAATATATCTCAGAAGATCCGCTGCTGACCGGGATCATAGCTGGCCATTCGGTGAAAGGCATTCAGTCACAGCACGTAGTTTCCACCGTGAAACATTTTGCGCTGAATGCGCAGGAAACCGGGCGCGTGCTGGCCAGTTCCGATATTGATGAACAGGCGATGCAACAGTCGGATCTGCTGGCGTTCCGGATCGCCATTGAACTGGGCGAGCCGGGTGCCGTGATGCCGGGTTATAACCTGGTCAATGGCGAATGGGCCAGTGAAAACCGTCACCTGTTGCAGCAGGTATTGAAAACGGAGTGGGGCTTTAAAGGCTGGGTGATGTCGGACTGGGGCGCAACCCATTCTACCGACAAGGCCGCGCTGGCCGGGCTGGATGTACAGTCCGGCAGCAACATGGACCCGGAGCCCTTCTTTGGCGATCCACTCAGGCAGGCGGTGGAACAGGGACGGATTCCGGCTGAGCGACTGGATGAGATGGTCAGACGGCAGTTAAGAAGCCTGTTTGCTGTCGGGGCGATAGACTTTCCCGCCACGCCGGGCGTGCCGATTGATTACAGTGCCCATCGGCTGATCGCCCAGCGGTCGGCGGAAAACGGCATCGTACTGCTGAAAAACAGAGATCGCTGCCTGCCGCTGGCGCTGAATCTGCCGCGTCTGCTGGTGGTGGGCGGCCATGCGGACAAAGGGGTGTTATCCGGCGGTGGTTCCTCTTCGGTTACGCCGGTTGGACATTATGCCGAACAAGGGGCCGCTATCATGGGCGTGGCGGTGCCAAAAGTTTATCATCCCTCATCTCCGCTACACGCCATCCGCTGTGAATTGGGTGCCGCACAGGTGGAATATCTGGAAGGCCACGATCACGACGCCGTTGCCAGCCAGGCCGCCGCCGCTGATGCAGTGATAGTGTTTGTTGAGTCGTGGAATACTGAAGGGCAGGATCTGGCCGATCTGACGCTGCCAGACCAACAGGATCAACTGATCTATGCCGCGGCACGGGCTAATCCCCGCACCATTGTGGTGGCAGAGTCGGGTGGCCCGGTTAAAATGCCGTGGCTGGATGAAGTCGGCGCGGTGCTGGCGGCGTTTTATCCCGGTTCCGGTGGCGGCGAGGCGATTGCCGGCGTGCTGTCTGGGCGGGTGAATCCATCCGGACGGCTGCCGGTAACCTTCCCGCAAGATGAAAATCAACTGCCGCGCCCGGCGATGACCGATCCGACTACCACCACCTCCAATCCCGGCGAGCCGCTGCGCGGTGGCGTGTTTCATGTCGATTACAACATTGAAGGCGCAGATGTGGGCTACCGCTGGTTTGAACGGGAGAAACTGAATCCGCTGTTTCCCTTTGGTTATGGTCTTTCCTATACCCACTTTACCGCCCACAGCCTGCAGATCACCCAGCAGGATGCGCGACTGCACGCCAGCGTCGTGATCAAAAACAGGGGCGATCGGGCTGGCGCAACGGTGGCACAGCTCTACGGCCGACGCATCAGTGATCCCAGCCAGACGTGGCGACTGGCAGGCTTTCAGAAAGTGATGCTTGAAGCGGGCGAAGAGCGGACGATACCGATTGGAATTGAACCCCGTTGTCTCGCCGCGTTCGACGTCAGCAGCCGGGACTGGCAGCAGATGACAGGTGACTATCAGTTCAGGCTGGCTGACAATGCGCTTGATGAAGGCATCAGCCTCAGCCTGACGGTGACGGCGTGACAGCGCCAAGTGAGGCGGCAGGGCGCTGAAAGGCAGAGCGGGACGGTGGCAGTGGCTGTTTCACCGGTGGTTTTGTGCTAACGCATTGACTTTTAATCCCGCTCGCCGAGAATGTCCCTTTTGCGACCTGACCAGATTTTACTGGAGTTCATCATTGCCGTTTATTCCCGTCCCGGCCTGACCGGGACCTTGATCAGGCGAGGCGCAGCGCTGGCTGCTGCACTGCTGCTGGTCAGCTGCGCCTCTCAACCACCACGTTCGCTGGTTACGCCTTTTCCGCCAGTGACAAAGTCACCGCAGCCAGTCACGCCTCAGCCCCCTCAGCCGCAGATAAAACAACCGGTGCGCGGCGTCTGGTTAGCCACCGTTTCGCGTCTCGACTGGCCGCCGGTGGAATCGGTCAACGGCATTCCGGCCGCCCAGCGCATCAGTCAGCAGCAGCGGGCGCTGATCGCTAAGCTGGATAACCTGAAAAGTCTCGGCATCAATACGGTGTTCTTTCAGGTAAAACCCGATGCAACCGCGCTCTGGCCATCAAAAATTCTGCCGTGGTCAGATTTGCTGACCGGCAAAATCGGTGAAGATCCCGGCTACGATCCGCTGCAGTTTATGCTGGATGAGGCGCATAAACGCGGCATTAAGGTACACGCCTGGTTCAATCCCTACCGCGTGTCAGTGAATACCAAACCTTCAACCGTCAGCGCGCTGAATCGTACTCTGTCGCTGCATCCGGCCAGCGTATTCGTGCTGCATCCTGACTGGATTCGCACCGCCGGGGATCGTTACGTGCTTGATCCCGGCATTCCGGCTGTACGTGACTGGATCACCAGCATTGTGGCGGAAGTAGTCGCTCATTATCCGGTAGATGGCGTGCAGTTTGATGATTACTTTTATGCCGAATCGCCCGGTTCGATGCTCAATGACAGCCAGACATTCCGCAGCTGGGGCCAGGGTTTTGCCTCTAAAGCCGACTGGCGCCGCCACAATACGCAGCAGCTGATCGAGCAGGTTTCCCGCACCATTAAGCAACTGAAGCCGGATGTCGAATTTGGCGTCAGCCCGGCTGGCGTCTGGCGCAACCTGTCCCACGATCCTGCCGGTTCGGATACGCGCGGGGCGGCGGCGTACGACGAAGCCTATGCGGATACCCGTCGCTGGGTTCAGCAGGGGCTGCTGGATTACATTGCTCCCCAGCTCTACTGGCCGTTTTCACGCCAGGCGGCCCGTTACGACGTATTAGCTAACTGGTGGGCTGAGGTGGTGAAGCCGACTAAAACCCGACTCTATATTGGTCTGGCGCTATATAAAGTGGGCGAGCCGTCGAAAATTGAGCCTGACTGGACGCGGCAGGGCGGCGTGCCTGAGCTGAAAAAGCAGCTTGATCTGAATGAATCCAACCCGAATATCGATGGCACCATTTTGTTCCGGGAAAATTATCTCAACCAGCCGCAAACCCAGCAGGCGGTCGGATATCTCAGAAGCCGCTGGGGTCGCTAACATCGGACGCAACCGGATGACCAGTGCGGTTAAGTTTTCTCGCTGTGAATACTGCTATTCTCATGTTTTATATGGGGGAACTATGAGCGACTTGATCGATATTTTTACCAGCCACAAAAGTGAACGCAGTTTTACAGAACAACCTGTCGATGATGCCGTACTGGATCGTATTATCAGTACCGCGTATCGCGCACCGACATCGGTTAACTCGCAGCAGGTCTCCGTGGTGGTCACCCGTGACGCCAGCCGGCGCGCGCAGATCGCCGAAATAGCCGGCGGTCAGCCGTGGATTGCTAAAGCACCGGTGTTCATTACCTTTGTGCTCGATATGCATAAATCGGATCTGGCGATATCGGCCATCGATCAGCAGCAGATTGCTCATCAGAGCATTGAAAGCATCGTTTCCGGATCGACTGATATCGGCATTGCGCTCGGCTCGGTGATGGCCGCCGCGCGAGCGGAAGGTCTGGGGATTGTCCCGATTGGCGGTATCCGTCGCGATCCACTGGCGATGATTTCGCTGCTGGAACTGCCACCTCTGACCTTCCCGATTGCCGGTGTGGTCATCGGTCACGTTGATCAGCCTGCGCATCAGAAACCGCGTCTTCCTATGGCGACTTTCCGCCATGAAGAGACCTATCGCACGGAGCACATGTCGCAGCACATTGCCGCCTATAACGACGAAATGGTGCAGCACTGGAAAAACATCGGTCGCAGTGACGGTGAAAGCTGGAGCGAAAGCGTCAGCGGTTACTATAAAAGCATCTATTTCCCGAACGTGTTGCCTGCATTGCTTAAACAGGGTTTTGGCAACGATAAGTAATGGCCGGGCTATAACGCTGACAGTCTGATATCTGCCGCACTCAGGGCCATCCGTAACAGCGATTACGGATGGCCTTTTTTCATTTTGTTACTATAACGCTCCGTGACTTTACGCGGTGTCACCCATAATTTCCCTTTTAACCGAAGCGCTAAGGCTTTGCGCCGCGCTCTGCAGGGAAATCCAATGTCACAGCGTTCTCTCTCAGCACTTTGCCTGATGAGTTTTTTTCTGGCCGATGTCCGGGATGGTCTGGGCCCGTTTTTAGGCATTTTTCTGACCGAACGGCACTGGCGGGCCGACGAAATCGGCCTTGTGATGACCTGTGGCGGTATCGCCGGGCTGCTTGCCACCTTGCCTGCCGGGATCGCAGCGGACGCCACCCGGCAGAAGAAGCTGATCGTTCTGCTGGGTTGCCTGGTGATTACCATTGCGACACTGCTGCTGTGGTACAGCAATCAGAGCTGGACCGCCATGGTGTCGCAGGTTGTGGCGGGCGTTGCAGCGGCTTTTATCGGCCCGACGGTCTCGGGTATCACACTCGGATTAACCGGTCAGCAGGGATTTAATCAGCAGATGGGCCGCAATGAAGCTTTCAACCATGGCGGCAATACCGTCGCTGCACTGCTGGCAGGTTTCTCCGCCTGGTACTGGGGAATGGGTGCGGTATTTATTCTGATGACGCTGATGGCGATTTTTGCTGCGGTAGCGACGCTGGCCATTCGCGGCGATGAAATTGATCATCAGGTAGCGCGGGGATATGAAAAGGATCAACAGTCTGACCCGACCACGGGAATAACAACGCTGATGCGCCAGCCAGCGCTATTGATAGCCGGCATTACGCTGCTGCTGTTTCATCTTGCCAATGCCGCATTACTGCCGATGCTGAGTATGCGTGTGGCTGCAGCGGGCGCGCAATCGGCGGTCAGCCCTGGCCTGTACGCGGCAGCAACGGTGGTGATATCACAAGCGGTGATGATACCGGTGGCGCTTTGGGTGTCAAAACGGATTGGTCAGCAGGGCTATCGCCGGCTGATTATGGTGGCGCTGTTGATTTTACCGTTGCGGGCACTGATAGCCGCCGGCTTTGCCGAACCGATATTTGTGATTCCGGTGCAGATGCTGGACGGCATGGCGGCCGGCATACTGGGAGTAGCGGTGCCCGGTTATATCGTTTCGTTATTGCGCGGTACCGGCCATGTGAATGCCGGTCAGAGCGTGATTATGCTGATGCAGGGCGCGGGCGCTGCACTCAGTCCGGCGATGACCGGTGTCATTGCCGCACGTTATTCTTACAGCACCGCTTTCTACGTACTGGGTGCCATTGCACTCGCTGCGGTTGTCCTGTGGTGGCGCAGCGGGCCTGCACGCGCCATCCGTCTCGCCTGAGCAGAAACAAAAAAGGCTGCCCATTGGGCAGCCGTTTCTGGCAAATCCGTTTGCGACCATCCGTTATTTATACAGTTCTGCGGTCATGTGAACACGGTTGTTGGTGTTCGCTTCCGTAATTTTATACTGCGCGCCCTGTTCCTGAGCCTGGGCAGCGATTTTAGCTTCCGCGCCATCCAGGGTTGATGAGGTGACAGACACGCTCTGAGCGAAGCTGCCGAAGGAGATCAGTGAAAGAGCGGCAAGGGCGGCAATCGAAGTAGCTTTAATGGTTTTCATGGTCATCTTCCTTTGGGTTAGTGAGGAGGTTGTTGGCCTCCGATGGGAATAATAATAACCCAGGTTACCATATCAATAGTGACAATTAATGCGGTAATGATGATCGCACTAACTAATTGCAGAACCTTCGGCCAGGCTCTGCGCGACTTCCGTCATTAAATGACGCAGCCAGCGGTGCGCCGGATCGTCGCGGTAGCGCGCGTGCCAGCCCATCTCGACCGGAAATGTGCCGAGATCGACCGGCGCAGGCAGAACTTTAAGCCGCGGATCTTTTGCCAGATGCTGGCAGATAAGGCGCGGCAGCGTTGCACAATAATCAGTTACCGCAATCATTTCCGGCACCGCCAGAAAATGGGTGACTGAAACGGCAACCTGACGGCGCAGACCGCGCTGTTCAAGCGCCTGGTATAAGCCGGCCCGCATCCGGCCAGGTGGCAGCACGTTAACGTGCCTGAGCTCTTCATACTGTTCCGCAGTCAGCCGGTCAGTGACGTCGGGATGATCGGCACGCACTACGCACGCCAGTCCCTCACTCATCAGGTGCTGCACCACCAGATTATCAGGCGGATCAATGATGCGTCCCAGCACCATATCGGTGTTACCTGATATCACGCCGGTTTCCGTCACGTCGTTGCCAAACGGCGTCAGCCGCAGGCGAATACCCGGCGCGATAGTCCGCAGCCGCGATACGATGGTTGGCATCATGACAAATTCAACGTAGCTATTCGGAGCCAGGGTAAAAAGCCGGGTCGCAGAGTGCGGATCAAAATCCTGCTGATCGAGGATAACCTGATCGATAGCGCCCAGCGAAGCTGCAACCACCTGTGCCAGCTGCTCAGCCTTGGGGGTGGGGCGCATACCGTAGCGCTCGCGAATGAACAGCGGATCGTTAATCGTTTCCCGCAGGCGGTTTAGCGCATTGGAGAGCGCCGGCTGGGTAATACCGAGCCGCTCCGCAGCGCGGGTGACGTTGCGCTCTTCCATCATCACCAGCAGGACAGGCAGTAAATTCAGATCGTATTTCATTGAGCTATAATGCTACGTGAATAGCTGAAATTGAAGAAATAAATTTCAGAAATATGTTCAGCCAGGTGATGATGGTCCGGTCAACAGAGAACACGGTGGTTTTGTCGCCGGTTCCGAACCCTAACCTTAGCCTGACCCGATGCACATAGACGGAGCAAATATGAAAATTTTAATGGTACTGACCTCACATGATGAACTCGGCAACACCGGCAAGAAAACCGGTTTCTGGCTGGAAGAGTTCGCTGCCCCATATTATGCCTTTACCGATGCAGGCGTGGATGTCACGCTGGCCTCACCCAAAGGCGGTCAGCCGCCACTCGATCCTAAAAGTGATGAGCCGGATTTCCAGACCGAAGAGACTCGTCGTTTTCATGGTGATAAAGAGACTCAGGCGGTACTGGCCTCTACTGTCCGTCTGGACTCTGTTTCTCAGGACGCGTTTGACGCCGTCTTCTATCCGGGTGGTCACGGTCCGCTGTGGGATCTGGCCAATGACAAAAACTCTATCGCTTTGATTGAGCAGACGCTGCAGGCGGGTAAACCGGTTGCGCTGGTCTGTCATGCGCCTGGCGTACTGCGTGATGTCAAAACGGCTGATGGCGAACCGCTGGTGAAAGGAAAAAAAGTGACCGGCTTTACAAACTCTGAAGAAGAGGGTGTCGGTCTGACCAATGTGGTGCCATTCCTGGTAGAAGACGTGCTGAAACAGCATGGCGGTATCTACTCCCGCGGAGATGACTGGTCATCTTATACGGTACAGGATGGATTGCTGATCACCGGTCAGAACCCAGGTTCTTCGGTTGAAACCGCACAGCTGCTGCTGAAAAATCTGGCTGACTAACGTCACGGCGTGTAGTACGCAGCATCAATCCTGTCAGGCACCGTCAAGGTGCCTTTATTTTGCCTGCGATATCAGTAGCCAGCGTGTTCTGGTGAGGCCATTCTGCTGTCATCTCCGTGCTCTGCTCAGCGCTGAAGTAAACAGGCATCACAAAATGATATAATCACCCAGCTAATTATTAATGGTTGATAGGTTAGAGATCTATATTTAGCCGCATTGTTAAAATCTGCGACTTATTATGCCTGGCTCCCAAGAGTTATTCCTGACCCGCTGGCGCTACTGACGATATAAACATGTCTTTAAAAACAGTGTTGACTTTGAAATTTAAAAACGTAAAGTAAGACACATCAGAGGCAAACAAGCCGTCTCTGATAGAGAAATAGTAAGTTGAAGGTTGAGTTAAATTAGTCACCACTCCTGTTATATCGAGTCATTTATTAATAGCACTTTTGTATCGCGTTACCGTTAGATTCTGTAGCAGTATGTTGTGTTGTAGTAAGTTTGTTGTAAGTGCTTGAAGTTGAAGTAAGAAGTAGTCGCGATGATGTAAGGCCTCGTAGTTCTGAACGTTTACGTTACGACAGGATACGATTGCGGTTTAAACGTCGTAATGAAAGTAAGGCAACGCATCAAAGAGTATATATCGCGATGGGGGTGTGCAGGTTTATCCGGGCCTGACCTGTCTTTGTCTCATAAAAGACTATCAGGTGGTGAAAACCGCTAATGATAATGAGTGACATTTCGTATTCGTTATTATCCGCAGGACCTGTTCATAAATAGCAGTACCTAAGCAGTAAGTCTCAATTAAGTTCGTTAATGGTAAATGTTAAATTGGCAGTACCTTAAAAGCCCTGGCTATCTCAGTCAGGGCTTTTATCATTGGAGCCGCTGACGATAAAGCATGGTGTTATGGGTAGTGCTATGGGTAAAAGTATCGGTCACACTGCGGACTGCACGCTAACTCCCCTTTCAGCAACAGTGATCCTTTTCATCTCCTGCTCGTGCATAGACGGGTATCGGCTCGTCGTTACTGTCGTTGCTGGTAATCCTCTTCCTGTTGAATCTCTTTATTACTTCCTCTACGTGCAGCATCAGCACTTCCAGTCGGGCGAAACCGGATACCAGAATGCGTCTTGCTGGCTGATCGACCTGAGACAGATGCGTTCATTTTCACAATAGCGCTCACGTCAGCGGGTGTGGCCAGTCATAACCGGACTGTGGAGGAGCTGATCAACGTTTCGATGACCCAGGGAGCGCTTTTTCAGGCCCGCTTTTTGCTGTTCAGTTCCGCCAGTCGTAAGCCGCTACGTTTTACATCGCGTTTAATTTTTTAATCAAAAGTAAAAAAATGTTAACCTGCTATCAGAGGAAAAACTTATATCGATGACGAGTAACTTATTATCATCAATATACTTTTAACCGCTTCCCGTTTTGCTTACGGATATATCGCTATCGCTTCGCCTAAATAGAAATCCGTCCCCGCTGTTTGTAATGGCCTTGCAGGTCGCAGAGGCCTGGCTAGACTTATCACTGCAACACGAAAACGGCTGGCGTAATAGAATTATGCTGGTTGCCATTAATCAAATGACAATATGTTCAGGAGGAAATTATGGCCGAACATCGTGGTGGTTCAGGTAACTTCGCAGAGGACCGTGAGAAAGCATCTGAAGCAGGTAAAAAAGGCGGACATAACAGCGGCGGTAACTTCGCTAATGACCGTGAAAAGGCTTCAGAAGCCGGTAAAAAAGGTGGCCAAAACAGCCATGGTGGTGGACGTAAGTCCGAATAAAAAGCCGACTATACGGTCTTTTTAACCATCAGCCCCGGCGCTCTGCCGGGGCCTGTCGTTTTACCGTTTCGATATAAAAAAAACGCTTCGTTATTATTCCGTCACCTGCAGCGTCATCTTATTTTCCGGTTAGTTAAACCTGATTACTCTCTGTTTAATGTTATCAGATTCGCCGTTTCGTTATTTTCTGAGTTTTTCATTCTTCTGTAATCAATAAATCCCTCTGGTTTAATAGCATAGCGCTAAACCCTTCGATATCATTATTTCTCTGTCATCACTTTTAACGCCCGCCAGAGCAGAAAAATCCTGTTCCGTTGCGCTTATGTTACTGAATGAGTCGTGGATGTAACCAAATCTGTCGCCTCGCTGGCCGTCGAGATCAACAACTGCCGTAGCCACTGATGGCCTTTATGGCGATGGGTGCGTTCATGCCAGGCCAGGGTTTTGGTAAAGCCAGCAACAGGCAGAGGAGGAGGCAGGATGATCAGATCGGCTCCGTTATGCGCAAGGCGACGCGGCACCACACTGATTAAGTCGGTCAGCCGCAGAATGTCGGGTAATACCAGAAAGCTGCAGACAGAGAGCGTGACCCGGCGGCGGCGGCCAAGCGCTGCCAGCGCCTCATCGGTGACGCCAGAGAAACTCCCGCCGGGATAAGAAACCAGCGCATGATCATACGCACAGAAGGCATCCAGGGTGAGCGGTCCGTCTGCTGCCAGTGGGTGATCGTCGCGCAGCAGACACACATATTCTTCGTCGAACAGTCGCCGGCTATGCAACTCCTGTGGCGTCGTATCCGGCGTCAGCAAGGCCATATCCACCTCACCGCGCTCAAACTGCTCCTGCAATGTCGCATTATTGACCGGCACCACAGCAACCCGGATTCCGGGCGCTTCGCGCCGCAGCTGAGCCATGAACGGGACAACGACTGCACGCAGCGCATAATCTGTCGCTGCGATGTGCATCGTCATTTCAGCGGTTAACGGATCAAACTGTTGCGGCTGGAGCAGCTCATCCACTTCCGCCAGAATCGCTTTAACCGGACCAGCCAGTTCCAGCGCCCGCAACGTCGGCACAATACCGCGCTGCGCACGGGTGAACAGCGGATCATTAAAGCTCTCACGCAACCGGGTAAGCATGCCGCTTACCGCTGGTTGGGTCAGCGACAGGCGTTCAGCGGCACGGGTCACGCTGCGCTCATCCAGTAATGCATCCAGCGCTTTCAACAGATTCAAATCCACGTTCTGAAGTGTGGTGCCCATTTTTCCTCACAACCGGCCAGCCAGCATTGGCATTATGATATTAGTTAAAATAATATCACGGATAATTTATTGCGATTGGCGTTATTTCAGGGCTCGCCCGACACTAAGCCTGTCCGCTGCAACGCCCGGCGATGCAGCTTCCAAACTAATTGAGGGTCGAAAAAATGAAAATGAACGCAATTGTATGGCCAGAAGGTTTTGTCCCGGGTTACACCGATAACTTTTGCTCGAATGAAGTGATCGTGAAGGATCTGACCGTCGAAGATATCTGGCACTTACTGAGTGAACCGGTGCGCTGGTCTGATTATTATGCCAATTCAGCCAATGCTCGTTTCTATGACCATAAAGGCCCGGTGCTGGAGCAGGGCGTGCGCTTCTATTTCGAGACCTTTGGCTTTCCGGTAGAAGCGCAGGTCACTGAATGTGTGGCGCCAGCTGAAGGTGAGGCCGCACGTCTGGCCTGGCATGGCTGGGCCGGTGAACCCGGTGCCGCCGATCGCCTTGATGTGCTGCATGCCTGGCTGATTGAAGCTCTGCCGGGTAACCGGGTGCGGATTCTGACTCAGGAGACGCAAAACGGACAACCGGCCCGCGAGTTAGCCGTCACCAAACCAAATCCGATGATCAATGGACATCAGGAGTGGCTGGATGGGCTGGTGGCTGCGGCAACATCGGCTAAAGCCTGAGCCGGACGAGCTGATCCGCCTTCATGCTCAGACCCAAACCTGCCATCCCTTTAGCCAGCGGCAGGTTCGCGCACCGCACAGTGCGCCCGCCATGTTATCGACGTCCGTTGCGATTGATCGGTTGCCGGAGAGAGGCCTTGCGCTGCGGCTATCCGTCTCCCGGCACTTACGGAAAATCAGGAGCATGACAAAGGCTCATCGCAGTCGCGTCAGAATATTTTTGCTGATGCGTGACGATGACGCCTGCTTCAAAATATTCCTGAAGGAATAACGGTTGGCAGGTCTCACTCTGTAATCTGAAATTAAATCGTTTTCAGGCTGTTAATTTCCGGAGAGGAGTGCTATGAAAGCGACGATATTAGTTGTGGTGAAGTGTAAATAAATCCTGCTGGAATATGTAATATAAACTGTATCTATATCATCGTGTTAAGTACGTCCTGTTCCTGAGGTTTTTTTAAAAAGAAACTTTCATCCAGCCGCATCTTGCCATTTTTTACAGTTTCACATGGTAAAAATAATTTCCTGAGCCATATTAATTAATCCAGGGTAAATCACCTGGCTGATGAATAATGCCTGTTACTTTCCCGTTATTTTAAAAATATCTGATGATGTAAGGGACTAATATGAGCTCTGATTCCATTAACACGCTTTCCACTGATTTGTCTCAGTTTGTCGGCACGCACTTTGTCTACACCTACGACAACGGCTGGAAATATGAATGGTATGCACGTAATGAAACCACCTGCGATTACCGCATTCATCAGGGGCTGGTGGGCGGTCGCTGGGTGACTAATCAGAAAATGAATGCGGTGCAGTTTGCGCCAGGCATTTATAAGGTTGACTGGCATGAACCTACCGGAACCTGCGTCAGCCTGCTGTTTGATCTGTCACGTAAGATCGTTCACGGCACCATCTTTTTCCCGCAGTGGATTGCTGGCGAAGGTCAGCATCCGGAGAAGACGATTTGTTATCAGAACGATTTTATAGAAGACATGCATCGCTTCCGCGATGAAGGTCCCGCTTATCCCTACGTCATAATTCCTGAGTTTGCTGAGGTCACTTATATGAAAAATGAGGGCGCAGACAACGATGAGGTGATCAATAAAGCGCCGGGCCAGTTGCCCAGCGACTTTTTTGACGGTAAGTAAGCGATAAGGTTACCCGTCCTGCTGCGGGCGGGTAACCGGCGACTGCCGTGCCAGCGTCCGGGCCAGTATTGAGGAGTAAAGAGGTTTGCCGCCAAGAAACTGTGCCAGCAGCGTGGCGCCCAGGCAGGTAATAATCATCGGCAAAATCAGCTGGTAGTTATCGGTCATCTCCAGCACCAGTACAATGCCGGTCAGCGGCGCACGCACTGATGCGGCAAACAGCGCACCCATGCCGGCGATAGCGAAGGTACCAGGATCGAGCTGGTAGAGCGGGAAGAGCCCGGTCATCACCACCCCAAACGCAGTACCCAGCAGCGTGCCAAGCGCCAGCATCGGCGCAAAGATGCCGCCCGGCGCACCGGAGCCAAAGCAAAGCAGCGTGGTGATCAGCCGGACGATAAAAATCAGCAGCAACAGGGCGAGAGGAAAGTTTCCATGTACCGCCTGAGGAATCAGTTCTGAACCGCCGCCCGCGCCCGGCGCAAACAGCAGTGACATCACACCGCAGCCGCCACCGAGCAGCGCGCCAGCCAGCAGGACGCGAGCCGTTTTACCGGCATACAGGCGGGCAAACAGATCCTGTGTCAGAAATATCAGACGATTGAATGCGACACCGACCAGGCCAATCACCATCCCCAGCACCAGATAGAGCCACAGCGTCTGTACCGGCGCATCTGCCAGTTTGCCCACCGAGATCACCGCCTGCTCACCGTTAAAGCAGCGATAAACGATGCTCGCCATGATCACCCCGGTGAACACCGCTTTTATCGAGATCAGGTTATAGCGAAACTGAGGGCGCATCTCTTCGATAATAAACAGGATACCGGCCAGCGGCGCGTTAAAGGCGGCTGCCAGACCCGCCGCCGCCCCGGTCGCCAGCAGCGTATGACGCGTCTCGTTGCTGCGCAGCCCAATGATATCAATCACCATCCGGCCAATATTGCCGCCCAGCTGAACGGTAGGGCCTTCCCGGCCCAGTACCATTCCGGCGCCCAGCGTGCCCAGACCGCCAAAAAACTTCACCGGAATGACTCGCCACCAGCGCACCGGTCGCAACTCCTCCAGCGCCCCTTCAATTTCAGGGATGCCTGAGCCGCCCGCTTCAGGGGCAAAACGCTTCACCAGAAAATAGCCGACCATCGCCAGAACGGCTGAGACTGCAAACGCGACTGCATAGAGCGACGCGCCCTGCAGCAGCGCCGGAGAGATGTTATCAGCTCGCCACTGCTGTATCGCCTGAACTGCGCTGGCAAACGCCACGCCAGCCAGACCGACCAGCGTACCAACCAGCGCGGCACAGAACAGCACCGCCAGTGGGGTTTTATCGCGATAGAGCAAAGCACGAAACATCCGGCTGCGCGCAGCCAGCGTGCGGGGAACATACACCGACTGCGGTGATTCTTCATTCATGCGGAAAGGTTCTTGTTTGTATCAGACCAGGCCTCACAGTGTACTGAGTGACGCCGGGAATACAAAACATCATGCGAATGCCTTGCCGATCTGAAGCGCTGGCGGTTATCCCGCCTGCGGTGGACATACCACCTGGGCCATCCGTTCGCGGTAGGCTGAGTTATCGTTATTTTTAAGCGCCTGCGCTGCCGCAATTAACGGCGTTTTATCCTGCGGGTCATTCAGGAAGGTCTGGCGCAGGGCGTCATCTGAAAGGTTGGGTGGCAACTGGCATTTCTGACGCAAATCATCGGTAATCTGCTGTTCCTGAAGGGCAAACTTCAGCGTTTCATAAGCCGATTTAGCCATCGCCAGCGGGCTAAACAGCAGTGAAATAATCAGGGCGGTGCGTACCACTTTAATCATGATGATCTCCGGAGGATTGCAGATCTGAGCAGGTCTTCAGCCGTTTTCAGTTAGCACTCATTGCGATGAGTGATTAGCCTGAAAGCAATATCGTTAACGGATTGCAGTCAACGAGCCGCAATTGACTCACTAATCATAGCAATACTGGCGCTACAGGGAGCAGAGATGCAGCCACATTCCACTGAAATTCTCGCCGCAGATTGTTGTATCGTCGGCGGCGGCCCGGCCGGATTAATGCTGGGCTATCTGTTTGCCCGTGCGGGTCTTAGGGTCGTCGTCATCGAAAAGCACGCCGATTTCCTGCACGATTTTCGCGGCGACACCATTCATCCCTCGACGCTGGAGATCATGGCTGCGCTCGGTTTATTAGAAGGTTTACTGAAGCTGCCGCATCAGCGCGCGGAAAAACTGGAGGCGGAGATCGCGGGCCAGAACATCACCATGGCGGATTTCTCGCGACTGCCGGTGCAGTGCCGTTTTATCGCCTTTATGCCGCAGTGGGATTTCCTGAATTTCCTTGCGGCAGAAAGCGCCCGCTACCCCGGTTTTACGCTGCTGCAATCAACGGCGTTTGAAGATTTTCTCTACGATCATGACAGCGTCAGCGGCGTGATCGCCAGCCGCGGCGACCAGCAACTGCATATCCGCTGCAAAGTGGTGATCGGCGCCGATGGTCGTCACTCACAGGTCAGAGCGCGAGCCGCACTCACCAGCCAGACATTCGGCGTTGCGCGTGATGTTATCTGGTTCCGGCTGAGCAAACAGCCAGACGATCCTGTGTCTGGCATGGGACACAAAGGTCCGCGGCAAAACTTTATTGTGATCGATCGCGGTGACTACTGGCAGTGCGGCCTGACGATTCCGAAAGGCGAATTTGAGACGAAAAAAGCCGCCGGCCTTGAGACTTTTCTTGCTGAGGTTGCGGCGATTTCGCCGTTTGGCGCCGGACGCATCAACGAAATCACTCACTGGGATCAGTTTAAGCTGCTGTCGATTCGCATTGACCGGCTGGATAAGTGGGCCAGGCCTGGCGTGTTATGCATTGGTGATGCCGCTCATGCGATGTCACCGATTGGTGGCGTTGGCGTCAATCTGGCGATTCAGGACGCGGTGGCGACGGCTAATCTGCTTACCGGGCCGCTGCTGGCCGGTGAACTGACGCTGCGCGATCTGGAAAAGGTCCAGCAGCGTCGGCAATTTCCCACGGTGGCGACGCAATTCCTGCAAATTAAAATGAGCCGTAATAAGGCCAGACGCAAATCGACCCAGGGCAGTAAAATCCCGGCGATAATCCGCCGCCTGCCGTTTCTGCGTTTTGTCTTTGGCCGACTGATTGGGCTGGGTTTCCGTACTGAAACGCCGCTGTTGCACAAGTAAAGGAAAGAAGTAAATGGTTTCGACAGCGATCAGATATCATGCGACACTGTTTCACGCTGAAATTAATGTCAGCCTGCATCGCTACCTGTCTGAAATTTGGGCGCTAATTAAGTCTTATTAAGCGAGATTATTTTCGGTTTTGCGCCTGTATAGGGGATATTTCAGTGCATAACGATCAAAATGGCAGTGACGAAAAACGTCTCAAGGCGGTCAAAGCACTCTTGTCACCTGATGAAACCCGCGATCAGGTGCTGGAGAAATTTGTTCATCTGGCCAGCCAGGTATTAGGGATCTCCGGCAGTTTTATTTCTATTATTGACGACCATAATCAATATATTAAGGCCTCGCGCAATTTCGACCTAAAACAGTCGACCCGCGATGAGTCCCTGTGCCGCCACGTTATTGATGGCGAAGGGCATCTGGTGGTGTTCGACACTCTGCTGGATTCACGCTTTGCTGTGCACCCGTTTGTGGAAGGTGAGCCGCATATCCGTTTCTACGCCGGGGTTTCGCTTGAGAACCTCGACGGTGCGGTGCTGGGTACGTTGTGCGTCACTGACACTCAGCCGCATTCGTTCTGCGCAGAGAAGCTCGACACGCTGAAGCTGCTGGCCAGACTGGTGACCTCGTTTCTCGATGCCTGGAACAATGCCGGTTTCGCCGATGTCATCACCCATCTGCCTAACCGGCCAAGGCTGATCCGCGATATTCAGCAACTGTCGGTCACCGCACCCCACAGTCGCTTTCGTCTAATCCTGATCGACTGCATTGATATCCCACGCGCCTATGAATTGTCGCGCACCGTGGGCATCGCGCCGATGGAAAAACTGCTGCGACAGATGGCGGAGCAGGTCACTGCGCGGCTTGATTTGCCTGCGGGCGAAACGCTTTACTCATTCGCGCCCGGCCGTTTTGCGGTGATCCAGCCCTGGTCAGGTCGCTATACCGCACACAGCATGATTGAGGTGCTGCAGGGGATGAAGGCGGATCTGGCAGAAAATATCACCCTCGATCTGGATATTTTTACCGGCGAAACTGATTTTGTACCCGGTCAGGTCAGTGCCAATGAGATGGTCCGTCAGGCGGTCAGTGCGCTGCATGAAGCGATTGATGAAGGTATCAGCACAATGTCTTTTGATGAGAGCTACGATACCCGCCGGACTGAAGATTTCATGATCATGAACGATCTGGCGCTGGCGCTGAAAAAAGATGAAGGTCTCTACCTGGCTTATCAGCCCAAAGTCTGCCTGAAAAGTGGCAAGACGGTGGGGCTGGAAGCCCTGATTCGCTGGCATCATGCAGAACGTGGCGAACTGTTCCCGTCGGAGTTCGTCCCCTTAGCCGGCAAAACCAACCTGATTTCCGATCTGACTAACTGGGTCATCGACCATGTTATCGATCAGCTGGCGCGCTGGAACCGTGAATACACCCTGATTCCGGTGTCGATTAACGTCAGCGAGCGGGATTTCTCGAAAAAAGAGTTTGCCGATTCGCTGGTGGCGAAACTGCAGGCAGCGCAACTGCCCGCCTCGGTTATTGGCATTGAGTGTCTGGAAAATGAGCTGATCACCGGGAATAACATCGCTATTCATGGCCTGGAAGCGCTGAAATCGCACGGCTTTGTCATCTCGCTGGATGACTTTGGTACCGGCTACAGTAACATCAGCTACCTGCAGGATATTCCGCTGGACGTGATCAAAATCGACATGTCGCTGATTTCCCGGATGGCGGAAGATGACTCGTCAAAAATCATCGTCAAACGGATTATTCAGATGCTGAAAGAGCTGAACTATACCGTGCTGGCTGAAGGGGTTGAGACTGAGGCAACGCTGGGGTTACTGAAGGAGTACGGATGCGATCAAATCCAGGGCTACTTCTTCTCTAAACCGCTGCCCGCCAGTGATATTGAGCACTGGCTGTATCAGAAACCGCTCTGATGTGAAGCCCGCAGCCACCGCTGCGGGCTTCATCGGTCAGTCACCGCCGATGGCGTAGTGCTCAACCGGGGTGATTTGCTTGATCAGATGGTTATCATATAAAAATTGCTCATAGGCCTGATAACGGGCGCGGTCCAGCTTAACCGGGTCGTCTGCAAACAGCGGCAGTGAGGCCCGCCACGCCTGATGATTTAACGGCGTATTCAGTTCAGGATGCGCGCCAGCAAACGCCTGCCAGCTGGCTTCCGGATGCGCTTTTAATTCTGCCACACCCCGTTTTAGCGCCCGCATAAACTTCTTAATTTTCTCCGAATGCGCGTCGTCGCGGTTAGCGACAATAATCAGCTCGTCATAGGCGGGAACGCCATAATCCTCAACGTTAAACACCACCGGCTGTTTACCCTGTAGCCTGATTTCAAGCGCTTCGATATTGCGATAGCCGCCAATAACCGCGTCGACTTTGCCGGTCAGCAGCGCGCTGGTCAGCTGGAAGTTAACGTTGATCAGCTGTACCTCGCTGGACTTCACGCCGTCGTGCTGCAGCATGGTATCGAGCGTCGCCTGTTCAATGCCACTAACCGAATAGCCAATCCGCTTTCCCTTCAAATCAGACGGTTTTTTCACGGTCTTATCCAGAGTAATCAGGGTATTCAGCGGGGTATTGATTAGCGTGCCGACCCGCATCAGCGGCAAACCCTGATCGGCAAAAAAGTGCAGCTGCGGCTGATAGGTTATGGCCAGGTCCGCCTGCTTCGCCGCCACCAGTCGCGGCGGCAGTGACGGATCGGAGGGCGGCACGATCGTTACCTCCAGTCCTTCCGCTTTAAACGCGCCGGTTTGCTGCGCCACCATAATCGGCGCATGGTCCGGATTGATATACCAGTCGAGCATCAGGGTCAGTTTTTCCGCTGCATGCAGCGGGCTGGAGAGGGCGGCGCTGATCATCAGCGCTGACAGAACAGGTTTTAGCATTGGTTTATCTCGCAGATTAGAGGTCATGAGGCACTCTCAGGAGCCCAGTCGATCAGGCGGTGAAGCAGGGCATCGACGGCCAGCCATAGCGCCAGCGTCATCAGCACCAGAATAAACAGCGCAGCAAAACAGATATCGCTCTGCATCCGGGCATTGGCGTTCAGCATCACATAGCCCAGACCTTCTGCCGAACCCACCCATTCGCCAATGATCGCGCCAATCGGCGCCACCGCCGCCGCCATTCGTAATCCGGTGGCTAAGGCAGGCAACGCAGCTAACAGCCGGACGTGACGCAGTTGCGATGCGCGTGATGCGCCCAGCGTCTGCGCCAGATCCAGATAGCCGGTTGGCACGCGCCGCAGACCATCATAAAAGGCCGAAGTTACCGGAAAGAAAATCACCAGCACCGCCATTGCCACTTTGGCGCTCATGCCAAAGCCAAACCACAGCACCAGCAGCGGAGCCAGCGCAAACACCGGAATCGCCTGGCTGGTGAGGACCAGCGGCATCATCCAGCGTTGCAGACGCGGCGAAAACGTCATGCCCAGCGCCAGCAGAGCGCCGAGCGCGACGCCGGTGATCATCCCGCAGAGGATCTCGGTGAGGGTAATCAGGCTGTGATAGCCGAGCCAGGCTTTGTTCGCCCATAACGCCTGTGCCACCGCAACGGGCGAAGGCAGCAGAAACGCCGGAATCGACGTCAGGGTGATCAGCCACCACAGCGCAATCAGTCCACTAAACAGGGTGATGCCGCGCCACATTCTGGCTAAACCGTTAAGCTGTTTCATCCGGCCACCTCTGACAGTGACAGTTTTTGCAGTAGGGCTGCCTGACTCTCTATGACGCCGATATCGTTCGGCGCGCGCGGCGGCTGGCCCGGCAACGGCTGACAGGATTCCAGACCGGAGGCGCTGAGTATCAGCATCTGATGGCTCAGCCGACAGGCTTCCGCCGCATCATGGGTGATCAGCAAAACGGTATGATGTGCCAGCACCTCCGCCGCCAGTGTCTGAATCTGATGGCGGGTCAGGGCATCAAGTGCGGAAAAAGGCTCATCCATCAGGACGATCGGTTTGCGCGCATACAGCGTGCGGGCCAGCGCAGCCCGTTGCCGCATCCCGCCGGAGAGCGTCGCGGGCCGCGCCGTTGCGTGACGATGCAGACCCACCCGCTTCAGCAGATGTTGCGCCCAGAGGCGGTCCGGTTTTTCACCCTTCAGACGGCTGGCAAGGCAGACATTTTGCTCAACGCTCAGCCACGGATAGAGCAAATCTTGCTGGCCCATCCAGGCGATCCGGCCAGCCAGCGGCAGGCCATCACTGCCGCTAATCACTCCGGATGTCGGCGGCGTCAGGCCAGCGATGACGCGCATTAAGGTACTCTTTCCGATACCGCTGGCACCGAGCAGGGCAGTGAAACTTGCCGGGAGAATCTCCAGACTGAGCCGGTCAAACAGCCGATGCGCGGCAAAATCGACGCAAAGGTCACGGATTGAGATGCCGGGCGGCAGTAATGCTCCTGAGTCGCTCATGGTGACAAAGGGGATTGATGATTGAGCCCCATCTGCCAGAAGGCGGATTCCAGTTGGGTGGCGGTGGTGAAGAGGGTTGCCAGCCGTTCAAAACGCGCTGCGCCGGCGCGCTGCCGGGCCAGCGTTTCGAACAGTGCCAGTGAGGCTCTGACGCCCGCCAGATAATCGGCATCGCCATAATTCTCTATCCAGGCGGCATAAGGATTACCGTCGGACAGCGTGGCGGGAGCCTGTAACAGCCTCAGGCCGATTTCGGCATAGCCTGCAACGCACGGCATCAGCACGGTCAGCAGCTCCAGCGCATCTCCACTGTGGCCGACATCCAGCACGTAGCGGGTGTAGTTGAATGTTTCAACCGCTTCGGTCTGACTGAGCAGCGCGGCTTCGCTGATCCCCCATTGCTGGCAGTAAGCCCGATGCAGCGGCAGTTCATTGACGATGGCATTGAGAGAGGCCGTTGCGGTTCGCAGCGCGACCGGATCGTGCAGTTTGCTGACCAGCAGCCCATAGGCGCGGGCAAAATGCAGCAGGAACAGATAATCCTGGGTGAGATAATGCCGAAAGGCGGCCGCTGGCAGCGTGCCCTGAGCGAGCTGCTGTACAAAATCGTGAGAGACATAGGCGTGCCAGTGATCGCCAGCCTGTTGTCGCAGGCGGCCATAAAAGCCGGTTTCAAAAAGTGAAAGTGACATGGGATCTCCAGTGACTATTGGTTAACGAAAAGTGTTAACTCAGGGAGATCCGGGCATACGGTGAAGAACAGGCAATGATGCAGGAGATGTTGCAGAAGACTCTGCCGACCCGTCCCTTCGCTGGCATGACCCAGATCAGGTTCAAAGGGTTCGGTTTGCACCATCTCAGCCCATAACAGGACACCCCTCGGAGACGTTTGTTATACGATAATTGTCAGCGGAATACAACGGCACGCCGCCGGCCTGCAATAGCCGATGGCCCCGCTAAACCGCTGCGGTTTAGCGGGCTAAGGCAGTGACGTTGTCACTCAAGATCTTCACCGTTACTGGCGATCACTTTTTTATACCACCAGAACGATTTTTTCCGACTGCGGGCCAGCGTTCCCCGGCCAAGGTCGTCCCGATCCACATAGACAAACCCGTAGCGTTTACTCATTTCGCCGGTTGATGCGGCCACCAGATCGATGCAGCCCCAGCTGGTATAGCCGAGCACCGGCACGCCATCGGCGATGGCGTCGCCCATCGCCCGGATATGCTCACGCAGATAGCTGATGCGGTAATCATCTTCAATCTCACCCTGAGCGTTAATCGTATCCCGTGCGCCAAGGCCATTTTCCACCAGGAACAGCGGCTTCTGGTAGCGGTCATACATCATATTCATGGTGATGCGTAACCCAAGCGGATCGATGCCCCAGCCCCATTCGCTGCGCGTCAGATGGGGATTAGTCAGGGACTTCACTACGTTGGCGGCGCTGCTGTTAAGCTCGTTCATCTCCGCCGACGCGCAACGCGAGGCGTAGTAACTGAACGAGACAAAATCGACGCTGTTTTTCAGGATTTCCGCATCGCCGTCGGCTATCTCCAGACTGACTCCTTTTTCACGGAATAGCCGCGCCGCATAGGCGGGATAGTATCCGCGCGCCTGCACATCAATGAAGAACAGGTTTTCGCGATCTTTCTCCAGTGCCGCCCAGACATCTTCCGGTTTGCTTGACCAGGGATAGAAATTGCCGCCCGCCAGCATACAGCCCACCTGATTCGCCGGGTTAATCTCATGGGCGATTCGGGTCACCAGCGCGCTGGCCACCAGTTCATGATGGGCGGCCTGGTACTTCACCTGGTCGTGATTTTCATCCGCCTCAAATACCAGTCCGGCCCCGGAGAACGGGCTGTGCAGCAAAATATTGATCTCATTAAAGGTCAGCCAGTATTTCACCAGACCGTCAAAGGCCTCGAAACAGCTGCGGGCATAGCGGGCAAAAAAGTCGATCATTTTGCGATTCCGCCACGAGCCATATTCGGTCACCAGATGCATCGGTACGTCAAAGTGGCACAGGGTGACCAGCGGTTCGATATTGTATTTCCGGCACTCTTCAAACACCGCGCGGTAGAAGGCAATCCCCTCCGGATTCGGCGTCAGTTCATCACCATTCGGATAGAGCCGGCTCCAGGCGATGGAGGTGCGAAATACGCTGAATCCCATTTCCGCCATCAGCGCGATGTCTTCCGCATAGCGATGATAGAAATCAATGGCGTCATGGCTGGGGTAAAACTCATCCTCGCGCAGGGTGAAACGCCGCTCCAGCCCGAGTTTCACCGGCATCCGATGCGGGCCGTGGGGGATCATATCAACGGTGGTTAAGCCCTTTCCGCCTTCACGATAGCCACCCTCAGCCTGGTTGGCGGCTAACGCACCGCCCCATAAAAATCCTTGCGGGAATCTTGATTCAGACATGACATCCTCTGGTTTCGGGTCAGCATGGCCCATTAGTTAGCGTTAATCGCGTTGGTGCGCTCGGATGCAGGCGTTGCTGCTGGCGCGGGCGACGGTTCGGTTTCAGGGATGTCCTCGAAACCTAAAATCAGCGTCAGCACAAAGGACAGTACCACCGACAGCACCATCACGGCGGCAACCCAGACCATAGACATAGGGTTGGCGGGATCGAAAAATTGTACGCTGGTAAACAGGCCAGGCGAGGCCATTGAATGACTGGCCAGTCCGCCAATCCCGGCCACCGCACCACAGATAAAGCCGCTGATTAAGCAGGCGATCAGCGGACGTTTTAGCCGCACCGCTACGCCATACAGTGCCGGTTCCGAAATGCCGGCAATGATCGCTGATGCCGCTGCGGCCAGCGCGGTCTGGCGCAGTTCGCGATTTTTAGTCCGGAATGCCACCGCCAGCGACGAACCGCCCAGCGAAAGATTGGCACCAATTTCTGACGGCATCACCATGCCCTCTTTACCGGTTTCTGCAATGGTCTGAATGATGGTTGGGGTAAAAACCCGGTGCATCCCGGTCATCACCAGCAACGGCCAGATAGCACCCATGATGGCGACCGACAGCCAGCCGAGATAACCGTGAACGGTATAGACCAGCGCTGAGATGCCGCTACCGATCCAGATGCCAATCGGCCCAATCAGCACAATCGCGATTGGGGCGGCAATCAGCACAATCAGCATTGGCTTGAGGAAGTTTTTGGTCACGGCTGGGGTAATGCGATCCACGCCGCGCTCGATGTGCGACAGAATCCAGGTCATCACCAGTGCCGGGATCACCGTATAGGTATATTTAACGGCGGTCACCGGGATAAAGGCAAACTCCACCGGCTGGCCCTGAGCCGCTTTCGCCATCAGGTCAATGAAGTTGGGATGCACCAGCACGCCGGCAATGGCTATCGCCAGCGACATGTTGGTTTTAAATTTCAGCGCGGCCGAGGCCGCTACCATCACCGGCAGGAAGAAGAACGCGCCATCGCCAATGACGTTCAGTATCACCAGCGTTGATGAGCCTTTTTCAAACACGCCCGCCATATCGAGGATCATCGCCAGCAGCTTAACCATCGACCCACCAATAATGGCGGGAATCAGCGGTGACATGGTGCCGACCAGCGCATCCAGAATGCCGGCACCGATCCCTTTCAACGTCAGCTTACGCTTTACCGGCGCCGATGAGGACGCGGAGGGCGAGCCGAGCTGCATCACCGCCTGATACGCCTGCGAAACATTATTGCCAATGATCACCTGGCATTGGGTGTCGTTATGTACCACGCCCATTACGCCATCGATGGCCTTCAGCCGGACGAAATCGACCTGGGTCTGATCTTTGACCACAAAGCGCAGGCGGGTCATGCAATGCGTAAGCGCTTCGATATTGGTGAGGCCACCTAACGCGTCGACAATCGCGCGTGAAACCTCGTCATAGTTTCTGGGCATGGGGGATCTTCTCTGTAGGGTAATCGGTCAGTGTTATGTTTTTTTGCCCTGTGTCAGCGGCGAATAGGAAACCGGTTTCACAAAATCATGAAGATCTTTACTGACGGCGACAAGCGCTAAAAATCACCACTTTTAAATTTTGTGATGTAGCTCACCACGAAATCGTGAGTCGGGCGCGGTTACGCCAGCGAAAATATTTCCAACAATGAGAGGCTTAGGTAGACTGCAATCATGCGCAGTGAAGGAGCAGGTTAAATGGCAACGATTCAGGATGTAGCAGCTCGGGCGGGCGTGTCGAAAGCCACCGTGTCACGGGTACTGTCCGGTAATGGCTATGTCGGTCAGGAGAAGCGCGAACGGGTGCTACAGGCGATTGCTGAAACCGACTACCGGCCTAATCTGCTGGCGCGTAATCTGGCGACCCAGTCCAGCCAGACCATTGGGCTGGTGATCACTAATACGCTGTATAGCGGCAGTTACTTTGCTGAACTGATGGCGCATTCGGCGCGGATGATGGAACAGCAGGGCCGTCAGCTTATTCTTGCCGATGGTAAACATACCGCTGAGCAGGAGCGGGAAGCGATCCAGTTCCTGCTCGATCTGCGCTGTGACGGCATTATTATTTATCCGCGTTTTCTCTCTATCGATGCGCTGGATGCCATAATTTCCCAGCACCGCCAGCCGATTTTGGTGATCAATCGCCGCCTGCGCGTCAATGACAGCTACTGCATTTATGTCGATCAGCACGCGACCAGCGCCAGCGCGGTGACGCATCTGGTCACTCACGGTCATCGGGATATTGCGTTTATTACCGGTTCGCTGGATTCTCCGACCGGCATGGAACGGCTGTCCGGTTATCAGGCTGCGCTGAAGGCGGCAGATATTCCGGCTGAGCCGCAGCGGATTGTGACAGGGAAATGGACCGCACAGAGCGGCATGGTTGCGGTGGATCACCTGCTGGCGCGCGGCGTGGCGTTCAGCGCGATAGTCGCCAGCAACGATGAGATGGCGATTGGGGCTATCAAGCGGCTGACTGAATGCGGCATTGCGGTACCGCAACAGGTCTCAGTCATGGGCTTTGACGATATTCCGCTGGCACCCTATATCACACCCTCGCTGTCGAGCGTAAAACTGCCGGTCACCGAAATGATTAACGAAACCATTGGCCGGCTGGTGAACATGCTGGATGGCGGGGAATGGCGGCCCAGGCCTCCGTTCAGCGGCAGCCTGATACTGCGTGATTCACTCTCGGACGGGCCCGGTCGCCGTGCTTAGTCGGCAATGACCTGAATCACATCAATGTCACGTTCCTTCAGTTGTTGCAGGGTCAGGGCATCGAGTTGATCATCAGTGATCAGATGCCGGACCTGATAGCCTGGCGACAGCGGATAGGGTTGAATCTGCCCAAACTTCGAGCTGTCAGTCAGCGCATAGCTATCGATGCCCTTCGCCAGCACCGCATCCACCACATCGCAGCGCAGCATATTGCGACCGGTGAAGCCGCTCTCCGGATGCCAGCCATCAATTCCGACAAACGCTTTATGAAAGTGGATCTGCTGAATGCAGTAACGGGTCAGCGGGCCGACCATCGATTCACTGCTTTTTTGCAGCAGGCCTCCCAGCACAATCACCTCACAGGCGGCCTCACGCAGTAACTGGGCGATGTAATGACTGACGGTAATCAGCGTAATGTCGCTGCGATCCGCCAGCGCGCGCGCCAGTAAGGCATTGGTGCTGCCGCCTTCGATAAACACCGACTCACCGGCTGCCACCAGGCTGGCGGCATGATTAGCCAGCGCCTGTTTGACCGGATAACGGGTATTCATGCGGGTGCCCACATTGTCACTGTCGAGCGCCAGTGCTGAGCCATGGACCCGTCGCAGTAAGCGATCGCGCTCCAGCAGAGTAAGATCCTGACGCACCGTTACTTCAGAGACACCCGTCAGCTGTGCCAGCTCGCTGACCGCAATGGTACCCCGGGTATTAACCAGTTGAATAATCTGATGATGTCGCGGATTCATAAGCCAGTTTCGCAGAAAAAACAGTTGCTGCAGTTTAACAGGGAAAAGACCGCGCCGGACCCCGGCGCGGTGATAAATCAGGCTAAATCCAGCGCCCGGCGACCATTCTGATTCAGATCGGCCAGCGTAAAACGCTGCTGCCAGTTTGTTTCATAATCTTCAGGCGGGAAATCAGCGGGCGAACGACCCTGTTCCAGCGCCTGGGCTACCCGGCGGGCATAAGCGCGATTCTTATCGCACATCGGCGCGGCCGGAATGTACATCACGTTGCCCCAGCCCTGCTGATTCTCTACCGGTGCCACCGCATGAATCACATCGCAATGCCACCAGACGGAATCGCCCGCTTCTAAAGCCGGGATGGAACTGAGTCCGGCAATCAGATGAGGATGCCATTTCTCATTAATCGGTAATACCCGACCCGGTTCTACGCCGCACAGCTCGTCGTCCGGCACATCGGCTAACAGTGGACGCAGCAGAACATAGGCCATCGCTTCCGGTACCGGCACCACATGCAACAAGCCCTGGCCTGGAATCATATCTGACAGGGCGGTCCAGCCCTGAAAGGTGCGGAATACCGAGCATTTGGTGGTGTCGGGCACATCATATTCATCCACTTCGGTGCGATGCGCGGCATCCCACGGATCGTAGGCGTCGAAATCACCGCTAAAAAGTTTGCCAAACACCTGCTGATAAGCGGGCAGCAGCCAGCGTTCAAGCGCGCCGGAGTCGGTATGCGCACCTAATCCTTTCGAGGTGGTACCTGGCAGTCGACGACGGATTCGATCGGGATAGATCACGCTGACATCGGGATCGAACCACTGTTTTCCCTGTGAGTCGAAGGTCCACAGGCGATTAAGAAAGGATTGTGCCTGCGTCATGGCATCACTTTGACGCGCCTGCATCTGCGCCTGTGACCAGTAAATCGGATAAATTTCCGGCCGTGACGCCTCAAGACTGCCAAAGAAGTTATCGCCGGGACCACGATACTGCTGATCAAAGTGATTCAGTTCCAGGTAGTCGAGCATCGACTTATCCCACGCCAGTGCCTGATCGCGGGAAAAATGTTGTTTGATGACTACGCAGCCGCGGCGTTTTATCAGCGCCCGGGTTTCATCTGAAACCCGTCCTTCGGCGATGGCCTGCATCGGTACAACGGGCCAGGCGCTACCTGTTCGCTGTTCCTCCGCTTTTGCCTCGCCAATGGCCGCTTCGATTCTTTCGCACACCTGGCGGAACAACGCCTCGACATCACCAATCTGGCTGCGTAACTGCTGTTTCATCTGTCGGATAGCCGCTTTAACGTCGGCAGGAAGCGGCGTAGCCCGGAAATTCGTTGTCATCTCATGCTCCTTAACGTGTCAGGGTTGAGTTACGGATGAAAAATGATTAACCTTCATTCGTAAATTACGGCTGAGATTAACATCGTTGTAACCATAAAAAACGTGCGCTGTAACACAAGTTCCCTACCGGAACGCTCTGAAAGCCGTTAACAAACTCACTATTAGCATTCTCAATAATCCACACAGCGAGTAAGCTTTATGAATCAAATCAATCAGCCGAAAGGAAATGACGGCGCAGGTAAAGGGGCAGGCGAGATGGCGGTTAAGATGATTGCGGTGGATATGGATGGCACCTTTCTGGATGACAACAAACAGTACAACGTCCAGCGGTTCGCACGTCAGTATGCGCTGCTGAAGCAGAAGGGCATCCGTTTCGTGGTCGCGAGTGGAAATCAGTATTATCAGCTACAGCGCTATTTCCCTGACATAAAAGATGAGATTGCCTTTGTAGCGGAAAACGGTGCGTGGGTTTCGGACTGCAATGAAGAAATTTTTTGCGGCGAGTTAGCCAAAGAGAAAGTCCATCAGATCCTCGATATTCTGGCGCATGAACCCGATATCGCGGTGGTGGTGTGCGGACGTAACGGCGCTTATGTGCACTCCTCCGCGTCTGATGAGGTGCTGGCGATGCTGGCGAATCATTACCACCGGCTGGAAAAGCGTGACGATTTGTATGATATCGATGACACCATTTTCAAATTTTCGCTTAACCTGGCGCATGAAGGCGTGGACGCCTTACTGCAACGGCTGCACGACAAGCTGGGCGAGCTGGAGAACATCATGCATCCGGTCTCGAGTGGCTTTGGCTTCATCGACCTGATCATTCCTGGTTGCCACAAGGCGCATGGCATCGCACTGCTGCAGGAAAAATGGGGCATCAGCGACTGTGAAGTGCTGGCGATTGGCGACAGCGCCAATGATATAGAGATGCTGCGACAGGCCTGCTTCAGTTTTTCAATGGCTAATGCGGTTGACGCTGTGGCAGCCGTAGCGCGTTACCAGACGCAGAGCAACAATGATGAAGGCGCGCTGAATGTCATCTCCCGGCTGCTGGCTCGCGAATTTCCGTTCGACTGAGTTTCGCCGGCATTGCTGAAAAGCGACATTATCGCCACGGGTGACGAAGCGATCGTCACCCCGTAACATCCTGCTTATTATGCGCATGGCGTTCCATCTCATCCAGCGCCGCCTGATTCTCCAGACCCCACTGATACATCTGTTCAATCGGTTCGGCAAAGCGCTGGCCCAGTGCGGTCAGGCTGTATTCCACTTTGGGTGGCACCACCTGATGCACTTCACGCGCAACCAGCCCGCGCTGCTCCAGTTCCCGTAGCGTCTGAATCAGCATCTTCTTTGAAATGCCCTGCAAACTCCGCTCCAGCTCACCGGTACGCGCGCGGTTATCCGGCCAGTGATACAGCGCATGGAGCACCATGGTGCTCCATTTGACGGCAAACAATTCCAGCAGCCGCCGCGGCGGTGAGTCTGCATAGAAGCAGAGCTTTCCTTCAACCCATACCGGCATAAAACGTTGTTCCTTTGATGGTAACCAAATGGTAACTACTACCAAAATGGATACCGGATGTCTATAGTGTGCCGCTTTCGTTCCCCAACCATTACAAAGAGGCGACAGATGAAAATTCATGCGCTGGTTGCATCACAGGCAACTCAACCATTACACACGGGGGAGGTTGAGCTACGCGATCTGCAGCCGGATGACGTCAGAATTAATGTGCTTTACTGTGGCGTCTGTCACTCAGACCTGCACATGGCGCGTAATGAATGGGGCGTCAGCCGTTATCCTTTAGTTCCGGGTCATGAAATAGTTGGCCGGGTGGCGGCAGTAGGTGACAACGTCACACGTTATGCAGTGGGTCAGACTGTCGGTGTCGGGGTCATGGTGGACGCCTGCGGTGAGTGTCATTTTTGTCATCAGCAGGAAGAGCAATATTGCGAAACCGGCTTCACGCCGACCTATAACGGCACTGATAAATATACCGGTGGCAACACCTATGGCGGCTATGCGGATCAGGTGATTGCTGACCAGAATTTTGTGGTCTCGATCCCGGATAACCTGCCACTGAATGCCGTAGCGCCGTTACTCTGCGCGGGCGTGACCGTCTGGTCTCCGCTGCACCATTTCAATGTTAAAGCCGGCCACAAAGTTGGCGTAGTCGGTCTGGGTGGGTTGGGGCACATGGCGGTTAAGCTGGCCAGTGCGCTGGGTGCCGAAGTCACGCTGTTTACCACATCGCCAGAAAAAGGCGCCGATGCGCGGCGGCTCGGTGCGCATCGGGTAGTGGTTTCACGCGATGCCGGACAAATGGCGGCGTGTCAGACTTCACTCGATATCATTCTGGATTGCGTGGCAGCACCTCATGACCTTGATCCTTACCTTGCGACGTTAAAGACCAACGGCCAGCTGGTACTGGTCGGTATTCCCGATCAACCGCATCCATCACCGAACGTAACGCCAATGGTGTTTCGCCGTCTCAGCATCAGCGGCACCTCAATCGGCAGTATAAAAGAGACGCAGCAGATGCTCGATTTCTGCGGTCAGCACAACATTACAGCCGATGTTGAAATGATCACGGGCGAAGAGATTGAAACAGCTTTCGCGCGGATGCTGACCAGCGATGTGAAATACCGCTTTGTGATTGATATGCAGAAAACCGGCTGGTAAAGGTTTCACGGCCTGAGGTAGGGCAGGCCGTGAACAATCGGATATCGGGCTCGCGCAGTTGATCACAGGTGAGACTCGCGAAAAGAAAGAAGGTTAGAGGTGATGAGTGCACAGCTAATATAGTTACAACATACTTTTTACCCGATTGGATAACAACTCATCTGACTTGAGTGCAAACTTCTTTCTGACAGAAACCGATATAACCCTTGTGATCTAATCACCCGCCGCCAGGCAAAAAAAAGCTACCCGACTAAGGTGCCGGATAGCCTTTAGTGAGGCTGCATCAGGGAGAGTTACTCGTCGGATTTATGCTCTTTTATCGCCTGATTCTTCTCCGCATCCTCGTTATCAGCTTCATCATGTTCTGCGACATGACTGAACGGTTTGAGCAGCTGAATATCCAGAATCACATAGACCATAGTGCTGATAAATAATGAGATCACACTGCCAAACACGCCACTGGTGGTAAAGGTGAGATAGTTATAAATCACCAGCCAGGTCAGACAAATAAACAGCGCCAGGGAGATTGTCAGGTTAGCGACCGAGTAGTTGCTGGTGCCGGCGCCCTGAATATGGGTCACCTTAAACAGGTTGCCGATGGAATATTTCTCCAGCACCCGTATGGTATTTTCCCAGTTACGTTGTTTGCGCGCGCTGGCGCGGGTCAGAAATACAAACAGAATCGAAATGAAGAAGCCGGAAAAGGCGATCAGCACCGGAATCGCTTCCAGCGCATAGGTAATGCTTTTATGACTGCCGGTGCTGCTGCTGAGATCCAGCGTTAACGAGGCACCCAGCGCCGCATAAAGAAAAATAAACAGCAACAGAAAAGTCAGCGTACGCTTCCAGTCACCCTCGGCTTCGATGTTTTTTTGTTGAACGGCCAGTTGCAGCGACTGTTGAATTTGCGCAGCCTGCGGCGAGTCTGTTTCTACAGCGTGGCAGGGCGCAGCAAAGAAGTTGCTCATGAACTGCTCATCTTCTTTGTGAATAGTGATTTTCATCGGATACCTGTGTCTGAAAGGATGTCCGGTTATTCTAATCAGCCTCGACTGAAAGAACAGAAACTTCTTAAACCGCGCATTCTGCGACATCCCATCGGCCGCATAGCGATAGGGGGATTTACGTGGTGTAGAACGCTGACGTGAACCCGGTCGCAGGCGGCAGATCGCCCCTGTAAATCACCCGCTGGCCGCTACTCCGCCTGCGAACTACGTAATTTGAACTGCTTAATCGCATCATTGATGTTGTTAGTATCAAGTGTTGCGATGCACTGGCTGCCGTTGAACACCTCGTAATGGGCGTTGTGCAGCTGAAACAGCAAATCTTTGCCGCGAAAATGAATGCGCTTCTGTTTGACGCCAATGCCATGTCGTCGCAACAGCGCCTGCGACAGTCGATCGTTCTCTTTTGCCATAGCTTCAGCTCCCCGGCAATACGTGGTCACTGCTATTAAACCTGATAAAGATGAGTTTTATATTAAGAGATATCCTTAATTTCAACAGGGACAAAGTCCGCATTTTTGCACCTGACTGCTGCTGAAGGCGCGTGTTAACGGATAAATGCGATTCAGCCACCTGTACCCACTTCAGATGCGGTACACTTGGCCGGTGAATTCACCACTGGACACGATGCTATGAACGACAAAAAGATGATCTCGATTGATCAGTTCAACGCTGATGAACGACTGGCTGTAGAGGAAACGTTCAATGGGCTGGTGCAGAAATATCGCCAACGGACCGGTAAAGAGCCGGATAGCAAAAAAGAGAAAGAATTCAATACGGAAGCCCGACAGCTGATTATGTCGAGCAAGCTGGAAAAAGAGAAAGCGCAGGCAGAGAAGGATAAGAAAAAGCCCGTGCGCAGAAAGAAACCGTCATCCCTGGCGGCCAGTGAAGTGAGTGATTTCAACTGGGCAGCATCAGTGGTAAAAGGGCGCAGATAATCCTCTTTGCGCGTAAAAAGGGTAAGCCTGAGGTCATCCTCAGGCTTCAGGCTCAGATGGGCGCATATTCGCCGGTGCCTTCCGGCCACGGCGTTAACAAATCAAATCCCTCTTCAGTAACCGCCACGGTATGTTCCCATTGCGCTGAAAGAGATCGATCTTTCGTCACCACCGTCCAACCATCAGACAGTACGCTGGTGCCCGCTTTGCCGGCATTAATCATCGGCTCGATGGTGAATATCATACCGGCTTTAAGCGGCATACCTTCACCTGGCGTACCGTAATGCAGCACCTGCGGATCGGTATGGTAGATTTCGCCCACACCGTGACCACAATATTCGCGCACCACCGAAAAACCTGCCGATTCAGCCACACGCTGAATGGCTGCACCAATGTCGCCCAGCGTCGCGCCAGGACGGACCGTTTTAATGCCGGCCACCATCGACTGATAGGTGATATCGACCAGGCGCTTAGCGCGTACTGACGGCGTACCGACGAAATACATCCGGCTGGTATCGCCGTACCAGCCGTCTTTGATGATCGCCACATCGATATTCACAATATCGCCATCCTTCAGCCTCTTGCTGGCAGGAATACCGTGACAAACCACATGGTTCACCGAGGTACAGGTGGTGCGGGTATAACCGTGGTAACCGATGTTAGCCGGAACCACTTTCAGCTCATTCACAATATAGTCGTGGCAGATATCATCAAGCTCTTCAGTGGTGATCCCGGGCCGTACGTGCGGGGTAATCATTGCCAGCACCTGGGCTGCGGCATGGCCGGCCGCTCGCGCCTTCTCAATTTCAGCCGCTGTATGAATTTTAACGCTGTTCATGACACATCTCCTTGTGAAGTGAGCCTTTCTTGATGAAATAAATGTCGGATATCTGCACTGCCTTCCAGTTCCAGTCGAACCAGCATCTGCGCCAGTTGATGCTGGGTCAGTTGCGGATAGAACTCAGCCAGCATCCCCAGCTTTAGCCAGTGCTCTGCCTGTGCATTGATCGATCGACTCATCGCCTGGCTGGCGATCCGCAGATTCTCATGCATCAGATCGGAAATTTTTACGATGCCCATATCAGCCTTATATGAATCGTATATGTTTCGTATATTAGATACTGACAGGGGCGTGGTATGCAAGGGGAAAATTGCTGTTCCGAAACTTGCCCGGTCCAGAGATAGTTGTCTGGCTCGATCTCCTCGCGGGCTGATCATTGACCCGTTCTTTTGTCCATGCAATCGCTAAGCGAAAACTTGCTCAGTATTAAGATGCTTCAGCCATTAATGCAGCCTGCACAGCGGGACGGGCACTGATCATTGCCATATATGCCGACAACGCAGGCCAGCGATTCAGTTCGATGGCGAAAAACTGACACCAGCCCAGCACAGTGAAAAGGTAGGCATCCGCCACGCTGAAGCACGCCCCGGTCAGATAACTTTTTTCACTGAGCGTCACCTGCAGGTAATCGAACTGCCGGAATAACTTCTCACGAAAAATTGCTTTGACGTCTTCGGGCAACGCAGGGTTGAACAGGGGGGCCGAGCCAGCGTGTATCTCACTGGTAATAAAGTTAAGCCATTCCTGCAGGCGCACCCGGGCCCAACTGTCCGCTCGCGGAGCCAGATCCTTTTCCGGCTTTAGATCAGCGAGATACTGCACAATAGCCGGACCTTCAGTGAGTATCTGCCCATCATCCAGTTCAAGTGCAGCGACATAACCTTTTGGGTTGATGCGCAGGAAGTCACGTCCGTCAGCGGTGAGCTTGCTTTTGTTGTCTACTTTGACCAGTTCAAACTCCAGCTCCAGTTCGCGCAGCACGATGTGGGGCGATAACGAACAGGTGCCAGGGGCGTAATAAAGTTTCATTGTTGTCTTCCTGTAAAGTGCATAGCCGCCGCGCGGTCTGCTGCGCGATCCTCTGTTCACTGTATTTGACGCCGTTTCCGCTGTAAAATTAATGATTAAGCAATCAACTATTAGCTGAGCTACTGATAACCATGATGAATCTTTTGCACTGGCGCTTACTGATAGCCGTGGCGGATGCTCGCAACATCTCACGCGCTGCAGAGGAGATAGGAATGACGCAGTCTGGTGCCAGCCAGGCTATTGCTCAACTGGAGGCTTCACTTGGTTTTCCGATTTTTACGCGTGAGCGCCGATACATCAGTGTTACCGCGCTGGGTGAGCAGGTTATTGAACAGGCGAGAAATATGCTGTCGGGGCTGAATGCCATCCGCGAGCTGGCTGATAAGAGCCGGGGATTGACCAGCGGGCGCATTCGCCTGGCCAGTTTTCCATCAGTGACGTCGACATGGTTGCCCGGTTTGCTGCGCGACTTTAAGCGCCAGCATCCCGGCATTGAAGTGGTCATTCTGGAAGGCTCAGATGAGGAGGTTGAGGAGTGGCTTACAGCAGACCTGGTTGAACTGGGGGTGATAATGAACCCGGTGCCGGGGCGAGCAGAAGTGGTTTTAGGGCAGGATGCATGGGTAGCGGTCATGCAGGCCAGTAACCTGCAGGCACGGCATCTCAGGGCTGATGGCATAACGCTTGAGGAGCTGGCGGGCCAGCCCTTTATTCTGGCGACAGGCGGATGTGCGGTGAATGGAAAAAGCCTGATGGAAAAGGCGGGTTTGCACCTTACTGACATCCGCGTGACCGTACGGGACTGGATCAGCGCCTGTAAGCTGGTCGCTGAAGGCATGGGTGTCGCCCTTGTACCTGAATCAGCCCTGCCTGAAGAATTACGCAATCTGCGCGTGGTACCCGTGACACCTTCTATACACCGTGAATTCGGGCTGGTTTGTTCAGCTTCCGGAAAGGCGTCTGGCGCGACCCAGGCCCTGCTTACAGGATTACGAAAAGGACGATGAGATGAATGACTTCATTTGCTGGTTAAATATGCGCGCCAGGAATAGCAGCCTGACGTGAACGTCAGATTTGCGATGATTAAAAAGCGGGGAAAATTGATGCCGCGCATATATCTTTTGATAAGGATTGAAAGATCACGGTACTAGGCGTATCAAAAAAGATGGCGCTTTTGCCATTTTGTTAGGAAATGGAGTTATGGCGGATAGAAGACCACTTAATCCAGGTGTAGTTGTTCCTAAACCCGGCGGTGGCACGCAGCCACGGGATCGCAATAATGACGGAAGAGTGCGGGAGAAGCGCTCGGACGCAGGCAAACCACGTAATAAAGTGTCCAACAAATGGGGTTCACTTCATCTGGGCGGCTTTTTCCTGAAATGCCCTGGCGATAAGCCGGAATAACCTTTCCACCCAATATTCGTTGATCACCTCAACATCAAGCGTCATAACCAGGCAAAAATAATGAGCAACTCCGGATGACGCGCTTGAAAAAAATAAATTTTTTGAGCAGGCCATTATACGAGAATGGTTTGAAAAAATGGGTTTGACAACAACATCACTTGGCTTACAAATAGCATCCCTGGCTTTCACAATGATGCTACCAGGTGGCGAGGTCTTACTTGCTGAAGAACGTTTCTTATAACTAATGCTAATAAGGTATATTTCGACCGCTCAGGGTGGAGAAGCAATAAAAAGTAAGTCATTCGCGATCATCATTGGCGGACCATAGAAGAGCTCATACATACCGATTGCATATCCTGATAGATGCTCAGTACTTATCTATATGGCGTGTTAGGCCACTTTTTGTATGCGAAGACATAGAGCATGATGAAATGGATGCCCGGGCATGAAAGCAGTAACGCCATCTTCCAGCCGAATCCTGCTTTCTGGGCCATTCGGAAGCAAGGGATAAACATCAAAAACCAGATGATTAACGACAGTGCTGCGAGGGGATTAGGCTGTTCCATTTGAAATATTCCATGCGTGATTTATTATTCAGTATCGGCAGCTAGTAAGGATCATTTCGCTGCACTCATCAATGTTTATGATTTTACCTCATTTATTCTGTAGCATAAAGTAGAGATTCGAAGGACAGGAAATCCATGTGCATCAAAGTTTGGACAATAGCGGTCACCATACTTGTCTGCGGCATAGTTTTTGTATGGGAAGCTGTAGTTTTCTATCTCAGAGGGGTTTACACGTTAAGATTCAAAGGCACACCACGTCGGGAATATGTTCACCGAAGTGATAGGTTAGACGTGTACTGGCTGTATATGCTCCTTCATGTTTGTGCTGGCACAGCAGCAATATTTTTCAGCTTTTGGTTCTTACAACGCGATCCCACCCTGGAAGGCTAATATGAAATGATTCGTCAGGTTTTCGCATTCTGAAACCTCCTTGTGACAGTATCATCGTTATAAGGTATGAAGGTTCCGTCTCATGGTAATTATATGAAATTTTTAATTTTTGGTTTGTGGTCGTATTATTAAGCACAGGCAGAATTAGAGATAGCCTCACAAAATCTAAGCGCTTTTTTAGTAAACCATGTAGATATTTAGATGCAAATTTCTAAAGAAGCACCACTAACTTCAGATGAGGCAATTACCCAATGTGCCTATCAACTTCACAGAGTTGCATGACGCCACAGGACCGGACATGCTGCAGTTGAGCCGTGATGTAATCGAACACAATAAGAAGTTCGTCAGAATTATAATGAACATCAAAGTAATACATGAGCACCGACAGATAGGCTACATCCGCACTACGGCGCTGAACAATCAGATTTCTGGCGTGTACTGCGCCGAACCCATGCGTTTGCTAATGCAATCCGAGAAGTTGACTAACAGTCACAGAGTATGAACCGTGCTTCTCGAAACCTGCTTCTGCTGACGGGAAGCTACGGTCCTGCAATGATTCTGCCTGTTCTTGCTACTGGCGCCGCAGATGTAGGTGGCCAAATTCACTATGCCACTACACAGCGGCGGATATAGCACAATCTTGGCGGAGACTCGCTCTTCTTATTCCATCGGGTGCCGAATGGCATGACTGGCATAACGCCTAAGGATCTGGCAGACCAGCGCTTAAGACCACATCCCGCGCGCCTCGCTTGTACTATTCCGCCGTTTCAGCAGGTTCAATCGGCAGCCTGCCAGACGACAGGCTGCCTGAGCTCTCAGGGAATAAGTTTGCTGCTTCGCATCGCTTCCAGATGTTCAATCAACACCTCATCCGAGCGCCTGGTCATGGCGTCAAACCCTTCCTGGCGCGCTTTGGTGACGTCAAATATGGCATCTTTCTCAACATGAAAGATAAAGTCACCAAAACCACCCAACGCCAGCTTATCGATATCGTGCTCTTGCAGTTGCGCCTTATCGGCGATGGATGACCAGAGAGGCTTTAACGCGCTGAGACGTTCGCTAAGCGAGACAGGCTGCGCCTCGCCGACCGGAACGCCAAACCAGTCAGCCAGTTTCGGCCAGACGTGACACCAGCGAAACACATCACCATTTGTGATATTGAACGCGCCGAATTTAGCATTTTCGGCAGCCCAGACAGCGCTTTGACCCAGAATGCGGCTGTCAGTGACGTTCACCAGCGTATTGCGATAAGCGTCATCCGGGCCGGGAAAATGCAGAGCGGTTGCCGTTTCGCGGCAAATGGTGCCGTAGACGCCGATCAAATTCCCCAGGTTCATCGGCGACCCGAATGAGTGACCGATAACGATATCCGGACGTAGCGCAGTCCAGCCGATACCTTCATCGCCAATCTTTCTCGCATAGTCTTCATGCCGGAAATAGAGGTTTGGCGGAAAATGACGGCTATCCTCTTCCCGGGCCGGAGTGCGATAAACACCCAGATGGGCACCGTAAACCTTTCCGCCCTGAATAAAGAGAAGATGTTTCAGCGAATTGCCTGACGATCGTACTGCGCCGATCAGATTTTCAAACATTAGCGCATTGATATCCGCTTCCACGCCCGGATTAGGATCCTGCCGCAATGCCGCGTAAAAGATGTGCGTCACGGTTTCAAACGCTTTCCGGTGATGATTAAGATCTTCTGCAGAAGTCAGGTCAGCGCTGATATGAGGAGAAGGGTGAGGGCTATGCGCCGAACGCCCAAGGGTAGTGATTTGCCAGCCCGCTTTATGGAAGGAATCATGGGCGGCAAAGCCAACTACGCCGCCAGCACCGACCAGCAATACGTGCTTATCATTCATACAGTTCTCCGTCTGGTTTCCTATAACAAGATTTAGCGGCAACATACAGAGGCGCTGACAGCAAACAGAGCCGTTGCCGAACGCAGTTATTAAAAAGTGATCCATATAACAACATGAGTCAAACAACGGTGAGCAGGCGAAGCGGCCCCAGACGCGCTTTATCTGCTGGCGCTACATCCAGATTTTTCGCCTGACAGGATGGATATAGTGAACCTGGAAAAACAGGGGAAGGCTTTTCCGGAAAGCATGAGTGAAGGAGATGGTAAGCCCTGGCGAACCGTAAAATGCGGCATTATCAGTAGGGCGGTTTGGGGTTTATGGCGCACCCTTTGTTCAGATTCTTCAGTTTATGTGACCAGCGAAATGGCTGGCCACATCAGGTCGTCAATGCTGAAGAATAAGTCTATTGCTGGATTATTGATTTTTAATGAAATCAGTTCTCGACACCGTCATTTGCGCCTGACAGTCGATCATTTTCTTTAGCTCCTCGTCATTGCCCTGCATGGATATTTTGCCGCACATGGCATCTTTGGTTTTAATCCACTGCCGCTGAGAGGGCAATAATTCCTTCTTCATTGCGGGGGTTAACGATGACCAGGCCGTATTCAAATCAGAGTCGGCATTCGCGAATAAAATTCGTGACTGGGTCAGACTATCAGCGTTCTGCTGCTGTGGCTGCTGAATTGATTGCTGATCGGCCTGTTGCTCAGATCTCTCTTGTGCCTGTAGCTGAGCCTGTCTCTGGAGTTGCTGCTGAGCTTCGTACTGAGCCTGCTGTTGCGCCTGCTTCTGGCTCTCAATCAGGCGCTGCTGGACATCTTTAGCCTGCTGGATTTTCTGTTGCTCAACAATTGGGTTGATAATGGACAATGCCGTGATCAGCCCCATTCCCATCGATACCGGATTTGTCGTGGAGGCTTTAACAAACACATTTTTTTGATCGTCAGTCGCCTGAGCTGTGTAACTGATGCGCTTGTAAAACGCATTAGCGTTGCTTTCAAGCGAAAGACTTTCCAGTTGTTTATCCAGATTGCGGTTAAAGTTCTTACGATAGGCTTCTGAGAGTTGAGAATATTCATCAGCAGGCAGTGTCATGGATACCGTGGCTTCACAGGTTTTCATTGTGCTGCCTGAGTCACTGGACGTGGTAGATATTTCAGAAAGCACCAGTTTGATTTTCTCCAGAGCACTTCTTTTGGTCTGGCTGGTGACGTCTGGATATTCGTCGACCTGCTGAGACAGGCCTTCATAAGCGGCTTTCCTGATTAAATCGACGAAAGCAGACTGCGTCATTTCAGAAGAGCAGCCAATAACTTCCTTATTGTTGTCACAACCGGATAGCGCTATAGCGAGTAACAGAGCGGCATATTTTAGTCTCATGAGTTCCCTTTAGGATAAAATGTCTGAGATCGATAGCGGCCAGAAGATCATCCTTGAAGCAACATCTGTCTCTTCTCGATAACCTGATTCAAAACCACTGGTCAATAACATGCACATATCGGCACTGATTAGGCGAACTTTAGGGATTCCTCACTCTGGAATGGAGTGTGCAGGTCAGTAATTTGAATCAGATTAAGCACCGGCCTGACCGCACATAACGCTGACTGATTAATTTTTTGTAAATCATGGCCATCTTGCCGAACTGAAACAGAAGGGTGTGAAAAAACCGTCCGGCGACGGCTTCTCATAGTCGCACTCACACTTTTCAGGGCTTTTCATAAAATAACCAATTCAAAAGCCACAGCAGCAGGTAGCTGGAACAGGGCTTTATATTTCTCGTTCCAGATCGATGAGTGCCAGTTGCAGATGATGCTCAATAAAGTCTGCTTTGAATGCACTGTAACGATGAGCATCGTTACAGTTTGATGCTGCTACACACTTTATCTCGGCGTAATTCGCCGCAATATCTCGGTTTTTTCTGAGGTAATCACGGAAGGCAAGATGTCTCAATATTTGAATATCTCCGACTGAAAAGGCATGAACGTGATGACTACGCCGATCACCCCCCTTAGTGAAGTAGCGACGTCCCGCAATCCCGTTCTCACCGCGCGCAACGTATCCGGCGCAGAGCATTGCAGCGTTGTATTTATCCAGTTCATTGATATCGCAAACTTCCAGCAGTATGTCGATAACGGGCTTTGCTGACAGGCCAGGCACGGAGGTGCTGCCGATGTGATAAACATGCTTAACACACTTACCTAACAATGCCTTTAATCGTGAGCTTTCTGCGTCAAACATCACAGGCCACTGCTTATCGTATGGCACCAGAGTAGCTGATCGCATAGAGACCTCCTCGTTTGCCCGTAGATATTCATCATAATAGCCAGATAGAGGTTCATCACCTCAGCAGCCAGCGTTTTAACAAGGTTAAATCAACCTGTTAGCTGCCACTGTTAATCGGCATATCATTTTTCTGTCATTTTCAATCTTTACGATGCTGGATTCCCTTTATGGATGCTAACAATATGAAAAGAAAAATTATTCCTCTGGTTATCGGTTGTGCGCTCTCTTTACCAACCCTGGCGGCGCAGCCACAAACCCAGCACGCTATCGTCAGTTTTCCCGAAGGTACGCACGTAAGCTACAACGGCGCATTCGCCAGCGCGTTTCCGAATGGTTTGCCGGTGGGGATCGGCTCCGGTTTGCTGTTTACCGGCAAGCAGGGAGATGCGCTCACCTTCGTGACCGTCACAGACCGCGGGCCGAATGCTGACTCGCCTGATGTGGGTAAAAAGGAGGCGAAAATTTTCGTCACGCCAGACTTCGCCCCGTTGCTGATGACCATTCGGGTGCAGAACGGCAAAGCGGTGGCCACGGATGCCCGACCGCTGCATGACGATAAGGGCAATATTAACGGATTACCGCTACAGGATGGCATCATCGGCTCCACCAATGAAGTCGCGCTAAGCGATAGGTTGAAAATGCTGCATAGAGATAACCGTGGTCTGGATACCGAAGGCATTACCACGGACGGGAAGGGCGGATACTGGCTCTGCGATGAATATGGTCCGTTTCTGATTAACGTTGATCAGCGCGGCAAGATCCTGGCGATTCACGGACCGCAGGCCGCGGAAGGGGAGAAATCGATCGCGGGCGGTCTGCCGAACGTTATTAAATGGCGCCAGCCGAATCGTGGCTTTGAAGGGCTCACCCGCATGCCGGATGGACGTATCATCGCCGCGGTGCAGAGCACGCTGGATATCGACGGTAAAAGTAAAAAGCAGGCGCGCTTTACCCGCCTGGTCAGCTTCGATCCGGCGACCGGCAAAACTGCAATGTATGGATACCCTGTCGACAGCGAGGCTTATGCTAAAAACAGCGACGCGAAAATTGGTGATATCGTGGCGCTCGATAATCAGCATATCCTGCTGATTGAACAAGGCAGCGACAAAAACGACGCGATGCGCAACCTTATCTATAAGGTGGATCTCAGCGGCGCTAGCGATCTTGCCGCTTTCGATAAGCCTGGCGAGTATCCGGAGTTTGACGACCAGAAAAGCCTGGCACAGCGCGGCATAAAGCTGGCCGCAAAAACTCAGGTAGTCGATTTACGTCAACTTAGCTGGCAGCAGGAGAAGGCCGAAGGGCTGGCGCTGATCGACAATCAAACGCTGGCGGTCGCCAATGACAATGACTTCGGCGTAAAAGCGGTAATGCAAAATCCGGTTGAAGGTAAAAAGCGCAAGGATTATCGGGTCAGTGAACAGGGATCGCTTACAGTCGATGATAAGCCGGTTGCCACGACGATCGGTGTGAAGCCGCTGAAGAAACCCGAGTCGGACAGCGAGTTATTGATCATAAAACTGGCGGACCCGCTGAAATAAGCGCTCTTCTCAATCCAGGCTGCGTTCCCTCATAGCATTACCTCCTGTAAAAGAGACGGATGCAGCCGGTTTTACTATCCACTGATCATTCCCGCCGTTTTGTGGTACAAAAAATGGGGCGCTGAGGCCTAATGCCTGTCAGTTAAGCGACAGGTGATAACGCAGTCTGGTACCGCTCAGGGGCTGGCGGTCCTCGCGCCGCTGCGCGGTACCTTCACTTCATTCGTCTGCCTGACGGACCGTCGGGGATGGCACATCCTGTGCCGCCCCGCCTTTCGCCCGCGTCCTGCGGGCTCTCCTGGCAGACTCATTCTGTTCAGCGCTGCGGATTGCCTGCCCCTGATCGGCCCCCGCCTGCTCTGAAGCTTCAGTGCCTGCTGTTAAAAAGGGCACGATGGTGGAGGCCTGAGCGCCTCTGCTGCTGAAAGGGCTATCCGCAGCGCTGAGGCGTGACGCCGGGCCAGAACGCCACGCCGGGAAGCGTGGAGAGTTCGGGGCCGGCCAGGGAAGGCCGATCCCCGAACGGTTCGTCGGCACGACGTCAAAGCCGAAGGAACCGCGCAGCGGCGCGAGGACGGCCCGGCAGCAGCAGAGGTGCTCAGGCCCGCACTCCGGCACGCTCGCCCAGACAAAAAAGCTGCCACGTCTGACCGTGACAGCCTTTGCACATTTAACCTTAACTGACAGGCATTAGGCGCTGAGGCCCCATTCTGTTTCCATTAATATTTTTATAAACGACTATTCCGGTAGCGCATAAACCACCACCTGATCGCCCACCTGATCCTTGAGAATAGTATTCCCCCCCGCGACAAAGGCGACATACTGACGGCCTTTATACTCATAGACCGATGGATTCGCTACCGCAGGTGCTTCAACCTGATCGGACCACAGCTCTTCACCATTATCCACTGAGTAAGCGCGAACTTTGGCATCCATTGAGGCACCAATAAAGATCACGCCACCCGCGGTCACAGCCGGACCGCCAATGGTGGGTGAGCCCCAGCTTTCTGGCATAAAGAAGCCATACTGCTGCGAAGCGCCAACCGGACGACGCCATTTTACGTCACCCGTATGCATATCCAGCGCCACGATTTCACCAAACGGTGGCTGCCAGCACGGCATACCCAGCCAGTTGTTCGCCACCATCAGACGCAGCCCATAAGGCGCGCCTTCCTGCGGGGCAAAACCGCTCTCGTTGCCGGAACCATTATTCGCTTTGTCGTAATCTTCACGGCTATAGAGCTTCACATACTGCACAATGTGAGAGGTGTTCACGATAGCAATCTGTTTTTGTGGATCGTACGCCACGCCGCCCCACTGAACGCCCCCGGCACTGTCCGGATAGGTTAGCGTCCCTTCGCCCCTGGTAGTGGGTGGCGTGTACATTCCCTCATAGGTCAGCTTATCCCACAGTCGTGAACACTGGCCGGCGCCCACCATATCCGCCAGTTTCCAGATCTCTGGCTTTTTCGATTGATCGAGCAGTGGCGCAGGTTTAGTCGGGAATGGTTGTGTTGGAGAAAGCACTTCGCCCTGCACCGAACCATCGCCCTGAGGCACCGGACGCTCTTCTATAGGCCAGACATCCTCACCCGTCAGACGGTTCACCACAAACAGAAAACCCTGCTTGGTCGCCTGGATCAGCGCCGGGATCTTTTTGCCGTTGACGGTGATATCCATCAGCGTGGGTGCCGAGTTGATGTCGTAATCCCACACGTCGTGATGCACCCACTGGCGCGACCAGACCACTTTACCGGTGTTGATGTCCAGCGCGGTGGTAGAGGTGCCGAGCGGAATCGGATCGACGCGGTTACCGCCCCAGTAGTTGGGAGACGGGGATGAGACCGGCAGATAGACCAGGCCATGCGCCTCATCGGCAGACATATGTGTCCAGACGTTGGCGGTACCGGTGCGTTTGCGGATTTCGGCCGGAATAGCGTCAAAAGTCCATTCGCGTTCGCCGGTCTGCGCATTAATTGAAAACACAGTGCCCGGAGGCGCTTCAGCATAAGCCCAGTCTTTGCCAGCCCAGCCCACAAGCAGATGGGTGCCGACGACGGTGGGCGGCTGCAGCACAGATAGCGGGTATTTAGCGTTAACCGTGTTCCATTGATTAAGGTCCAGCACGCCGTTGTCAGCAAAGTTACTGCATGGTTTCCCCGAATCGGCATCCAGCGCAAAGAGCTTGCCATCAACGGTCCCCATATAGACGATCTTCTGACACGCTTGTCCGGCAGCCGGTTGTCTGGCCTGCCAGTAGGAGACGCCGCGGTTCTTCAGTACCGGCTGCGTCAGAGCTTTGCGCGAGGATTTGGTGTCATAGTGCCACTTTTCTTTACCTGTACCGGGGTCCAGCGCAATCAGGCGATCAAACGGAGTACCAATGTAGAGCGTCTGGTTGGCAAAAATGGGCGTTGCTGACCAGACGGTGGCAGGGATGTCACCTTTGCCATCCGAGACATCTCCGGTATGAAATTCCCAGATTTTCTTCAGCTTGCTGACGTTATCCGCAGTGATCTGTTTCAGCGGACTATATTTTTGTGCGTTGAGCTGACCATGGAAGCTGTCCCAGGTGGCAGAAGAGGGCACCAGTGAGCTGGCGGCGGAACTGGCAGACTCGACTTTCTGCCCGTCACGCTTGCCGGTGGACGCCTCTTCCGTGGTTTCAGTGGTTCCCGGCGCCTGTTGATTGGCGGAATCCACATTAAGTTTTTCCTGGGTGCCCATAGAGGCTTCAGCAGCGTTATCCTGCTTCTGCGCCTGCGTCACCGGTATGCACAGCAGCGCCAGCGCCGTGATGCTGACTTTCATTAATGGAGAGTAGAGATCATTATGCACGGGCAGCTCCTCAGGCTCTGACGCGATGATTGTGACGAACGGAATTGCGGCTCAGCGTAATCAGACCAATCAGGCCGACCACCATTGCTGCCGTAATGATGTACTGATGCAGTAGCGCAGCTGCAAAACCAATCGCGAATAGCATCAGAAAAACGATAACAATCAGCGTAGTGCGCGCGCCGCGGCGGGATGCGCCGCGTAAAAGAAAGGTCAGTAACGCCAGTATGGCGCTGGCAATGGCTACACCCAGAGCTCCGATAGTCCCGGTAACACCGGTGAGAGGTGTCAGCCACGCGTATAAAGCCACCGCGAAGCCGATCACGGCTGCCAGCAACAGCAGTAAGCTGCCCAGGCGTGAGGGTTGAGATTGCGACATATCAGGACGTCCCCCGTTGAAATGTACAAAGAGTAAATATGGCGTATTGAAGGGTTCAGGCAGCAGCTTTCGCGCAAAACGGTGCTTAAAAAAACCAACGCAGCACGATGAACAGCGGCAAAGTTAACTAAACGTAACAGAGTATAGAAGATGGTTTCTTATTGGGGGGCTCAACCGGATATCGCATTCACGATGGCTGACAAACCGGACTTAGCATCAATCATGGCTATTTTAATTGTGCGTATTAATGATGCCTTTTTGATCAAATTATAACGCCGCGACCCACAGCCACAGTTCAAACGGCGGTTATTAACCAGTCGGGATATCAGCCATGCCGCTTGCGGCAAATAACAGACGCATCGCCGCCATCTCTGGCTGGCGGGTGCCGGTTTACAGAGCCGGCATCCACGTAATGAAAGAGCGGTATTAAGGAGAGGGCAAAGGAGTGATGGTAAATTCAGGCTGGTAGATAACAGGAAAATTCACCGATCTGGCAATAAAACAGACTTTATGAATTTCATGGTGAATAGCCGTTGCCGCATCGATATTTGTGCCCGCCAGGACCGTAATTTTTGGCCTGAGTATGGCTGAAATAAAGCGGCCTGCTCCCCCTTTTAAAACTTCACCTGTGGCTACCGGTGAATCTTCATAATCCACGACGGTGATGCCCGCATCGGAGGCGAGATGCAGATACCAAAGCATATGGCAGGCTGAAAGCGAGGATAACAGGAGATCTTCAGGGTTCATTTTACCCGGATCGCCGCCCAGCAATGGGTCATTAGAGCAATGAACGATTTCCTTGCCGGTTATGGCGATATCCCATGTCCGCGCATAGGACTGATAGCCTGACGTGCCCGTGCCTCTGTTACCTGTCCACGCGATATGTGATCTATAACTGTGTTCCATTATTTTGCCGAACTCCTCTGCATGATGAAGATATAGACTGATAATCTATGAAGCATCGGCCACTGTTGTTGATACGCAATGAACGATACCTGAAGCAAGGCGGGGAATGCTGCAGCCATTCCTCTGCGTGAAGGGTCAGCAGGAACTTCTGTCATCATCTGCCCGCGGTCGTGAAGGTGAGTCTTTTCAGCCGCCGTTAACCCGCGCGTCGACCCGCAGTGACGGTAACGCCTCCTGTCGGGAATAGTCTGTATGGGGAAAAAAAACTATAAAAATCCGATCCTTCCCTGAAATTTTAATATGCTCTGCCATAATGGCTGTTACATTCAGAAATGCACCAGCAGAGAGGTTATATGTCTCAATCAAAAATAACAGAGCACACTCAGCGAAGTAAAATCAATCCGCCGGTGTTTTACAGTTCCGCCATATTGATCTTTATCATCGTTGCTTTTGCTGCCATTTTCCCTGAACAAGCCGACAAGCAGCTCAGCGCGCTGCAAAGCGGCATCTTCGCCAATGCCAGCTGGTTTTACATTCTGACTGTTGCCCTGATACTCATGAGCGTCGCCTATCTGGGCATGTCCCGGTTTGGTGACATCAAACTAGGTCCCGATCACTCTGAACCCGATTTCAGCTACCTATCGTGGTTTGCCATGCTGTTTTCAGCCGGCATGGGCATAGGACTGATGTTCTTTGGCGTAGCCGAGCCGGTGATGCATTACATGGCGCCGCCGTCAGGCACGCCGGAGAGCGTTGAGGCCGCCAAGGAGGCACTCCGCATCACGTTCTTTCACTGGGGACTGCATGCCTGGTCAATCTATGCCATCGTGGCATTGATACTGGCCTTCTTCAGTTATCGTCACGGCCTGCCGCTGACGCTGCGATCGGCACTCTATCCGATTATTGGCGAAAAAATTTATGGGCCGATAGGGCATGCCGTCGATGTTTTTGCCGTTATCGGTACCGTGCTCGGTGTAGCAACCTCGCTGGGTTATGGTGTTTTGCAGGTTAATGCCGGGCTCAACCACCTCTTCGGGGTTCCGGTTAACCAAACCATCCAGGTCATACTGATTGTGGTTATTACCGGCCTCGCCACCTTGTCGGTAGTGTCGGGACTGGATAAAGGGATCCGCATACTTTCAGAAATCAACCTGACGCTGGCGGTGCTGTTGCTGGTTCTGGTGGGTGCGATGGGGCCAACGGTTCTGCTGCTGAAATCGTTTGTTGAGAATACCGGCGGATACCTTTCAGAAATCGTGAACAAGACCTTTAACCTGTATGCCTATGAGCCCAAATCCAGCAAATGGCTGGGAGGCTGGACCCTGTTTTACTGGGGCTGGTGGCTGGCCTGGTCGCCCTTCGTCGGGATGTTTATTGCCCGCGTTTCGCGTGGACGCACCATTCGTGAGTTCGTAACCGGCGTACTGTTTGTGCCAGCCGGTTTCACCTTGCTGTGGATGACATTTTTCGGTAACAGCGCGATCTGGCTGATCGTGAGTAAAGGAGCACGCGATCTGGCAGAGACTGTACAGTCCGATCAGACCCTCGCGTTATTTAACTTCCTTGAGCATTTCCCCTTCAGTTCGGTGCTGTCGTTTATTGCTATGGCCATGGTGGTCGTCTTTTTCGTGACGTCCGCTGATTCCGGCGCGATGGTGGTTGATACCTTAGCGTCAGGAGGCATCGATAACACGCCGGTCTGGCAGCGTATTTTCTGGGCATCAATGATGGGGGTTGTTGCCATCGTGCTGTTACTGGCAGGCGGCATGAAAGCGCTGCAAACGGTGACCATCGCCAGTGCGTTGCCCTTTGCCATTATACTTCTGACGTCGATATACGGGCTGTTCAAAGCGCTGCGCATTGATTATTACAAACGCGAGAGTAAGCAGATCACCACCATCGCCTCGCCAGCTTCACGAAACCCGATTTCGTGGCAACGCCGGTTGCGGAATATTGCTTATTTTCCCAAGCGTTCAAACGTGAAACGCTTTATGAATGAAGTGATTCAGCCTGCCATGCATATGGTCAGCGGCGAACTGCTGAAGCAAAGTACCGTTTCTCACATTAATGACAGTGCAGACGATCGGGTGCATTTTGAAGTGGATCTGGGAAATGAACTCAACTTTGTTTATGAAGTGCGGCTTCGTTCCTATATTCAGCCTACCTTTGCCCTGGCCGGATTAGGCGATGAGAAAAAAGAAGAGCATCGCTACTACCGTGCAGAGGTCTACCTGAAAGAGGGCGGGCAGGATTACGATGTGATGAGCTGGACGCAGGAGCAGATTATCAACGATATTCTTGATCAGTACGAAAAACACCTGCATTTCCTGCATCTGGTACGTTAATCACCGGGCCTGGCTCACTGAGCCAGGCTGTCTTTGCCTCTATTCATACCTTTTAGTTCCACAGATCGACGCGGTTTCAGCGCTTCCTTTCCGGGTTTAATCAATAAGATTATTTTCGCGGCATAACAGTTTCAGCGCTAATTGAAGTGACAACGTCACGGTAGCGCATTAAAAGATACCGGCCAGACCGGGCTGAAAGAGAGACAATCAGGAAAGAGAGTCAGACCTACGGCAAGAAAAAGCGCTTCCGAATGGAAGCGCCTGTCGCAATGAGAATCAGAAAGAGAGAGTCAGACCGGCGTAATAGGCACGGCCCGGCTCGTTGTAGGTGGATGCACCTTCGGCTTCACGGTAAATACGCTTATCGAGCAGGTTATTGATACCGGCATTAGCACGCAGATTTTTGGTGACGTCGTAGTTAAGATTCAGCCCAAATACTGAATAGGCTCCGACTTCACGCGTCGACAGTGAACTGGCTTCGGTACGCGATTCTGCATTTTCACGCGGTTTCTGACGGCCATACATCGTCCAGTTCAGGCTGGTGGAAAAATCCTCTGTCACCTGCCAGTCGAGCATCGTGTTGATGGTGTATTCCGGGATGATCGACAGCGGATTTCCGGTCTCTTTATCCTTCGACTCAATCATATAGGTCGCGTTGGTCCGCCATTCCAGCGCATCGCGCACTAACGGAATCGTCATATTCCCTTCCAGACCTTCTACCACTGCCTTACCGCCGTTGCTCCACTGCAGGATATTATTGCCGTTGGAGGCAAAACCAATCCGCTCGGTGCCCGCCACGATTTTGTTCTTATAATCGTTACGGAACCAGGTGATCCCGGCAATATAGCCATCCTGACTAAACTCAATGCCCAGCTCTTTATTTACGCTGACTTCAGGATCAAGGTTCTCGTTGCCCAGCAAATAACAACTCCCGCTCACGATACCGATCGGGCAACCGTTGCCGCGGGTCGCCAGTAAATAGCCTTCCGTTGACTGATAGAGATTAGGGGCTTTAAACGCACGGGCAATACCGGCCTTGAGTTTGAAGTTCTCGCCCAGTCCCTGGGAAATATTGAGCGACGGACTCCAGTTCGCGCCAAAGGTATCGTGATAATCAAAACGCAGACCCGGGATCAGCTCCGTGCTGTCGGTGGCGGCAATATTATCCTCGAAATAGAGCGAACTCAGAGTCGCGCTGTTTTTACTGTTGCGGCTACCTGCATCGCCATTGATCCCACCAATAGAGACGCCCGGTGCGCTGGTGCCATTCATTGAGTTGGGATCGTTTAACTCGTCGCGATTCCACTCAGCACCCAGCGTCACCGTCTGTTCCCGCACTATCTCCAGCGGGAAACTGACTTCGCCACCGGCGCGGTAACTCTCGAAGCGGCTGGTGGAGAACGTCGTGCTGTTAATTCGTCCCTCACCGCTGCCTGCGGTTCCTTCGTTGAGGCGGGTATTGTTGGTTTTTTCATAATTGAAGGTCAGTTTCGACTGGCCCCAGTCCCAGATCCCGTTGTGGGCAATGCCATAGGTCTGACGATAAAGACGGTTAGTTTCTGAACCATCCAGCGATTCAATCAGAGCATTGCCCGCACCGTTGCTGTATTGGGTATCGCCAGCATATATATTGCCCTGACGGCTGTAACCGTAACTGAAATCAATCACCTGCAACGGCGTTAATTTCCAGGAGAGTACGCCATTAATATCTTTATTGCGCACGCCTTCGCGTCCGGCGGCGGCAGAACCATTCTGCGACTGGTTGATATCAAAAGCATCACTGTCGGTTTTATTGATGTTGCCGTAGAGCCGCATGGTAAGCGCGTCACCGGCCAGCGGACCGCTGAGATTAAAGTTGGCGCGGCGGGTAGCGCCTTCTTTGTCATCTTCCGGCTGATTGGTGAACAGCGACAGCGAGCCATGCCAGTCATCCGTCGGGCGCTTTGTGATAATATTGACCACGCCACCTGCAGCGCCAGAGCCATAACGGGCAGCCGCCGGCCCGCGGATCACTTCGATGCGCTCAACCATTTCCGCCGGTACCCAGTTAGAGTCACCGCGCGAATCCCGCTCGCCACGCCAGCTGTAACGCACTGAGTTTCTTGAGGTCGTCGGTACACCATCAATCAGAATCAGGGTATTTTCCGGTCCCATGCCGCGAATGTCGATCTGGCGGTTATTGCCGCGGACGCCGTTGGCGCTGTTGCCGGTGAGGTTAACACCCGGCATTTTGCGGATGATGTCGGACAGGTCATTAACCGGCGGGTTCTTTTCAATATCCTGCGCGGTAATCACCGAGACGCCAGGCTGTTGCTTTAACTCCTGTTCAGCAGTGACCAGCATAGTCTGGTCATCGGCCAGCATTTCTGTCTCAGCGTCGTTCGCGGCAGAGGCGGAAGAACTTAATATTCCCGCCAGCAGCAGCGCAACGGGGCGCTTCCGGACATGCATAGTTACATTCACTTAGAAAATCTCCCTGAATCGTTAAGGTATGTAAGCAAATGCGTATAATAATGATAATGATTATCATTTTACAACTACAATCGGGAACTTTTCCGTTATCGCTTGCGATGCATAAGGGAAGGGGTTGAGGAGAAGTGCAGAATCATATCCCAGCATTCAGCGCGCCAGACCACACGCAGAAATCAGGCTACGCAGTGCGTAATCCCAGCGCACAACGTGGTCCTGCCGCATTCCGGATTAGCCAGGCAACATCTGCCGCAGTGGCGTTTAAGCCAGCCGCGGACTCGCTCCCTGTGTTGGCGCAGGCCGTTATTCAATGAACCAGAAAACCGCCAGCGATCAACGCTGCGGGAAATTTCCGCAAAATCCGCTTCTGGTGACGACAAAGAGAGGGGATTAACCGGCAACAGGATAACGCCTCGATAGGCGCTAACAACGTATAGCCGACGAGTAGGGCGGTGATGATCCATGCAAGAAGTTAAGAGGTTGTGGGCCAGGTGGTGCTGTGGAATAAGATCATGACCAATGACCAATGACCAATGACCAATGAGCAGATGCGGGCCTGGCTCTCTGCTGATCAGTGAACAATGTCGGTATAAAACCGGCTTAAACTGTGACCCTCGTCACCTAATACCCAGAGCGCGCTTTACTTCAATAACAGCCAAACTCTATTGTACCCCTTGAAATGTGAGCGCATCACAATCAGGAAAAGGCAGTGGTCATGGAGGACGCTACCTTAGTGCAGCACGGTTGCCGACGCACAAAACATCATGCAACAGCGTATTTAGCCTGAGTAGAGCCTCGCCGTGTCTCTTACCTGTAATCTCAGCAATCTCCTGGCATTACAGGCAGAACAGGCTTGAGGCGAGTTGAAAATCTCCACTGTAACCGCGGCTTTGGTGTTCTGAAGCGTGCTGGCAGCATGCCATTACCTCTCTGCTACAAGCACGAGCAGGCTGTTTTCAGGCTCAACAGAAGGTGAGTCTGTCAGGAGGATCACGATGAAGCGCTCACACCTCACACAGGTAATGGCTTAACAATGTTACTCGCTCACAGTGCTGAAGATTACTTTGCCATCGGTCCCGGCACAACAGCCTGTTTTGCGTTTAATTCATCCTCGGCACGGGGCAGGCCCGGCCCGACATGCAACAGGATGCCTCATCAGCCGTCTTATACCAGGGTTTCAAGGCTGGCAGACAGATTTCCCGGACGCTTTAGTTATTAAAAAAGGATGTAATCATGTATTACTTAAAGAATAATAATTTCTGGATATTCGGGCTGTTCTTTTTCTTCTACTTCTTCATCATGGGAGCCTATTTCCCGTTCTTCCCTATCTGGTTACATGATATTAATCACATCAGTAAAAGCGATACCGGTATTATCTTCGCCGCAATCTCTTTCTTTTCGTTACTGTTCCAGCCAGTATTTGGTTTACTGTCTGACAAACTGGGGCTGAAAAAACATTTATTATGGATTATCACCGGGATGCTGGTGATGTTTGCTCCATTCTTTATCTACGTGTTTGGTCCGCTACTGCAAACTCATATTTTGTTAGGCTCAATTGTCGGCGGTATCTATCTCGGTTTTATCTACAACGCTGGCGCGCCTGCGATTGAAGCCTACATTGAGCGTGTCAGTCGGCGTAGCCAGTTCGAATTTGGTCGTGCGCGCCTGTTTGGCTGTGTAGGCTGGGCGCTCTGCGCGTCTATTGTCGGTATCATGTTCACCATTAATAACCAGTTTATTTTTTGGCTCGGTTCCGGATGTGCGGTGATCCTCGCCATTTTACTGTTTCTTTCCAGACCTCAGGCACAATCATCAGCAGAGGTGGCCGACTCACTGGGCGCAAACCAATCTCAGTTCAGCCTGCGTCTGGTGATGCAATTGTTCAGACAACCGAAATTATGGTTCTTAACACTTTACGTTGTGGGTGTTTCCTGCACTTACGATGTATTTGATCAGCAGTTTGCCAACTTTTTCACCTCGTTTTTTAGCAGCGCCGATCAGGGAACCAGGGTGTTTGGTTATGTCACCACGATGGGAGAACTGCTCAATGCCTGCATCATGTTTTTTGCCCCGTTAATAGTGAACCGCATCGGCGGTAAAAATGCACTCTTGCTGGCCGGAACGATCATGTCGGTACGTATTATCGGCTCATCATTTGCCACTACGGCAGTAGAAGTAGTGTTGCTTAAATCACTCCATATGTTTGAAGTGCCTTTTTTAATCGTCGGCTGCTTTAAATATATTACTACTCAGTTTGAAGTGAAGTTCTCAGCCACTATTTATCTCGTCTGCTTCTGTTTTTTCAAACAGTTGGCGATGATTTTCATGTCGCTGTTCGCTGGATTTATGTATGACCGCGTGGGTTTTCACGGCGCTTACCTGGTCCTGGGGCTGACCGCGCTGTTGTTTACCTTTATCTCTGTCTTTACGTTAAGTGGCAAAGGGGTATTGGTGGCGTTACGTCCTTCAGCCAATTAATCAGGCAACGAGAGGCATCCGGCGGGGCTGCTTTTACGTATTGAAAGGACCCCGCAATTACAGCTCAGCCAGCGATAACGTCACGACCTTTTCGCTGGCTGAGTTGTATATTGCGCCATCCAAAAGCCTGAGCCCGTTCAAAACAAAATTTCCACTGTCAGAAAGGATCTGGAATCAATCTTGCTGCTTCAGTATTCGATACTGGCTTCATTGAAGAGTTAAGCCGGTGCGGAGTTGCAGCAGCACTGCCTCTTATACCCGCTCAGTCCTTCCTTATGATGATGACCCTGCGGCAGTATCGGAATATTTAAACCCTCAACCAGGCTTCTTTCTGATTTCGTCAGGATGATCGAAACAGACTGCGGCTGATGCTAAAACATGATGGCGCGGCCTTTTCAACCGCGCGCATTGGCTGCGACTATAAACGTCCGTTAAAGCCATCCCAGTAGCTTTTTGTGGCGCTTTCTAACATTATTTCAGCCCGTTTCTGCGGCCGGTCTGCGCTGAAGGATTGCTTAAGGAAGTTACTTTTCTGTGCGGCGGCGCTAAAAGGGCTCGTACAAGATTCATCGATCTGATCGCCCTGCTGAGTTTGCCTGACCGCCGTAAAACTATTTACACGCTGCTGTGCCTGCTCTTCGCTCAGGCCAGCGGCACGATCCTGTTTACCCAGCTCATAAAACTGACTCAGGAACTGCTTTGCTATCCGATAATTATCAGCAGTGAGCGGGCGCGTATTGGGGTCAAAATGGAGTTTAGCTATCTGTGAGGCGGTATGGTGAGCATTTCTTTCCAGACTGGTTTCGGCCGTACAACCGCTTAGCATAGCTGCCGTCAGCAGCAGACCGATATATAAGTGTTTCCGGGTATCAATCATAGTTATGTCCATATATTTTTATCCTTTTAATCAACGATTGTTACTGACTTCGATGAAATTACTCTTCATATGCAAGCGTGTTGCGGCTGACAGCAAGAGAGATTGAATAATGACGCTTGCAAGGTTATGACGTAAAGCAAAATAGTGGATACTAACCAAAGTTTCAGAAATCTCTGCAGACCCAATGAATAAACCTGCTCAGAATTTCATAATACCTGATGCGTTTCTTATAACTCATCAGGAATACCCTTAACAACAGAGGGCCGTCAGAGAAGAGTATGAATTAAAATTTTCTCATCCGAATCGGTTTATATTTTTTATGCTGAGTGCGATAAGAGAAAACCTTCTTAAATACCTGGTATCCGCGATCACTTTATTTGAACTCCTGATTTTACACATCCGCAAACCACAATTTCTTGCTGATAAAGCCTGCGTATAGAGAGTTTTTTTCTATGCAAATTTAGTTATTCCAGGCGCCTTGCTCATTCTGAAACAGACTATCTCCTCTTATTCGTTTTATAAATACTGTTATCGCATGGGCTTTTGCTTATACGCCTTATACCGATATTTTTCCTGTTGTCGCGTGTTGACTGCGAGAAGGGCCTTTTGTGATTCCTGATTCAGGGCTGAATGATAAGGATCACACTACAGCCTGAATTCCAGCGGAGCGTTTCTGAATAACTTCCACGTTGCTTCATCAGGCGCAGGAGGGATCTCAGCTCGCTTTACGGCAGATAGAGCCATTTTACACAGTCTGGCGTCACCGCTTTCTGCAACTGCATTTTCGACTACGCCATCACGTCGGAGCGACATTCTGACCGTGCAGACTTTTCCCCGCCAGGCATCCGGTTGATACATTTTTTTTTCAACGGCTCGTTGAATAACGACGGCATAGCGGCCTGCCGGACTGGCCATTGAAAGGAGATCATTTCCCTGCTGTGCAGGCATATTTTTACTGACGCCATTATTCTGAGAGAGGGTACACGCCACCAGAAAAAAAGGGGCTAAGAGCGCAAGTAGTCGAATTCTCTTTGGCACCATTCTGAACTCTCCCTGTTAAATTTAATGTTAAACGCAGCACAGGAAATGATCTTCCGGAATCATTTAACCTGGTTCATTCCAACCATAAACTGAGAGCAGTTTGATGATTCAGAGGCTGAATTTATCTGTTTAGTACTCAGGCTGAATGCTTTTGCAGACTGGGCATCGCCAAGTTTTTCTTTGGTCAGGCGTCCTAGTTCAACAATCTTCTCCGGACTTAACATATGATTATCTACAGCCACATTAAGCAGAGTACAGGTGGCATTAATGGTGTTATATTTAGATATCGTCAGATTGTTGACTATATATCCTAACACTCCACCGACAACTAAAGCCAGAAAGGCCAGCATAACAGATTTCCTTGTGCTCATAAATCCTCTTATATCAGAATAATAACAATGAAAACCCGAATACACTAAGAACGCTGATGCGGGCAATGAAAGTATACGTGCAATGCAGCTATTAGCACCAGCATGAATCATTTTCATTTATATTGTGTTGATAGAGAGCCGCATAGAAACCGCCACACTCAAGCACTATGCCACACGAGCAAATAACTAACACAACCCATTGTAATGTCAGAATAAATTTAATACAAGATGAAGTCTTTCATGATGAAAAGCATCAGGCTATAGTGTTTATTTTCTGATGCAGGGCATTATGATTGTTAACATAGATGAAGAAATGGCAGCCTGACGATTCCCTGAAAAACCCCCACGATCTTATTAACTGTCATTGACTCTGCCAGTAAATATGCGTGTTTACGTTGAGTGAAGTAACCTGTTACTACTTGAGAAACGCTGTCAGAAAATCACTGAATGCCGTTCCTAAGATCATAAAGCGTTGTGTGGCTATCTCCTCCTTACGTATTTCAGCTAACCGGGCCAGTGCACTTTCTGCATCAGCGGCTCTGACCTCTTCAAACATTTTCTTCCAGCCCTTGCCGACAAGGGAAGCGGCTTTTGAAGTCTCCGATTTACTCACTACCGCGACCTGGTTATGTTTTTTATAAAAACAAAATTCAGCCATCTGTTTCTCCATAAATAAACTATCCGATAAAAAACTATAATGCTGCGGTGGGTTTCTGTACAGATAAATATTCTGCAGTTGGGATAGACATGGATAAATAAAATAAAGAATATATGATTAACTTTATATATTCATATTGCAACAAACATTTAACCGGAACAGCTTGCGATGACTGTCACTCTCCGATGCTGTGTGCAGCTGATGTCACCAGCAATTGCAACGTTTGGCTTTGATCACACTGAAGAATCAGCATCCAGACCTGTTTGAATTTCTGATCATCCAGGCAACAGACCAATCCTGATTAGCGAACAGCAATACATATATCTGCTGCTGAACGAGGGTGGCGCACATCTCATGCCTTGAGGCTCCGATAGAGTCGCAGGATTACAAAGACAAAAAACAAGCTCGTTGGACCAGCAGACAGCAACCGGCGACGTTGTTGCCAGTCCATCATATCGTGGTTGTCCGGATAGCCGGCCTCCTGACTGTTTCTGATCGGGTTTTTGACCATTGCAGCGGGTGAGTTTTTACCCAGCAGCACGTTGTTTAACGTGGATAAAGTTCTTGATCACTCGCCCAGAATTCATCAGAACGCGTCATTGTGACTCCAGACTTATTAGGTCTGGAGTCAGAAAAGATCTGACGTTAAACTGTGTGACTTCGCAGCCTGCACGGAACAGTAAAAGGATCATTGTGACGCTAACAGAATTACGTTCACCTCATGTCGGCCGCCATGTACTGATCTGGCTTGATCAGGTGAGAACAGCCTCATTAGGTGAACTGGATAATTTTGGTGATGAAGGCTCAGTTGAGCAGGTGATGAAGGTCTGGGTCAAATTATCCCTGCTGATCAGCCGCCGCCGCCCGGAAATCGCCGTCTCATCACTGCTGAAACATGTTCTGCCGAATATTGGATCGCAACCGCTTAAATCGATCACCCGTTTACGACTCAACCGTCTCTATAACATTCTGATCGCTGACGGCAAGAAAGAGGAGGCGCGACGGGTATTTGCGTTGACCAAGCAGTTCCTCGCCTGGGCAGAGATGCAGGGCTATCTTGATCACTCCCCGATCGCCTCGATGAAAAAGCGTGATGTCGCCGGACGCGCGACGCCACCGCGCAGTCGTCAGCTGACGGATGCGGAAATCTGGGTGTTCTGGCATGGACTGGATAACTGGGCGTTATCGGAGCAGGCACGCTGGGCGCTGCGGTTGTGTCTGGTTAGCGCGCGTCGGCCAGATGAAATTGTACAGGCGCAGAAAGCAGAATTTGATCTGGCGCTCGGCCTGTGGAAGCAGGGCACCCGTAATAAATCTCAGCGCGAACATATTCTGCCGATTTCACCGCTGATGCGGATGTGCATTGATGCGCTGATGCAGGCGGCCGATCGCGATTCGCCCTGGCTGGTTCCGGCACCGCGCGATCCTCAACTTCCCCTGTCGAAAGGGGCGCTGAATCAGGCCTTACGCCGTATGATCCGCGCCCCGCGTGGATTGGGGCTGGAGCCTTTTACGCCGCGCGATTTACGCCGGACGGCCCGCTCCAAACTTTCCGCGCTGGACACCCCTAACGATGTCGCCAGGAAAATCATGAATCATGCACTGGAAGGCATCGACCGGGTCTATGATACGCACGACTACCTGACACAGATGCGCAGCGCAATGGATGCTTATTCCGTAGCGGTTGAACAGATCATTGGATGCGAAAGTTATGCCGATTTACGTCACCGCTTTGATGGCGAAACCCTGAACCTGAATGAGATCTCTGTTATGGCGATGTCGCGCTAAATATCCCGTTACGGCTGTCAGAAATGATAACGCAACCAGGCAAAATAGACGTTTCCGTTATTATGCGTGCCGGGAATATAGGTCATCTGAAAATCCAACTTGCCGTATCCGACTGACGCCAGCGGCAGGATTGCCGGCACCGGAATATATTTCCAGTTATGCCTGGCCGTAACGCCGGCGGTATAACCGGCACCCCAGTGAAATTTATCATTCGCAAGGGGTCGCCACGTCGCTACCCAGCCATAGCCACCAAAGGGTTCCCATTTATTATAGGAGTCTTTAAATGCCATCACATAGAGGCCATTCCAGTTACCTTTTTCGTCGTAACGGGAAATCCCACCGCCTGCACCCCACGGTCTTTCATTATATTTTTCAATATGTTCGCGATCGTAGGTTGCCCGGTTGTGCCAGGTGATAGCGGGCAGATAGAAGTCGGTGCCATCGGGCTGTTGCCAGGTGGTCGAGACCTTATTACTGAAATTGTCCCAGCCTGCACTGAGGTTTTGCGAAATAGTCCCGGCATGAACTGAACCAGCGCTGCAAAGGCTTAAAATAACCAACAGTGCGCCCGGTTTTTTAAATAACCGCATAGCAGTATCCTGTGAATCTGGTGTTGTGAAAAAGCCAAACTAAAGCGTAATGCCGGGCATTCTGGCATAAAAAACGACAACCTCAGGTCAATGAAAAGATATCAGCGCGCCAATTTCGTTCCCAAATGACACTCGCCCGGAATAAATGTCGTTCTGCGCCCTGAAATAATTAAGCCGGTTTTTTATTTTCATACCCTGCAATGATCCCGCCGCAATTCAATCTGCATTCTCACGGATTACTGAATAAATTCGCATCATTTGCTAACAAAATCTTGCAATGATAATCGCAATGCGTATATTTCTCATTTGTTTTAAATACAACATCACACCCGCGCTCAGGCGCTCAGGGAAAGGTTTCTGGTTCCTCAAACCATAAGCAGGGCACAGATGCCCGCAGGAAGCATGGTCGTGAACAGTGGCAGCAAAAAACATAATAAATTTGAGGAATTAACGATGTCTTTTCAAGTTCAGCACGCCAGGGAAGCGGGCACCTCAGCCCCGCTGCGCATCTCACTACTGGCCGCGATGATCGCCACCTCGCTGGCGCAAACAAGTGCTTACGCCGCTGAAACAGCCACACCGGCCGCCACTGACAGTCAGACTATGACGGTCAGCGCCACAGCCGCGGCAGACGGCGCAACAGACAGCTCGCCGGCCACCGATTACAGCGTCCCGGTCACCCGTGCCGGCACTAAAATGCTCGGTACCGTTCGCGATGTGCCGCAGTCAGTCAGCATTGTCAGTAAGCAGCGAATGGAAGATCAACAGCTTCAGTCGCTGAATGATGTGCTCTCTAACACCACCGGTATCCGCGGAATCAGTGGTGATATGGATCGCACCAACTACTATGCCCGTGGTTTCATGATCGACAACTACATGGTGGACGGCATTCCGACTGCGTTTGCCTCACGCTGGAACCTGGGCGACGCGCAAACCGATATGGCGCTCTATGAGCGGGTCGAGGTGGTGCGGGGTGCAACCGGCCTGCTGACCGGGCCGGGCAATCCTTCAGCGGCGATCAATATGGTGCGTAAGCACGCCGACAGCAAAGAGTTTGGTGGCACCGTCTCCGCCAGCTACGGCAGCTGGAACAAACAGCGTTATGTCGCTGACCTTTCCGCGCCGCTGAGCGAATCCGGCAACGTGCGTGGCCGTCTGATTGCTGGCTGGCAGGATAACAACAGTTTCATTGAGCGTTACGGTGCGAAAAAACAGTTTGTTTATGGCGTGGTTGATGCCGATCTGACCGACTCCACTACGCTGTCCGTGGGCTATGAGTTCAGCCAGGTGAATACGGACGCCACCATGTGGGGCGGAGCGCCTCGCTGGTACACCGACGGTAGCCAGATTCATAGCCGTCGTGGTTACAATACCGCGCCGGACTGGGCCTATAACGACAAAGAGAACCGCAAACTCTTTGTTAACCTGAAACAGGACTTCGACAACGGCTGGAACATCACGCTGAACGGTGTGCACAACGAGATGCGACTGGACAGTAAACAGCTCTATCTGGATGGATTCTTCGATAAGAACACCGGCGTCGGATACTCCTCCTACGCGAATTACCCGGTGGTGGGCGGAACCGGTTACAACACCGGCAAACGCAAAGTTGATGCTGTTGATGCCTTTGCCAGCGGTCCTTATGAACTGTTTGGCCGCCAGCATGAACTGATGGTCGGCGTGAACTACAGCCGTCAGGACAACAAATATTTCAGCACCTTCGAAAATATCTCTTCTGAGTCGCTGGGGAATTTCAATGATTTCAACGGCCAGTATCCTGAGTCTGACTGGACGCCGCGGCTGCCTGCCAGTGACACGCAGCTGGTTCGTCAGAAATCGACTTATATGGCGACCCGCATCTCACTTGCCGATCCGCTGCACTTGATCGTGGGTGCCCGTTACACCAACTGGAACCGCGAAACGCTGACTGGCGAGCTGGAGAAGAATAACACTACCCCTTACGGCGGGCTGATCTATGACTTCGCGGAAAACTGGTCCGCTTATGCCAGCTACACCTCGGTGTTCCAGCCGCAGGATTATCGCGACGTCAACGGATCGTATCTGGCTCCGGTGATCGGTAAGAACTACGAGGCGGGTCTGAAGTCGGACTGGATGAACAGCCGTTTTACGACCTCACTGTCGGTGTTCCGCACCGAACTGGATAACGTGGGCGAAGCCACCACCCAGACGGTAAAAGGTTCCGGTGACGTGGCCTACATTGGCCGTAAAGGTGTGGTCAGCCGTGGCGTTGAGTTTGAAGTTAACGGTGCATTAACCGATTACTGGCAGATGACGTTTGGCGGCACGCGTTACATTGCGGAAAACCGTGACGGCAGCACTTTCAACCCGCAACTGCCGCAGACCAGCTTTAACCTGTTCACCAGCTATCGCCTGCCTGCGCTGCAACAGCTGACGCTGGGCGGCGGGGTGAACTGGCAAACCCACGTCTGGAATGATGTCGGTGCACCGGAAGGCAACGGCACCTGGCGCGCCCGCCAGGGAAGCTACGCGCTGGTTGATCTGTTTGCCCGCTATCAGGTCAACAAAAACCTGACGCTGCAGGGCAACCTGAATAACCTGTTCGATAAAGAGTATGACACCAACGTCGCCAGCTCCGTGGTTTATGGCGAACCGCGTAACGTCTCGGTTACCGCCAGCTACACCTTCTGATTCTCTTTATTGATGAAGGAAAAAACGCCTCTGCAGAGGTAGTGCTCAGCAGTGAAGTTTAAATGTGCAAAGGCTGTCACGATCAAACGTGGCAGCCTTTTTACTGGGTGAGCATGCCGCAGTGCGGGCCGGAGCGCCCTTTTTAACAGCACGCACTGAAGTTTCAGAGCAGGCTGGGGTCGATCAGGGGCAGGCAATCCGCAGCGCTGAACAGAATGAGTCTGCCAGGAGAGCCCGCAGGACGCGGGCGAAAGGCGGGGCGGCACAGGATGTGCCATCCCCGCCGGTCCGTCAGGCAGAGGAATGACGTGAAGGAACCGCGCAGCGGCGCGAGGACCGCCAGCCCCTGAGCGGCACCAGCCTGCGTTATCACCTGTCGCTTAACTGACGAGCATGACTCTGCAGAGGCGTTTTTTGGTGATCTGGCCGCTGTCACCCTCAGGTAAAGCGTAAAGCCAGATGAAAACCCTGTCCCGCTGCAACCAGAATCGCCGCTGATTGTTGTTCAAACCTGACGTCTCCCGTCTGCAGCGCCGTTTTTACCCGGTTCAGATCGTCGGTGACAAAACCCAGCGCCACCATCCGCGCGCTGCCATCGTAATCTTCCGGCAGCGGACCAAATCGCTGCTGCGCATAGTCTGCCGAAGCAAAACGCACCGTGGCGGCACCAGCACGCAGCACAAATGCGCCTTCCGGGCAGGCGATGATTTTTGCGCTGCCAAACAGATGGCTATAAACCTGCGCCGATAAAGCCGGGTCCTGCGCCACAATCACAAACTCACTGATATTGCGAACGCCATTCGGATGCAACTGCCATGCCGGTTGCCAGACAGCCTCCGGCGTCAGATGCTGACAAAAAAAGCTGCGCCCGTTGGGAATTAAAGAGGGACGCAGACGCACGGTGCGAAAACGCGCTTCACTCACCGACCCATCGGGCAGCGTAACCGGCCGGTGAAAGCTGGCAGGGGGATCGCCATCCAGATCCTGACGCTGCAGATGCTGATATTCACTTTCCGCATCGCTGCTCTTCCAGACCAGGCCGCTCAGACCGGGCGGCGATTGCCAGAGATCGGCGCGCCGACCGGCATTGCCCGGCTCATAGCCCAGCAGTTCGAGGTAATTTTCGCCGAACACCGCCAGATGATTGCTGGAACCCAGCGAGTGATGGCCGCGTTCGGTCAGCTGAAAACCGAGCCGCCGGAACAGCGCCTGGGCGGCATCAAGCTGATCGGCAACGTTAATCACGGCATGATCGAGAATCGGTTGCGGCACAGGCACAGACATAAGCAGATTCCTTCTTTTGGTCATTGCGCCGCCACAATCTGCAGGGCGCGGGGGGCGAGGTGGGTGAAGTAATTCACCGCGGGTTCGATCAGCGATTCATCAGGATCGAAGCCCGCATGATGCAGACCAAATTTGCTGGCGCTACCGATGCTGACAAAGGCGCCGGGCACCTGTTGAAGGTAGAAGGCAAAATCTTCGCCACCCATTTGTGGCGCTGCAGCCCGCTGGGCCAGATAGCCCGTTTCCTGCGCCAGTTCCAGCGCCACATCGGCCCAGGCTGGCGTATTGATTAACGCAGGCGGCCCCTCAATCCACTCCAGTTCGGCGGTGGCACCAAAGCCGGCGGCGATCCCCTGAATCAGCGCGGTCATCCGGTGCGGGATCTGCGCCCGTATCTCACCATTATGGGTCCGTACCGTGCCCTCCAGTTCCACGCTCTCTGGCAGAACATTCCAGGTGTTACCGGCGGTAAAGCGCGTCACGCTTACCACGACCGTTTCCAGCGAACTGAACACCCGGCTCGGTAGCGTCTGCAAAGCGGTGACGATGTGGCTGGCAATCACAATAGAATCGATGCCTTCCTGGGGCCGCGCGGCGTGTGCGCCTTTGCCTTTAACCCGGATCACAAAGCGATCTACGTTGGCGTAGAACGCGCCCGGCCGGGTCTGCAGCGTACCCAGCGGCAGATCCGGCGCATTGTGCAGACCAAAAATCGCCTGCACGCCCTCCAGCGCACCGGCGTCGATCAGCTGACGCGCGCCGGTAAAAGTCTCTTCTGCGGGCTGAAACAGAATCCTCACCCGGCCAGGCAGCGTAGCTTCACGCTGTTTCAGTTGCAGGGCGACGCCCAGCATCACCGAGGTATGCAGATCGTGTCCGCAGGCGTGCATCACGCCCGGTTGCTGTGAACGCCACGGGCGGTCAGTGGCTTCTTCAATCGGCAGCGCATCGATATCGGCCCGCAGCGCGATCAGCGCCGGTCCGTCGCCCAATTCCGCCACGACGCCGGTTTTCAGTCCCAGCGGCAGCAGACGGATGCCCGCCTGGCCCAGCCAGCGGGTGATACGTTCGGTGGTGGCAAATTCGTGACTGGATAATTCCGGATGCTGATGCAGTTCGCGACGCCACTGCACCAGTTGGTCAGTTGAAAGCAATGTCATGATTATCCCTGTTGTTGCGGCAGAAAAGGTTCACCCAGCGTCAGCATCAGCCGATTCGCCCAGGCAAAAAAGGCGGTCGACTGAATCAGATCGAGCAGGGCCAGCGTGTCCAGCCCCTGTTCCAGCAGCGCATCAATATGCTGTTGCGTCAGCTGAGAAGGCGTAACGGATAACGCCGCTGAAAAAGCGATCAGCGCCTGCCAGCGCGGGCTTTGTCCGTGAGATAACACCGTCCCCGGCGCCACGTTCAGCAGCTTCTGAATCGCCTCATCCTGCTTTGACAGCTGACTGGCTTTGCGCGCATGGACCGAAGCGCAATAGATACAGCCGTTAACCTTACTCACCACCGTTGCCGCCAGTTCACGCTCTGCACGAGGCAGGCCGCCCGCGGTGTAAAAAATGCCTTTATCAGTCAGGGTGCGCTGTTCCAGCAGCGGCAGGTTGCGCGCCAGCAGGCGGAAGTAATCGGAGTCGCTATGACCAAACTTAGCCAGTGTGGCCTGCTCATCCGCACTAAACTCCGCCAGCGGTTTCGCCGCCAGCCAGGGCTCCCAGCCCAGTTCTCGCTGGGTAAAGGCGGTGACGGCCGTGTTGCCGCTGGCGGTGAGCGGCGCGTCGTGCCAGTGTCCGGCCACCACCGATGCGGTTTCACCCTGAGCTGCATCGCCCTGCAAGGCCCGCAGACCCGCCAGCAACCGGCTCTGGAAACTGATAAACGCCACCAGCTGCGCCAGCGTGACAATACCGCGCGGACTCCAGCCCGCCTGCTGCAACTCGGCAATGTGTGCCGGTGCCGCGTTGACCGGTTCAAAGGTCAGGCGATGGGCAAACGCGTCGGCGGCCCGATCGCGCTCAGATGCACCGCCAGCTGGCCGATCCGGCTGCAATGATCGCTGTTGTAAATAGTGCGCCTGTAAGCCTGGCTGGGCGTGCCATTCCGCCAGCTGCGCGGCCAGTGTCAGCCGGTCAGGCAGCGGAAAGTCCTCATCCTGCTGGCTGAAGAGCAGCGCATAACTGCCCTGGGTATGTTGGGTCGCAGCGTGGCGGACCTGGCGCGCGCGGGCCAGATCAGAATCGGGATCGATATCGGCCAGTGCGTTTAGCAGATCGTCAGGTTGAGTCATAACGTGCTCCTGTTAGCGAGATTCGCCAGCCGCACGAAGCGCTGGCGCAAGATGGTCGGCAATCAGTTCGATCGAGCGCAGCGTGTCCGCGTGCGACGGCTCAACGGAGTGCACCTGGAAAGAGATATCAGTAACGCGCGACAGCGTGCTGTCCTGCGCCAGCGACTGTTGCACCGCAGCAACGTCACCTACGTGCGCATCAAACTGCGCCAGCAGATCGTCAAACCGTTCGCCACGTAACCGATGTCCGGCAGCCTGATACTGTTGCGCCTGCTGCCGAATGCCCGGCTCAGCAATCTGGCGCGCATAGGCGGTCGAGTCGGCAACAAAAGCGGTCCGTGAGGCGAGAATGCGGGGCGTTACGCCCGCCGGTAGCGCAGCCAGATAGGCGTCGATCAGCGGATTCTGCAAGGCATCAAGCGGCAACGCCGGTTGATCGGCCGGACGCGGCTGGGTGCGGGAGAGCATCAGACCGTGGCCGCCCTGGGCGGCACGCACGGCACCTTCCACCGAAAAGGTGGCGATCCAGACGCGATTGGCCAGTTGCGCCGCAGCCGGATAGAGATGGTTATCCGGATGACCGAGCGAGTCACCACGCCAGGCGCTGAGCAGCGTATGCAGATGTTCAGCAAACACCGTGCCGCGTGCCTCAAAACGCTGACCAAATGACTGAAACGAAGAGGGCGTGCCACCCGATCCCAGCCCGATCTCCAGCCGTCCTTCCGCCAGCTGATCCAGCACGGCGGCATCTTCCGCTACCCGCAGCGCATTCTCCATCGGCAGGGTGATAATAGCCGTACCGAGCCGGATGCGACGGGTGAGCGCGGCAACGTGCGCCAGAAACAGCAGCGGTGAAGGCAGGCCGCCCTCATCCTGATGAAAATGGTGCTGCGCGACCCAGGCATTATCAAAGCCACATCGCTCCGCGTGCTGAATCTGTTCGGTTGCCAGCCGGTAACGCTGTCCGGCCGGCACCTTATCCAGCAGTCGGGTAAAAAAGCCGAGGCGACGGGTCATGCTGACTCCTTAGTTTTCTGGGAAAGCGTGTTCAGGGGAATAAGGGGCGGAATGGCGGCGATCAGTTCGCGTGTGTAAGGATGGCGGGGCGCAGAAAATATCGTGACAACGTCACCTTGCTCAGCCACTTCTCCCGCTTTCAGCACCGTCACGCTGTCAGCGATCTGCCGCACCGTGGCTAAATCATGGGTGATGAACAGATAGGTGAGTCCGGACTCTGCCTGGAGTTGCTGTAGCAGATCAAGGATCTGCGCCTGCACGGTGACATCAAGCGCGGAAGTCGCTTCATCCAGTACCAGAATATCCGGCTCGGTGATCAGCGCACGCGCCAGCGCGATCCGTTGACGCTGACCACCAGAAAGCTGGTGTGGCCGACGCGTTAACATCGCCAGCGGCAGCGCCACTCGGGTGGTCACCGCTTCAACCCGCTGCCGTCGTACTTCGCGGCTCAGACGTTCAAAATTACGTAACGGCTCCTCGATGATCTCATACAGCGTCTGACGCGGATCGAGCGAAGCAAAGGGATTCTGATAGACGAACTGGATTTTACGCCGCAGCTGGCGCAGCGCTTCGCCGCGCAGTCCGCTGACGATCCGCCCATCCAGCGAAACCGTGCCGCTGTCTGCCGTTTCAAATCCCATCACGATGCGCGCCAGCGTGGTTTTGCCCGAACCGGATTCACCGACCAGCGCATGAGTTGTGCCGCGAGCCACCTGAAAGCTGACCTGATCCAGCGCCTGTAACCGCTGCTGTTTACCGAGCGCAAAACTTTTGGCGATCGCGGTGGCCTGAATAGCAGGAGCAGCAAAAGAGGAACGTTGTGGCGGCGTGCGGGTTCGCCGCTGCGGGGCCGCGTCATGCAGCAACTGGCGGGTATAAGGATGCGCCGGGTCGTCGATCAGTCTGGCTGCCGGCGCGGATTCCTGAATTTCACCGTGGCGGAACACCATAATGCGGTCAGCCCGTTGGGCCGCCAGCGCCAGATCGTGGGTCACAAACAGCACCGCGGTGCCCGATTCACGCCGCAACTGATCCAGCAGATCGAGAATGCGCTTCTGAACGGTCACATCCAGCGCGCTGGTCGGCTCATCCGCAATGATCAGTTCGGGTTGCAGCGCCAGCGCAATGGCGATCAGTACCCGCTGCTTCATGCCTCCTGACAGGTGATGCGGATACTGGTGAACACGCTGCTCCGGATAGCTCAGTCCGACGCGTGTCAGCAACTCAATCACCCGTTGCTGACGTTGCGCCGCGCCGATTTTCAGATGCAGCCGCAGGATCTCAGCCACCTGCTCACCGATGGTCTTCACCGGATTGAGTGAATTACCGGGGTCCTGAGGCACCAGACTGATGCGGGCACCACGCAGCGAATCGTAACGTTTTTGCGACCACTGACTGATATCCACGCCGTTAAGCCGGATTTCGCCGTGGTCGCGCCGGGCATTGTCCGCCATCAGGCCGATAATTGCCTGAGCGGTAGTGGTTTTGCCGGAACCCGATTCGCCCACCAGCGCTACCATCTCTCCGGGGTTAATTTCAAAACTGACGTTATGCACCACCGGTTGCCATAGATTGCCGCTGCGATAACTCAGCGTCAGCTGATCGACCGCCAGTAACGGTTGCCTGCTCATCGGCGTCCTCCTGCAAGCTGTTGACTGATGCGGTTCGCGGCGAGTACCACCGCTACCACCACCACGCCAGGAAAGGTGGTCAGCCACCAGGCGGTGGCCAGATAATTACGGCCTTCGGCAATCAGCAATCCCCACTCCGGAATCGGCGGCGGCGTGCCGTAACCGAGGAAGCTCAGGGTCGAGAGTGCCAGAATCGCCTGACCAAACTGTAATGCGGCATAGGCGATGACCGGGCTCAGCGCATTCGGCAGAATGTGACGCCACAGCACGGTGAAAAAACGGCCGCCGCTGCCATACGCGGCTTCGATATATTCACTGTGACGAATGCGCACCACTTCAGCGCGCGCCAGCCGGGCGAAACTGGCGATCGACGCAATCCCCACGGCCAGCGCCGCGTTCAGCGTGCCGAAACCGAGCAGAATTAACAGACTCAGCGAGAGTAACAGCGCCGGAATCGCCAGCAGCACATCAACGGCACGCATCAGCACCGATTCCGTTTTGCCGCCGGTGGCACCGGCGATCAAGCCCAGGGCGGTACCCGCCACCAGCCCAATGGTGACCGCGATAAACGCTGCGGAGAGCGAGTGCGACGCGCCGTAAACGATGCGGGCAAACAGGTCACGTCCCAGCTGGTCGGTACCGAGCCAGTGGCCCGCCTGTGGTGCCAGCCGTTGCGCGCCAGCGATGCCCTCGACCGGACTGGCATCGGTAAACAGGCCAGGAAACAGCGCCGCCAGCAAAGCCAGTAGCATCACCAGACCTGCCAGCCACAAACCAGGCTGCAGGGGAGAGCGGCTTTTTCCGGACCGTGCCGGAAGCCGCGCCGCGGCATAATCAACCAGACTCATGGTGTCCCCTTTAACAGTTGTAAGCGCGGGTCGAGCAGCGGCATCAGCAAATCCACCGCCAGGTTAATCACCACAAAGCCCAGCGCCGAAATCACCACCACCGCCTGCAGCACCGCGACATCCTGATTGTTAACCGCCTGCTGGGTCAGCTGGCCGAGCCCGCCCAGACCAAATACCGTCTCGGTAATCAGCGCCCCGGCGATCAGTTCACCCAGCAGCAGGCCTGCCACGGTCAGCACCGGCAGCAGAGCGTTGCGCAATACGTGCCGCCACAGCACGTCGCTTTCGCTGGCGCCTTTGGCCCGTGCCACCGCCACAAACGGACGGGTTGAAACCTCATCAATACTGCGCAGCAGAATCTGCGCCAGCGGCGCGGAGATCGGGATGGCCACGGTGATAATCGGCAGAATCAGTCCCTGCCACGGCGAGGGATTGATCACCGGTATCCAGCGCAGCTGGAAAGAGAACAGCTGTATTAAGGCGATCCCCAGCCAGAAGGTGGGAACCGAGATAAACAGTGCCGGCAGCGATTGCAGCAGATTGCGCAGGCTGCGTAGCGCGGGCAGGCGGCAGAGCGCGGCCAGCGCAAACGCCAGCAGCGCGGCCAGAAAAAATCCGCACAGCGCCAGGCGCAGGGTGCCCGGCAGGTTACTGATGATCAGCTGGCTCACCGGCACGCCAGCCTGAACCGAATAACCAAAGTCACCGTGCAGCATGGCGGCCAGCGTATGCAGATATTGCTGCCACAGCGGATTGTCAGCGCCATAAGCCTGACGCATCTCTGCAATCTGCTGCGGACTGAGGCCGAGATCGGGATTCTGAAACTTAATCAGCACTGCATCGCCGGGCAGCACCTGCAACAGCACGAAAGAGAGGCTGAATGCGGCCCACAGAACCAGCAGCCCCAGCCCAGCCCGATGCAACAAGTAATGGCGCATCACAGACTCCGGTTTAATGTTTTTCCAGCCAGGCGCCATACAGCGCCGGACGGCCTACCGCTTCAAACTTCACCCCTTTCAGCCAGGGCGCACCGGCAAAGACCTGCGGCTCTTCGAAAATCGGGATAACGTAGGCCTGATCGAGCAGATAACGCTGCACGTCGCCAGTCAGCTGCAGCCGTTTAGCCGGATCGACCTCGGCTGAGATAGCCACCAGTAGCTGATTAAGCCGATCGTCGCGGAAGTTTTTCACCTTGTCGCTGGAACCGCCTTTTTGCAGCAGGTTGTCGCGGTTAGCGGGATAGAAACTGCTCTTGATCACATCCGGATCGGCGCGGCCCACTTCGGTGACGTTAAGCGGGGTTTTGAGGGGATCGAGATTGTCCAGCGTTTTACTGCCGGCATCGCCGGCTTTCACCGTCAGGGCAACGCCCACCTGACGCCACTGCTGCGCCACCAGCTGCAGCACCTCTTTGTTCTGTGGCTGCGGTAACGATTCATATACGGTCAGCGCCAGCCGCTGACCCGCTTTCTGCCGAATACCATCGGCACCCGGCTGCCAGCCCGCCTGATCCAGCAGCGCTTTGGCTTTCGCCTGGTCAAAGGTCAGTTTGTCTGACAGATCGACGTAACCGGCCGCCGTAGAGGCCACGACCGACCTAGCCTGCGGGTAATTGGGTGAGAACAGCGTATCCACCACCTGTTTCGCGTTGGTGGCATGCAGCAACGCCTGACGGACGCGGATATCGCTCACCAGCGGATTGTCCGGGCGGAAGCTCAGGCTGTCGTTGACGCCACGGGTCGGTGCCGCATAGATCGGGAACTTCTGCTCGCTGGCCTGTTTCTCATCATAGGCCTGTACCTGACGGATCAGATCGGCCTGACCGGCCAGCAGCGCGCCGATGCGCACGCTATCTTCCGGGGTAACCAGTACTTTAATTCCGTCCAGATTGGCCGGGCCCTGTTGCGGGCTGCTTTTCGGTCCCCACTGGTAATCTTTACGCGCCACCAGATCGACTTCGCGCCCCAGCTTCTCATCGCTGACCACGAAGGGACCCGAACCAATGATATGGCGGGCATCACCCAGCTGATCGAAGCTGCGCGCCAGCGTGCTGAGTGAAACCAGCCCGGAGCCGATAGTCGCCGTGCCCTGCAGGAATCCCGGTGACGGCTTTTTAAAATAGAATTTTACCGTCAGCGGATCGATGACCTCGCTGTGATCATAATTATTGATCACCTCTGACACCGGCAGCCGCAGGGCTTTGTTTCCCAGCCCGTAGGTATCGAAGTTTTTCGCCACTGCATTGGCATCTAACGGTGTGCCATCGGAGAAGGTCACGCCGGGACGGAGTTTAAAGGTGTACTGCGTTTTGTCGGCGTTGGTGGTCCAGCTCTCGGCAATCCAGGGTTCCACCTGCAGGGTTTCGGGGTTCTGCCAGGTTAGCTTGTCGGTAATCTGATTCAGAATACCGCCATTAGGATAAAAGCCGCCGGCCGGTGGATAGAGATTAGTATGTGCCTGCTGCTCCAGATAAATCAGCGTTCCGCCTTTGACCGGTGCGGCGACGGCGTTTACGGCAATACTCCCGGCAAGTAAAGTCAAAACCAGCGCACGTAAAGGTGGCGCACGGTGAAAAAACGTCTTCATGATGAATTCCTTTGTTATCAATTATCTCAACAGACGGAATCATCATCGAATGGCGCCACACGCAGATGAACTAATGAATTGGTCCAAGCTTATCTGAAAAAAATAAATACCTGATAGCGGGCAGCAGGCTCAGCAGGATGAACGCCCGCCCGGCGCGCGGGCAGGACGAGGGTTACTCCGCACTCAGCAGCGCCTGGCGGCGCTGATTTTCACGTAAAAAACCGGACAACAGCCCCAGCCACAGCAGGCCACAGCTAAGGTTCACCAGACTGAAACCCCGGCTGCCGCCTCTGAACCAGGCAGTTTTCGCCGCTTCTATCCCCAGCGCAATCACCAGGATACTCACCATCCCCAGCATAGCCGCCACGCTGCCTTTTCCGGCGTGGCTGGAAAAGAGCGTCAGGCGGTAGCGCCCGGCGCTGACCAGCCCGGTGCCGAAGCCGTAAAGGCTGAGCCCGGCCGTCAGCCAGCCATAACTCTGCGGGCTAATCAGGCTGGCAAACAGGGCAATTGCCAGCCCACCGACCACTGGCCAGGCACCCAGCCGCAGCGGTTGCGCAATCGGCAGGCGGCTGGTGAGGCGGCTCAGCGTCAGATTTCCGGCAATCATCGCCGCGAAAACCGGCAGTTGCAGCAGGGCATAGTCGAACCGGCTCAGTCCGGCATCATGAATCAAAATCACCGGCGACAGCGCCACCCACGCCAGACAGGGCAGGCTGACCAGACCAATTGCCAGCGAGCCGCGCATCACCTGACGATCCCGAAACAGCGCAAGGTAGCCTTTGCCGATCGACGCCAGCGACAGCGGCGCTGCCGGCTTATCTGAAGTTTCCGGCATGGCATACCACAGGCCCGCCAGCGCCAGCGCGGTCAGGGCGGCAAATACCCCGAACAGCGCGCGCCAGTCACCCACTGACAGAAACGCGGCGCCCGCCAGGGGACCCGCCAGCGGTGCCAGCAGCGCCACATTCGCCATTAACGCCATGATCTTCACGCTGACCGCTTCGCTGAAGGCTTCCTGCACGGCGGCGTAACCCACCGCGCCAATAAAACAGAGGCTGAAGCCCTGCAGAAAACGCAGCAGGACAAACTGCTCAATGCTCTCTACCCAGTGGGTTGCCAGGCAGCTGAGCATAAAAAAGGCCGCCCCGCTGAGCATCACCGGACGCCGTCCGAAGCGGTCGGAAAGGGGACCCAGCAACCACTGCAGCGTCATGCCGCCGATGAGGTAGGCGGTGAGCGAGGCGGAGACCCATTGCGGGCCGACCCCAAACTCCTGGGTCACCAGCAGCATCCCCGGCTGGATCATGTCATGGGCGATATAGGTGGCAAATTCAAACAACACCAGCGACAGCGGAAAGATAAGATGGCGGCGCATCCGGAGAGAAACCGAGGGTAATAAAGCCATAACGGAAAGCGTCCTGAAATGAACATTGCTGATAAAAAAATGACGCGGCCACCAAAGTGACCGCGTCACCTAATCTGACGTCAATCTGCCTGCAGACGATCAGCGCCAGCGGGCAATCGGGTTATCCAGCGTACCGGCAAATTTAAGGTTTTCGGCCGGATCGGCGAGGTTAATCATCTGCTGATTATTCGCCAGCTGCAGACGGTTCAGGCAGGAGCGGGTAAACGCCGGAGCAAACATATCGTAGCGCTCAAACTTATCGGCCAGATGCGGATGCGCCTGCTGGTAATCTTTAACGCACTGCGCCACCGCCTGCCAGAAATCGTCTTCCGCCAGCGTGCCGGATTGATGCAGAACCGCGCTGATAAAGCGGAAAATGCAGTCAAACACGTCGGTGAAGATCGACAGCAGTTTGAGATTTTCCGGCACGTCCACCGCCAGCCGCTGCACCTTGTCCGGCAGCACCGCCTCCGGATTCATCACCGCAATCTCCTCGCCGATATCCTTCATATAAGCACTGACCGGCACGTTGTTTTCCAGCAGCATAATCAGGTTCTCGCCGTGGGGCATGAAGACCAGATCGTGCTGATAAAAACAGTGCAGCAGCGGGCTGAGATAGCAGCGCAGATAGCGATCGATCCACGGCTTCGCCGCTATACCGGAGTCGGCGATCAGTGCCGGCAGCAGGGGCTGCTGATGCTGATCGATGTGCAGGAAGGAAGCCATCGTCATCAGCCGCTGGCCGGGCCTGAGGCTGGTCACCGGATTATCGCGCCACAGGGCGGCAAACATCTTTTTGTAAGCCGAGTCGCCTGTGATCGCCTGTTCGTAGTAGCGGTTGTGATAACCGACCGCCGCCACTTCGCGCAGGATGCGGAAGTCACACGCCTGCAGCCACGCGTCGTCAGCCACCAGCGTTTCCAGCCACTGATTGATGGCGGGCGTCGTCGACATGTAATAGGGCGACAGACCGCGCATAAAGCCCATGTTGAGCACCGACAGGGCCGTTTTGACGTAGCGTTTTGTCGGCTGGCTGCGGTTGAAGAAGGTACGAATAGACTGCTGTGCCTGGTAACGATCGTCACCCTCGCCGAGATAGACAATATCGTTGCTGGCGATGTCAGCGGCAAACACCGTCAGCAGCTTGTTCTGCCACTGCCAGGGGTGAACCGGCATCAGAATATACGCTTCAGCCGCCAGCCCTTTGCCGATCAGTTGCTGATGAAAACGGTCAACCGTTTCCTCACCCAGCTCATCGCGCATCAGTTGCTGGTAACTCAGGTTGCTCAGGCTGGAGAAGTGCGCATTGCGCTGGTGTACCGCCACCCAGATCAGCGTGATCGGTGCCGCTGCTTCGGGGGCATACGCCAGATAGTCGCGGGCGTCAAAGCCGATACGGCCATTGTTGGCAACAAAGCAGGGATGCCCTTCGGTCATCGCCGCTTCCACCGTCTGGAAATCCGCTTTGACCAGCGCCTGACTGTCGGGATTGTTCTTTTTCAGCTTATAGACGCTGCTGCACAGCGTGCTGCTGATCTCTTCCATATAGGTCGCCAGCAGCGCCTGGGTGATGCCGATCTGCGCGTTGAACTCCACGATGAACTGCAAGGCATCCAGCGGCAGCGGACGTCCATTCTCCTGTTTGCTCAGCGAATCCGCCTCGATCTCCCAGTGATCCAGCGCCAGCCGGGACGCCTGGAATTGATAAACCGCCTCGCCGCCCGGCACCGCCAGCGTGTAGTTGCCCGGACCGGTTTCAGCCGGGGCGATGATTTTTTCATGGGCAAATTCAGCAATCGCTTTACGGATCAGCAAACGGTTAGCCCGCGCCCAGTTGTCGCCCGCCAGATGCGCGCCATTGAGTAATGATGGTGTGGTGTTCATAGTCTGCGACTCCTGCAGTAGAGCGTGTTGATAATCTTCACGCTGGCAAAACGCCAGCCAGGCGGTTTTGTGACCCATATCGATGGTGTGCTGGTAACGGAAGCCGGCACGCCGGTTGAGACGGTGGATTTTCTCGTTGCGCACATCCGGCTCAACCACCACCCGACCCACTTCTGGCCGGCTGAACAGGTAGTCCATCACCAGGGTGAAAACCTGCCAGCTAAAGGCCTTGATCGGCTGGTTGGCGGGTGCAATCAGAATGTGCATCCCGTAATCATCCGGCGCGGCGGGATAGTATTTGCCGACCTCGTCGTCACAGGCGCGATAGCATTCGATCAAACAGACTGGCCGCTCATCACAGCAGCCGATCAGCGCCGCATGGGGATCGGCTGCCGTCAGCGTCTGGTAGAACGACGCAACCTGCTCAGGACGCTGCTGCTGCATTCCCCAGAAGCGCGCGTAATCGCCACTTACCCACTGATGGATCAGCGGGATATCTGTGGCATCAAGCGGCCTGAGGCTGAAGTTGCCCGCCGGACGTGGCGCGCTAAAAAGAACAGGTGAGGACATATCAACGCTCCGATTGTGCCGGGAAGGTCTGGAAGGCGATTTGACGTTCAACCGGATAGATTTCCCGTCCGGTCAGTTCGCGCAGTAACACCGAGTTGCGGTAGCAGGCCATGCCGAGATCGGGGGTGACGAAACCGTGGGTATGCAGCTCCGCGTTCTGAACAAAGATTTGGTTGTGATAATCGATGCTGTAGTTGCGTTGCACATCGTAGCGACCCTTGCTATCCCAGCGCAGCCGCTGAGTAATCCCTTCCAGAAACATCGGAGGGCGATAGTGATAGCCGGTCGCCATCACCAGCCCTTCGGTCCGACGGGTAAAAGTTGCGTCCTGCTCCTCCTGATGCAGCGTCAGTTCAAATTCTCCCTGCGGCAGCCAGCGCATGTCGGTCAGGGCGGCGTGCGTGAACAGATTGACGTTGAGATCGCCGTCCAGCTGCTTGATATACATCAGATCGTAGATGTCGTTGATCAGGCTGCTGTTGATCCCTTTGTAGAGGTTTTTATGGTTGGCGTTCAGTTCATCGCGTCGTTCAGCCGGCAGGTTGTGGAAATAATCGACCCATTCGGGCGAGGTCATCTCCAGCGTCAGCTTGGTGTATTCCAGCGGGTAGAAACGCGGCGCGCGGGTGATCCAGTTAAGCTGATAGCCGAAGCGGTCAATGTCACCCAGCAGATCGTAGTAAATTTCCGCTGCGCTCTGCCCGCTGCCTAGCACGGTGATCGAACGCTGGTTCTGTAACCTGGCTTTGTTACGCAGATATTCGCTGGAGTGGGTCAGGCGCGCGCGATGCGGCGCGCTGCATTCCGGCATCCAGGCGGTAGGGCCGGTGCCAAGGATCAGATGGCGCGCCAGCCACTGCTGCGTCTTGCCGCTGACGGTATCGGTCACGCTGAGACGGTAGGCACCGCTCGCCTCATCGTAGCGGACATCATCAACGTGACTGTTCCAGCGCAGATTACTGAGTTTCGTGCTGGCCCACTGGCAGTACTGGTTATACTCTTTGCGCATCAGGAAGAAGTCCTCGCGGATGTAAAACGAGTAGATCTTGCCCTTTTGCTTCATATAGTTAAGCAGGCTGTAGGGACTGGTAGGATCGGCCAGCGTGACCAGATCCGCCATAAACGGCGTCTGCAGATGGGCGCTTTCCAGCATCATGCCGGTGTGCCAGTCAAACCCCGGATTCTCATCAAGGAACAGTCCATTCAGTCCCTCAACCGGCTCACTCAGGCACGCCAGGCTCAGGTTAAACGGGCCGATGCCAATACCGATAAAATCATAAATGGTGTTATTCATGTTGGCGCTCTCACTGATTAGCCGCATTCAGCGCCGATGCCCGCAGATGTTCACGGCCATAGTGCGCAATCAGGCCGATAACGTCTTCAATATCGGCGGCGGTAGTGGTGGGGTTAAGCAGGGTGAATTTCAGGTATTGCCGGCCGTCAACTTTGGTACCGGCAATCACCGCATTGCCGGAGCGGAACAGCGCTTTACGGATGGCGGCGTTGACCTCATCAAGCTGGCTATCGCTGATGCCCGCTCTGGGCAGATAACGAAAGATCTGCGTAGTCAGCTCCGGCGCGTGCAGCACCTCGATCGCCGGATGTGCGCTTAGCAAGCGATGGGCGGTTTGGGTCAGCCGCAGCAGGCTATCGAAAGCCTCGCCCAGCGCCGCCGGTCCCATCACGCGCAGCGTCAGCCACATTTTCAGCGCATCGAAGCGGCGGGTGGTCTGAATACTTTTATTGACCAGGTTGGGCGTGCCTTCCTGCTGGGCGCTGAGCGGATTGAGATAGTCGGCGTGGTGGGTGACATGTTTCAGATTCTGACTGTCGCGTACGAAAAACGCGCCGCAGCTCACCGTCTGGAAGAATGACTTGTGATAATCCACGGTCACGGAGTCTGCCAGCTCAATGCCATCCAGGCGGGCGCGATGCTGTTCGGAAACCAGCAGACCACAGCCGTAGGCGGCATCAACGTGCATCCACAGACCATAACGCTGGCAGATTTGCGCCACGTCTGTCAGCGGATCGATACTGCCGAAATCTGTGGTGCCGCTGGTCGCCACTACGGCAATCGGAATCAATCCTTCAGCGTGACAGCGGGCTATTTCCTGTTCCAGCCGTCGGGCATCCATCCGGTAGTGCGCATCGTGATCGACCGGAATGACGGCGTCATAGCCCAGCCCCAGAATCGCCATCGATTTCTGAATGCTGAAGTGGCTCAGTTTTGAGGTCAATACCCGCCATCGGGCGGCGTTTTCAGGCAGGCCGCGCTGCTTGATCAAATGACCGGCATGATGGGCAGCGCACCAGCTATCGCGAGCCAGCAGCATCGCCATCAGATTGGACTGGGTTCCGCCACTGGTAAAAATGCCATCCGACCCGGCGGGCAGGCCGATTCGTGCCAGCGTCCAGTCAATCACCTTTTGCTCAATCAGCGTGCCGCCTGCGCTCTGGTCCCAGGTATCCACCGAACTGTTGACCGCCGCCATAATCTGCTCAGCCATCAGTGAGGGAAGCACAACCGGACAGTTGAGGTGTGCCAGATATTTCGGGTGGTGAAACCAGACGGCGTCGCGCAGATAGAGCTGGTTCAGCTCCGCCAGCGCGGCGTCGTTATTGCCGAGGGGCTGATCCAGATTGACGCCGCTAAATTCCGCAGCCAGTTCATGAGGCAGAATACCGCTGAACGGTTTTTCCACCTGACTGAGGGTACGGGTCATCAGCGTCAGCACTTCCTGCGTCTGCCGGGACCAGGCTGCCAGTTGCCGATCGTTAAACAGTGACGCTTCGGGACCGCTGACGGGAGGCAAATCAGACGAGTCAGGTACCGATTGAACAGATGAGCGTAAGACCATGTTGAGTTCCTGTGCTGTAACCAATTGACGCTGCCGGCATAAAACCGTCAGTGTGGGCATCAGCTCAAAAGCTCCAGTAAACATTACGTTAACTAACCAGACAAAAACCCTGCCAGCAGCGCGGGATAGCACTTTTGCCTGTAAAATGTGAAATTCCGTAGTTTATTTGTGGTTTAATCAGCGTATATCGCTGTTTTTTGTTATGCGAAGATTGTAAATGTTAATCATTATCATTCAATCTTTTTGTTGTGGGAATTTATTTGTAAATGTTTCTAATATGGAAAATGTGATTGATATCACTTTTATTGCGGTGGCGGTAGAGATCAGATGAAGGATGGCGAAAGCAGAATGGCAGGCTCAGCTGCGATGATTTAACCCCTATGTTTCCTTGTTGGAAACTTAGTGAAAATGCGATACGCTGCTTACTGAGTCCGGACAGGCGAGGGAAGCATGCACGTTATCTCAAGGGAGCCATTCAGGGAAGCAGCAGCAGAGTTTCCAAACGACGCCACTGCATTGGATGCCATATATCTGGTGTTAAAAGGCGAAAATTTTAGGTCGCCAGACGCATTAAAAAGCGATTTCTCAGCCTGGACCGGATGAAATATCGGGAGAAATGGTGGGTAATTGATGCAGGCGGTAATAACCTGAGGATAATGTTTTTCGTTGATTTTGAGCGAAGCAAAATTTTCATCTAGCATATCGTTACGCATGCGGAATACGACAGGCTTATAAAGAAGTATCGGGAGCAGAAAGAATGATTACCGAAGCTATTCAGGCTACCAACCAACTGATTGAAATTATTCCTTTTTTAGGAGGGAGCACTCAGAAAAAGGATTATGAACAGGCACTGGAATTGGTGGAGTATCTGGTAGAGCATCAACCTGATAGCCCGCTAATTGATATGCTGGCTGATAAAGTGGCCCGTTACGAAGATAATGCACCTGAATTCGCTGAGTTTAACGCCCGCATTGCAAAAATGCCGCAGGGCGTTGCGTTACTGCGAGTACTGATGGATCAGTATGGCCTTAATCAATCCTCGTTTACTGAAGAAATTGGCCAGCGCTCTTACGTGAGCCGTATTCTGCGTGGTCAACGATCCTTAACGGATAAACATAAAGCGCGTCTGGCAGCGCGGTTTAATCTGCCGTTCGAAGCCTTTAATGGCAAGGCGTAGATCGGGCTGAACATGCCGTATTACCTGCTTAATTCCTCTGGCGCACTCATCCACCACGCGAACGGATAAGCAGGCAATATTAAATATCTGCACGCTCAGCTGCCGTGGTGATTAAGAGCCCGGATCGGCCAGGCATTTTTCTGCCTCTTTTCTGACAGCAACATTTCTGCTGATCTTCATATTTGCGGCTAAATTAACTTTCTCCTCAGCTGATGAGGGCTTAATACGCTTTTCTGCAAACCATTCCCGATTAATCTGGATTAAGCCCGAAACAGTCCCCATCATTTAAATTCTCGCCATCATTAATTTTATGTCTATGTTTTAAAAGCTCATTATTATTTACCTCGCCTCTATCTCTTCCGATATGAATAAATTAAAAAACCATAAAACAATATGATGTTTTACCTGATAACACAGCCGCCGCACACTGGTCAGCAACCGGAATAATAAGGATCAGGTGAATGGCATATCGATTAAGTCTGTTAGACAAAGCACCCGTTGCAGAGGGGGAATCGCCTGCCGCCGCGTTGCAGCGCACGCTGCAACTGGCGCAGCAGGCGGAGGAGTGGGGTTATCACCGCTTCTGGCTGGCGGAACATCACAACACCGCGCAGCTGGCCAGTCCGTCACCGGAACTGTTAATTGCCTGGATCATTGCCCAGACCCGACATATTCGCGTCGGATCGGGCGGGGTGATGCTTCAGCATTACAGTCCCTACAAGGTGGCGGAAAATTTCAATCTGCTGGCGTCACTGGCACCGGGCCGCGTCGATTTAGGCATCGGCAAAGCGCCGGGCGGATTACCGCTTTCGACCCGTGCGCTTCAGCTGGGCGTGCAGCCGTCAGAGAAGGGCAGTTTTGCCGAGCAGCTGCAACTGCTGGATAACTGGCTGCAACCCGACCGCAACAGTCACGATGACGATGAACGGCTACAGGCCACACCGTTGCCGCCACGGCCAGTGAACCGTTTCCTGCTGGGTGCCAGTGAAGAGAGCGCCCGACTGGCCGCGAGTCTCGGCTGGCAGCTGGTGTTCGCCGCCCATCTGAACGGTGACCGCCAGTTACTTGAGCAGGTGCTCAGCACCTATTCACACCTGAGCAACGGCCAGCGGGCGCTGGTGGCGGTTCAGGTGGTGGTGGCCGATTCACCCGCCGGCGCGGATCTGCTGGTCTCTTCGCTTCGCCATTATCATGTGTCGGTGAAAGATGGTCCGGGCGTGAATGTCGCCAGCCTGGAACAGGCCGAACGTTATGTACGTCAGGGCGGCTACCGTGATTATCAGATAGAGCCGCGCACGCCATCGTTGCTGAAAGGGACCGCAGCACAGGTCCATGCCCAGCTCGATGCCCTGCATCATAACTTTGGTATCGACGAGTTTATTATTGATACGCCGATCGCCGAGCCAGTCGCACGCCACCATTCGCTGGCATTGCTGGCCACGCATCATCTGGTCGCAGCCTGATCGCCCTGAGCGGAGAGTCATCATGAAGCCGAATGCATCACAACTGATCGAATGGCGGCGCGAGCTGCATACCTGGCCGGAGCTGTCGGGCCAGGAGTTTGCCACCACGGAACGGCTGCGTCGCTGGCTGCAGGAAGCCGGTATCCGGCTGTCTGATTATCCGCTTGAAACCGGCGTCGTGGCGGAGATTGGACAGGGTGATGCGGTGATCGCACTGCGGGCGGATATTGATGCCCTGCCGATTCACGAGGCGAGTGGCGTACGCTTTCATTCACGTCATCCCGGCGTGATGCACGCCTGCGGCCACGATCTGCACAGCGCGGTGATGTTAGGCGCGGCGCTCCAGCTTAAAGCCAGTGAGCCGCAACTGGCGGGACGGGTACGCATTCTGTTCCAGCCCGCCGAAGAGATCGCCCGTGGCGCACGGCAGTTTATCGCCGCAGGCGTGCTGGATGAGGTGCAGGCCATTTTTGGTATGCACAATGAACCAGCGTTACCGGTCGGCACCTTCGCCACCCGCAGCGGCGCGTTCTACGCCAACGCCGATAAATTTATTATTCGCGTCACCGGTAAAGGCGCTCATGCCGCGCACCCGGAACAGGGCGTCGACAGCATCGTGGTCGCCAGCCAGATCATTCAGGCCTTACAGGGTCTCACCAGCCGCAGCTTCAGCGCGCTCGACAGTCTGGTCATGAGCATTACCCGGATTGACGGCGGGAAAACCTGGAATGTACTGCCCGGCGGCGTGGAGTTTGGCGGCACTGCCCGTACACACGATCTCCAGCTGCGGGCCGAGCTGGAACAGCGGGTGCGCACGCTGGTGGAAAACTTTGCCCGGGCCAGTGGTGCAGAGGCGACGCTGAGCTGGCATCCGGGTCCGCCGGTGCTGGTCAACGATCCCGACTGGGCGCAGTTCAGCAGTGACGTGGCGCAACAGCTCGGCTACCGGGTGCAGCCCGCCGGACTGCATCTGCTGGGCGAAGATTTCGCCTTCTATTTACAACAGGTGCCTGGCGTCTTCGTCAGCATCGGCAGCGCCAGCGATTATGGCCTGCACCACGCCAGCTTTAACCCCGATGAAGCGCTGATCGCCCCCGCGGCGGACTACTTTGCGCAACTGGCCCAACAGGCGTTGCAACAGCTTAACGCGCGATGTCGGGAAGCCATTCTGACCTGATTGTTATCTGCTGATATCCCACTGCGGCGGTCGTCATGACCGCCGTTCAGGCACCGCTTTGACTAAAAAAAGAGAGAGCATCATGAGCACAAGACAACTTCGGCTGGGCACTATGCTGCACGGCGCCTCGGGAAACATGTCCGCCTGGCGTCATCCGGCGGCCCAGGCCGATGCCAGCATCAGCTTCGATTACGCCCGAAAAATTGCCCGCAAAGCGGAGCAGGGCAAGCTCGATTTTCTGTTCGTCGCCGACGGCTTATACATCAATGAAAAGTCGATCCCGCATTTTCTCAACCGCTTCGAACCCCTGACGCTGCTGTCGGCGCTGGCGGGTGTGACAGAACACCTTGGGCTGGTCGGTACCGTTTCAACCTCCTACAGCGAACCCTTCACCGTGGCGCGTCAGTTTGCCAGCCTCGATCATCTCAGCGGTGGCCGTGCCGGCTGGAACGTGGTGACTTCGCCGCTGGAAGGCTCGGCTAAAAACTTCTCGCGTCAGCAGCATCCGGAGCACGCGCTGCGCTATCGCATCGCCGACGAATACCTGCAGGTGGTGAAAGGATTGTGGGATTCATGGGAGCCGGACGCCTTTGTGCGCGACAAGCAGAGCGGCCAGTTTTTCGATCCGGCGAAGCTGCATACGCTGAATCATCACGGTGATTTCTTTCAGGTGCAGGGCCCGCTTAACATCTCGCGCACCCCGCAGGGCCGTCCGATTATCTTCCAGGCCGGTGCTTCAGAAGACGGCAAAAAGCTGGCCGCCCGCCATGCCGATGCCATTTTCACCCACCAGCCAACGCGTGAAGAGGCACAGGCCTTTTACCGTGATGTTAAACAGCAGCTGGTGGCGAATGGCCGTCAGCCAGAGGATCTGCACATCTTTCAGGGCGTGAGCGTGATTGTTGGCGATGATGCGGAAGACGTTGAGCGTCAGTACCAGACCACCGCGGCGCTGGTATCGATTAATGATGCACTCAACTACCTTGGCCGCTTCTTCGACCATCACGACTTTTCCCGGTATCCGCTGGATCAGCCCTTTCCCGACCTTGGTGATATCGGGCAGAACAGTTTCCGCAGCACCACTGATGAGATCAAACGCAAAGCGCGCGAGCACGGCCATACGCTGCGGCAGGCTGCGCTGGAAGCCGCAACGCCTCGTCCGCTGTTCCACGGCACGCCCGAGCAGGTGGCAGATGGCCTGCAACTTTGGTTTGAAACCGCGGCCACCGATGGCTTCATCATCAATGGCGGCACGCCAGATACCTTTGAGCGCTTTGTTGATCGCGTAGTGCCGATTTTGCAGGCGCGCGGCCTGAGCCGCCGCGACTATCCAGGGAAAACCCTGCGCGACAGTTTCGACCTGAAGCCGCCGGTAAATCAGTTCACCTCACAATAAGAGCCTGTGCTATGCAAAAAAATAAAAAACTCATCGCCCTGATTATGCTTGCCGCCAGCGGCAGCGCCCTGGCAGACGGCACCAGCGTGGCCTACAACGGCCAGCGGGTTAGCCTCGACGCCAACAAAGCGCCGATTCACAGCGTGAAAAATCCGCAGGCGGTCGCGCAGTTGCCGGCCGGACATCGCTTTGCGGTGCCGGGTTCATTTACCGTGGCGGTCGCGGCGCAAAACTCCCCGCCGCTGACGGTCTTCTCTGATGACAACAAAACCTTGCTCGGCAGCGAAGTCGATATCGCCCGTCTGGTGGCTGACAGCCTCGGCCTGAAGCTCAACATTGTGCCGACCTCCTGGGAGGACTGGCCGCTGGGCGTCGCCTCCGGCAAATATGACGCGGCGATCTCTAACATCACCGTCACCAAAGATCGTAAAGAGAAGTTCGATTTCGCCACCTACCGCAAAGATTCTCTCGGTTTCTACGTCAAAACCAGCAGCCCGATTAAATCACTGACCAAAGCCGAAGATATTGCCGGACTACGCCTCATCGTCGGCTCCGGCACCAATCAGGAAGCGATCCTGCTGGCGTGGGATAAAGAGAATCAGGCGAAAGGGCTGAAAGCATTTACCCCGATCTATACCAAAGATGATGCCGCCCAGACGCTGGCGCTGCAGGCCGGCCGGGCCGATGCCTGGTTCGGCCCTAACGTGATTGGCGCATGGAAATCGGCGCTTAATGGCAAAACCCGGCTGGTGGGCAGTGTCGATGGCGGCTGGCCAAAGGCGGCACACATTGCGGTAACGGTGAAAAAAGGCAGCGGCCTGGCTGAACCGATCAGTACCGCGCTCAACGGCGTGATGAAAAACGGCGATTACCAGCAGGTGCTGAACCGCTGGGGCGAAGGGGTGGAGCGGATTGATCGTTCCGAAATTAACCCGGCCGGACTGGGCGATTAAGGAGCAGACGATGAGTGAAGCCATATTTCGTGAAGTTTCGCCGGAAGCCCCGGAACTGCAACCGATTCTGACCGGCCTGTTCGGTGAATACGCCGCCCGTTACGGCGACTATTTTGCCCGCCATAAGGAGCAGGAGCTCACCGAGTGGTATCTGCCGCCGCAGGGATTATTCATCGTGCTGGAGCGCGACGCCGAGATCATCGCGATGGGTGCTTACAAACCTTATGACCCGCAGACTGCGGAGCTGAAACGCATCTGGACCCGCAGTGATTTGCGGCGTCAGGGGCTGGCGCTGGTGGTGTTGCAGGAGCTGGAGCGGCGTGCGCTGCGGGCGGGCTATCAGCGGCTGTTTCTTACTACCGGTTTTCGTCAGCCGGAGGCGGTACGGCTTTATACCGGCCACGGCTATCAGCCGCAGTTTGATCTCAGCGGCGATCTCGAACGCTACGGAGCGCCGCCACACGATGGCCGGCTGCGTTTTATTAAAGTGATCGGCGTGCAGGACGTTGCACAGGCGAGTTAAGGAGAGATCATGAGCAAGCATCAACATCTGCAGGTGGTGCCCGCGCGTTATCCGGCCCGCACCCTTGGCGCGATCGTCGCCCTGTTTATTCTGGCTGGCGTCATTCAGTCGGTCGCGTTTAATCCGCGCTGGGAATGGGGCGTATTTGCCCGCTGGTTCTTCGACCCGGTGATCCTGCATGGGCTGGGGCAGACGCTGCTGCTGACGCTGCTCGGCACGGTATTCAGCCTGATTTTTGGCGGCCTGCTGGCGCTGGCCCGCCTCTCATCGTCATGGCTGCTGAGCAGTCTGGCCTGGGGATATATCTGGCTGTTCCGCTCGCTGCCGCTGATCGTCGTGCTGATCATCCTGTACAACTTCTCTTATCTCTACGACACCCTGTCGATCGGGGTCCCCTTTACCACGCTGTCGTGGGGAGCGTTTCAGACCATCAATGTGCTGGGACAGTTTCCGGCGGCGGTGATTGGCTTAACGCTGGTGCAGGCGGCTTACAGCGCGGAGATCATTCGCGGCGGGATTCTGGGTGTGGATCATGGCCAGGTTGAGGCCGCCTCCGCGCTGGGGCTGTCGGCAACCCGTCGCACCTTCCGCATCATTCTGCCGCAGGCGTTACGCGCCATCATTCCCACCGCCTTTAACGAAATCATCAGCCTGGCGAAGGGCACGGCGATGGTTTACGTGCTGGCAATGCCGGAGCTGTTTTACACCATCCAGATGATCTACAACCGCAACCAGGAAGTGATCCCGCTGCTGATGGTCGGTGCCGCCTGGTATCTGATTATTACCACCGTACTGTCGGTGATTCAGCACAGCGTTGAACGCTGGCTGGCCCGCAGCGTGACCCGTGAACCGCAGCCGTCGCGCTGGCGGCAGTGGCGCAACCGCGTTACGCCGCTTAATCCAACCGAGGAGATCAGCCATGTCCGAAGCCATTGATTACCGCACATCACACACCACCGGTGCCATCAGCATTACCGGCGTCAGTAAAAGTTTTGGCAAACATAAAGCGCTGGATGGGGTTTCTCTGTCGCTGGCGCCGGGATCGGTGACGGTGATCCTCGGCCCTTCCGGCTCCGGCAAATCAACGCTGTTGCGCACCATCAACCATCTGGAGCGGGTAGATGAAGGGTTTATCCAGATCGATGGCGATTACATAGGCTATCAGCAACGCGGCGATAAGCTCTATGAACTGAAAGAGCAGGCGATCCTACGTCAGCGCATCAACGTCGGCTATGTGTTTCAGAATTTCAATCTGTTCCCGCACCTCAGCGTGCTGGACAACCTGATTGAGGCACCGATTGCCCATCGCCAGCTCACCAAAGCGGCAGCGATACAGCGCGCCGGTGAATTGCTGGATATTGTTGGCCTGCGGCATAAAGCTGACGCCTGGCCGCGCCATCTGTCGGGCGGTCAGCAGCAGCGTATCGCCATCGCCCGCGCCCTGATGCTCAATCCCCGGGTGATGCTGTTTGACGAACCGACCTCGGCGCTCGATCCGGAACTGGTCGGCGAGGTGCTCGACGTGATTAAGAAGCTGGCGCGTTCCGGCACCACGCTGGTGATCGTCACTCACGAGATCGGCTTTGCCCGCGAAGTGGCGGATAACGTGGTGTTTATGGTCGATGGTCGGATCGTTGAGCAGGGCAGCACCACGCAGGTGCTGAACAATCCGCGTCATGAGCGAACCCGACGCTTCCTGGCGCGCGTACTGTGAGGGTGACGATGAAGCTGAATCCTCTGTCACTGCTGGTGCTGGCGCTGCTGGCGCCGCTGGGGGTTTCCGCCGCTGAACAGCGTGATACCCGGCAAAATGAGACGCCGATTCATGCGCCCGCCAATCCGGCGGCGATCGCTAAAATTCCGGCCAGCTTTGCTTTTATTGAGCCGGGAACCCTGACGGTGGCGACTTCCGCCACCAACTCACCACCGCTGTCGCTGCTGGGGTCGGATAATGTCTCACGCATTGGCAGCGATCCCGACATTGCCCGGCTGCTGGCCGACAGTCTGGGATTAAAGCTGAAGCTGGTGCCCGCTTCGTGGGAAGACTGGCCGCTCGGCATTAGCGCGGGCCGTTACGATGTGGCGATGTTCAATATCGCGGTGACCGAAGAGCGTAAAAAGAAGTTTGATTTCGCCACCTATCGCGCCGATAACCACGCCTTTTCGGTGAAAAGTGACAGCAAAATCACCACGATCAACGCGCCCGCTGACATCGCCGGTAAGCGCATCATCGTGGCCTCCGGCACCAATCAGGAGCGTATCCTGCTGAGCTGGGATGAGCAAAACCAGGCGAAAGGGCTGCCTGCGGTGACGCCGATCTATCTGACCGATGACGCCTCAGCCACGCTTTCTCTGCTGTCGGGACGGGCCGATGCGATGTTCGGTCCGCACTCGATGGCAGCCTGGAAAGTGGCGTCACGCGGCCAGACAAAGCTGGTCGGCAGCGGGCCGTTTCGCGCCTGGGTGGCGGTCACCACCAAAAAGGGCAATGGGCTGGCTCCGGCCCTGCAGGCCGCCATCGATGGTGCCATTCGCGGCGGGCAGTATCAGCAGGTGCTGACGCGCTGGGGTGAACAGGATGAAGCCATTGCCCACTCCACGGTCAATCCTCCTGGCATTCAGTACTGATGCGTCTCAGGCGCTTCGGCGCCGTTTATTCAGCGTTACCTTCCACGCCACAGAACCGTTGTCACGGCGATCGACCCCGGAATTGCGCTACACTCTCCAGCGTTAGTGATCTATCCTGCCCGCCTGTCGATTCAGCGCGCGGCGGAGCAATTAACCTGGAAGCCCCATGAAAATCAGATTCCTTTCTGCCAATGAGCAAAAGCTGGCGGAGGTGCGCAAAATCCTCGAACCTGTCGGGGTCGAAGTGTTGCCCATCTCCCGTCGCATCGAAGAGATCCAGACTGAAAATGAACTCGATCTGGTGCGCGATAAACTGACCAAAGCCTTTTCACTGATTGGGCGACCGCTCTTCGTCGAGCATACCGGACTCTATCTCGACGGCCTCAATGGCCTGCCTGCCGGGCTGACCCGCATTTTCTGGAACCGGCTGGATGCAGAACGCTTTACTGCCCTGGTTCAGGGACTCGACAGCCAGGCCGTGACGGCAAAAACCGTACTCGGCTACTGTGATGGCCGCAAGATGTACCAGTTTTCAGGTGAACTGCGCGGCACCATCGCCGCCGAGCCTGCCGGTACCCGCGGCTTTCAGTGGGACTGCGTCTTTATCCCGGAAGGCTACGATCAGACCTTCGCCGAAATGGGCGAGCTCAAGAATGAGATCTCCATGCGGCGCATCGCGCTCGATCGCTTCGCCACCTTTTTGAAAACGGCCCGGAGTGTTGCATGAAACCAGAACTTAAACGTGCCTATGACTCCGGTAAGCTGATTCTGTTTGCCGGTGCGGGCATCTCACGCAACCTTGGCCTGCCGGAGTGGCATGAGCTGATTGCCCATCTCGCCAATGAGCTGGGCTACGATCCTAAAATCTTCAATACCTACGGTACCCACCTGTCGCTGGCGGAATATTACAAACAGAAGAAAGGGTCACTCGGCCCGCTGCGCAGCTGGATGGATCGCGAATGGCACCGCCCGGATATTGATGTCCGGACGTCAGAAATTCACACCATGATTACCCAGGGCAACTTCTCGCGTATCTACACCACCAATTACGATCGCTGGCTGGAAGCGGCGCACGATGCGCATGGCGTTCCCTACTACAAAGTGGCCAATGCCGCCGACCTGGTGTCGCTGACCGAAGATAAGCGCCACATCATCAAGCTGCACGGTGATTTCGATGACGATACCTCTATCGTGCTCGATGAAAGCAGCTACTTTGAACGGCTCTATTTTGATTCACCGCTCGACATCAAACTGACCCATGACGTGATGGGCAATTCGGTGCTGTTTGTTGGCTACAGCATCAGCGATTTTAATATTCGTCTGCTGTTCTACCGCCTGACGAAAATGTGGGGCCGTACCGGGCTGGCCACCGCGCGTCCCAAGTCCTATCTGTTTACCAACCGCAATAATCCGGTGGCAAAAGAGGTACTGGGGCAGTGGGGCATCGAGATGATCGTCTCGGAAGAGGATGACCCGCGCAAAGCGCTGGCCGATTTTCTTGAGGAACTTCAGGTGTAACCGGCGACGCGGTTTCACCCGAAAACCTGCGCCCGGTTAAGGTTATGCGGCGTACAACCGATAAACTCTATTCTCTGCTGGAAAAGCATCAACGTCGTGATATACTGTATGTATACACAGTATCTGAGGGCAAAAACATGGCTGTCGAAACAAAATTTGTAGTAGTCAGAAAGGGTGAAGAGAAGATGACGTTTGCCAACAAGAAAGAGGCCGATGCCTACGACAAAATGCTCGATATGGCCGAAGCCTTCACCGACTGGCTGTTACAGCATCAACCCGCACTGGATGAGACGCAGGCAGAAACGCTGGGCTTGCTGATCGCTGAGCAGAAAGATGCCGTGCAGCATATTCTCCGCACCAGCAAACTGCCTGAGCCTGTGGCCGCTACTGCCGGTCAGCCTGAAACGGTGTCGGAGCGTTCTGATGACGCCGCCGAAGCAGAAACCGCCAGCAGCAAGAAAGTGCGCGCGGTGAAAGCAGCCTGATCCTCATCACGCCGGAAGCCATTTCCGGCGTGGTTATTTTACTGGCTGAGCGCGCGCATCATTCTCTCAGTCTGTTTTCACCTGATAGCGCGTGCTGCGCCCGCCACCTTCCAGCCGGTAAAGACAGCCTTTCTCCAGCAAATCCGCTAAATGACGCGTTGCCGTCGCCTTACTCACTTTTGCCACCTTCTGATACTGACTGGCACTGATCCCCTGTTCAAAACCCTGCTCGCCGCCATCCAGCAGCCGGTTCAGTACTTTTATCTGCTCTTTGCTCAGAGAGCGTTCCCGATGCTGTAGCCAGAAGCGCGCCCTGATCTGGGTGCGGGCGATGCTGTTCATCGCCTGTTGCAGGCTCTCATCCAGCATATCGAGGAACCACATCAGCCAGTCGGTGATATCCAGTCCACCTTTCTGCGTCCGCTCCAGAATGCGGTAGTAGTCCGCCCGATGCGCCAGAATGGCAGGTGACATGGCATAGAGCCGGATGCTTTGACTGTCCGCCTGTGCCAGCGCCAGATCGGTTAAGGCACGCGTAATGCGGCCATTACCGTCATCAAACGGGTGCAGGGTAACAAACCAGAGATGGCAGATGGCGGCGCGCAGCAGCGGGTCCAGCATGACGTCCTGCTCGCTGCGGTTAAACCAGTCAATAAACTGCGTCAGCTGTGGCTCCAGTCCACTGCGCGGCGGCGCTTCAAAATGCACCGTTGGGCGATCGATCCGTCCGGAGATCACCTGCATTGGCTCACTGCCGCGTAGCGTACCGACGCTCAGACGCTGCACCGACCACTCATCGGCAGGAAACAGCCAGCGATGCCATTGGCATAGACGCTCCAGCGTGAGCGGCTGGCTGCGGTTGTTGATCGCATCCAGCATCATCGCCGCCAGTCCCTCCGATCGATCCGAAACCGGATAAGGCTGTTGTTCGGTCACGCCTAAGCGGCGCGCCAGAGATGAACGTACCGACTGTACGTTTACCCGTTCTTCTTCAATGGCGGATGAGGAGAGGATATTGCTGAGCAGAGTGTCGAGCGTTTGCTGTTCATCACTGACCTGCAGGCTGGCCCGGCCCAGCAGTACGCCTCGCTGCTGTTGCAGCTGCCGCAGGCGAGGCAGCAGCACAGCCTCCTGCCAGTAGAACTGTGGCCAGTCGGCCTGTTGCCAGATCCATTCTGTGGTCATATTCGGCTCATTTGCGGGTGAACGAGCCGAATAGCATCTTTTAATCGGCTCACATAATGAGTCAATAGTAGCAAATTTTTGGCTCAGAAGACAATCGATGCGGGAGTCAGGCAGAAAAGAAAACAGGACCCGAAGGTCCTGTCTGTTTAGCGGGAGAACTGCAAAAAGGTGTCTGAATAGTAATGCACGATCCAGGCAACATACGCTAACCAGATAATCATTCCGCCTGCTAATCCAAGTTTACCGGCCATTGATTTCTCTCCACGATGATAAGGGACGACAACGTCTGTTTACATAAACTGACAGTAGTTGCGTCGGCCGATATTGCTGCAGATCAAAAAAAACGGATTCATTGCTGAAGTCAGAACCCTTTGAGGATCAACTTCGCCGGCTTTACCTCATCTGACGTTCCCCAAGCCGCCGTTAAAGTTCAAAAAAACGGCGCCGATAGATGATCTCAGGAGCACGTAAACCACAAGGAGGTCGCAAAAAGGTAAATTCCAGGGGAACCAATATGGCCAGTCAGTTAAACGATAAAAAGAAGATGAGTACCCGGGCGCAGATGCTTATTACCGGCGGCCTGACCATTATGCTGGGATTTAGCGTGACGATCGGTGTTCTGAGCTGGCAGTCCGGTAAAGAGCAGAAGGCGCTGGCGGAAAAATATCTGCAGCAAATCGCGCAAAGCCGCGGCTTACAGGTGCAACAGGAGCTGAGTCATGCGCGCGATGTGGCCAGCCATCTGGGACAAAGCCTGATCGCCTTACCGCAGGCAGGCATTACGGATCGTAAAGTGGTCGATAAGATCATGGAATATTCACTGCGCGCCAATCCTGATTATCTGTCGATGTCAGTCATCTTCGAACCAAACGCCTTCGACGGTCGCGATGCCGAATTTGTTAACCAGCCGGGACAGGCCCCGCAGGGTCGCTATGCCTGGTTTGTGGATCGCGATCAGGCCGGTCATTACGCCATGCATCCGCTGCTCTCCATCCTGACTCCGGGCCAGGGTGACTACTACCAGATACCGCAGCAGTCGAAAAAAGATACCCTGATCGAGCCTTACAGCTACGCCTATAACGGCGTACCCACCTTGTTAACCTCGGTGGCGGCGGCGATCATCGATAAGGGCACCTTAAAAGCCATTGTGACCTCCGACATTTCACTGGCTTCGCTGCAACAGAAAGTTAATCAGATCAAACCCTGGCAGGGCAGCGGCTATGCACTGCTGCTTTCGAATGGCGGAAAGGTCGTCTCTTCGCCAGTGAAAGAGGAGGCGGGCAAGCCGTGGAAAGGGGAAAGCGATCACTTCAGTTCACGGGTGATGCAGCATTTTGATGCGGTGCTGGGCGAAGAGGCGTTAGTGACCTGGCAACCGGTGGTGATTGGCGACAGCGATAAACCCTGGTATCTCGGGGTGGTGGCGCCGGTGAGTCAGGTGATGGCCGCCGCTAACCGGCAGCTCAGCTGGGCCATTGGCCTGATGGTGGTCAGCATTCTGCTGGTCGGCGCGGTGCTGGGCATGTTGTTCAGCCGTAAAGTGCTACGCCCGATTGGTGGCGAGCCGGCCGAAGCGGCCAAAATTGCGCTGGCCGTGGCGGAGGGCAAGCTCGACAATGCGATTGCGGTCAAAGCCGACGACCGCAGCAGTCTGTTCTTCGCCTTGCAGACGATGCAAAGCCAGCTGCGGGGTATTGTCGGCCAGATTAAAGATGCCAGTGAATCGGTGCGTCAGGGCGCGGGCGAAATTGCCAGCGGCAACCTTAACCTGGCATCCCGTACCGAACAGCAGGCAGCCGCTCTGGAACAGACCGCAGCCAGTATGGAGCAGATCAGCGCCACCATCCGCCTCAACGCCGATAATGCCCAGCAGGCAACCAGCCTGACAGAAAATGCCACTCATATCGCCAGTCGCGGTGCCACGCTGGTGGGCCAGGTGGTGCAGACGATGGCGCAGATCGATGACAGTTCTAAGAAGATCGGCGACATCACCACCATGATCAACAGCATCGCCTTCCAGACCAACATTCTGGCGCTCAATGCCGCGGTAGAAGCCGCGCGCGCGGGTGAGCAGGGACGCGGCTTTGCGGTGGTGGCATCTGAAGTCCGTAACCTGGCGCAGCGCAGCGCCAGTGCGGTGAAAGAGATCGCCGCGCTGATTGAAGAGTCAAGCGTGCGGGTCGAAAGCGGGGTAAGGCTGGTGAATGATGCCGGTAAGACCATGCAGGAGATGACACAGGCGGTCAATTCAGTGCAGGGCATTATTGGGGAGATCGTTTCCGCTTCTGATGAGCAGGCGCGCGGCATTACCCAGGTGACGATTGCGGTTAACGAAATGGATGGCACGACCCAGCAGAACGCCGCGCTGGTCCAGCAGATGTCGGCTGCGGCCAGTTCGCTGGAAGACCAGGCGCAGCAGCTGGCGCAGACGGTCGAGCAGTTCCACCTGGCTTAACCCGTCTGGGTGTCTGATAAGAGAAAAACCCGCCGATGGCGTAATGCCAGTCAGTTAAGCGGCAGGTGATAACGCAGTCTGGTGCCGCTCTGAAACTTCACAGTGTGTATTGTTAAAAAGGGCACGATGATAGAGGCCTGAGCGCCTCTGCTGCTGAAAGGGCTATCCGCAGCGCTGAGGCGAGAGGACGGCCAGGCAGCAGCAGAGGTGCTCAGGCCCGCACTCCGGCACGCTCGCCCAAAAAAAAAGCTGCCACATTTGACCGTGACAGCCTTTGCACATTTAACCCTGGCTGATCAGCATTACGCTGATGGCGGGTTTTTTGTGGGTTACTGTTCGATCAGGCGCTCACCGCTGTGCGCATCGAACAGGTGCATCTTGTCGGGATTTACAGTCACCGGCAGCGTACCGCCCGGCGTCGCGTCACTGCGCCCGCTCAGCTGCATATGCAGGGCAAAACCCTGCCAGTTCAGATGTAACAGTGTCGATTCACCAGTAATTTCGACGATACCGACATCAGCCGGTTGTCCATCGGGCGCGCTGATCAGGTCATGAGGGCGAACGCCCAGCGTCACCGGCTGGTCCGCCTGCTCACGCGCCGCACGGTGCCAGCGTGACGGCAGCGGCAGCCACTGCTGACCACAGAGCACGCCCGGCTCGCCGTCACGCGGCTGGAACTGCGCATCCAGCAGATTCATCGGCGGCGAACCGATAAACCGGGCCACAAAGGTATTCACCGGACGATCGTAGATCGCCAGCGGCGCGCCCTGTTGCACGATAACGCCATCTTTCATCACCACAATCTGATCGGCCAGCGTCATCGCCTCGACCTGATCGTGCGTTACATACACCATGGTGGTTTTAAAGCGCTGATGCAGCGATTTGATCTCGGCACGCAGCTCCATGCGTAACTGGGCATCAAGGTTGGAGAGCGGTTCATCGAACAGGAACACCTGCGGATTGCGCACCATTGCACGTCCCATCGCCACGCGTTGCCGCTGGCCGCCCGAGAGCGCCCGCGGATACCGCTGCAACAGCTGGCCGATGCCGAGAATCCCGGCAATGCGGGCAATCTTGCTCTTCTGCTCGTCGCGCGCCACCTTTTTGACCTGCATATGAAACGCCAGGTTCTCGGCGACCGTCAGGTGCGGGTAGAGCGCATAGCTCTGAAACACCATTGCGATATCGCGGTCGGCGGGATCGAGATCGTTGATGCGTTTTTTATCGAGCATGATCGCGCCGTCAGAGACGCTATCCAGACCCGCCAGTAAGCGCAACAGCGTCGATTTACCACAGCCAGAAGGACCGACCAGCACGGTAAAGCTGCCATCGGGAATGGTTAAGTCCAGCGGGTGCAGCACACTCTGCTTACCGTAGCGCTTCGCCACCTGTACAAGTTCAACACTGGCCATAATTAGCGCACCTCGTTTGAAAGTTGGAGTTGTTGCCAGCCGGGATAGCGGCGCGGCGAGCTGCTGATCGCCTGTGAAGCGACCTCAATTCCCCAGCGCAGCGCCGTCGACGCCGCGTGACGGTAGAGCAACGCTGCCAGAAATCCGGCATTGAAGCTGTCTCCGGCACCGATGGTATCGACCACCGTCACCGGTTGTGCCGCCACGTGCAGCGTCTGAGTGGCAGACCACAGTCGCGCGCCGTCTGCGCCGCTTTTCACTACACAGCCACCGCGTCCACTGAGCCGGGATGCCAGTTGCGCCGCGCTCTGTTCCAGTGAGGCATCGTTGGCCAGGCCGCGCGTTTCGACCTCGTTCAGCAACAGCCAGTCGCAATCGGCTAACCAGCGATGAACCTGGTGGCGAAGATCGTCGCTCCAGCCTGCGGGCGGCCAGCCAGTATCGACCGCTACCGTAAATCCTCGTTGCTGTAACGCCGCCAGCAGCCTCGGATAGGCCTGATAGAGTTCCAGACAGAGAAAGGTTCCGCACAGCAGCACAATATCGCCCGGTGTGGCCTGTGCGGGCAGCTGTTTCAGCACATCCTCAGCCGTCATTTGCGTGATGTGTCCAAAATTGCTGATAAATGAGCGCTCGTTGTCAGGATGCGTCACGCCCACCGTCAGCGAGGTTTCGCAGGCATAACGCGGCCAGTGCGCCGCACTATGCGGAAAGTGACCGGCGAGCCACTGACTGAATCCATCATTGCCCTGGTTGGCGATGGCACGGTGCGGCACCTGCATCGCTTCCAGCGCCAGCGCACAGTTACCGGCGGAACCACCCGGACGCAGCTCGCTGTGTTGTAGCATCACTTCGGTACCGCGCTGTGGCCAGTCGCTGAGCGTGCCCATGATCAAATCCACATTAATATTGCCCACTACGTAAAGCGTGGATGAAGTCGTGTTTAGCATCGTTATCCCTTACTTCCGCCGCTGGCCAGACCGCTAACCAGCGTCTTCTGCAGCCAGATGGCGATAAACAGTGGCGGCACCGAGGCCAGAATGCCGATAGCGGCGATCAGCCCGTCATCGGTGGCCCGTCCGGCGGTAAAGCCAGCAATGGCGACCGGCAGCGTCTGGGCCGCAATATTGCTGGTAAACAGCAGCGCATAGAAAAATTCATCCCACGCCAGCAGCCAGCCAAACAGTGCAGCCGCGCCCAGCACCGGCTTTGCCAGCGGCAGGGTTATACGCAGCAGCACCTGCCAGAAACGCAGACCATCAAGGCGTGCAGCCTGTTCAATGTCACGCGGCAGCGAATCAAACTGGTTCTTCAGCATCCAGGTCAGGAACGGCAGGATCAGCGAGCAGTAGACGATCACCAGGCCTGGCCGGGTATTGAGCAGATCCAATTGCTGCAGCAGGAAGTAGAGCGGCAGCACAAAGGCGACCGGCGGCACCATGTATATCGCCAGTGCGCCAAACAGCCAGCCGTCGCGACCCGCGTAACGTGAGAAGCTGAAGGCCGCCGGAATCGCCAGCAGCAGCGAGATGGCTGTCGCCACACTGGCGACCAGCAGACTGTTACCCAGCGCGTGCAGAAAGATGTTGCCCGGCTGGTCAGGGGCCAGCGAAACCAATCCGTGATAGCGGCTGAAATCCCACTGCCGTGGCAGCCACTCCAGCGGAACACGCGACAGATCGCTGGCCGAACTGACACTCATCAGGAACAGCCAGCCCATAGGGGCCAGGATGCTGATCGCCACCAGCAGCGCCGCAGCATAGCGCAACACCCGCCGCAGTTTAGTTTTCATAAGCAGAGCTCCGGCGGCGCTGACGCCATAACATCAGCAGATACAGGGTGATCAGCAGGGCGCACATCAACGTCATCAGCATGGCATAGGCCGCACCGCTGCCGGCTCGCAGATAGCTGAAAGATTCCTGATAGACGAAAAAGCTCAGGGTCTTAGTGCTGTCCACCGGTCCGCCACGCGTCATCACGTAGATAATGTCGAAGATCTTAAAGGCATCAATGGTGCGCAGGACCAGCGCGACGCCAAGCGGGGCGACAATTGCCGGAAAGGTGATGGCCCGGAAGCGACGCCAGGCGGAAGCACCATCCAGCCTGGCCGCTTCAAACAGATCCTCAGGGATCGATTGCAATGCAGCCAGCACCAGTAGCGTTACCAGCGGATAGTTTTTCCAGATATCTGCGAACATCACCGCATTGAGCGCGGCATCCGGTGAGCCCAGCCAGCTGCGGTAACCGTCAATGATCCCGAGCTGGGTGAGCAAGGCATTAATGCTGCCGTAGTCCGGGTTAAAGTTAAGCCGCCACATCATGGCGTTGACGATGGTCGGCAGCGCCCACGGCAGGATCACCAGCACCCGCAGGATATTGCGACCCGCAAACTTCTGGTTAAGCAGCAGCGCCACCAGCACACCAATGATCCCCTCCAGGGTGACGGAGACCACGGTGAAGTAGAGCGTACGGCCAATCGACGCCCGAAAATCGGGATCGCTCAGCGCATAGGCGTAATTTTCCAGTCCGATCCAGCCTGGCGTTTCACCGCTGCCAATCAGCGCAGCATCGGTGAAACTGAGCCAGATGGTGCGCAGTAAAGGCCAGGCGGTAAGCAACAGCATCACCAGCAGCATGGGTGCCAGCAGCACCCATGCCTGACGCTGTTCGCGTTGACGCAAACTCAGCATCATGACTCCTTAACGCAGGCGCGCAGCGCTTTTATCCACCGCCGCCATTGCATCCTGGGCCGTGGTTTTACCCAGTAACACCTGCTGCAACTGCTGCTGAAGCTGGTTCGACAGACGGGAGTAGTCAGCGGTTTCCGGACGTGACAGCATCACGTTGAGTGACTTATCAGCCGCCGCGATCAGACTCTCCTGATCTTTTTGCACCGCCGGGTCCTGATAAGAGGATTTCCAGATCGGCAGGCTGAGTCGGGCATATTGATTCTGTACCGGCTGTGAAGTCATGTACTGAATGTACTGCCACGCCTGCTCCGGATGGGTGCTGCCTTTAGCGATACCCAGCCCCATTGATCCGTTGACGCCGCCCGCCTGGCCCGGTGCATCACCTGGCGCAGGCATGATGCCGACGTCGCCCGCCACCTTACTCTGCTTCGGATCGTTCGCCATGTTGTACATGTAGGTCCAGTTCAGCGCGAACGCTGCATCGCCGTTGGAGAAGGATTTACGGACATCTTCTTCCAGATACTCGCGTGAGGCCGGATTACTCAGCCCGTCATCGAGCGAACTTTTCATCAGGTTTAGCGCTTTAAGCGACGCCGGGCTGGAGAAGTTGAGCTTGCCGTTTTGATAGAACTGCCCGCCAAAGCCCGATACCAGCGTGGTGTAATCACACACCAGCGCTTCAGCCTGCGACCAGCTCCAGACCAGCGGATAGTTGACGATCTTTTTCTGCTTAATGATTTTTGCGTCATCCAGCACCTGCTGCCAGGTTTGTGGCGGGGTGGTGATGCCCGCTTTGCTCAGCATCGCCTTGTTGTAGTAGAGATATTTGGTATCCAAAATCCACGGCATCCCCAGGGTTTTGCCTTTATAGATCACCGTGTTCATCGCGCCAGGAAAGACCTTATCCTTTTCTTCCGGAGTAATTCGGGCACTCACATCCTGCAGCAGATCGAAACGGGTAAATTCAGCGGGCCAGATGGCATCGAACAGCACCACGTCATAGCCGTTGCCGCCGGCACCACGCGCCGCAACAATTTTGTCGTGCAGCGCTTCATACGGCACGAATTCCAGATTGACGCTGACGTCCGGATGCTGCTTTTGGAAATTTTGCGTCATGGCGCGAATATCATTTTCGCTGTAGGCCGCCTGCGTCATAAACAGGGCATTGATCTGGCTGGCCGCAACGGCACTGCCGGCGCTGAGCATCAGCAGGGCGGCAACGCCCGCTTTGAGTTGAGGATTAAAACGCTGTGACATGATCTTCTCCACTTTGCAGCAACAGGATGTCGATTAATTAAATCAATTTGATTGATTTAATCGGGGGCGTAATCTGGCGCAGTAAATGCACTGACCTGAAAAGGAATAAGCAAACGGCGTGCCACAAACGATGGACCAGATGAAACAATGCCGTAACAACGCTGAAACTCAGACTGCGCTTTTACACCATAACTGCCTATCCTGTTGGCATGAATTTGTGTGCAGGATCAAAGATATTATTTGCCCGCACCGCTTCAGGGACTAATACTGTCGGTCCCGCTGAAATGGAAAACAACATGAAAACCTCGGGCACTAACCTTGAACATGCGCGGGCGCACAATCGACGCGTGGTCATTGAAGCCATTCGTCTGCATGGCGAGCTGACACGCGCTGAACTGGCGCGCATGACAGCGCTGACGCCGCAGACGGTCTCCAATATCGTGGCGGAACTGGAGCAGGCAGAACTGCTGACCAGCCGCCAGCCGCGCCGCAGCGGGCGCGGTCAGCCCTCGATTCCGGTGACGCTGAATCCCACCAGCGCCTGGTCGATTGGCATTCATCTCGATCATCAGACGCTGCTGCTGGTGCTGGTCGATCTTAGCGGTGAAGTGCACCTGCGCCGCCTCATCATGGTGCAAAAGCCCCAGCCCGCTGCCACCCTGGCGCGCATTGCTGGCGTGCTGGATGAGATGCGCACCTTTCTCGGCGCGCAGTGGCAAAAGGTGCTGGGTATTGGCGTGGTGATGCCGGGGCCATTTGGCGTTGAAGGCATTTCTTCGGTAGGTCCGACAACGCTGAACGGCTGGGAGCAGGTTGATATTGAAGCCGAACTCAGAACCCTCAGCGGGTTGCCGGTTACGCTGGAGAACGATGCCACGGTCGCCGCCATCGGCGAGCGCTTTCACGGTGTGGCACGCCAGCTCAGCTCCTTTATCTATCTCTACATCGGCACCGGTCTGGGCGCGGGAATCTTCACCGACGGTCATATCTATACCGGGCACGCTCACAACGCCGGGGAAATAGGGCACATCGTAGTCGAACCGGGTGGGCGCGACTGCTACTGCGGCAATCAGGGCTGCCTTGAGCGTTACGTCTCGCTGCAGGCCGCCTACGAATTTTGCGGGCTGGACCCGATGCGCGCGCTACCAGAGGATCTGTTGCAGATCGAACCCGCACGTTTTGCCGCGTGGATTGACAGCGTGCTGGTTCCGCTGCGGCAGGCGATCAATATTCTGGAGTCGGTTTTTGATGCTGAGGCAGTGATTATTGGCGGGATGATGCCTGCGCCGTTACTGGAGCAGATGGTGCAGCGTTTGCCGCCGCTTTATCAGTCGGTGCGCGGACGCTATCTGAATGCGATGCGCCTGAAAACCGGCATGACCGGCAGTGATACCGCTGCGCTGGGCGCGGCCGCCTTACCGATCTTTGATGAGTTTAATCCCCAGTTTCAGGTGTTAATGAAGCAGGCGTGAACCGGGCGCTGCCTGAGAGCAGCGCCCGACAGATTAGCCCGGATAGATACCGCGATCTTTACGCGCCATCAGAATACGCTCACAGGCCACAATATAAGCCGCGGTGCGCAGTGAACAATCTTTCTCTTTGGCTTTCTCCCAGACGTGGACCATCGCTTCCGTCATGATCTTGTCAGAGCGACGGTTAATTTCATCTTCGCTCCAGAAGAAACTCGCCATGTCCTGTACCCACTCGAAGTAGCTGACCGTGACGCCGCCGGCGTTACAGACCACATCCGGTACCACGATGATGCCGCGCGTCGCGAGCATGTCGTCAGCGTCGGGATAGGTGGGACCGTTGGCGCCTTCCAGCACGATTTTGCAGCTCAGGACTTCCGCTCGTTCACGGGTAATCTGACCTTCCAGCGCCGCCGGGATCAGAATGTCCATCTCTGTGGTCCAGAACGCCTCTTTCTCAATCGCCTGCGCGCCGGGGAAGCCAGCAATCTGCTTGTGAGCAATCTGCCATTCCGTCAGGGCGGCCATGTCGATGCCATCGGTGTTGAGCAGCGTGGCGGTGTGATCCTGAATCAGCACAACCCGTGCGCCAGCCTCATCAAACAGGCGGGCCGCTTCGCTACCCACGTTACCAAAACCCTGAACCGCAACGCGTGCGCCTTCAATCTCAATACCGGCACGGCGTGCCACTTCGCGTCCGGTGATAAACACCCCGCGGCCGGTGGCTTTTTCACGACCCAGTGAGCCGCCGAGGTGAATCGGCTTGCCGGTGACAACGCCGGTAATCGTTGTGCCGTGGTTCATGGAGTAGGTATCCATCATCCACGCCATGACTTTGCTGTTGGTGCCGACGTCTGGCGCAGGAATATCTTTTTGTGGCCCGATGATGATGCCGATCTCACTGGTATAACGGCGAGTCAGTCGCTCAAGTTCACCGTCGGACAGTTTGAAAGGATCAACGCGGATGCCGCCCTTGGCACCACCGTAGGGCAGGTTAACTGCAGCACACTTGATGGTCATCCAGGCGGAGAGCGCCATCACTTCGTTGAGATCAACATCCGGATGATAGCGAATGCCGCCTTTGCCCGGACCGCGTGAAAGGTTGTGCTGAACGCGATAGCCTTCGAAATGGCGGATTGAGCCATCGTCCATTTGCAGAGGGATATCAACAATTAATGCACGTTTTGGATGACGCAAAGTATCTATCCAACGTGAAAGATCGCCTAAATAGGGCGCAACCCGGTCGATTTGTTGTAAGTAGGTGGACCAGGCAGATGTACTGCTTTCAGACGCATAAGATAACTTATCCATAAAAAACCTTTCTTAATGAAGTTATTTATTGTGTGGAGCCGGGAAAGTAGAGCGCGTTGTAGCGCGCCGACATAATCTAACACTCCTGAAACAAATAAGATGTGGAGCCACCCTCGTACAGGGAGGCAGTTGCGCCATTTTGGGGCAAAATCAGTGAATAATTATCCGAAAAACAGCAGTGCCATAGGCGAATAATCATGCGCGGTGAGCGCATAGTGACTGCATAAATCAGCAAATATCACCATTTTTCAGATCTTTGAAGGCCTTCAAAAAGTTAAATAATTGATCCAGTCGATATTGACTTTGCTGCACCAATTAAGTGCATGAGAATAAGTAATTAAAGGATTACATTAAGTAATGGGTCAGGTCAGGATAGCGAAGCATTATCAGGTAATTAGCGCTTACCGGTCGCTGTGGGGAAAATAACGGAGAAATGAAAGGGGGAGATATCGCGAGCCAGCCGTGCAGCTGGCCCGATAAAATTACTGCTGCAGTGCCTGTTCAGCTTCCTGAAGTTCCTGACGTGCTTCTGCCAGTTTCTGCTGACGCTTTTCGATTTTACTGGCGCTACGGCCTTCCGCCTGCGCTTTTGCCAGTTCCTGTTCGCGCTCCTGAACTTTAGCCTTTTTCTCTGCCACTTTTTCCTGCCGTTGTTGCAACAGTCCGCTGTCAGAACAGTTCGCATTCACTTCACTCAGCGCTTTTTCGAGACCGGCAATCTGGTGCGTATTGCTGTGCTGGCGAGCATAAGAGAGCTGAGTTTCAATCTCCTGCTTCTTCGCGGCACAACCGGTGAGAGAGCTGTCGGCATGAGCCGCAGTAAAAGTGAAAGGCAACAGGGAGAAGCTAAGGGCAAGCAACGTTTTTTTCATAATCGTCTCGTCAATGAGTCTGTGTGGTTGCGTCAGTATACGCAGCCAGCTTAAGAGATTCTTAACCGAAAAAAATATCTGCCAGAGACGGGAAGAGAAAAGGAGGAAAGAAAGGAGAAGGCTGCCTGCAGTCAGGCAGCAGAAGAGGTTTTCGCCTGCATCATATAGTGCAGGTTACGGTCCGGGCCGCTCAGCATCACCGGATTGCCCGCCTGGCGCTGCTGTTCAAAATAGTCCTGCATCGTCTGGCTGATGCCCGCGCCACACCACATGATGTGATGCTGATGCAGATCGGTTTTCATCGCCGGCTGGCCGGTAACATGCGAGGCAATATCGACGTCGAAGCCCATCGCGGAAAGCCGGATCGCTTCAATCCAGATTTCGGTTTCGTCGCGTACGCTCACCGCTTCCAGAAACAGCGGAATGGACTCTTCACTGCGCGAGGAAGCGCGCATGACTTTATCCGCCTGATGCTGCACCGTTTGCTGAAAACGATCCAGCCGGCGTCCGGCACCCTGTCGACGGTCGGCGCGCAGCCAGTCGCTGAGTGGACGTAACAGGTTATAGATAAAATCATCACCGCTGTAGTCGCTGGACATCTGATGCATCTGACGCGATAGCGACAGCGGTGTACCAAATTCAAGCTGCCACAACATATCGCCTTTACGCGCAGCCCAGCCCGAAGTCATGATCGCGGATGCGCTATCCTGACCCTGTTTAATTTCCTGCAGCGTGGCGCCGGTTGCGGTTAACGCGACCAGACTGCGCACTTCGTTTAACTGTGCGTCACTCCAGTGCTTCAGCGGGTGCTGCGGAGATAATAAGCCCTGTTTCATCCAGCGTTTCAGGTTCGCCGGATGGGTACCCGTAATCGCACAGATGGTTTCAGTAGTATGAGAATGCATATCGTGCCCTCTGCTGAGGGAAAGGCCGCCGGACTTGACCGGGGATGAACAACTACTATGAACCTCATAAAGGCAAATTGATAGGGGTTGAACTGAGACAAAACAGCCTGCTACGCGCCTGACGCTGCGCTTATTCGCCCTGAAAAGCGGGTTATTCTTAGGCTGTTCAGGTGGTTAAATGATCAGGTATCCCCGCGGGAAAAGCCTGTGTATTTACTCAGTAAAGTTTTCTCAGACTACAACAGCTTATGTAAACAGCGAAAACCCCCGTTTTTAAGAGCATGCTGAGCTCTCTTTCCCTTTCATCCCCCGGCTAAAACGCTAAAATAGTCGGTTCAAATGACCAGGAGAAAGACTGCCAAATGCGTTATCGTTTTACACTTGCCGTTGCGACGGCTGCCGTTGTGTTGACCGGTTGTGCCAGACATGGCGCTACTGATGCTGCCACCGATTTTGCTGCTGGCCCTACGCAGATTGATGTCTCACACATCAAGACCCGCGCAGATGATGGCTCTAATGTCTTTTTAACCGTTGATGGCAAAGATGCGGGTGAGTTGCCTGATGGTCAGAGCAAATTGCTGCATGTTCCGGCAGGAAAGCATCAGGTGGGCGGTTATGTTCCGACTCTGTTCGGGCTCGGGCGCGTCACTATTGCTCCGATAGAGGTGACAACGTCACCTGAGGACGTCAAAAAAGTGGCCTATACCGTCACGCGTAATAAGGCGAGCTTTGTAGAACATCCGGACGAGCAGGGTTAACAGCGAATCGGGAGCGCAGCGGAAAGCCTGGCTTTCCGCTGGGTGAATCTGCATACAGGCTGTTTACAGGCCGAGCTCGCTGAGCGAAGGATGATCATCAGGACGGCGACCCTGAGGCCAGTGAAACAGTCGTTGCTCCTCAGGGATCGCCAGATCGTTAATGCTGGCGTAGCGCTGCATCATCAAACCGTTGTCGTCAAACGCCCAGTTCTCATTGCCATAGGAGCGAAACCACTGGTGATGGGCATCGTGCCATTCATAGGCAAAACGGACGGCAATCCGGTTGCCATCAAAACTCCACAGCTCCTTAATCAACCGGTATTGCTGCTCGCGTAGCCACTTCTGCTGCAGAAAAGCGACAATTTCCCTGCGGCCGGTAATGAAAAGATCGCGATTACGCCATTGGCTGTCGGCGGTATAAGCCAGTGAGACCCGTTCAGCATCACGACTGTTCCAGGCATCTTCTGCCAGACGCACTTTTTCAATAGCCTGTTGCGCCACGCTAAACGGCGGCAAAGGCGGACGTGCATTTTCCATCTTTATCTCCCCGCGCTTGCAATCAGGCTGAGCCGCAGCATTGACCCGTCAATCAGAGTTCGATGGCATGGATCTGGCTGACCGCGCGCGCCGCTTCTTTGCCTTTCTTCACGAAGTGCTCAGTGTAGAAATCGATAAATTCCGGCGCTGGCTGGAAGTTGTGCGGCGTCAGCGACACGGAGAAAATCGGCACATTGGTGGCCAGCTGAGCCTGCATCAGACCGCTGACTACCGCCTGCGCAACGAAGTCGTGGCGATAGATACCGCCATCGACCACCAGTGCGGCACAGACTACGGCATCGAATTTTCCGGTCTGCGCAAGACGTTGCGCCAGCAGCGGCATTTCAAAAGCGCCGGGAACATCCCATGTTTTGATCTCATACGGCGTCCCGCGACTCTCCAGTTCCTGCTCAAATCCGGACAGGGCCTGGGAAACGATTTCGCTATGCCAGTTAGCTTTGATAAAGGCGACTTTCAACGGCTGCATGACTTACTCCAGTTAAGATGACATCCGGGGAAATGGGCCAGGTCAACATCCTGCGCCACCGGATTAATAGTTTTAGCCCGGAAAGCCACGCTTTCCACCCTGTCGGCGAGCCTCTGATGGCCCGCGGGTTGGCACGGTCAGATACCCAGCGGCGGACAAATCAGGTTGTCCTGCTGCCCCATAGCCGGGGCGCTGGGCAGCGTCGAAAGCGGATTCGAGCGCTACGATGATACTGTAATGTAAACAGACCCCGTCCGTCTTTAACGATCTTGCTTTATTTAACAGCGCTTAAGGGTGAAATTGCAGGTTCTTTTCCGTTAGCGAGCCTGTCGCTGCCCTTTTTTGCTGGCCGGTAGCCTTGCGGTGAGTGCGATCGATAATCCTTCAGCTCGCGGTGTCTTCAGGCCGTTACGGCATGCCACTCAATTGCCCGTTTAAGTCATCGATTCCTTTTAACCAATCGGTTAAATAAAATACTGGATATTTGAACAGTTGTTTGTATAATAATTCTACTGCCCGTTGGGTATTGGTAGAGTTAGTGAGGGGTCAACCCATGATGATTTCGACTGAAAGCCTCAAATCACTGGAACAATCGGTCACAATGAGCAGCCGTGAACTGGCGCAGATGACCGGCATCACGCATGGAGAAGTTAAGCGGTTAATTAAAAGCCTGGAGACCGCCCAGCGCCTGTCGCAGCCGATCGTTGTTAATGACTATGAGCGGGAAGGGGAAGTGCGTCAGGAGTACCGGCTGAACAAACGTGACTCATTGCTGGCCGTGGCACGCCTGTCGCCGGGTTTTACCGCTGAAGTGCTGGACCGCTGGCAGGATCGCGAAAAAACCACGCATCTGCCTGACTTTACCAATCCGGCAGAAGCCGCTCGTGCCTGGGCTGAGCAGTTCGAGCAGCGTCAGGCCGCTGAACAGCAGCTGGCGCTTTCCGCCCCCAAGGCGGCCTTCTTCGATAACTTCGTCGAAGTCGAGGATTCGCTGGGTTTTCGCCAGTTGTGCAAGATGCTGAAAGTGAAAGAACCTGAATTTCGCCAGTTCCTGCTGGAACGCAATATCATGTATCGCGCCAAAGGAACACTGACGCCGCAGCATTACCATCTGCAGGCCGGTTATTTCACGCTGCATTCCGGCGTGGGCGAAAATCAGCATGCCTTTTCCCAGGCACGTTTCACGGCTAAAGGCGTGAAGTGGGTTGCCAGCCTGTGGGCAGGCCACGTCTCTGCCCAGCCAAAAGGTGCCGCAGCCTGATGGGTTTTACCGCCGAAAGCGTGTCATAAACACAGTGCGTTTGTTCCTGACACAAAATAGAAAAAGGCCGCATCACTGCGGCCTTTTCGATTTTAATGGATGCTGATTACCAGCCTTTTATGGCATCGCCTTTATAAACTTCCTCCGCTTTCGCAGCGACTTCAGGTGACTGCAGCGCTGACTTCAGCTTCTGAATTTTATCGCTGTCTTTATTATCTTCGCGCGAAACCAGCGCGTTGACATAAGGTGAGGCGGCACTCTCCATAAATAATCCATCGCGGTGTGCTGATAATCCAGCCTGAGCCGAGAAGTTGGTATTAATGATCGACAGGGTAACGTTAGGATCATCCAGCGTCCGGGTCAGTTGTGGCGTATCGACTTCAACCAGCTTCAGATGTTTTGGATTCTCAACAATATCGAGTGAGGTCGGTAAATAACCCACACCCTCTTTAAGTTTAATCAGGCCCTGGGCCTGCAGCAATAACAGGCTACGTCCCAAAGTCGTTGCTTCATTAGAGATAGTGATAGTGGCACCATCCTGCAGCTCGTTGATGTTTTTGATTTTGTGCGAGTAAGCGGCAATCGGGAAGACAAAGGTCTTACCGACCACGGCAAATTTGTAACCGCGCTCTTTAGATTGATCTTCAAGATAAGGCAGACTCTGGAAGGCGTTCGCATCCACCTCTTTATTATTCAGCGCCTCATTGGGTAAGACGTAATCGTTGAAGTTAAGCACTTCCACATCCAGCTGATATTTATCTTTTGCGACCTGTTTTACCACCTGCCAGATGGCTTCATCCGGCCCGGTATTAATCGCTACTTTAACTTTGTTGTCGTCATCTTTTGAGCAGGCGGATAATAATAAAACAGAACTGGCAAGTAACGCCGTAAACAGACCTTTCATTATCAGAAATCCCTCAGGTAGTAGATGGCTTCAAAGATAATACAGAATCGCCAGGTTGCGTACTGACTGAGGGATATAACTTATAACCATAAAACATCCTGCTGCTCATAAATTAAACAACTCAGGCGGGTTATTTATTACGCGCCGAATGACCACCCTCAATGGCGGCAATAAAGCCCCTTCCGATCAAGGCAGAAAGTCGGCGACCCGCCTTATCAGAATGGATAAGCAGATCACCATTTTTATTCTATGCTTAGAGCGCAAAGCAGGCGTCAGACGCCTGGATTTCACTGATTAAATACCGGGATTAACCATGTCAAAACAGGATACCCGCAGCGCTTCAGAGGTCACCGCCGTCGAAGTGATGCGCAGCAGCCAGGCCTGGAACGGCGAAAGGATTGAATGCTATCCGGCCGGACAGCCGGAGCTTACCGTAATGCGTCTCTCTCTGCCGGCCAATACCTCATTACCCTGGCATACACACCCGATGCCCAATGCGGCGTTTGTTCTTTCCGGCACCCTGATTGTTGAAGATAAACAGAGCGGCGAACAACAAACTTTCCATGCCGGACAGGCGTTGAATGAAACGGTTAACAGTGCGCATCGGGGCTTTACCCTCGACCAGCCGGCTGAACTGGTAATTACCTATGCCGGTGTAAAAGGGCAGGAACTGACTGAGCCGCTGCCCGGCGAGCCGGAAGAGTTTTAGCCAAGAGCAGGGCACCTGGCCATCTTCACCTGATGTAAATCTCAGGCCGACGTGCTCTGTTTTGATAAGGATCAGTAAAACCGCTGCCCGGCCAGATTAGGTTTGATGGTTCTCATTCTCCTCTCCACCGAATCACATTTCATCTACAGCAAAAAGGATTAATTTCATGGATAAGAACGTTGCTCTTTTGCTTGCGCCTGGCTTTGAAGAAGCCGAAGCCATCGTCACTCTGGACATTCTTTCACGGCTGGGCGTTCACGTTGTAACGCTGGCCTGCCAGTCCACCAGAGAGGTCACCAGCTATCACAACCTGAAGGTGCTGGCGGATGATCTGCTGGAAAACAATCGGGAGAGGCTGTTTGATGCGGTGATTATTCCTGGCGGGCCGGATGGCAGTAAAAACCTCGCGGCAAATGAGGCGGTGATCGCGTTTATTCGCCGTCACGATCAGGAAGGTCGTCTGATTTGCCCGATCTGTTCTGCGGCAGCACGCGTACTGGCGCCACAGGGTCTGCTTAAAGGTCGCCACTTTGTCAGCTCCGGAACGTCATACCAGGATGTCACCGATGGTCGCTATGTCGATGCGCCAGTAGTAAAAGATGGCAACCTGGTCAGCGGGCAGGATCTGGGTGCCGTTTTTGATTTTGCCTTCGCGATTGCTTATCTGCTGACCGGGGAGGGCGATAACGTCCGGGAACAGGCTGAGCATATCAGCCACACCCTGAAAGTCGATCTCACCACGCTTTAGGATTGATATTCTGTCAGCCGTTGCGCTGACGGGATGTTACCGCAACGGCAGGACGCAGCCTTATCGGGATTGAGGTTAACCACCAAAACCGGCCTGCCGCAGCACCGATTTCGCCAGTGGCGAAGCTAAAAACGCCGTCAGCGCCTCTGCCTGAGGCGTGATGACCGCACAAACATATTCTGCTGGCGGGTTAAAAACCGCCGGAATCTCCAGCACCGTCAGCCCGGCAATCTGGCGCAGAGCGCTCCGATAGCTGGCATAGCCAATAAACAGATCCGCCTTACCCTCCCGAATGAGCCATTCTGCCGCCAGCCTGCCGTGTGGAACAGGTGGAGTATCACGGCCACCAACCAGGGCCATCGCCCGCTGGCGAACCACTTCCCCGGCGTCACCCATCAGGGTGAACAGCCGCTGCGTGTAGTCACCTGAAGGATCGGCGCCCGGCGTAGAGGTAGCTATCCGGAGATTTCTGCGGGTGAGCAGGGTGAGCCAGTCGTCTCCCGGGTGCAGCAGATCGCTGCGAACGGTCAGACAGAGCGTATTGCTGGCAAACGGGACGATCGACAGCGCGCGCCCCTGATCCAGCAACGACGTGGGATGAGCCCTATTGGCCGATGCAAACAGATCGCAGGGTTCACCGGCTTCAATGCGCTCACGTAACAGTCCGGCCGGACCGAACAGGGTATCAACGGGTTGTGGAAAGTGCGCCATCAGCGCAGGCCAGACGCTTTTCAGACTGCCCGCCGCCAGTACGCGCATTAGTCGCTTCCCTGCCATGAGGTACGGTAAAAGCGCTGATACCAGTCGTTAGCCCGCTTGCGCATGTCGATATCCTGGAACTTCTCCGGATAGAGTTTTTTCGCCATCCACAGTTCGCCAATGCCCATTGCTTCCGGCATCGGGTAACCCCAGGCCTTGGCATAATCCGGCATCAGATAGACCCGATGATTTTTAACCGCATCGATGGTCTGCCACTGTGGCGAATGGTTGATTTCATCGATCACGGAGGGATAACGATCCTGCACAAAAATCACCTGCGGATTCCAGGCAATAACCTGTTCCATCGACACCGATTTAAATCCCTGCACGGTCGCCGCCGCCACGTTAACCGCGCCAGCGTGCGCCATCATCAGGCCGGTATATTTACCGGAACCGTAGGTGGTCAGTTGCGGGTTTGCCATATAGGCACGAATACGTTTCTCAGCCGGAATATCCTTCAGGCGATCGCTGACGATTTTACGACCCTGATCGGTGGCTTCAATCAGCGCTTTCGCCTCGGCGGGTTTATTGACGATCTCGCCGATAAGCGTAATCCCTTCACGCAGACCTTTGTCGTAAGCCATTTCCTCGTCGCTGAGAGTCGGATTCATTTTGGCCTTTTCACCCGGCTGATCATGTCGCAGCGAGATAGCCACCACCGGAATCCCCAGCGCGCTAATGCTGTCGATCATCTCCTGTGGGGCGTAGTTGGTCACGAACACCACCTGCGGATGCAGCGCCACCAGTTTTTCGGGATCGACATGCGTCAGATCGCCCAGCGCCGCTTTCTGATTCAGCGTCGGAGCCAGCCGGGCATAGCCATCGCCCAGTTGCTGTTTCCAGTCCGCCATTACGCCGACAATTTTGTCGGTGGCATTCATCTGCACCAGCAGGTTCAGCGTCTGATGCTGAAGCACCACAACACGATCAACACGATCGGGAATCGTGACCTGACGGCCAATCTGATCGGTTATCTGGCGTGATGCCTGGGAGCTGAGCGGAAGGAGTATCAGTAAAACCGGAATCAATACCTGCCAAAAGCGCTTTGTCATAATGTCCTCACATTTCGATATGCAATGGATTATACAGCGCAAGCCGGAACAGGTCCTGATTGATATCAGTGTATTTTGTCGCTCGGGACAGACTGCTCAGGTTAAGTCGATAAAGCTAAGTCGATAAAGCAGGAGAAAACGGGGTTTATCACTTTTAGGCTAACACGCCTGGTGTGCATAATGCAGGCTGCGTAGCCGCTGCACGTCCATTCATTTCTGCGCGGTACGGAACGCGATGAAAGCGGATCGCGGCACAATCCGGCTCACAGAGAACCAGCTAACGCTGCGGGTTGTCTGGCGGCGCTGCGGCGGCGAACAGTCCGCTGATATCCCGCGAACCATGTAGCAGTCTCTCTATGCGGACTTCGGTATCAAGCACCCTGAACACGATGAGGTAGCGCCCGTAAGCACAGCTTCTGACGTTCTGCCCCAGCTCCGGCCTTTCTCTGTAGATGACCGGTGATTCAGCTATCAGCGTACAGCTCTGCCGTGAAACTCATCGCACGCACCGGGTTATCCTCCGCGATATAGTCGCCGATGGCTTCCATATCCTGTTCTGCCAGAGGTGAAATACCCAGTTTCATTAAGCCTTACCGCCTTCAGCCTGACGTCGGTATTTCTGTGACAGGCGACCAAACACCTCTTCTGCACTTTTGCTTTCGCCGCTGTTTATACCTGCACTGACCGCTTTTTGCAGTGATTCAAGTTTCATCTGCTGCTCCCGTTCTTCCAGTGCCCTGAGTCCCGCACGGATCACCTCACTGGTGTTGTTATATCGTCCGCTTTCTATCTGTTCACGGATGAACGCTTCGAAGTAAGGACTGAGCGCTACGCTGGTTGGCATGGTCATATCTCCATCAGGATTACTATCAGTTATTAACTGTTAGTATACTGCTCCATCTATTATCCGCAGTATCTGGTATCTTTTCCAGGCGATGCTCTGCCTGGGGGCCTTAGCAAAGCGGCGGTTGCAGTCCAGGATGGAGCTGTCCAGCCAGACATTGGCTTTCTCGATACAGCTGATGTCCTCGAGTCGCATCTCTTTGATTAATCGGTCCTGGAGCGTCAGGTTAGTCGCAAAAGCTTAGTGTCTTTATGCCAAAAAAAGGGACATTTCTAAATGGCTAAAAAGTGACATTACTAAATTGGTCTAACACATTAGGTGCGCATAATCTATCTTATGTTAAATAAGCCCAGTCAAACGCATTGCCAGCAGGTTGCCAGACTCACGCGCCCAGTCCCTGCTGCCCGTCCCACTACTGTCCGGCTAAGTCAGAGCGGTCACCGCGCGTCGTTGGATGGGAAATGACGATAAATTCTACTGCGCTATCGGATTCGTTTCGCGCCTGATGCTTAGCTTCAGGTGGAATTTCAATTCCCTGCCTCGCAGCAATCTGATGCTTCTCGCCATTGAGTTCCATGGTCAGCACGCCGTCGAGCACGAAGAAAAACTGGCGTGAAATCGAGTGAAAATGGCGTTTCTCCTGGCTATCAGGCGGCATTCTTTCGTGAATGATTAACATATCCTGGCGCTTCAGCAGATACCATCCGTCACAGGCATCTCCCCATTGATAGTGCTCAGCATTCTCTTTAGAGATCATTGCGTCCCCGAAATCTGATAATAAACCTCTCATTATCTGCTCCGCGCGGCAGCCCACACTGGCTGATCAATACCGCAGAATATCAGCAGAAAAAAATCCCGCAACCGCCACTGACGTTAACGGGATTATTTATCGTACCGTTACTCTTTGGCTATTGGCGTTGCGTTTTCATCGATTTTTGTCTCGCCCTGGATAGTCTTGATCCGCTGCTCAACCGCATTCACCTGCTCACTGCTGTGCAGCAAGGTATAAGTCAGATCAAAAGCCGTGCTGGCACCGGGCTGCAGTTGCTTAACGCGCTTTTGCTCACGTTCAATGGTGACCGGATAAGCATAACTGGTGCCGGGTTCGATTCCTGTTACATAGCCCTGTTTCAGGGTATCGGTATTTTTCCACAGCGACAGCACCGGCAACTGACGGGTATCGAACTGGATCGAGGCACCAAGGTTACCGGCTTTATTCACCACCGCCGCGACTGACTGATGCTGATCATCAGCAAGTGGTTTGACATTAAACACCATCTCATCAAAACCTTTGGTTGGCCCCTGATAGGTTTGCCAGGTTTTCAGACCAGCTTTGGCATAATCGTTGAACGGGCTGATGCCTGACATGGGAGCAATAAAACGCGCACCCTCTTCCAGAATCGGCGTACCAAAGTTGCTGTGATAAATGATCTGATAATCGTGCGGATAATCTGCATGGTTAGTTAACACATCGTGCAGGCTGAAACTATTGCTGCCTGGTACGTAGCGCAGTTCAGTCAGGGTCTGCAGATCCGCTTTTTTAAAGGTGCTCTCTTTGATTAAACCGCGGATGCGAATCTCATGCGGTGCCGCGTCAGCCACTTCCACTTCCAGCTGAGAAACCGGGGTATTACCGGCTTTACCATGCAGCGTATAAATTTTACCGTCGGCGGTCACCGGATGGCCGGTCCATTCATAGCCGCAGCGCACCATCATCTCATTGAAACCTTCCAGCCAGCCCAGTCCGTTGCGGCTCTCCAGATTAATAAATGCCGGGTTGACCACCTCTTTAACTGGCGAATCCCAGCCCATACGGCTGCCAAACCCTTCAACACGCAATAAATTCATGCCACGGGTCGGGCTCAGCGTAATAGTCAGGCCATCCTGACTTTTGATTACCAGAATTTTACTGCCTTCCTGCTTACCGCCGTGCAACACCTGCTGTTCAATGCTGAACGGCTTACCTGACAGTTTCAGCTCACTACTGGAAATTTGCCAGTTGCCTTTATCCATGCCCTGTTCAGCACTCGTCAGCACCCAGGTTTTTGCGGTTGCAGAACCCGAAACCAGCAGAGCCAGTACCGTTAACGCCAGTTTTATCTTCATTATTTATCCCTTTTGCTGAATCGTTTTTTCATGATTTAAGGGAAATCTACGGGCTGCGCGTTAACAGAAACGTGACCTGTCTCACCTGCTGAAAAAAGCTCATCAGAATGACGCATTAATGCGTGCTCAGTCACACAAAGATGAACGCGCTAACAGTTATTGCAGCCATTTGCGTGAAGAAAACAGTAAAGCATTACACGATTCAGCTTCTAATCGGCTGGCAGCCGGAACATTCAGGATGGTTAATATCCACTCAGCCTGTTCAGGCGGTTTGATTTCCGGCCGGTTAAAAATAAAAAAATAATGAAACTCACCCGCAACTTTTTCAGCTGGCCAGCGAACCTGTTAATAAGGTCATCAGGCGACACCGCCTGCCTGTTAACGGAGAGAGAGCTATGCCGATGAAAACCACCCTGAAAACCCTGGCTATTGCCACCCTGATGGCGCTCAGCGTCCCGGTCAGTTCCGCCCTGGCTGCCCTGCAGGTCGGTGAAAAAGCGCCTGACTTTAAGCTGGAAGCCGCGCTGGCTGGTAAAGCGACCACCTTCTCATTGCAACAGGCGTTGCAGAAAGGACCCGTGGTGCTCTACTTCTTCCCCGCCGCGTTTAGCGCCGGCTGTACGCTGGAAGCCCACGACTTTGCCGAAGCAACTGATGAATTTAAAAAACAGGGCGCGACCGTCATTGGCGTGACCGCGGGCAACACCGATCAGATTGCAAAATTCTCGCAGCTGGAATGCCGGGATAAATTCACCGTGGCGGCCGATCCTGGCGCAAAAGTGGCGGCAGAATATAACAGCACCATGGAGATGAAAGGCCAGAAACTCTCTGACCGTACCTCTTACGTTATTGCGCCGGACGGCAAAATTCTGCTCAGCTATACCGACAAAAATCCTGATGCCCATATCCAGAAAGCGATGGATGCGGTTAAAAAATATCGTCAGGCCAATCCGGCTTAATCTCACTTTCCGAGTAGGTTCATCATGCTGACAGCCATTGCAGCCGCCTTTCTGGGCGGTATTATTCTCAACTTAATGCCCTGCGTTTTTCCGGTGATCTCACTGAAAGCGCTGAGCCTGATTCGCCATCACGACCAGCCCGCCCATGCGCGCAGTGAAGGGCTGGCCTTCCTGCTCGGTGTCGTGGTGACGATGGTCGCACTGAGCGCGGTGCTGCTACTGGCGCGTGCCGGAGGGGCTTCAGTGGGTTGGGGATTCCAGTTGCAGTCACCGGTGGTGATCGCACTGCTGATTCTGGTGATGCTCGGTTCTGCACTGAATCTGCTCGGGCTGTTTGAGGTGGGACTGTCAGTGCAACGGGTTGGCGGCGTAGGCAGTGACCGTGGCGGCCTGCTGGGATCGGCGCTGACCGGTGCGCTGGCCATTATTGTCGCCACACCGTGCAGCGCGCCCTTTATGGCCAGCGCCGTTGGCTATGCGCTGACTCAGCCGCCCATTGTCAGCCTGGTGATTTTTATCTCTCTGGCGCTGGGTTTTGCTGCGCCCTTTACTCTGATCTCCTTTTTCCCGCTGCTGGCGCGCATTTTACCGGCACCCGGTGCCTGGATGATCACCCTTAAACAGGGTCTGGCCTTCCCGATGCTCGGTGCGGTGGGCTGGTTGATCTGGGTGCTGGAGCGTCAGGCGGGTTCAGCGGCGCTGGCCGCTATTCTCATCTGCTGCCTGTTACTCAGTTTCGCGGCCTGGCTGTATGGCATGGCGCAGAAACGCCGTATGATGGGTCAGCGTCACTGGGCGCTTCACCTCGCCACCGCCTTTTTCGTGGCATTAGTGGTTCCGCCGTTACTGAATCTGAACAGTTTTGCCGCAGCACCACAAAGCGAAGAGGCTTCACAGGCCGCCGCCGCGGTCGCCTGGTCACCACAGAATGTTGATGCGATTAAAGGCCAGGGTAAGCCGATTCTGGTGAACTTTACCGCCTCATGGTGTATTACCTGTCAGGTTAACGATCGCACCTCACTGTCAACTCAGGCGGTCAAAGCGGCGATGGCGCGCACCAGCACCATTTACATGGTGGCGGACTCAACCAAATACAATCCGGATGTGGAACAGGCACTTAGCGATTTTGGCCGCGGCGGACTGCCGCTCTATGTCGTCTATCCGGCCAATGGCGGCAAACCGGTGGTATTACCGCAGGTTCTGACGCCGCGGATCGTAATTTCAGCGCTGGATCAGGCAACGGAGAACGGCAAGAAAACGTGAATCCCATAATGAATCAACACGCTGGCAGCGTGCCAGGCGGTTAACCCGCTGATAATGAATGCCAGAGACTGACAACCGCGCGCAGTTATGGCCACAGCTGATGGCCCGCGCGCAGGAAGGCGATAAATACGCCTATAACCAGTTGCTGAAAGCGATGGTTCCGGCCATCCGGGCTTTAGCGTGCAAAAAAATCAGTGATGCTGCGCTGGTCGAGGATGTGATCCAGGAGACTTTGCTGGCGATTCATCGTGTACGGCACACCTACGATCCGCGGCGTCCCATCCTGCCCTGGGTCGCCGCGATTACCTCTGCCAGAGCGATAGATGCCCTGCGTCAGCGGGGACGTCGGCAGGAAGTACAGGATGAGGATGCGCTGAATCATCAGCCAGCTGAAAGTGCCGAGAGCGCCCCTGAAGCAGATGAACTCACTGGTTACTTAGGCAATCTGCCGCTGCGTCAGCGTGAAATTGTCGAATCGGTTCATTTGCGTGAACAGAGTCTGGCGCAGGCGGCGGCGGAAACAAATCAGTCGGTGTCAGCGGTGAAATCGCTGCTGCATCGCGCAATGCTTAACCTACGAAAATATGGAAACAATCATGAGAAATCATGACCCTTTGATTGATCGGTTGACCGAATCCGTCAAGCCGGTGCAGCGCGTCTGGCCAACGCCCTGGCGCGTTGCCGGCTGGATTGCCGCGGCCCTGCCCTGCGGCGCGCTCAGCAGTTGGGCGTTTCATACCCGGCTGACCGACTGGTCACAGCCTGGCGCGGCGGTCGCCCTGAGTGCTCTGCTACTCGCGTTTGTCATTGCTGGCAGCAGCGTTGCGGCGGCCTTTACTCTGAGTATTGCGGGTAGAAAACCGGTCAGCCTGTATCGGTTATGGCTGCTGGCGGGCCTGTGGCTGACGCTGAATCTGTTCAATCTCTCTTCTTCAGTGCCGCCAGCGAGCGCAGGTCGCCTGGGTGAAGGAATACACTGCTATCTGTTTATGCTCTCTGCCAGCCTGCCGATGATGCTGTTATCGGTGATTGCCTTACAGCGTACACGCTCTTTGCATCCCGCAAAAAGCCTCGCGCTGGCGGGTTGCGGCAGCGCGTTCAGCTCTTCGATGCTGCTGTCACTCTGCCATGATACCCATCTGCACCTGATCGATTTTTCGATGCATCTGGCTGCTGGCATCACCATTATCGCCATCACGGTAGTGGCGGGACGGCGCTGGGTGCAACTGGAAGGGTTAACGGAAAAATAAGGCGAGCCGGGATCAACTCGCCTGAGTCGATATCAGGTTCTGGTTACAGATGTTCAGCAAACCATTCGGTCTGGACCTGCACAACCTGCCTAAAAAAGTCACCCGTGTAAATATCGTAATGGCGTGCGTCAGTCACTTCATAAAGTTTTTTGTCCGTTGCGGCTATCGCCTCGAATAAGGCCCGTCCCTGTTCTGGCGGATTGACCGAATCTTTACCGGCAATAACGACCAGCGTCGGACACTGAACCTTTGCCGCATTGAGTGCGGGTTTATATAGCAGTGTTTCCCGGACGGTTAGAAAAGGAATCTTAATATCCATTTTTGGATAGTGCTGTCGATTTTCTTCAAAGAACGTTTTAGATTCCACATCGTTTAACACGCGAGTAATCGCGACAAACATCTCTTTGCCGCTGCTGGTGCGTTTCTCTGCCATCTTCTCCAGCGTTGCCGAGAAAGCCGCTTTTTCTGCCGCATCCATTTGCCCTGTCACAATGGCTTCGCCATCAGCAAAAGCAAGCTGGCTGACGATACATTTGATGTCGGCATTATCAGCCGCTGCGCCAAAAACATGGCATCCACCAAACGAGGTTCCCCATAGGCCTATTCTTGTTTGATCCAGCGCGGGTTGCTGTTTTGCCCAGTTCACAACCGACAGAATATCGGCAATTTGCTGCGCGGGCACCAGTCGTTCGCGCTCACCCTCGCTGTCACCAAAACCACGATAATCGAAGGTAATGGTAGCAAAACCCGCGCGGGTAAAGGCGTCGGCAAAATCAGGCAGTAAAATCTCTCTGATACCACAAAAGCCATGACATAGAATGATGACCGGATGTTTTGTGGGCTGGACTGGCTGGCGAAGCGTCAGCGCAATGCCCTCAGGCAATATTGAGGTCGTGGTGTCCATCGTTATTCATGCTCCTTGCTTACTCGTTATTATCAGGCCGAAGGTAAATCACCTTTTCATGACAGCTCAGGATTTACCACGATCCAGATCAGTAAAAAAGCAAGAGCAGTGGGAGAAATGAAACGCTTTGGCAATCAATGCGGCGGCAGGCGAAGCAATATTCGGTATTCCCCACAACAGACCATCATGGCCTATATTTTTATATCCGGATGTCCGGACGGTTCAGGAGTTGACCATGCAAAATGAGATGTCAGCACAATGTCATTGTGGTGCAGTGGCGTTCAGCGTAACGCTGAAGGATGGATTTAATACGGTACGGCGCTGTAACTGCTCGTTCTGTCGGATGCGCGGCGCTGTGGTGGTATTTGCCCGTGAAATCGAGGTGACGCGCGGCAAAGATCAGCTCACCGAATACCGCTTCAATAGCAAACAGGTTGGCCACTACTTCTGTTCAGTGTGCGGCATTTATACCTTCCATCAGAGCCGCTCACAGCCTGACCAGTATGGCGTTAACGTTGCCTGTCTGGCGGGGGTTTCACCGTTTGATTTTACCGATGTGCCGGTGAGCGACGGCATCCACCATCCTAAAGATGGCGGTGCCGGTGGCGTAGCCGGACATCTGATCTATAAACCGGCCTGAATCGCAGAGGGTGCGATAAGCGCACCCTCTGACGCGGTTACTCCAGGCTGCGCTTACCGCTGAAGCGCGTGATCGGCTTTTGCTCTTCGCCGTCGAGTTGCCGTGAGAACACCTTGAGTGCCGATAAAACCGGGCTCAGGCCACGCCACAGTTCATCATCATTGAGCAGCCGGATAATGCCGCGGATGCCTGGCGCAGCTTTCCCGCTGTTAGCCTCTTCTCTGGCCGGTTTAATCGCCATCGCCGCATCCCGCAGGGCGAGCAGCAGATGATTAAACCGTTCCGGCGGCACGCTGCCTAAGGTCATCATCAGCAGTGAGAGGTTTTGCAACGCACTCTGGGTGCCGGGCTGGTTCAGACCGGACACCAGGATCTTGCTGACCTCGCTGTTCGACTTGACCAGATCGTTCGCCAGCCGCAGAAAACCATGCTGATGCAGATTTTCAATCAACTCGTCCATCGCCTCTCTGGCAGTGGGTTCAGTCCGGGTCGGCGTGACCTGATATTTCATCCTTTCAGCCATCAGAATTTCTCCGGTTTTTCTACATGTTCAGGCGGTTCGCGATAGCCAGCCTGCTGCCATTTTTGCTCGACCGGCAGGTGATCCAGCGGCGTGCGTTTGCCATAGCGAAAATTGTGTAACGGTATAGGATTTGGCTGGATACGCCGCTCCACACGTTTCATGTTTACCGCGACCTCTTTATAGGCGGGCGTGTTGACGTCCGGATCATGATGTTCACCGGTCAGGGTATTGACGCCATCTTTGCCGTGGTGAATCGGCATAAACAGCACATTGCCCGCTACGCGATCGGTGATCACCACCGGCACATCGATCGAACCACGTCGCGACGCAATCCGAACCCATTCACCTTCCGTCAGACCACGTTCGGCAGCCAGCTGCGGCGAGATTTCGACAAACGCGTTCGGTGACAGCGACATGAAACGCCCGCCCTGGCCGGTCTGATTAGTGGACTGGAAGTGCTCCAGCATCCGGCCATTGTTAAGCAGCAAATTGTATTCCGCATCTTCCTGTTCCGCCGGCGGTTGCCACTGCAAGGGATAGAGCCGCGCTTTGCCGTCCGGGAAGTGGAACTGTTCGGTATAGAGGAGTGGCGTACTCTCGCCGTCGGCGCTGACCGGCCAGATTTGCGACTGCCAGCCGACCAGATTCTCATAGCTGACGCCGGCAAAGATTTTCGCAATACCCGCGGCTTCAGCCATGATCGCGCCCGGATTCGGGTAATACCACGGATGGCCCAGACGCGCCGCCAGATCGGTAAAGATTTGCCAGTCAGGCCGGCTGTCACCGAGCGGTGCCATCGCCGGTGAAAAGTGCTGGATGCGCCGCTCGGTATTAACGAAGGTGCCCTCTTTTTCCACGCTGGGGCAGCCCGGCAGTACCACATCCGCGAACTCCGCGGTACGGCTCATGAAAATGTCCTGCACCACCATGAACTCCAGATTACTGAAGGCTTCATGCACATTGGTGGAATCCGCATCGGAAAAGGCGGTTTCTTCTCCGGTGATGTACATGGCGCGCAGTTTTCCTTCATGGGCGTGCTGCACCATTTTAAAGTTGTCCGCGCCCGGCTGGTCAGACAGCGCCTCAGGCGCAACGCCCCAGGCTCGCGCCCATTTCTCGCGCACCGCGGCATCGCTGACCTTTTCATAGCCCGGATAGACATTGCTCAGGCAGCCAAAGTCACTGGCGCCCTGCACATTATTATGGCCGCGCATCGGATAACCGCCGGTACCCGGCCGACCGTAGTTGCCGGTGACCAACAGCAGGTTGGATAAGGCGGTGCTGGTATCTGCTCCGTGGCTATGCTGAGTGATCCCCATTGCCCACAGAATACAGGCGCTGCCTGCCTGACCGATCATCTCTGCTGCTGCGGTCAGCTCATCCAGACTCAGGCCACAGATTTCGCTAGCATAGGCCAGGGTAAACGGAGCCAGCGATGCACGGTATTCCTCTACCTGATTGACCCGTTGTGCCAGGAATGCCTGATCGGCATAGCCGTGATCAAACATATATCTGGCCATAGCCGACGCCCACACCAGGTCGGTACCGGGCTTGATTCGCAGGTAGCGGTCGGCACGCTCGGCCATTTCATGACGGCGCGGGTCAACGACCAGCAGTTTCAGTCCCTGATGCTTGTGGCTCTGCTTGATGTGCGAAGCGATGACCGGGTGATTCTCAGCCAGATTGCTGCCAACGATCACGATCAGTTCCGTCTGCTGCAGATCGCGAATGGTGCCGGCATCGCCGCCATAACCTACCGTGCGAAACAGCCCTTCGGTCGCCGGGTTCTGGCAATAGCGTGAGGAGTTATCCACGTTGTTGGTGCCGAAGATCAGTCGGGCAATTTTCTGGGTCAGATAGGCTTCTTCATTGCTGGCTTTACTCGAACCGATAAAACCAATCGCATCGCCACCATACTGCTCTGCCACCCGCCGTAAACCCTCCGCGACGCGCTGCAGCGCCTCATCCCAGCTGGCGGGCCGGAAGCGCCCATTTTCACGGATCAGCGGGGTCGTCAGACGTTCCGGGCTGTTGACAAAATCCCAGCCAAATTTGCCTTTGACGCAGGTGGAGATGCCGTTAGCGGGCGCCTCAGCCACCGGCTGCACTTTGAGGATGTGGCGATCGCGCGTCCAGATTTCGAAGCTGCATCCCACACCGCAATAGGTGCAGACGGTTTTGGTCCGTTTGATCTCAGCCTGGCGCAGTGCCATATCAATTTTTGACACGCCGGTAATCGGCTCCATGCCGATACTGTTTTCCAGCGTTTTAACGAAGTCGATCAACGGGCGCTTCAGTCCCTCATCCATCGCGGTAAAGGGTCCTGCATCTGGCTGCATGGTTTTTTCCAGCAGCGCGTTACAGGGACAGACCGTGACGCAGTGTCCGCAGCTGACGCAGCTTGAACCGGCAATCTCGGTGCCGCCATCCCACAGCACACGCGGGTGTGCTTGGGTATAGTCAATCGACAGGGTTTCATTCACTTCTACATTCTGACAGGCCTCCACGCAGCGGCCACATAAAATGCACTGGTCAGGATCGTAGGTATAAAACGGGTTGGAATGATCTTTTGCGTATGGCTTGGGCTGATGCGGGTAATACTGAATCGGAATATGCATATCCGCGACCGCATTATGAAGCGTGCAGTCGCCGGTATTATGTTCACAGACGGTGCAGTAAAGTTCGTGGCGGTTAAGTATCCGATCCATCCCCTCCTGCTGCGCCGCTTTTAACGCCTCGCCTTCGCTTTGTACCGTTAATCCTTCCTGGGTACGCAACGTGCAGCCGCGAACCCGCTCGCCATTGGCATCGACCCAGCAGACATCACAACTTTGTAAAGGCGGTAATGCCGGGTGATAACAGACATGGGGCAGTTTTTTTCCCTGCGCATCGAGAAAATCAATCAAGGGTTGATCAGCTAACCCGGTTAACCGTTCACCATTGTAAATTATGGTGCAGTGTTCTCCGCTCATATAAGCCTCATGAAGACATTGCGAATAGCTTCCAGCCGAAAAATATCCCTGTATTTATAGGGTTGACTCTTCAGCTTAGTGAGGATTAACAGCCACGCCACGGATACCGCTACGCTTATTGGGGTTACTCTCTGAATCCTAAACTTTTTTAAAATGTAATGACTTTTTACTAAGCGGGAAAAGCAGACAGCCGCTACCGACGCAGCTGTTTCTTTTGATTAGATTTATTAAGTTAAAGCGACGTGCCCGCGCATGAACCGCAGCGACAATCAGGCTGCGCAGCTTACAGCCGTGCCATGTTCATGCCCCGCCAGCGCAGCGCGTAGCCAGGGCGCCGCGCCGGGAATGATCCGCTCGGCCAGGTAACGTTCGCAGGCGGGCAGATCGTGTCCATAGTGATCCCGAAATGCGCCTGGCGTCAGGAGCAGATATTTACGGAATGTGCGGGTAAAGTTCTGCTGGCTGCTAAAGCCGTTTTCGACCGCGATATCCAGCAGGCTTTTGTTGGTGGCGATCACCGCTACCGCAGCACGCATTACCCGACGAAGCCGGATATATTGCCCGAGGTTGTAACCGGTGCGGTCGCGAAAGGCGCGCTGAAAATGCCAGTGCCCGTAGCCGCTTTTACGGGTGATGGTTTTCACCCGCACCCGTTCATCAAACAGGTTTTGTTCAATCCACGGCAGAATGTCGCTGACCACGGCATCGATTGCCTTAACGCTATGACTGTCAGGCGCAGGCGGTTTCGCCTCACTGCTTACTTTCTCACACATAAGCCCTCTGCACTGAAAGTGTCTGAAACGCAGCCGGCGCTATTTCCGGCTGAAGCAATTATTCCGGTCAGCGTCGAAGATGGATAGTTATACAAACGGATAGGTCCGATACGCGCAGCAGGAGTGAATTTTTCCCTTTACGACCATTTACGGCTGCGGTGCTCATCCTGTTACTGAGATTACTTATAGTATGTTGTAACTATACAGGCACTGTTGCTCAATGGCACCACCGCCAGAGGCGGACTCTTTCCGCCGTTTACCTGCATTGATGGCTGAGCCTCGGCTGGCTGGCAAAAATTCCTTGTCCTTAATTGTTCCATTAGGCGGGATTAAGATGAAGAATTAATGGACCTGGTTTATTGGCAAATAAACCAGCCACTCACAGCCGCGCGCTGACATAATAAAAAATAATGACGTACCGGCTGCTTCTTTTTGTCAGAATGCCCGATTAAACCCTCGCCCTGACAATTGCGGGCCGTTAATGGTGCTATGGATTATTTCGCTTTGCAGGCAGCACTATTCTGCTGACCTAAAAAAAATGACGAAATGATGACAGTCTTAATCGGCTTTGATGACGGCTTGTTAGCTGGAAGAGCACAATTATTCGGGTGAGAACTCCGGCTTTCGCTCATCATTTAACCATTATTTTCAGTTGGTTATCTGAATTTCATCCATGACGTAATTATTAGATGATAATGAAAATTGTTATGATAATATTCAATCAACACTGGCGGTTTTCCGTGGCTGACAGGCACAGACGAAATAACTGCTCATCACATTAAATCCTCCAGACGTGAATCTTCTCTGACTGGCTGGAATGAGATCTCTATGAATCACATCGTATATATCGTTGACGACGACGCCGCGGTTACCACTGCCCTGAGCAATCTGCTCAGCTCAGACAATTACGAGGTTATTTCTTTTTCTTCCGCAGATGATTTTCTGGCACACGACTTTGCCCCGCTTCCCTGCTGCCTGATTCTGGATATTAATATGCCGGGCGCGGATGGATTTGAGGTCGCTCAGGTGTTAATCGATCGCGGTTACACCATCCCCACCATTTTCTTAACCGGCTTTGGCACCATTCCTGTGACGGTCCGGGCAATGAAAACCGGCGCTTATGAGTTTCTGACCAAACCGGTTGATCCTGACCGTATCCTGCAGGCGGTCTCCGAAGCGATGCGGATTGCTGAACAGAACATGGCGACGTCGCAGGAGAAACGGGAGATGACCCTGCGCCATCAGACCCTGACACCACGCGAAAGCGAGGTGATGCTGCTGGCGATCAGCGGCCTGCTGAACAAACAGATCGCCGCTGAAATGGGCGTTAGCGAAATTACCGCCAAAGTACACAAGCGGCGAGTGATGGAAAAGATGAATGCGCGCTCATTGTCTGATCTCGTGCGGGCAGCAGAACGGCTCAATATCGCCCAAACCCGACGCCGCTGAGGCGAGGCAGCCTGCGGCTGGTGACCCGCCGCAGCGGTGCACTTTTACCGCACAGGTGATTTTCAGGCGCGACCAGGCGCGATACCGGTACGATCCGGGACCGGCAGCAGCGCCGTCACACGCAGCGTGGCAGGGGCTGAATCGATTAGCCTTGTTTCCCGGCCGTCAGTTCACTGCGGATCAGGTTCAGGAAGGTATCAACTTCAATCGGTTTGCGGAAAAAGGTCAGCGCGCCCAGCGCGATGGCATACCACAAGGTGGTCTCTTCCAGGTCGGCAGAGATAAAAATGACCGGTGGCAGAGAGGGGCGCTGTTTCAGAAGGGTAAAAAGCTCGAAGCCGCTCATCCCTTTGAGCCCGACATCAATAATCAACAGGCTCGCATCACAAAGTGCATTGTCATCGGCCAGTAGTGCCTCTCCCGACTCAAATAATCCTGTGGTGTAGCCGTCAGAATGCAATAAATTACTCAGTCCACTGCGGACTGAGCGTTCATCATCAACAATGACAATACGCTGTGACAGCGTCATGCAGTTATCCTCTGAAAGTCCTCCCGTCTGCGAGAACTTAGGGTGCTTTATCGCCGCCCGGCGGCGGTGTGCCACTGATTTTCGGCACACATTCGTGGCGGAACCACGCCAGCGTCACCGGCTGGCGACGAATGATGCGTTTCCCCAGTGGAATCAACTGCTCACCCACCAGCATGCCAAACAGTCCCAGTAACGCAATCACCGGCGGGGCCGGCGAGTTAACGTCGATCAGGGCATAGACTACGCCGGCCAGCAACCCGACAATCAGAGAAATAGCGTAAGATTTCATCATCTTTAGCCTACCCGATGTGACGTGGCATCGCCGGAAACGGCCGGCTGCAGCAGCGTGGTCACCGGTCTGGAGGCCGGAAGCCAGGCATGCATCAGCGCGCCGCCCAGCAGCATACCCAGCAGGCCGACCAGTGCAATCGCGGGCGGTGCCGGTGATCGGACATTGAGCAGCGCATACAGCAGGCCAATCAATACGCCTGCACCCAGTGAAATCAGTAGTGGACTCATATCCCGCTCCTGTTTTGCGGCAGTGCTGACCGGCACAAAGTGCCGATCAGCCACCCGCAACTTAGCGTACAGGCGCGTGAACAGGCGCCAGTGTGCGATGCTCGCTCTTCTGACGTGATGGCGCTTTGTGCACCATGGTGTAGGCGTAATCGACGCCAATGCCGTAAGCGCCCGAATGCTCTTTGGCGATATTCATTACCGCATCATAGGTATCGCGGTTGGCCCAGTCACGCTGCCACTCCAGCATCACCTGCTGCCAGGTAACCGGCACGACGCCAGCCTGAATCATGCGTTGCATGGCATAGTCATGCGCTTCTTTGGTGGTACCGCCTGAGGCATCCGCCACCATATAAATTTCATAATCCCCTTCCAGCATCGCGCACAGCGCAAAGCTGTTGTTACACACTTCGGTCCACAGACCGGAAACCACCACTTTTTTCTTGCCGTTGGCGGCCAGCGCATCACGGACTTTCTGGTCATCCCAGGAGTTCATTGAGGTGCGCTCTAAAATGTCCTGACCCGGAAACACGTCCAGCAGCTCCGGGTAGGTGTGACCAGAAAAGCTCTCTGTTTCTACGGTGGTGATGATGGTGGGAATGTTGAAAACTTTGGCCGCTTTCGCCAGCGCAACCGTGTTGTTTTTCAGAACCTGACGGTCAATTGACTGCACGCCAAACGCCATCTGCGGCTGCTGGTCGATGAAAATAATCTGGCTGTTATGTGGCGTCAGGACTTCAAGTTTAGCGTTGGACATGTGTTCACCCATAGAGGTTAAGTAACTGGATTTCCGTAAACCGTAACGGAACAAAAAGGACGGGCAGCACGCCGGAATGCGGCTTGCGCTGGCTGTCTGGTTCGCAGTGTAGGGCGGCGAGCGAGGGCAAACTATTATCTCTGCGTATAACTATACGAAGGTATAGGTATCCCTTCGTATAACTAGACGCTCCAACAGACCACTCACCATAATCCGGTCTATTCGTGCCCTGCTCCCTGCAGCGCACTTCCTGTCCCGCTGCAAGTCGGACAACCCCATTCAGGAGGATCTATGGTTACGCTGGGTAAAGCAGAACTGATATTAACCAACGGCAAATTTCACACTGTGGACCGCAGCAATCCGGTTGCCGACGCCGTTGCCATCCGCGAAGGTAAATTTGTCGCGGTCGGCTCGCTGGCAGAGGTGATGGAATATCACTGCGACGGCACCAAAGTGGTCGATCTGAAAGGTCATACCGCCGTGCCGGGTCTGAACGACTCGCACCTGCATCTGATTCGTGGCGGTCTGAACTACAATCTGGAATTACGCTGGGAAGGCGTTCCGTCAGTGGCGGATGCGCTGCGGATGCTGAAAGAACAGGCGCTGCGTACGCCATCGCCGCAGTGGGTGCGCGTGGTAGGCGGCTGGACAGAGTTTCAGTTTGCTGAACGCCGGATGCCGACCCTGGATGAGATCAATGAAGCCGCGCCGGATACGCCGGTCTTTGTGCTGCACCTTTACGATCGCGCCCTGCTTAACCGCGCCGCGCTGAAAGTGGTCGGTTATACTAAAGAGACGCCAAATCCGCCGGGCGGCGAAATTCAGCGCGACAGCAACGGTAACCCAACCGGGATGCTGATTGCCCGTCCCAATGCGATGATCCTTTACGCCACGCTGGCCAAAGGTCCCAAGCTGCCACTGGAGCAGCAGGTTAACTCCACGCGCCAGTTTATGCGTGAGCTGAACCGCCTCGGCCTGACCAGCGCCATCGATGCGGGCGGCGGTTTCCAGAACTATCCCGAAGATTATGAAGTGATCGCCGAACTGCATCAGAAGAAGCAGATGACACTGCGCATCGCTTATAACCTGTTTACCCAGCGGCCGGGTCACGAACTGGAAGATTTCGAAAAGTGGACCGATATGCTGACACCGGGCCAGGGCAGCGACTATTTCCGCCACAACGGCGCAGGCGAAATGCTGGTGTTCTCAGCAGCGGATTTTGAGGATTTCCTGGAGCCGCGTCCGGACTTAGCGCCAGGCATGGAAGATGAGCTGGAGCGCGTGGTACGCCATCTGGTCGAGCATCGCTGGCCGTTCCGCCTGCACGCCACCTATGACGAATCGATCAGCCGGATGCTCGACGTGTTCGAGAAGGTCAACCGCGATATTCCGTTTAACGGGCTGCACTGGTTCTTTGACCACGCGGAAACGGTCACGCAGCGCAATATCGATCGTATCAAGGAGCTGGGCGGCGGCATCGCGGTTCAGCATCGCATGGCGTTTCAGGGCGAATATTTTGCCGAACGCTACGGTATTGAGGCCACCCGACATACGCCGCCGGTCGCGCGGATGCTGGAAACCGGCGTCCCGGTCGGACTCGGCACCGATGCCACCCGCGTCGCCAGCTATAACCCGTGGACGGCGCTCTACTGGCTGGTATCCGGACGCACCGTTGGCGGAATGCAGATGTATGACGTTAACGCCCGTCTCGATCGTGAAACCGCCCTGATGCTCTGGACCCAGGGCAGCGCCTGGTTCTCCAGTGAACAGGGTAAAAAAGGCCAGATCAAAGCCGGTCAGCTGGCTGATATGGCCGTACTCAGCAAAGACTTTTTCAGCGTGCCTGAAGAGGAGATCAAAGGCATTGAATCGGTGCTGACCGTGGTCGATGGCAACATCGTCTATGCCGCCGGTTCATTCACCTCTGAAGCGCCACCAGCGATTCCGGTTCTGCCGGAGTGGTCTCCGGTGGTCAACGTGCCCGGTCATTACCGCAGCGCTCCGCCGGTCGCCCAGAGCCGCGTCGGCATGATGCCTGCTGCGCACCACTGTAGCGGTCCGTGCGGCGTACACAGCCACTCGCACGATATCGCGCGGGGTTCCAGCGTGCCGGTCGCCGAAGATAACGCCTTCTGGGGCGCGCTCGGCTGCAGCTGCTTCGCGTTTTGATCATGAAGACCTTTTTCACTCAGCCGCCCCGTCTCAACGCGGGGCTGTTCTTCCTGCGCCTGGCGGGCAGCCTGTTGCTGTTACATGTGCACGGGCTGCCGAAGATCCTGCATTTCAGCGAAGAACTGACGCGTATCGAGGACCCGTTCGGGCTGGGTCCGATGATGAGTCTGTTACCGGCAATTCTGGCCGAGGTCGTCTGTCCGATCTTTATCATCCTCGGCTGGGGGACCCGCCTCGCCTGCCTGCCGATCATTGCGGTGCTGCTGGTGGCGATGCTGGTGGTTCATCCCGGCTGGTCGATTGCTGAAGGCCAGTTTGGCTGGCTGCTGCTGATTATTTTCACCACCCTGGCGTTAACCGGGCCGGGCAACTGGCGGCTGGGTGCCAGCACGCAACGGGAGGTGCGCCATGGCGCAGGTTAATGACATTCACCAGCTGGATCAGGAGATCAGCGACACGCTGAAAGCGAGCGCTGTTTCTCCGATGCAGCCGCTGCATCAGCCGGTGTTCCGGATGCTATGGATTGCCACGGTAGTCTCCAATATCGGTTCATGGATGAACGATGTTGGCGTCAACTGGACCATGCTGACGCTCAGCGCCGACCCGCTGGCGGTGGCGCTGGTGCAGGCGGCCAGCAGCCTGCCGATGTTTCTGTTTGCGCTGCCGTCAGGCGTGATGGCGGATATCGTTGACCGCCGCAAATACCTGCTGTTCTCCCAGCTCTGGACCTTTATCGCCGCCGCCGGGCTGACGGTGCTGGCCTATACCGGCCACGTCACACCAACGGTTTTGCTGGCCGCCGCCTTCCTGCTCAGCACCGGTGCGGCGATGAGTTCGCCACCGTTTCAGGCGATCGTGCCGGATCTGGTGAGCAAGTCTGAACTGGGTCCGGCGATTGCGCTTAATTCGCTGGGCATCAATATCAGCCGTGCCATCGGCCCGGCGCTGGGTGGATTGATTCTCTCCTTTACCGGCCCGTGGATGGTATTTCTGCTGAATGCGCTGTCGGTGCTCGGCGTGACGTGGGTGCTCTATCGCTGGAAGGCGGAACCCAGCGTCCAGCGCCTGCCGCCGGAGCACTTCTTCCCGGCCGTTCGCGCCGGACTGCGCTATGTTCACGCTGCGCCGGTGCTGCGCAACGTGCTGGTGCGCACGGTCGCCTTCTTCCTGTTCGGCAGCGCCGGCTGGGCTTTGCTGCCGCTGGTGGCGCGTCGGGAGCTCGGCCTCGGTCCGGGCGGTTACGGCATTATGCTGGCCTGTATCGGCATTGGCGCGATTACCGGCGCGGTGATGTTGCCGCGGTTGCGCCGCCGCTTCAGTTCCGATCGGCTGATGGTGCTGGCCAGCCTGTTATTCGCTCTGACCATGCTGGCGCTGGCGTTTGTGCGTCATTTCTGGCTGCTGAATGCCTTTGAGTTCTTTACCGGCTTCGCCTGGATTGCGGTGCTGTCGACCCTCAACCTGGGTGCGCAGCGCAGCGCAGCGAAATGGGTTAAGGCCCGTGCGCTGGCGGTTTATCTGACGGTCTTCTTTGGCTCAATGACGCTGGGCAGCACGCTCTGGGGACAGCTGGCTTCACACTTCAGCATCCCGGTTTCACTCTGTATCGCCACGCTCGGCATGGTGCTGGCCAGCAGCACGGTGTGGCGCTGGCGACTGGATCAGGACCCCGATCTGAATCTCGATATGATCGGTGATGGCGTTAACGCCCCCGCGATGGATATTCGTCATGAACGCGGTCCGGTGATGGTGAATTACGAATACCGGATTAATATTGATGAAGCCCATGCCTTTGCCGTCTGCATGCAGGATATGCGACGCGTCCGACGCCGGGGCGGTGCCATCAACTGGTCCGTGTATGAAGATATTCTCCAGCCTGGCATTTTCGTCGAAACCTTTGTGGTCGGCTCCTGGGTAGAACATTTACGCCAGAAAGAGCGCTACACCATGAACGATCAAAAAATCCAGCGTCGGGTTAACGCCTTTCATCAGGGTGAAAATCCGCCTGAAGTTCGATACCTGGTGGCACCAGCCTGACCGGCTGCACAGCAACCTTTTCATTCATCACGTCACATAGAGGGCAATACCATGAGCACACTCAAAACCACCGACGGCACCCAGCTCTATTTCAAAGACTGGGGCACCGGTAAACCTGTACTCTTCAGCCACGGCTGGCCGCTGGATGCGGATATGTGGGACAGCCAGATGAATTTCCTGGCAGAGCGCGGTTACCGGGTTATCGCCTTTGACCGTCGTGGCTTTGGCCGTTCAGAGCAACCCTGGATCGGCAATGATTACGATACGTTTGCTTCGGATATTAACGATCTGATCAATCATCTCGATCTGCAGGACGTTACGCTGGTGGGCTTCTCAATGGGCGGCGGTGACGTGACGCGCTATATCGGTCGTTACGGCACAGACCGCGTGGCAGCGCTGGTGCTGCTGGGTGCGGTAACGCCGGTGTTTGGCAAAATTGCTGATTACCCGCAGGGCGTCGATCTCTCGGTGTTTGCTGGTATCCGCGATGGCCTGCTGAAAGATCGTGCGCAGTTCATCAGTGATTTCGCCACGCCGTTCTACGGCCTTAATGCCGGTCAGACCGTTTCGGAAGGCGTGCTGACCCAGACGCTGAACATTGCGCTGCTGGCCTCACTGAAGAGCACCGTCGATTGCGTCACGGCCTTCTCCGAGACCGATTTCCGTGCCGATATCGCCAAAGTCAATGTGCCGACGCTGGTGATCCACGGCAGTAACGATCAGGTGGTGCCGTTTGAATCCACCGGTAAAGTGGCCGCAGAGATGATTGAAGGATCAGAACTCAAGGTCTATGACAATGCGCCACACGGTTTCGCGGTGACGCATCAGGATCAACTGAACCAGGATCTGCTGGCATTTCTGAACGCGCGTTAACAGCAAAAAAAAACTGCGCGGTAAGTGCCGCGCAGTGATTTATTAACGGTTAACGGGTTGGATGATTCACTTCATTTGGCCGCAGATCAAACACCAACACTTCCGCTTGTTTGCCGCCACTGAAGGTCAGGGTTTTCTCGTTACGGACCCGCGCACCGTCGCCGGCATTAAACTGCAGTCCATTGACGACTACACTGCCGCGTGCCACATGGATATAAGCGTAGCGATCGTCCGGCAACGTCAGCGTTTGCTGCTCGTCACCGTCGAACAGGCCAGCATAAATCCGGATATCCTGGCGCACCCGCAGCGCGCCATTTTCCCCTTCCGGCGAAATGATCAGCCGCAGATGACCGCGTTTATCCGCTTCACTGACCGAAACCTGCTGATATCCCGGCGGGCTGTTTTTCTCTGCCGGCACCACCCAGATTTGCAGGAAGTGCACGCCGTCAGTACTGGAGTGGTTAAACTCGCTGTGCGTCACGCCACTGCCAGCGCTCATCAGCTGCACGTCGCCGGGCACGATAACCGAACCGGTGCCCATTGAATCTTTATGTTCCAGCGCGCCTTCCAGTACATAAGAGATAATCTCCATGTTGCTGTGAGGATGCGCACCGAATCCACGTCCTTTTGCCACCCGATCATCATTGATGACCAGCAGGTCTGAGAAGCCGACCTGTTTCGGGTCCCAGTAGTTAGCGAACGAGAAGGTGTGACGAGAATTCAGCCAGCCGTGATCACCGACGCCGCGTTGTTCTGACAATCTTTGCTCAATCATGTTCTGCCCCTTAACCTGCTGTTTAATGGTGTGAAGCGCGAGTGCTCTTCGTTAGAAACAGCATATAAGTAAACCTGATCGTCGAACAATGGCGTCAAAATCCAATCACTGTCACCGATTAGTGGACAATAACGCTAAGCGCTATTTCGCATGAAATCGGGAGGCGGGTGAGTGAGGGGTTAGCTGCTGGCGCGCAGGATTAACTCGCCGGTCATGATGATGCGCTGCGGCGCGACGTCGGGGCGGGCTATTTTCTGCAGCACCAGTTCACACGCCTGACGGCCGATTTCACGCGACGGCTGGACCAGCGTGGTGAGTGGTGGCGAGACCATGGCAGCCAGATCGGTGCCGTCAAAACCGACCACCGCGATATCGTCCGGTATCCGCCAGCCAGCCTGCTGAATGGCGGCCATTGCACCCGTCGCAAGCGTATCAGAAACGGCAAACACCGCGTCTGGCCGCGTCTCACCCTGCAGTAACAGATTCATGGCTGCCTGACCGGCGCTGAAACTCAGTTCACTGGCATAGGCGATCGCCTGCCAGCTCAGCCGTTGTTCACTCAGCTGTTGCAGATAACCCTCCTGACGCAGCCGGGCATAGTTGTAACTCAGATCGTGATTGATCAGTCCGATGCGCTGGCGTCCCTGTTCAGCCAGATAGCTGACGATCTGCTGTGCAGCAACACGGTCATTGATGCCGACGCAGGAGGTTTCGCCACTGTCATCATACTCAGCACACTGCACCCACGGCGCAGTGCCAATCAGCTGGCTCAGCTCGGCCAGTTTGCTGAACGCATCCATAGTGATGATGCCATCCACCATTTTGCCAGAGAGTAACTGCAGGCTGGAGCGCGACCGCTCAATATCTGAACCTGAATTGCACAGCAGAATGCGATAGCCATTTTTCTCAGCCTGCTCTTCAATCCCTTTCACCACTTCGGCGCAAAACGGGTTTGAAATATCCGAAACCATCACCAGAATCATTGAGCTGCGGGCGGTGCGCAACTGACGCGCCAGCAGGTTAGGCTGATAGTTACTCTCTTTGATCGCCTGCAGCACCTTCTGGCGATTGCGATCTTTGACACTGTCGCTGTTATTTAACACCCGTGAAACCGTGGCAACCGAAACTCCGGCCAGCCGGGCGATTTTCTGAATCGACATTATGGCAACCCTTGCTCAAATCGGTGGCTGGCAGGCTAACACACTTTGCGGAACCGCTGCGTCGCCCGCCTGACCGACAGGGCTTAATCCAGCCCCAGTTGCCTGCGCACTGGTGCAGCGGCGGCGGCGGCAAAATCGTCAAAAGCGCGATCGGCCACCGGAATAATATGGCGACGGATAAATTCTGCGCCTTCGCGCGCGCCGGTTTCTCCCTCTTTCAGGCAGCACTCCCACTCCAGCACCGCCCAGCCTGAGTAATCGTACTGCGCCAGTTTACTGAAAATGGTTTTGAAGTCGATTTGCCCATCTCCCGGTGAGCGGAAACGGCCGGCCCGCGACAGCCACGGCTGATAACCGCCATAGACGCCACTGCGCCCATTACGCAGAAATTCGGCATCTTTAACGTGAAACGCTTTAATCCGCGCATGATAGATATCGATAAATTGCAGATAATCGATCTGTTGCAGATGGAGATGGCTGGGATCGAACAGAATGTTGCAGCGTGGATGATGATTAACCTGCGCCAGGAATCGCTCAAAGGTTACGCCATCGTGCAGATCTTCACCCGGATGAATTTCATAGCAGAGATCGATGCCGTGCCGATCGAAAGTGTCCAGCACCGGTAACCAGCGTCGCGCCAGTTCGGCAAAGGCTTCGTCGAACAGCGCCGGGCTTTGCGGTGGCCACGGATAGAACCACGGCCAGGCCAGCGATCCGGAAAAGGTCGCATGCGCCTGCAGGCCGAGTTTTTCCGAGGCCGCTGCCGCGCGCTTTAGCGTGGCAATGGCCCACTCGGTTCGTCTGGCGGGATCGCCGCGTAGCGCAGCCGGAGCAAAACTGTCGAAGGCAGCATCAAACACCGGGTTCACCGCGATCAACTGCCCTTCCAGATGAGTAGAGAGTTCGCTGATTTCCAGCCCATAGCCTGCCAGCAGACCACGGATTTCGTCACAGTAGGTCTGGCTGATGGCCGCCTGCTCAACATCAAAAATCGCGGGCTGATGACAGGGGATCTGCAGCGCTTTGTACCCCAGACCCGCCGCCCATTCAGCCAGTCCGGCCAGTGAATTATAGGGTGGCCGATCACCGATAAACTGCGACAGAAAGATGCCCGGCCCTTTTACTGTTTTCATGCCCGCCTCCTTAAATAACGCCCTTAATCCCGATATCTGAACGAGAAGAGGAAAATAATCGCAATCAGCGCCGCTGCCACCGCCGGGATCCACCAGAAAATCGCCCAGCTCTCCGCGCTGGCATTGCCCGCCACCAGCTGGTTATAGAGCGCACCGGAGATCTGCGATCCCAGCAACATGCCAATGCCATAAGTAAACATCACCACCATGCTCTGCGCCTGACCTTTAACCTTTTCACCGGCGATGCGATCGGTATAGATAAAGCCTACGACAAAGAAAAAGTCATAGCAGATGCCGTGCAACAGGATGCCGAGATAGATCAGGCTGCGCGTTTCGTCACTCATTCCCAGCGCAAACAGGGCATAGCGAACAAACCACGCCGCCATGCCGATCAGCAGCATGTATTTCACGCCGAGGCGACGGAACAGCAGCGGAATGATCAGCATAAAGACGATTTCCGACATCTGCCCCAGCGACATCAGCGTACTGACGTTCTGAATCCCGGCATCCGCCAGCCAGGAAGCGGTAAAGGCGTAGTAGGTGCCGAGCGGAATCGAAATCAGCGTGGCACACAGCGCGAACACCAGGAAATGACGCAGTTTAAGCAGCGCAAAGGCATCGGCACAGAACAGGTCACGCACTTTGAGCGGCAACCCTTTGGCCGGTGCTGGCGTATGGGGCAACGTCAGGCTGTAGATAGCCAGCAACAGCGAGCAGATTGCCGCTAACTGAAAGATGCCGGTGCTGGCGGAGATGCCGGTCACGCCGATAAATATCCCCGCCACAATCCAGCCGATGGTGCCGAACACTCTCACAACCGGAAAACTTTTCTCACTGCTGGCCAGACTGTGAAACGCGATGTTATTCGACAGCGCCAGCGTCGGCATAAAGCAGAGGGTATAGCCAAACAACAGCGCAATCAGCAGCGTGCCGTTCTCTGCAATCAGCGCCTGTGGCACAAACCACATGATCACCGCGCCAGCGAGATTCATTACCGCCATCACCTTCTGTGACGGAAAGAAGCGATCCACCAGCATACCGAGCACGAAGGGCGATAAAATCGAGGCGATCGGCCCGGCGGAAAACGCGTCGCCAATCAGCAGCGACATATTATGCTGGGTCATTACCAGACCCAGGGTGACTGACCAGCTGCCCCAGATGAAAAACTGCATAAACATCATCAGGGAAAGACGCGGAACCAGCAGCCGCTGCTGCATGCGCTGACGCGCACTCTCCTGCACTGTCGCTATCATCAGAACCTCGTCATTTGTCATCGATTACCCGTTGGTGAGCTGTAAAGTAATCGATTACAAATGATCAAACTTTCGCCGCGATCACAGTTCATCCCGCCGGGAAGCGCGCCATTCGGAAAACGCGATCGCCGCGAGGTTTTGGTTAACTTAATCGGCGAGGCGTTAAGAGCTGGCGCTAACCGCCCGGTTCCGGCGAAAGCGGTAACGCTCATATAACAGCGAATAGAGCCCGCCGAGCACCACCAGAATTGCACCGATGACGGTGGTGGATTCAGGCAGATTCCCCAGAAACAGATACCCGACCGCCACGGACCACAGCAACGTGGTGTAGTCAAACGGGGCCAGTAACGAGGCTTCGGCGTAGCGCAGGCTTAATGTCATCAGGATCTGCGTGATGCCACCCAGCAATCCACAGCCCACCAGCAGCAGCAGTTGCGTTCCCTGCGGAACGATCCAGCCGCCGGCCAGCGTGATCAGCGAGGTCGTTGCCGTGGTCACCGCGAACCAGAAGGCAATCGCACCGGGCTTCTCTTTCCCGTGGAGAAAGCGTATCTGCACCAGCGCGCAGGCGGTGCAAAACGCCGCCATCAGTGCCAGCAGGATCCCGGCAGAAGCGGCCAGTGAGAAGCTGGCTTTCAGTGACAGGTGACCGGAGAACATCACGATGATGCCGCTGAATCCGGCTACCACTGCCACCCAGCGATGATGCCGCACTTTTTCTCGCAGCAGCAGCGCCGCCAGCAGCACGGTAAACAGCGGAGCCGCATAGTTAATGGCGGTAGCATCGGTCAGCGAGATATAGAGCAGCGACAGGTAGCTGAAATAGAGGCCACCGGTGCCCGCCAGACCGCGCAGAAAATGACCGCGCACGTTACGGGTGCGGATGCCCTCCACTATGCTGCCCTGAGTTTTCAGCCAGATCATCAGTGGCACCAGCGCCAGCACCGATCGAAAGAAGATCACCTCACCGACCGGAATGGCACCGTCGAGACCTTTGACGCAGGCCAGCATCAGCGTCGAGCTTAATGCAGCCATGATTTTCATCGCTATGCCAGCAGAGGCATTCATAACGGCGGGCACCTTTCGGGACGAGTAAAATAAGCAGCATTATCAGTGTGCTTAGGGACGTGAAGATTAATACTGGCATAACGGCGAATCGGGATGTGCCGGGATTGGCGGAGAGACGGCATTTAATGTTTTTTTGCCACGGCGCGGCAGCATGAATGATTGTCAGAGGTGGGGAGGATGAGCTAGCGGCTTAACGCCCATTGACAGTTCAGGTGAATGTGAGCCTTACACCAGCGCCCTAACGCATTCTTTTGCTGGCAAGATTGTAGACTTCACTGCGCTCACGTTTACCTACTGCAACCACCGCAATGATGAGTTGATCGTCGATGAGCTGATAGACCAGGCGAAAACCGGACGCCCGGAGTTTGATCTTATAACAGTCTTTTAACCCGCGCAGAGCCGCAGTGGGAATATGGGGATGCTCACAACACTTCTTTAGTTTCTTTGCAAACTGCTGCTGAATGGCTTTATCCAGCTTTAGCCACTCTTTTAACGCTTCTTCTCTGAATTTTATTGTGTAAGTCACAGAAAATCGTCCAGATCGACGTCAATCAGCTTCTGCTGGCTACGTTGGTTAACCAGCTTTACCAGTTCATTATCGTCCAGCGCATCGAGTATCTGCTCATATAACTCCGCAGGCACACAATAAAAAGCGGGCTGATTGCGATTAAGAATGGCGACAGGATAACCCTCACCAGCATTAACGGTCGCCATCGGGTTTTTTTTCAGTTCGCTGACGCTGGCACTGGTGTCACTCAGGATAATATGCGGCATAGTTTCTCCGGAGACTGCTTAACAGGTCTTTATACTAGCAGTTTCCTCTTGCACCAACCAGCCCTGTCAACTCTCGAAATGATAACGTCGTGCTCTCTATCTTTAATCCTTACTGACGACCTGACCTGCTTCTCTGCATCGCCCCATCAGCTTAATGTCGCCCCGCTCTGCTGTTACACTGTCTTATCTGCCTGACAGCCGGGCGCATTCTCTAAAGGAACGGGAGTCGTTGATGTCCTCTTTACGGTTATTGTTATCTGAGTCGAACGATCCCTGGTTTAACCTGGCGGTGGAAGAGTGCATTTTCCGTCAGATGCCAGCGACCCAGCGGGTGCTGTTTTTATGGCGCAATGCGGAGACGGTGGTGATCGGACGGGCGCAAAACCCGTGGAAAGAGTGTAATACCCGCCGTATGGCAGAAGATGGCATCAGGCTGGCCCGGCGCAGCAGCGGCGGCGGCGCGGTGTTTCACGATCTCGGCAACTGCTGTTTCACCTTTATGGCTGGCAAGCCAGGCTACGATAAAAGCGTCTCAACCGCGATTATCCTGCGTGCGCTGGCGAAACTGGGCTTGTCTGCGGAAGCCTCGGGACGTAACGATCTGGTGGTTAACACTGCCGACGGGCTGCGCAAAATATCCGGTTCGGCCTACCGTGAAACGCCCGATCGCGGCTTTCATCACGGCACCATTCTGATTGACGCCGATCTGTCGCGGCTGGCCGATTACCTCAATCCTGACGTTAAAAAATTGCAGGCCAAAGGCATCACTTCGGTGCGCGCCAGAGTGGCGAATCTGGCAGAGCTAAGCCCCGGCATCAGCTATGAGGCGATCTGTGCCGCGGTGACTGAAGCCTGTTTTGAACATTTCAATGTGCATTGCGAGCCTGAATATATTTCGCCGGATGCCCTGCCCGACCTGCCAGGCTTTGAACAGCAGTTTGCCCGCCAGAGTAGCTGGGAGTGGAACTTTGGTCAGGCACCGGATTTCTCGCATCTGCTGGATCAGCGCTTTAGCTGGGGCGGCGTTGAGATTCATTTTGATATTGAGCGCGGTGTCATCACCCGCTGTCAGATTTTCAGCGACAGCCTGAACCCGACGCCGCTGGAAACGCTGGCGCAGCGGTTACAGGGCATCGTCTATCGCCCGGACGCGCTGAACGCGGTGATGAGCCAGCTCAAAGCCGATTTCCCGCAACAGCAGCTGGAACTGAACGAGCTGCAGCAGTGGCTGGTCGCCAGCCTGCGTTAACCGAATAAGGCCGTTCGGCGAGAACGGCCTGAAAGGCTTACAGATTAACGAAGGTGTGCAGCACCCGGACTAGCTGGGTAACGAAACCATATTCGTTGTCATACCAGGAGACCGTTTTCACCAATTGCAGATCGCCCGCTTCACTGATTTCTGTCTGGCTGGCGTCGAAAATCGATCCAAACGGCAGGCCGATCACATCAGAAGAGACAATCGGGTCCTCGGTATATTTAAAGGATTCGTTGTTTTCGCACGCCTGCTTCAGCGCCGCGTTAATCTCCCCGACCGTGACCTTCTTCTCCAGAATCGACACCAGTTCGGTTACCGATCCGGTTTTGGTCGGCACGCGCTGCGCATGACCTTTTAATTTGCCAGAGAGTGCGGGGATCACCAGGCCAATCGCCTTCGCCGCGCCGGTGGTATGCGGAATGATATTCTCTGCCGCCGCGCGCGAGGCCCGAAAATCTTTGCCGCGCGGCCCGTCCACCAGCGCCTGGGTACCGGTGTAAGCATGGATCGTGGTCATGGTGCCCACTTTGATGCCGAAATTGTCGTGCAGCGCTTTCGCCATCGGGGCCAGGCAGTTGGTGGTACAGGAGGCGACGGAAACAATGGTGTCTTCGGCGCTGAGCGTGTCGTGGTTAACGTTATACACCACGGTCTTCATCTCCCCGGCGGGCGCGGAGATCAGTACCCGTTTTGCTCCCGCATCGATATGCGCCTGCGCTTTTTCTGCCGAGGTATAGAAGCCGGTACACTCAATGACGACGTCTACGCCCAGTTCGCCCCACGGAATGTTGCGCGCCTCTTTCTCGGCGAACACGGTGATCTTTTTGCCGTCCACCTGCAGCGCTTTGTCACCCGCCTCAACGCTGAACGGAAAAGCGCCGTAGTTGGTATCATATTTCAGCAGATAGGCCAGCATTTCGGGTGAGGTTAAATCGTTAATTGCCACGATTTCCACCGCTTCCTGCTGCTCAAGAATACGTCTGAGGACCAGACGGCCGATACGTCCAAAACCATTAATGCCGATCTTCTTCATTGTGATCTCCAGCCTGTCAGTTAAACCCGTTGGTTTGTCACGCGTGCAGCACCTGTGAAGTCCGGCCCGCGCCGATATTCTCAGGTAAAAATAGCATCAGGCCAGGCTGAAGGAGGGGCAATCTATGCGCCGCAGAGCGTGCAGGCATGACAATGGCAAAAGGCAAAAGGCGAAAGGCGAAAGGCGAAAGGCGAAACGGAAAGAGGAAATTTCACTGCGGAGATAAAATATAAATTATCGGATTTTGTGGCGTTTTAAAAAAACAAAAAACCCGCACAAGGCGGGTTCTGTTAATTATCAATTTTACGCTTATCTGCTCAGGTTGTTACCATCATCGCGTTTGTAAGCGTCATTGACAATTAAAATTTACAGCGGACTGACGTTAGCTGCTGATGGGCCTTTAGCGCCGTTTTCAATAGTGAATTCGACCTGCTGACCTTCATCCAGAGTTTTATAATCGTTACCCTGAATTGCAGAGAAATGTACGAATACATCTTTGCTGCCATCCTGAGGAGAGATAAAACCAAAACCTTTACCAGCGTCAAACCATTTTACTAAACCAGTCATTTTATTAGACATCGATACTTCCTTAATTTATGAGCCACTAAGTGGCGAAGATGGCCTGTCTTTCAGAGGGATACTTACTAGGCACTTAGGAGGAGACTCACAAGAAGGGGTATCGTTTGATATCGCTTGCACTGAGGACTGCTTTACTAAAACTGCTTTCATAAGGTCTGTGTTCCAAACCGATGACACTATTAAGCCACGCATCATCGCTTTTATCAAACACTATTTTAATTTAATTTTAACATCCAGACGTCCGGAGCGCTTTTAATCGCAGCGGCCTTTTCTGATCTCGGGAAATGTCGCGTTTCGCCTGGCGCCGAAAATAAGAGCATGTGCGAATAAAATAAATAACCCGGCGCAGGATAATAGCAAGAAATATTAATGCCGGACAGGTTCAGATAAAGCGCAACGATAATATCTTATTTCGTTGCGCTTTCGATGCGGGTAATTATGCCGGTTGAGGCTGCTGTCGCGCAGCGTGACGAGCGGTAACGGTGAACACCAGCAAACCGGCGATGCCCAGCGCCACACCGACCCAGGCGGTAGAGATCCAGCCAAAGCCCAGCGACACCGTCAGGCCTCCCAGATACGCCCCCATCGCGTTGGCAATGTTCAGCGCGGAGTGGTTCATCGCTGCCGCCAGCGTTTGTGAATCATTGGCAACATCCATCAGGCGGATCTGCAGCGACGGCAACATGGCAGAACAGGTACCGATCAGGAAGGTCGCCAGCAGACCGGTTGCCACATGCTGCACCAGTAGCGGGAACGCCGCCATCACCATGACATTCCATAACAGCGTCCAGCCAATGATATTCAGCACCCGCCCGTCAGCCAGTCGACCGCCCACCAGGTTACCGATAATCATCCCCAGACCAAACGCCACCATCGCCCACGGAATCAGCGACGCTGACATACCGGCAATGTTGATCAGCGTCGGTGCGATGTAGCTGAAGATGGCAAACATGCCGCCGAATCCGACCGCACCCACCAGCAGCGTCAGCAAGACCTGCGGGTTTTTCAGCGCACCCAGTTCACGCAACGGATGCGCATTGGCATCTCCGGACGTGTAAGGCACATAACGGCCAATCAGCAGACAGGTCAGCACGCCAATAGCACCGACAAAGGTGAAGACTACGTGCCAGCTAAACAACTGCCCAATCCACGATCCCAGCGGTACACCGACCAGGGTTGCCACCGTCAGCCCGAGCATCAGTGACGCCAGCGCCCGGCCACGTCGCTCGATCGGCACCAGCGAGGCGGCCACCAGTGACGCCACACCAAAATAGGCACCGTGCGGCAGGCCGGTCAGGAAGCGCGCCACAATCAGCCCGTGATAGCTGTCAGCCATGGCGCTGGCGACATTACCCGCGCTGAACAGCGCCATCAGGATCAGCAGCAGCGACTTACGCGCCATCCGCGCAGCCAGTACGGCAATAACCGGCGCACCCACCACCACGCCGAGCGCATAGCTGGCGATGGCGTTCCCCGCCTGCGGCTCAGTAATCGCGAGCGATCGTGATACATCGGGCAGCAGGCCCATCATGATGAACTCGCCAGTGCCGATGCCGAATCCGCCCAGCGCCAGCGCCAGCAATGCCCAGCGGGCAAAGCCGGCAGCGTCGGTTTCCCGATTATTTTTTGACAACATAATTTCCCAATGGATTGAACAGATAACAAAACCGCAGAGCCGGACATCTATCGTCCTGACGCGCTGCAAATGCGGGCAGACTATAGAAAGGAAGCCCCCGGTTAGCAACCCGATAATGTGACATTGCGCACACTTTACCCGCCACTTGTCCGGCGATTCCCCCTGCCCGGCCGGCTAAAAACCTGGCTGAGCGATGAGATCTGGTTCACACTTTTAGCCGCGGCAATGTTGCCATCGCGATTCAAATCAGGGAAACGCCGTGAACAAATTTCAGCAATGCAGACACGACATGCGATTAGCGCTCTGCTGCCTGCCCGCGATCCTGCTAATTTTTGGCTTCGGACTGGGCACCGATCATCTACGGGAGGCCAGCGTGATGGCCAGTGGTGCGCTGCCGCTGGCGTTTGGCGCGAGTAAAACCTGGGAGGGATCGTCAGCAAAATTACTGCTGGTCACGCTGCTCGGCCTCGGGTTGTTTGCTTTTTTGGGTGCGCTGGCCCACAGCCTGGTGCTGTTTGTCAGCGGCGCAATGCTGTTTGCCGCTGGCTACGCGGTGATCAGTGGGATCAACGGGACGGCTGGCTGGGTGGTTCAGCAGTCAGCCATCGCCTGGATGATTTCAGGCTATTTTCCGGGCGATATCACTCATGCTGCCAGCCGCGCCGGGCTGGTGATGCTCGGCGGTGCCGTGCAGCTCACGCTGATTTGCCTGCTACTGCGAAACGGAGATTTCCGGCTGCAATCGCTGAGCAGGCTGAGCTGGCGCAGCGCGCTGCGACGCCTTCGACAGACCTCGCGGCCCAGAATACACCTGCGCTGGTCGGTGGTGTTTGCCGTCGTCGCTATGGGTGCCGCGCTGGTGACGGTGCAGCATTTTTCGGTGAAGAACGGCTACTGGACCGGCATGACGCTGCTACTCTGCCTGCGTAACCATTTTCGCGAGTCGCTGCTGCGGGTCCCCGCCCGGACGCTGGGCACCTTATCCGGCTGTCTGGCAGCGGGCATTCTTACCCACCTTCTTCCGCAGCCAGGCGTGCTGGCAGCCGCCTTTCTCCTCTCCGCTTACGTGGCGTTTACGCTCTCCTACCGGCTGGCTAACGGTTCTTATTTTGTTTTTACCTTTTTTGTCACGCTGATGGTGGTGCTGATGATTTCGCTCACCGGACTGGTGCAGGGCAACGTGGCGGAGGATCGCCTGCTGGCCACCGCTATCGGCAGCGGCTTTGCGCTGGCCGCGATTATGCTGACCCGACTGGCCGCTGCCGTACAGGCGAAGCTAACTGGCACCGCGGATTTTGAAACGCTTTACTGAGGCGGACCCGCCGCCCGATGGCGGCGGGCTAAAACCCATAAAGGTTAACGCGGGAACAGCGAAGGTGCCCACAGGCTGGGATCGACCTCGGCAAACTGCGCACGCACGAAATGCGGTTTGAGTTTAAATGGCACGGTGCAGTCGAAGATGGTCTTGGTGGTGGTGCCTTTGTCGCTGATACGCGGATCGTAAAAAGGCTGCTGTGAAGGATCGAGCACATGGCCGGCCACACCGGGAACGAATATCGTATCGAGGTCGCCTACAAAGCGGGTTTGCATCGCCCACATCACGTCATCGGTATCAAACAGATCGACATCCTCATCCACCAGAATGACATTCTTCAGTTCGCGATAAACCGCCAGCGCAATCAGCGCCGCCTGGCGGGTCATGCCGTCATCACCGGCATTGCGTTTCGCCACCTGCAGCACCGCCAGAAACTTGCCGCCACCGGCACTGTGGGCATATACGTTTTTCACCAGTCCGGGCAGCGCATCCTCACATTGCAGATAGATACTGGCCTCGGTAGGAATGCCCGCCAGGCTGACATGTTCTTCGCCCGGCCCGACCAGCGTCTGTAAAATCGGCTGATGGCGGGTGGTAATGGCTTTCACTTTGATCACCGGCAGGGAAGGATTAGCGTCGCCGTTATAGCCCGGAAATTCCGGCATCGCTTTGCCCGTGTGGGTGTGCTGATCTTCCGCAACCCGAACGTCAGGCAGAATCTCGCCCTCGATAACAATCTCCGCCCGGGCGATGGCGCGCTGATCGATCGTCAGACACTCCACCAGTTCCACCGGCTGACCACGCAGCCCGCCCGCGACACAGAGTTCATTGAAGCCAAACGGCGTGGTGGGCGCTTCGAACTCTGCACCAATGGTAATGGCCGGGTCCAGCCCCATATTGATTGAGACCGGCAGCGGTTTGCCCGCCGCTTCAGCTTTGCGCCGGAACGCGTCAATGTGGCGACCTGGCGCGAAAAAGATCGACATCTCATCCTTACCCTGCACGCAGAGACGGTGGATCGTCACATCGGTATTAGTACGGTCGTCCGGATCGCTGCCCAGCACCAGTCCGAGGCAGAAGAAAGGTCCGGCATCTTCCGTGGTATTGGTCGGCGCGGGCAGAATTTTGCGCAGATCGAAGCCAGGATCGTCGGCGCGGTAGACCACCTGCTGACAGGGCGCGTCCTGCTGCTCTACCGTTACCGGCGGCGTCACGTTGCGTCGTGCCTGCGCCATCTGAATCCCCAGCTCCCGCACCGGCGCGCCCAGCAGCGCGCTGACCCGTTCACGGCTGGCCATTAATCCCACCAGCACTCGCGCATCCGGAAAACCTTTGATGGTATTAAAGGTCATGGCCGGACCGATCCGGGTGGGTCGCATGACCGTCCCGCCCGCACCAATGTAGCGGTAGACGCCCGCCAGCTCGGCAATGGGATCGACTTCGCGATCGGTTTCAATGTATTGACCCGGTAGCGTTTGCAGTAAGGCAATCGCCGAGCGCAGATCGTTAACCGGCGGCACCTGCCAGCCTTGTGGATGAGGGTCGCCAGGTTTTACCTCAAGATACGAGGTCGGGCGTTTTTGCGGCATGATTCTCTCCTTATCGGGCTTCTACCCAGCTTTTCAGATGCAGTAACACTTCGCCCCAGCGGGTATTGCAGAACGGCAGATGCGGATCGCGGTCAGACCAGCCACCATGACTGAGCGCCACAATGGTCTGATCGGGTCCGAAATCGGCCAGGGTGATACGCAGGGTTTTTCCCGCCGGGCTGTCCGGCTCTTCAACCGAGGTCTGTACCAGCTCTTCATCCGGCACCAGTTGATCGGTTCGCCAGCTGATGTGGGCGTGCGGACTGGGTCGCAACGTCAGGATTTCGCCCGGCGCAATCGTCCCTTCAACCACGCCCAGCTGCCAGCTGGCGAGTTGAGTGATATCCGTTAAGGCGGCATAGACCTGGCTTCGTGCAGCGGTGATTTTTATTGCGTGATGGAGCGTAATCATAAGAACTCCCTGAACGGCGAATGGAAAGGGTCGCAGAAAGTATATGTATCCCCGCCGGGCTCAGTTTGATCCAGAGAAGGCTTATCCGGTCTGTGCGGTGCCATCGGCCGCTGAAGGCCCTGACCACGGCGGCTGGCAGCCAGGTAAGGTTTGAGTCAGTAATTGTAACCATTCACCCGGTGAGACGATCAGCGTCCGCCGCCAGGGCCCTATCCGGTAGCACCCTCTGCACGCGTGCCGGTAACAATGTCGCTGGGTTTAGCACACAGAGATCGTCATAACGCCGACCCTGCCGTTGCGGTTAACCACGGTAAGCGGGTGTGAGATTAATTAATTGTTAATAGAAGGTTTAATATTTTAACGAATTTACTGTAATGCCGTGATTATTTAATCAGGACGCAACCGAACACCGCGACAGGCTTTTTTACCGATTTTTGCGTCGTCGTTTACCGTGTTTTTTTGCCAGAAACAGCCTTTTACACAACTGGTTAACCGCCACGTAATGACGGTCAGCCAGGGTAAACACGTGTTTTTACGTGCTTTATTAAAAGCGTCCGTAAAGAATCGCGCCGATAAAAATGGTCATAAAGAGATCAAACCGTTGATAAACAAAGCAAATAATCCGTAAACTTCCGATGAAATTAATCATTGAGTCGGACCTGAAAAACCAATATATTGGCCGCGTTTTATCGATGCCCATTACTTTTTTAATTCATTTATTCAACTGCGACGTTACACCCGTCCCGGTTGTAGGAGAGATATGATGACGGATAAAGTCCGTATTGATAGTTTGAATGCACAGACCTTAAACGGAAACAATGAAACCTATTTAGCCCGTCAGGCTGAATTTGAATCAAACGTTCGAAGTTACCCTCGTAAATTGCCGTTCGCGATTGCGAAAGCGCAAGGTGTCTGGATCACCGACGTCGAGAATAATCAGTATCTTGATTGTCTTGCCGGTGCCGGAACGCTGGCTTTGGGCCATAACCATCCAGACGTTCTGCAAAGTATTCAAAATGTCATTACCAGCGGCTTGCCGTTACATACCCTCGATCTGACTACGCCGTTAAAAGATGAATTTTCTGAATACCTGCTCTCTTTACTGCCAGGCCAGGGCAAAGAGTATTGCCTGCAGTTTACCGGCCCATCCGGTGCGGATGCGGTAGAAGCCGCACTGAAGCTGGCGAAAAAGCACACCGGTCGTTCCGGCGTGATCAGCTTCTCCGGCGGTTATCACGGCATGACCCACGGCGCGCTGTCAGTGACCGGTAACCTGTCACCCAAAGAAGCCGTCGACGGCATGATGCCGGAAGTGCAGTTCATGCCTTATCCGCACCTTTACCGCTGCCCGCTGGGAATTGGCGGTGAAGCGGGCGTGAAAGCGCTGACCTACTACTTCGAAAACCTGATCAACGACGTTGAGAGCGGCGTGCGCAAACCTGCAGCCGTGATCCTCGAAGCGGTTCAGGGTGAAGGCGGCGTCAACCCGGCCCCGGCGGAATGGCTGCAGCGCATCCGTAAAGTCACTCAGGAACATGGCATTCTGCTGATCCTGGATGAAGTGCAGGCAGGTTTTGCCCGTACCGGTAAGTTCTTCGCCTTTGAACACGCGGGTATTGAGCCGGACATCATCGTGATGTCGAAAGCGGTTGGCGGCGGTCTGCCACTGGCGGTACTCGGCATTAAGAAAGAGTTCGATGCCTGGTCTCCGGGTCATCATACCGGGACGTTCCGCGGTAACCAGCTGGCGATGGCAACCGGCCTCACCACCCTGAAGCTGCTGAAAGACAACAACATCGCAGATAAGGTCGCGGCGCAGGGCGAGTGGCTGAAAGGTAAACTGGGTGAACTGCAACAGCGTTATCCGGTTATCGGTAACGTGCGTGGCCTGGGCCTGATGATCGGTATCGAGATGGTGAAACCTGACGAAGCCGCCGATCACATGGGCAGCTTCCCGGCAGATGGCGAGCTCTCGGCGCTGGTGCAGAAAAAATGTTTTGAAAACGGCCTGATTCTGGAGCGTGGCGGTCGTCACGGTAGCGTGCTGCGTCTGCTGCCGTCGCTGCTGATCACCAATGCAGAACTCGACGTGTTTATGGATAAATTTGAAAACGCCCTGCTGTCAGCTGGCGTGAAACCCGTTTGAGTGGAGTGAATGCAATGTCCCGGTTAAACCCGATTCTGGCGGCCTCAGCACAGAGCACCGAGGCCTACCAGCAGGCGATTGCCCAGAGTAGCGCGGCGGTCGTTAAGTGGCTGGAACAACCTGAGATGTATCAGGGCAAAACCGTCGCTGAGCTGCGTGAACGTATCACGCTGGACTTCAATCCTCAGGGCCTGGGCAACCAGGCCGCGATTGAACGCGCCATCGAATACTTTCTTAAAGACAGCCTGTCAGTGCATCACCCGCAGTGTGTCGCGCACCTGCACTGCCCAAGTCTGGTGATCAGCCAGGCGGCCGAAGTCCTGATTAATGCCACCAACCAGAGCATGGATTCGTGGGACCAGGCCCCTTCCGCCACCATCATTGAGATGAAGCTGATCGAATGGCTGCGTACGCAGGTGGGTTATCAGCCGGGCGACGCGGGCGTCTTCACCAGCGGCGGTACCCAGAGCAATCTGATGGGTCTGATGCTGGCGCGTGATGCCTGGTTTGCCCGCCAGGGACACTCCGTACAGCAGGATGGTCTGACCGGCGATCTGAAGAAGATCAAAGTCTTCTGTTCAGAAAATGCCCACTTCTCCGTGCAGAAAAACATGGCGCTGCTGGGCCTCGGCTATCAGTCGGTGACGCTGGTCAAAACGGACCGCTTCGCCCGTATGGATCTGGACGATTTACGTCACAAGCTGGTCCAGGCTCAGGCCAACGGCGAGCAGGTGCTGGCGATTGTCGCGACCGCAGGCACCACTGATGCCGGTGCCATCGACCCGCTGCGCGAGATCGCAACGCTGGCGGCGGAACAGCAGATCTGGGTTCACGTCGATGCCGCCTGGGGTGGCGCGCTGCTGCTCTCCGAGCAGTACCGCGACTATCTGGATGGGATTGAACTGGTGGACTCCATCACGCTCGACTTCCACAAGCAGTTCTTCCAGACCATCAGCTGTGGCGCTTTCCTGCTGAAGGAAGCGCGTCACTATGAGCTGATGCGTTACCAGGCGGCCTACCTGAACTCGGAGTTTGATGAAGCGCAGGGCGTACCGAATCTGGTGTCGAAGTCGCTGCAGACCACCCGCCGTTTCGATGCGCTGAAACTCTGGATGGGCCTGGAAGCATTGGGTCAGAAACAATATGCCGCGATCATCGATCACGGTGTGACGCTGGCGCAGCAGGTTGCTCACTATGTTGAACAACAGCCCGCTCTGGAACTGGTGATGAAGCCGCAGCTGGCAAGCGTGCTGTTCCGCTATCGTCCGGCCCATCTGGCGCACCTCAGCGATGCGGATATCGCGCTGCTGAATCAGCGTATTGGCGATGCCCTGCTGGAGTCAGGTCGCGCCAACGTCGGCGTCACCGAATTTAACGGCGTCACCTGCCTGAAAATGACGCTGCTGAACCCGACCGTCACGCTGGAAGACATTCAAATCCTGCTGACTCTGGTGGAAACCACCGCGCAGCAACTGGTGTAAGTTATCGGTTGTTAAAAAGGCTCCTCCGGGAGCCTTTTTTATGCCTGTAACCGCCGGTTCAGCGCGACGGCGGCTCATCCAGCAGCCGCAGATGGTCATCCTTGTTCAGGGTCATCAGCGCCACAATACTGATCAGCGCGGTGATCATCACGTACCAGGCGGGAATATCCAGATTGCCGGTCTGTTTAATCAGCCCGGTAATGATCAATCCGGCACAGCCGGAGAAGACGGCGTTCGAGAGTGAATAGGCCAGCCCCAGCCCGGTATAGCGCACCCGCGTGGGAAACATCTCCGCCAGCATCGCCGGTCCCGGTCCCGCCAGCAGTCCGACAATCCCGCCCGCAATAAACACCACCAGCGCCTTCAGACCGAGCCCACTGCTTTCCGCCTGCAGCACGTTGAGCAGCGGCAGCGCCAGCAGCAACAGCAGCACCGCCGCGGTCACCATCACCGCGCGACGGCCAATCTTATCGCTCAGCATACCGGCCGGAATAATGGTCGCGGCAAAGCCGAGGTTCGAAATCACCGCAATCAGTAACGCCTGATTAAAACCGGTATGCAGCGACGCCTGCAGGTAAGTTGGCATGATCACCAGATAGGTATAGCCGGCGGCCGACCAGACCATCAGCCGGCAGATGCCGAGCAGAATGGTTTTCAGCGTCGCGCCGAAGCTGGCCGTCACCCTTTCAGGTACGGGTTCTGACTGTTGCCGGATAAAGGCCGGCGTCTCTTCCATCTGTACCCGAAGCCAGAGCGCCAGCGCACCCAACGGCAGCGCGAGAAAGAACGGGACACGCCAGCCCCATGCCAGCATCTGTTCAGGGCTTAACAACAGTGAGAGCAGCGCCACAATGCCTGCGCCCGCCAGCAGCCCCAGCGCCACGGTGAACGACTGCCAGGCACCAAACAAGCCGCGCTTACCGCGTGGCGCAAATTCGGTCATCAACGAGACCGCCCCGCCATATTCGCCGCCCGCGAAAAGCCCCTGCAGAATCCGCAACCCGGTTATCATCAGCGGGGCCAGCACCCCCAGCGTGGCGTAGGTCGGTACCAGCCCGATGGCGGTGGTCGCCAGCGTCATCATGATCAGCACAAAAATCAGCGTCGGCTTACGTCCGATGCGGTCACCCATCCGGCCAAAGATGATCGCCCCAAGCGGACGGAAAAAGAAGGCGATAGCGAACGAGGCATAAGTCAGCAGAATCCCGGTCAGCGCCGACTCTCCCTCAAGCCGGAAAAAGTTCTGCGCAATCAGGGTGGCGAGAAAGCCATAAACGGCAAACTCATACCATTCGATAAAATTGCCCACCGAACCGGCCAGTAAGGCACGTTTACGGCTGGCGGAACTGAGCAGCTTATCTGCGGAATCGGACATGGCAGGTGATCCTTTTTGTCGTCGCATCAATCGCTTATGATTAGCATAATCGGTGATAAATTGCCCGAACGGGTATGGATCGCGTTAACTCAGCCACATAAAAGGTGAGATGGCTGGCGGATGCTCCGCTTTTTCGCCTGGGAGGCTTGCACTCCGGCGCGACGATCGTCAGGATGTGCGCAATTAACTGAACCGGGCGGATAAACCATGAACGCACACACCTCAAAAGATCCTCTGCACGGCGTCACGCTCGAAATGCAGGTAAACCATTTAGTTGCACAGTATGGCTGGTCTGAACTGAGTAAACGCATCAACATTAACTGTTTCAAAAGCGATCCCAGCGTGAAATCGAGCCTGAAGTTTCTGCGCCGCACGCCGTGGGCGCGGGCCGAAGTCGAAGCACTCTATCTGGCGTCGCTGGATGAGAAAACTGACGCAACACCGCCGGCTGAAGAGGACCCCTGGGCGGGCTGGCGTGGCAACAAGCCGGAATAATCGCGGTTGCCGGAGGAATAAAAAAAGCCCGCGTCGGCTAACCGGCGCGGGCTTTTTGACGATTAAGCGGCTGTTACAGCGCCATATCGTGTTGTGGTGAAGCGGCCGGTTTCTCAGCCGGTGCTGCTGGCGCTGCGGTCGCGTTGCCATCCATATGGATCACCGGCGGGGTGGTCAGTTGCAGCGTTGATGCCGTGTCATTCCAGACCTGCTGCAGCAGCGGAACGTTGTCGTTCAGTTTCTGGCCGTAACCCGGGATCATTTTGTGAATCTTCGCCTGCCATTCGGCTGACTTAAACTCTTCCGGGAACAGTTTCTGCATCACGTTCAGTGCGATTGGCGCCGCAGTAGAGGCACCCGGTGATGCACCCAGCAGTGCAGCAACGGTTTTCTGCTGATCGGTCACGATTTCGGTGCCCAGTTTCAGCACGCCGCCCTTCTCTTCATCTTTCTTGATGATCTGGACGCGCTGACCGGCCTGAATCAGTTTCCAGTCCTCTTTCTTCGCATCCGGATAGTACTCTTTCAGCGCAGCAAAGCGGTCATCGTCAGTCAGCATCACCTGACCCACCAGATATTTCACCAGGTCGAAGTTATCCATCCCAACGTGCGTCATCGGGATCACGTTGTGGGTAGTGGTGGTGCTGAGCAGATCAAACAGCGAACCATTTTTCAGGAACTTCGTCGAGAACGTCGCGAACGGCCCAAACAGCACGACGCGCTTGCCATCGAGGTAACGGGTATCCAGATGCGGAACCGACATCGGTGGTGCGCCGACGGAAGCCTGACCGTACACTTTTGCCAGATGACGATCGGCAATCGCGCTGTTTTCGGTTACCAGGAACGACCCACCTACCGGGAAGCCTGCATAGTTTTCAGCTTCAGGAATGCCGGTTTTCTGCAGTAACTTCAGCGCGCCGCCGCCGGCACCGATAAAGACATACCTGGCGTCAACCGCACGCTCATTGCCATTTTTGGCATCTTTGATGGTAACGTGCCACGAGTTGTCGCCGTTACGTTTGAAGTCCGTCACTTCAGAGGAGGTTTCCAGACGGAAGTTGTCATTTTTCTTCAGGCTGCCGATCAGCTGACGGGTGATTTCACCGTAGTTAACGTCGGTACCGACCGGTGTCCAGGTCGCAGCCACTTTCTGCTGCGGATCACGGCCTTCCATCACCAGTGGTGCCCACTGAGCGATCTGCTGGTGATCGGTGGAGAACTTCATGCCCTGGAACAGCGCCGTTTTCTGCAGTGCCGCGTAGCGTTTGGTCAGAAAGTCGACGTTATCGCCCCAGACGAAGCTCATGTGCGGCGTAGAGTTGATGAAGCTGCGGGGATCGTGCAGGACGCCTTCTTTAACCTGAGCGGTCCAGAACTGGCGCGACACCATAAAGGCTTCGTTAATTTCCAGCGCTTTCGTCACGTCAATCGAGCCATCTTTACGCTCAGGCGTATAGTTCAGCTCCATGTTGGCCGAGTGACCGGTCCCGGCATTGTTCCAGCCGTTTGAGGATTCCAGCGCCACACCGTCCAGTTTCTCAACCATGATCTGTTTCCAGCCTGGCTGTAACTCTTCCAGCATGGTCCCCATCGAGGCGCTCATGATGCCGCCGCCAATTAACAGTACGTCGGTTTTCTCTGGTGAAGTTTCAGCGTGGAGAGCTGAAGAAACAAGCAAGGCCGCGAGGGAAAGTGCAGGAATAACTTTGGTTGATCTAATCATTATGCAATCTACTGTTAACTTAATAACACTGGTTAAAAAAAGTCCTCAAAGTTTAAAATAATGTTATTTATGAGTTAATGTGAAAATAGTTATAAAATTAAAAATAGCATTTCCGCCTTAATTTAATTACAAAAGGCTTACTTAATTTGCTATCTATTTTAACCACACATTAAGGGTGTGCTTTGAATTATTCAATCCCCTAAGGCAAATATTGTGCCGCTGTTTTTACTGCCACGCGCGCGGCTAATCCTGTACTGGTGCCGCGTCTTAGCGTATGTTTCCTGGCGATACCCTTACCCGTACCGAACGCTCATGAAAATCCAGTCACATAAACGATACGCCCTTAACCGACGGCCGATGAAGCTCAGCACGCTGACCACGCTGATGATGACGGCGGTGATTTTTACCGTCCTGCTGTGCGTCCATCTGCTCTATTTCATTCAGATCGATAATTTCGCCCAGTCGCACCTGAAAGATAAAGCGATGGCGGTAGCACGTACGGTGGCAGACAGCCCCGAGGTCCAGCGCGGACTGGGACGCCCGGACGGTCAGACGCTGATCCAGCCGATTGCCGAAGCGGCGCGCAAACGTAACGGCCTGCTGTTCGTGGTGGTTACCGATATGGGCGGCATCCGCTTTTCGCATCCTAATCCCGATGCGATTGGCAAACATTTCATTGGTGACGATCTTAATCCGGCGCTGACTGGCCGGGAAAATGTCGCGGTTAATCACGGCGTACTGGTTGAGGCCCTGCGGGTTTTCACCCCGGTTTTTAACGACCGTCATCAGCAAATTGGCGTTGTGGCTATCGGTATTTCACTCAATGATGTGGCAGCGCAGATAGCAAAAAGTCGCTGGAACATTGTCTGGACCGTCTTATTTGGCACCCTTGTCGGTTTGCTGGGCATCTATATTCTGGTCAGACGGCTCAAGACCATTTTGCTGGGGCTGGAACCGCATGAAATTTCCAGCCTGTTTGAGCAGCGTCAGGCCATTCTCAATTCGATTAAAGAGGGCGTGATTGCGGTGGATGACCAGTCACGCGTCAGCCTGATTAATCAGGCCGCGCAACAGCTGCTGCATGAAACGACCCGCAAAACCATGCTCAGTGGCGATCGCCTGCCGGAAGAGAGCGTGATGCACAGTCATCAACAGGATGCGCTGCACCAGGGCAAAGCCTGGCATGACGAAGAGCTGACTCTCGGCGGCCGTATTCTGATCAGCAATACCGTGCCGGTACGCAGCGGCGAACGCATTATCGGCGCAGTAACCACCTTCAGGGATAAAACCGAAATCAGCCAGCTGATGCAGCGTCTGGACGGCATGGTAAACTATGTCGATGCGTTGCGTGAACGCTCCCATGAATTCATGAATAAGCTGCATGTGATTCTGGGGCTGCTGCACATGAAAAATTATGCGCAGATGGAAGAGTACATCCTGAAAACGGCGAATAACTACCAGACCGAAATCGGTTCGTTGATACAGAAGATCAAATCACCGGTGATTGCGGGCTTTCTGTTAAGCAAAATCAGTCGGGTGACCGATGAAGGGCACCAGCTGATTATCGATGAGGCCAGTTTTCTGCCCGACTGCGGCAGTGAACAACAGAGCGCCGTACTGATTACCGTGCTGGGTAATTTAATCGAAAACGCACTTGAGGCGCTGGCCCCGGAAACCGAAGGTGAAATCCACCTGATGCTGCATTACCAGAATGGCTGGCTGGCGTGTGAAGTCAGTGATGATGGGCCCGGCATTGACGGGTCGCAGCTCGCCGCCATCTTTGAACGTGGCGTCTCGTCAAAGGGCGACGATCGTGGCGTGGGGCTGTTCCTGGTCAGGCAGCAAACCGAAAGTCTGGGCGGTAATGTCAGCGTTGAGTCCGAGCCTGGTGTGTTCACCCAGTTCTTAGTGCAACTCCCGTGGGAGAGAGGAATAAAAGTCGAATGATCAATGTTTTAGTTGTCGATGATGATGCTATGGTAGCCGAGCTGAATCGCTGTTATATCGCTCAGATCGCCGGATTTACCTGCTGCGGCACCGCGTCGACGTTACAGCAGGCCAAAGAGCAGTTGTTACAGGCTGATTCGCAGGTTGATCTGGTGCTGCTGGACATCTATATGCAGCAGGAGAACGGTCTGGACCTGCTGCCGGAACTGCGCAGCGCCGGGCGGCCTGTCGACGTGATCATCATCTCCTCAGCGGCGGATGCGGCCACTATCAAAACGTCGCTCAACTATGGCGTCGTGGATTATCTGATTAAACCGTTCCAGTTTGCCCGTTTTGAAGAGGCGCTGACCGGCTGGCGGCAGAAAAAAGCGCTGATGGATAATCACCAGTTTTACCAGCAGTCAGATGTGGATCAGCTGCTGCACGGCAACCCGCCTGGCGCCAGTGAACAGAAACGGCTGCCAAAAGGTCTGACGCCACAGACGTTACGTACGCTGTGCCTGTGGATCGATGCGCATCCGGGTACCGAGTTTTCCACCGATGAGCTGGCAACAGAGGTGAATATTTCACGGGTTTCCTGCCGTAAATACCTGATCTGGCTGGCGCAGATTAATATTCTGTTCACCAGCATTCACTATGGCGTAACCGGCAGACCGGTTTATCGTTATCGCTTACAGCCGGAATATCACACCCTGCTGAAGCAATATTGTCAGTAAGCCTGCCGGTAATGAGGATCGAGTTGCTGGAAGGAAAAGTGACGTTGTGACGAGCAGATGATCTGCTTGTCACGGGTCACAAAGATCGCCTCAATATCAGGCTGATCGGCGAGGCAGGCAATTCCCTTTTCCACGCCCATGCCATACAGCAGTGTGGTGTAAATATCGCCATCGATTGAGCGGTCAGAGATAACCGTCACGCTCAGCAGTTCGTTATCGAGCGGATAACCGCTGCGGTCATCAAGAATATGGTGGTAGCAGACGCCATCCAGCTCGAAAAAGCGTTCGTAGATACCGGACGTCACCACCGATTTATCGGCAACGTGAATCACGCCGATCAGTTCATCTGGCGCACCAAACGGTTTTTTCAGGCCAATTGCCCATCCCGCTGAGTCTTCCTCCTGCGGCGAGCCGACCGTCTGCACGTTACCGCCGAGATTGATCAACGCACTGCTTACTCCCTGCTGACGCAAAAACGCCTGCACCCGATCGGCGATGTAGCCTTTTGCGATCGCCCCAAGGTCAATTTCCATCCCGGCTTTCGCCAGCATGACGCTGTGGGTCGCCGGATCAAGCATCACGTCATGCGGATTGGTCAGTGCCAGACAGGCCTGCAATGACGCCGCAGGCGGCACGCTATGGCCCTGAAACCCAATTTTCCAGCACTTCACCAGCGGACCAATCGCGAGGTTGAACCGGCTATCGGGCAGCAGGCTGACAGCATGGGCGCAGGCGATCAGATCGAATACCGGCTGACTGACCGCCACCGGATGCTGACCCGCCGCCTGGTTAATCGCCATCACTTCAGAACCGGCACGATTGACGGTAAACAGGTTCTCCTGCTGTTTAATCAGGCGGAAAACCTGTCCGGCAAGGGGTTCATTGTGTTCAAACAGTTTGAGCAGAATGGGCGAACCCATCAGAACCGCGGAGTAAGCATAGACACGCGCATCAGTTAACATAGGCGACTCTGCTTTGAAGAGGAAAAACCGGCATCCGCAGGACGCAGATGCCGGAGAGAGCGTTTAACGTTTCGCGTAGGCTGCCGCGTTACCGCCCGCCAGGATGCCAAAGATAATGATATCGGCGACTGCGTTACCGCCGATGCGGTTAGCGCCGTGAATGCCGCCGACCACTTCCCCACAGGCCCAGGCGCCGTTAATCACCTGCTGCTGGCTATCCAGTACCGCCGTGGTGGTGTCGATAGTGACGCCGCCCATAGTGTGATGGACGCCCGGCGCAACGCGAATCGCGTAGAACGGACCTTCGCTTAATGGATGACGCAGCGCCGTCTGGCGGCCAAAGTCTTCATCTTTTTGCTGAATGACAAAGCCGTTGTAACGGGCCAGCGTCTCTTCCAGCGCGCGATGTTCCATATTGAGTTTCACCGCCAGTTCACCCACGGTCGGTGCGCTCACCACGAAGCCTTTCGCAATATACTCATCGGCCGCTTTGTTGTTCATCCGTACCTGCTCGTCAAACACGATCCAGGCACTTTTCTCTGGCAGCGCGATAATCTGCGCCGAGACTTTGTCACGGGTCTCCATTTCATTGTAGAAACGCTGTCCAGCCTGGCTCACCAGGATGGCGCCGCCGCCACGAATTGACTCTGAAACCAGATAAGAGGTGGTCTGTTCTACCGTTGGGTGAATCTGGATTTCGCCCATATCCACCGTGCCGGCACCGATTTTGGTCAGCATGGCGATACCGCTACCGGTTGCGCCTTTGTGGTTGGTGGTGACAAAGCCATCCAGTTCAGGACGATATTTCACCACCAGTTCACGGTTAGCGCTGAAGCCGCCGGTCGCGACAATCACGCTTTTGGCATTCAGGATACGGCTGTCGTTGTACTCATCAACCACTTTTACCCCGGCAACCGCCCCGTTTTCATACAGGATTTCTGCCACCGACGTTTCCAGCAGCACTTCGATGTTACGGCTGTTGATATTCTTCACCAGCCCGCTGATCAGGAATCCGCCGACGGCAGAACGGTCTGCCGGACGGTGAGTACGGTCGATGCTCATCCCGCCGGTAATGGTGATGTCATTGAGTTCAATACCGTGGTCGGCCAGCCATTCAATCGCTTCTGGTGCCAGGTCCACGAACTCACGCAGCAGCACCGGATTGTTTTTGAATTTGCCGCCTTTCAGCGTCTCTTCGTAGAACAGCTCTTTGCTGTCCTCAATGCCTTTCAGTTTCTGGAAGCGGGTTTCCGCGGCGTTCATCCCGACTGAGGCTTTAATGGTGTTACCGCCAATGGTCGGCATCTTCTCGATAATGACCACCCGCGCACCTTCATCATGCGCCTGAATGGCTGCGGCAAGGCCAGCGCCCCCGCTGCCCACCACCACCACATCGTAATTCTGCGGTGCGTTAGGATTTCCGCCCTCTTCGATAACGTGCGCTTTGCTGGAATGAGTCAGGGCGCGCGATACGGCTTTCTTCAGGGCTTCACTTTGCGTCGTGGCGCCGGTAATCGCATCAACATGCGGGCTGTTGGCGACCAGAATGCGGTTACGCAGGTTCTCAAAGGTGGTGGTGAAGTCCACATCCAGCGTGTCATCCGGGACCAGCGAAATATCGGTAATACGGTCGGTATCCAGCGTGACGTTGATTTTCAGCTTCAGCGCTTCGGCTTCCACTTTTTCCTGATAAACACCGGCTTTGTATTTGCGACCTGACTCGCTCATGTCGCGGATCATCGCGTCAACTAGCGAGAAGCGCCACAGCGGTTCCGGAATCTGCAGCTCTTCGCGTTTGTTACTGTCGATGTAGAGATCGAGATGCTCATTATTGACGATGCGGTCGGTCCAGTCCGGATAGGCGATACAGGCTTTACCGATTGCAACCAGGTCATAGCCTTTTTCCAGCGCCATCTCGGCATCTGATTTATTCACTACCCCGCCAACCCCAATCACCGGCACTTTTGCCAGCACCGGCGAACGCATCGCCACAAATTTTTCAATCAGCGGCGTCGGGTCCTGGGTATCGACAATCGACGGACGCAGCAGCTGACCCACCGAAAAGTGGACATAGTCCAGCCCGCGCGCCGCCAGTTTCTCCAGCAGATAGAGCGTGTCGTCAAAGCGGATGCCGGGTACTTCAATCTCTTCCGGCGAGAAGCGGTAGCCAATGATGAAGGAGTTATGCGCAAAACGCTCTGCCATCTTGTGGGTGATTTCCAGCACTTCCAGTGGGAAACGTGCGCGGTTATCGCGGCTGCCGCCCCACTTGTCATCGCGCTGGTTAGAGTTTGGCGAGTAGAACTGCTGGATCAGATAGGTATTGGCACCGTGAATTTCTACCCCGTCAAAACCCGCCTTGATCGCACGGTTCACCGCATCACCAAATTTGGTGATCATGGTTTCGACTTCTTCAGCGCTCAGTGCCAGCGGTTTGGTTGCACCTTCACGCGGTGCCGCGATAGCGCTGGGGGCCACCGGCGTTTTACCACCAATCAGCTCCGGTTCCACCATGCGGCCACCGTGATAAATCTGCAGGATCGCGGTTGACCCTTCTGATTTGATGGCGTCAGCGATGCGTTTCAGTCCCGGGATTTTATTGTCGCTGTCGATGGCAATCGCGCCGGGAAACGCCGGGCCACGGTTATCAATGAAGCAGCATTCGACAATCACGGTGCCGATACTGCCGGCGCGCGCACGATAATATTCCACCAGCTCGCTGGTCACGGTGCCGTCATAAAAACCGGTGCAGGTGGTCATCGGTGCCATGACTAAACGATTTTTTAGTACCGCGCCGCCAGGAAGGGTGAGGGGAGTGAGAATCGGGGTGAGAGTATTCATTACGATAAACTCCAAAATTTAAAAGCCTGAAAATTTTTAGCGGACGCAAAGTATCGCTTAATTAAGTGGTCCGATGTCATGGGTTAAATATACCATTTTCTTTGCTTATATAAGCGATAAATTTACTTTTTAAACTTTTAAACGGTTTAGAGTTTTTATTTGCTGAAAACAATAACAGAAGTTATATTAATTGTTAACCATGAGTTACCAAAAATCAACCCTTCGTTTACTTTAAAAACATTTTATTGCATATCAAGGAGTTATAACATAGGCTTGTGAGTCAGACGGTAACCTGATTGCCGATCCGCATCACAAAAAGCGTGAAAGGTCCAGCGGCGAGATATAAATTAAAAATAAATGTTAAAAATCAGGAATAACGATTTAATTTTATTGATCTGGATCAAAAATCTATATTTTCAGAAATCGCATCATATTCACATTGATTTAAAAAGCTGCTTACTCTTGCAGCTGTCAGGCAAAAAAATAACGGCGTCACGATTTATTCACGTTATTAAGAATAATAAAGAAAGCAGTCAGTGATCGATCGGGGCGCATAATCGCATTCTTCTCAACTTGCAGACAAATACTATGAAACCACTCTCAGCTGTGAATGAACCGCCCAAAGCAGCCCCTGCTGCGGCGGGAAAAAAGAAAGCTATCATGCTTGCCTTACCGGTGTTGGTCGCGGTGCTGTTGCTACTGGTGCCGGTTCCTGCCGGGCTCGAACCCTACGCCTGGCACTTCTTCGCGATCTTTGTCGGCGTGATTGTCGGGCTGATTTTTGAGCCACTGCCTGGCGCGGTGATCGGTCTGACCGGTGTCGTCGTCATCGCCCTGTTCAGTCAGTTTTTGCTGTTCAGTCCGGCGGAGCTGGCTAACCCGAAATTCAAACTCGCCGGTGAGTCGTTCAAGTGGGCGGTCAGCGGTTTCGGTAACTCTACCGTCTGGCTGATTTTCGGTGCCTTTATGTTCGCTGCGGGCTACGACAAAACCCAGTTTGGTCGTCGGCTGGCGCTGATCCTGGTGAAATATCTGGGCCGCCGCAGCCTGACGCTTGGCTACGCCATTACCTTTGCTGACCTGTTGCTGGCACCGTTTACGCCTTCCAACACCGCGCGCAGTGGCGGCACCATCTACCCGATTATTGCTAACCTGCCGCCACTGTACGGCTCTAAACCTAACGATCCGAGCGCACGTAAAATCGGTTCTTATCTGATGTGGGTTGCCATTACAGCGGCCTGTATCACCAGCTCAATGTTCCTCTCTGCGCTGGCACCGAACCTGTTAGCACTGGCGCTGGTGAAAAGCGTTATCGGTTTCGATATCTCATGGGGAATGTGGTTCCTCGCCTTCCTGCCGCTGGGTGTGTTACTGATTCTGACCATGCCGCTGCTGGCTTACTGGTTCTATCCGCCTGAAGTAAAAATCAATGATGAAGTGCCAAAATGGGCAATCTCAGAACTGGAAAAACTGGGCAAACTGACCCGTAACGAAATCCTGCTGCTGGTATTTGTTGTCTGTGCCCTGCTGATGTGGATTTTCGCGACGGCCTGGATCGAGCCGGCGATGGCGGCACTGCTGGTGATTATCCTGATGCTGTGGACCGGCGTACTGAACTGGAATGACATCACCAGCAACAAAGCGGCCTGGAACACCTTTGCCTGGTTCGCAACCCTGGTCGCGCTGGCCGATGGTCTGGCCCGTGTCGGCTTCATCGCCTGGTTAGGTAAAGAAGGCGGCATGCTGTTACAGGGATATGACCCGCAGGTTTCCGCCGTGGTGCTGTTAATCGCCTTCTTCCTGCTGCACTACCTGTTCGCCAGTACCACTGCGCACACCACCGCACTGTTACCGGCCATGCTGACCATTGCGGCATCTATTCCGGGTATCAACATGCCAGTCTTCTGTCTGATGCTGTGTACCTCACTCGGTGTGATGGGCATCATCACGCCTTACGGCACCGGTCCAAGTCCGATTTACTACGGCAGCGGTTATCTGCCTACCAAAGACTACTGGCGTCTGGGTACCATCTTCGGTGCCATCTTCCTGGCTTCAATGATGCTGATTGCCTATCCGTGGATGGTGTGGATGTTCTGACCGGGTTAACATGCAGATCAACGCGTTATAAGATACCATTCCACACCTTACCCGCCGCCATCCCGGCGGCGGGTAAATATAATAAACGATTAATTCGCCGATGATGTTGACCCTCGCAGCCCTTCGCGACGGTTCAGCTGGTCATTAAGTGAGAAAAAATGTCGAACAAACCTTTCTTCTATCAGAACCCCTTTCCTCTTACCCACGAGGATACCGAATACTATCTGCTGAGCCGCGAGCACGTCTCAGTCGCTGAATTTGATGGTCAGGAAGTGCTGAAAGTGGCACCGCAAGCCCTGACACTGCTGGCGCAGCAGGCGTTCCACGATGCCTCATTTATGCTGCGTCCGGCGCATCAGCAGCAGGTCGCCTCGATCCTTGACGACCCGGACGCCAGCGACAACGACAAATATGTCGCGCTGCAGTTTTTAAGGAACTCCGAAATCGCCGCCAAAGGCGTACTGCCAACCTGCCAGGATACCGGTACCGCCATCATCATGGGTAAAAAAGGCCAGCGGGTCTGGACCGGTGGTGGCGATGAAGCCGCGCTGTCGCAGGGTGTCTATAACACTTTTATCGAAGATAACCTGCGCTATTCACAAAATGCGGCGCTGGATATGTATAACGAGGTCAACACCGGCACCAACCTGCCTGCGCAGATTGATCTCTACAGCGTGGATGGCGATGAGTATAAGTTTCTCTGCATCGCCAAGGGCGGCGGCTCTGCCAACAAAACCTATCTCTATCAGGAAACCAAGGCGCTGCTTAGCCCTGGCAAGCTGAAGAATTACCTGGTCGACAAAATGCGTACCCTCGGTACCGCCGCCTGCCCGCCTTACCACATCGCGTTTGTGATTGGCGGAACCTCGGCCGAAAGCACCCTGAAAACCGTCAAGCTGGCATCGACCCACTATTACGACGGATTGCCGACCGAAGGTAATGAGCATGGTCAGGCGTTCCGCGACGTTCAGCTGGAACAGGAACTGCTGGAAGCCGCGCAGCAACTGGGCCTCGGCGCACAGTTTGGCGGTAAATACTTCGCCCATGATATCCGCGTGATTCGCCTGCCGCGTCACGGTGCCTCCTGCCCGATCGGCATGGGCGTCTCCTGCTCGGCAGACCGCAATATCAAAGCGAAGATCAACCGCGACGGCATCTGGATTGAAAAACTGGAAGCTAATCCAGGTCGTCTGATCCCTGAAGCACTGCGTCAGCAGGGTGAAGGTGAAGTGGTTCATGTCGATCTGAACCGTCCGATGGAGCAGATCCTGGCGCAGCTGTCGGCTTATCCGGTCTCTACGCGTTTGTCGCTGACCGGTACCATCATCGTGGCGCGTGATATTGCCCATGCCAAACTGAAAGAGCGCATTGATAACGGTGAAGGTCTGCCGCAGTACGTGAAAGATCATCCGGTCTATTACGCAGGCCCGGCCAAAACCCCGGAAGGCTACGCTTCAGGATCGCTCGGCCCGACGACTGCAGGCCGGATGGATTCTTACGTTGATCTGCTGCAGGCGCACGGCGGCAGCAAAATCATGCTGGCCAAAGGTAACCGCAGTCAGCAGGTGACCGATGCCTGTCAGAAGCATGGCGGTTTCTATCTGGGCAGCATCGGTGGCCCGGCTGCGGTACTGGCGCAACAGAGCATCAAGCATCTGGAATGCGTGGAGTATGCTGAACTGGGGATGGAAGCGATCTGGAAAATTGAGGTGGAAAACTTCCCGGCCTTTATCCTGGTGGATGACAAAGGGAACGATTTCTTCCAGCACATCGAGCGTCAACACTGCGCGAAATGCGTGAAGTAATAAAAAAGCCCCGCAAGCGGGTAATGCTCGTCAGTTAAGGTTAAATGTGCAAAGGCTGTCACGGTCAGACGTGGCAGCTTTTTTTCTGCGCGAGCGTGCCGGAGTGCGGGCCAGAGCACTTCTGCTGCTGCCGGGCCGTCCTTGCGCCGCTGCGCGGTACCTTCGGCTTTGACGTCGTGCCGACGAACCGTTCGGGGATCGGCCTTCCCTGGCCGGCCCCGAACTCTCCACGCTTCCCGGCGTGGCGTTCTGGCCCAACGTCACGCCTCAGCGCTGCGGATAGCCCTTTCAGCAGCAGAGGCGCCCAGGCTTCCACCACCGTGCCCTTTTTAACAGCACGCACTGAAGTTTCAGAGCAGGCTGGGGCCGATCAGGGGCAGGCAATCCGCAGCGCTGAACAGAATGAGTCTGCCAGGAGAGCCCGCAGGACGCGGACGAAAGTCGGGGCGGCACAGGATGTGCCATCCCCGGCGGTCCGTCAGGCAGAGGAATGACGTGAAGGAACCGCGCAGCGGCGCGAGGACCGCCAGCCCCTGAGCGGCACCAGACTGCGTTATCACCTGTCGCTTAACTGACAAGCTACCGCAAGCGGGGCTTTTTTTAACCGCGCTGCAGCCGTTGCAGCCGTTGCAGCGCCGCTTCAATCGGTTGATCGCCGGTGGTCAGCTCGATTATCTGATATTTGATCGCCGGATTTTCAATCAGGGCGACCAGCGTAGCCGCGACATCATCACGCGGGATTTCACCGTAAGGAATTGCCAGATCGGCCTTTACCCGACCGGTGCCCGCGGCATCCGTGAGCGTGCCCGGACGCAGAATCACCCACTCCAGCCCGCTCGCCACCAGCCGCGCATCCGCCAGCCGTTTGACCCGCATGTAGTTCTCGAAGCCTTCTGATATCGCTTTACCGCGACCGGCATCGGGAAACGCCGAGACCAGAATAAAGCGCGGTACGCCTGCCTGCTCCGCCGCCGCGACCGCCAGATCCAGGCCATCGCCGTCAATCGCGTTGGTTAACGCAATACCCGCGCCACCGGCACCGGCGGTGAAAACCACCACCTCGTGACCGGCCATCTGTTGCGCCAGCGCATCAACCGTCAGCTGCTGAATATCGCCAGCTACCGGCTGCGCACCCGCCGCCTGCAGCGTCGCAGCCTGCTCCGGTTTACGATGCAGTGCCGAAACCGCGTGCTGCTTAGCGCTCAACTGACGCGTCAGTCGCAGGCCAACTTTTCCGGCCGCGCCGATAATAAAACATGTCGCCATCATTTCAGTTCCTCTGTTCATTGAGCGAGAGCCGAAGTATAGCCATCCGCCAGAAACAGAACAGGCGCCTGATGCGGCACCTGTGTGATTACTGCGGAATGACTTTTTCCGCTTTCAGCTTATCAAACAGCTGAGTGAAGGAGTCGAGCGTGCTGCGATAGCCGGTGAAGCCAGCTTTGCGGCTTTTGCTCATGTCGGTAAAGGCTTCCATCGGACGTCCCAGGTCGGCATCGGTATGCCACCAGGAGGCGAGCTTGCTCACATCCGCTTCACGCAACTGGTGCTGCCGGGCAATCTCCTGCCACGCACTGGCCGCCTCCTGCATCCGGCCTTCCAGCGGCATCATCTGCGCCGGGAAATCGGCAGCCTCTATACCGAAATACTCAGCCAGTTTCGGCCACATCCAGCTCCAGCGGAACACATCGCCGTTTACGGCGTTGAAATCCTGATTGGCCGCCGCGGGTGAGGTGGCCGCCCAGTGCAGTTGCTCGGCCAGCAGACCCGCATCGGTCATATCGGCGACGCCATTCCACTGCTCTGGTGAGCCGGGGAAGATAAACGGCCAGCCTTTCTCTTTGCACAGAGTGGCATAAACCGCCAGCGTCTGGCCCATGTTCATCGCGTTGCCGACCGCGTAACCAATGATGGTGTGCGGACGATGAACGCTCCAGCGGTAGTCATACTTTTCCGCGCCCGCAAACAGCTCATCTTCCTGAGCATAATAGAAGTTGTCGACCGGCTGACGGCCCTGCTCTTCACGGAACGGCGTCACCGGCACTGCGCCTTTACCGTAGGCTTCAAACGGCCCCAGGTAGTGTTTCAGACCGGTTACTAGCGCGACGTGCGCGCCCTTCAGCCGCTCGCCCAGCGCCTCGATCACGTTGCGCACCATGCCGCCGTTGACCCGGATGTTCTCTTTTTCATTTTCCTGACGCGCCCAGACGCTGAAGAACAGCGCATCTGGTTTCACTGACTTCAGGGCCTCACGCACCGCATCCGCATCGGTCAGATCGGCGGTCAGGCTGGTCGCGCCTTCCGGCACGGCGCCGCGTCCGCGTGACAGGCCGGTCACTTCCCAGCCCTCCTGCTGCAGCTTGTCCGCCAGTGCCCGGCCGATAACGCCGCTGATACCCACAATCAAAGCCTGTTTTTTCATTTGATTTCTCCTCGTTTTGCGTAATGCTAAGCCTAATAGAGAATCCAATTCTTATCTCTGGCATTAATTCACAGCATTCTCAACCTGAGTTCATTAATCGATGCACGATCAGCGCCTCAAAGATATCCTGCCTTTTGTTGCCAGCGTGGAGTGCGGCAGCTTTACCGCTGCCGCGGAGCGACTGCATGTCACCGGCTCGGCGGTGAGCAAAAGTGTCAGCCGGCTTGAAATAAGATTAGGCTCCCGATTGCTGGAGCGCACTACCCGCAGCCTGCAACTAACCGATGCAGGCAGCGCCTACTACCAGACCTGCCTGCGTATTCTGGAGGATCTTGCCGAAACCGAGGCGGTGCTGGCGGCGCAGCGCACCATTCCCTCCGGACGGTTACGGCTGGCGGTACCGAACACCTATGGCCGGCTGAACGTGATGCCATTGCTGATGCCGTTCTGTCAGCAGCATCCGGAACTGGCGCTCAGCCTGAGTTTCTCCGACCGCTTCATCGACCTGTTTGATGAAGGGGTTGATGTGGCGGTACGGATTGGCGGTGCGCCCGATCTGCCTGCTTCACTCGGCTGGCGTAATATGGGCCGTGAGCAGATGCTGTTCTGCGCCGCGCCTGCTTATCTGGATCGTGAAGGCCGGCCGCATAACGAAACAGAGCTGCTGAATCACCGCGCCATCCTCTATGAACGCGTCGACGGCTCCATAAAACCCTGGCTGTTTACCACCGAAGATGGGCAGCCAAACTGGCGGGATGTGCCATTTCGGATGGCCTTAGGCGATGTGGATGCACAGATGCAGGCGGTTACAACCGGTCTTGGCGTGGCGCAAATGCCTTCGTGGCTGATTCGCCATGCGGTGGCTGCCGGGGAGCTGGAGATTATTCTTCCTCAGCTGCAACCCGACGGGCTGACGCTGAGCGTAGTGTGGCCCCGTCGCAAACAGTTCCTGCCGAAAGTCGATGCCCTGCTCTCTGCCCTGAGCGGGCTGGTGATCCGCTAAGCTGACGCCGCCGGGTATTCTGTCGCCCGGTTATTAATTTTTTTCTCAGCATTCGGGATGTTTATTTCATCCTGATGCTATTTACTTGCCATTAAGACAATTCCATTCTCTTTTCAGCCCCCCTTCTCCACTTTATTTTTTGCCGCCACTCTTTATGCCTCCGTGAAATAAATGGCGTAAATTCAATGAAGTTATTCAGCGACTGATGGAATCCCATCAAAATAAAATAGCCAGAAGGCTTGAGCTCACAAAATGAAAACAAAGTTCCAAATATAATTTAACCCGAAATATAAATATCAGTAGGGTGAAAGCTCCTTCTATTCTGACGTTTGACCTGGCCTGTTTTTACCTGGAGTTTTCATGGAAAAAGAACTGTATATCTCGTCGAACCCGGCATCCGGCCCGAATAGCGCCACCCGCACCGAGCCGTTTGTGAAGATTATTGCGCTGGTGGCGACGCTGGGCGGATTACTGTTTGGCTACGATACCGGCGTGGTCTCCGGCGCACTGCTGTTTATGCGGGGCGATCTTCATCTCACTCCCCTGACCACCGGACTGGTGACCAGTTCGCTGCTGTTTGGTGCGGCGTTTGGTGCGCTGGCCGCCGGTCATCTGGCAGATGGCCTTGGACGCCGACGCATTATTATCGCGCTGGCGCTGATTTTCGCCCTGGGTGCAGTGGGATCGGCTATCGCCCCGGACGTGGAATGGATGATCGCCTCACGCCTGTTCCTTGGCTTCGCAGTAGGCGGTGCAGCGGCCACGGTGCCGGTTTACATCGCAGAGATCGCGCCAGCCAACAAGCGCGGCCAGCTGGTGACCTTACAGGAGCTGATGATCGTCAGCGGACAACTGCTGGCCTACATCTCTAACGCCACCTTCAACGATATCTGGGGCGGTGAAAATACCTGGCGCTGGATGCTGGCGTTGTCGATTGTGCCCGCCATTCTGTTGTGGATCGGCATGATATTTATGCCGGAAACCCCGCGCTGGCACGTGATGAAAGGCCGCAGCCAGGCGGCCCGCGAAGTATTAGAGAAAACCCGCGCCGCTGAGGATGTGGAGTGGGAACTCGAAGAGATTGAAGAGACGATTGAAGAGAACCGTCAGCGGGGAAAAGGCCGGCTGCGCGATCTGGCAACGCCGTGGCTGATGAAAATATTCCTGCTCGGCATCGGGATTGCCGCGATTCAGCAGCTGACCGGCGTCAATACCATTATGTATTACGCGCCGACCATGCTGACCGCTGCCGGACTCAGCAACGATGCCGCCCTGTTTGCCACCATTGCGAACGGCGTGATTTCGGTGGTGATGACCCTGGTCGGTATCTGGCTGATCGGCAAAGCGGGCCGTCGTCCGCTGGTATTGATTGGTCAGATGGGCTGTACCTGCTGTCTGTTCTTTATCGGGCTGATCTGCTGGCTGATGCCGGAATATCAGCACGGTGCCGTTAACCTGCTGCGCGCCTGGCTGGTGCTGGCGGGAATGCTGATGTTTCTCTGCTTTCAGCAAGGAGCTTTATCGCCGGTGACCTGGCTGCTGCTGTCGGAGATCTTCCCGGCCAGGATGCGCGGCATCTGCATGGGCGGCGCGGTGTTTTCACTGTGGATTGCCAATTTCGCGATTTCGATGGCTTTCCCGCTGTTATTAGCCGCCTTTGGCCTGTCCGGCGCATTCCTGATATTTGCCCTCATCGGTATCGGCGGTTCCCTTTTTGTTCTGAAGTTTATTCCTGAAACCAAAGGAAGAAGTCTTGAGCAGGTAGAGCACTATTTCTACGCGCTTTATAACGGCAAAAAATAATGCCGCCGCATGGAGCACGCAGAGATATCACTTTCGCCTGATGACGGAAAGAAAGGCTATATCGACGTTTAACGGGTGAATAACCGATGGCTGTTCACCCAATTATCACGCACACATGACTTTCAGGAAATCGCTATGACCTTATCTATTGCAACCTCGCGCTTTTGTGTTAATCGCAAAATTGCCCCCAATCTGAGCATTGAACGCTTTTTTAATCTGGTGACGCAGCTGGGTCTGAATAAAGTTGAACTGCGCAACGACATGAAAAGCGGGCGCGTGACCGACGATCTGACCGGTGAAGAGGTTAACGCGCTGGCACGTCAGTCCGGCATTGAAATTGTCACGATCAACGCGGTTTACCCCTTCAACCAGCTCAGCGAGGATCTGCTACAACGCACCCGCCAGTTGCTGAGCGATGCTCAGGCCGTCGGCGCAGCCTCTCTGGTGCTTTGTCCTCTTAATGACGGCACGCCGATCAGCGCGGCGGAGACCGTGACGGCGCTGCAAACTCTGGCCCCGCTGTTCGCCGACTATGGCATTCAGGGGCTGGTTGAGCCGTTAGGTTTTCCGCAAAGTTCGCTGCGCTCGGCAGCACTGGCGCAGACGCTGATCAAAGAAGCAGGTGTCCCGTTCCGGCTGCTGATTGATACCTTTCATCATCATCTCTATGAGGATGCGGAAAAAGCGTTCGAACAGGGCGTTGATGTGCAGCAGATCGGACTGGTTCATCTCTCTGGCGTCACCGATCCGCGTCCGGTCGCCCAGCTCACCGACGAAGAACGCATCATGCTCAGCGCTGACGACCGCTTACGCAGCAAGCAGCAGGTTGAGCAACTGGAAAAGAGAGGCTACACCGGCCTTTATGCGTTCGAGCCGTTCTCATCGGTGATGAATAACTGGCAGGAAGAAGAGATCGCCCGCGAAATTCGTAACAGCATTCACCTGCTGAACCATTCAGCCTGATTAAGGAAGCATCATGACTATCAATATTGGCGTAATCGGCACCGGCGCTATCGGCCGCGAACACATCCGTCGCTGCAGCACGGTATTACAGAATGCGCGCGTGGTGGCGCTTAACGACATCAATCGTGAAAACTGCCAGCAGATTGTCGATCAGCTCACTCCGGAAGCACGTATCTATGACAATGCCATTGACCTGATCAACGATCCGCAGGTCAATGCGGTGCTGGTGACCTCCTGGGGTCCGACGCACGAAGCCTTTGTGCTGGCGGCGATCGAAGCGGGCAAAGCGGTCTTCTGTGAGAAGCCGCTGGCGGTCACCGCCGAAGGCTGTATGAATATCGTTGAGGCGGAGATCAAAGCCGGTCGCCAGTTGGTGCAGGTCGGATTTATGCGGCCCTATGACAGCGGCTATCGGGCGCTGAAAGCGGTGATCGACAGCGGTGAGATTGGCGAACCGCTGATGCTGCACTGCGCGCACCGTAACCCGGAAGTCGGCGACAGCTACACCACCGATATGGCGATCACCGACACGCTAATCCACGAACTGGATGTGCTGCGCTGGCTGCTGAACGATGATTATGCCAGCGTGCAGGTGATCTTCCCGCGCAAAACCCGTAAGGCTTCGTCACACCTGCGCGATCCGCAAATCGTGCTGCTGGAAACCACCAAAGGCGCGCGTATCGACGTCGAAATTTTCGTGAACTGTGAATATGGCTACGACATTCAGTGTGAGGTGGTGGGTGAAAGCGGTATTGCCCGTCTGCCTGAACCGATGTCGGTGCAGCTGCGCAGCGCGGCGAAACTCTCGACCACCATCCTGACCGACTGGAAGAAGCGCTTTATCGACGCCTATGACGTCGAGCTGCAGGCATTCATTAATAACGTGATCTCGGGCGAGATGAGCGGTCCCTCAGCCTGGGATGGCTATGCCGCGGCGGTGGCGGCTGATGCCTGCGTCGCCGCCCAAAACTCTGGTGATATCGTTCCGGTTAAGATGGCGGCAAAACCGGCCTTCTATCGCTAAAAAACGCTGCACGGCGGGCTGCGCCGTGCAACTCCTCAGCCCTGTTTTCTTTTAATCAGCGGTTCTTCACGCATCAGCAGCGACAGGATAAAGGCCAGCACCATAACGCAGGCCGCCATCAAAAACGCCGCGTGAATCGCCGCACCAAACGCCTGCAAATAATCGTGACGGATATCGACCGGCAGCTGATTCAGCGCCGCGGGTGAGATCGCCGGCGACAGGACGGTTCCGGCCGGTATCAGCGTTTCCAGCTGCGATTTCAGCACCTGGCTGAAAATGGTGCCAAACAGCGCCACGCCAATCGAGCCGCCAATCGAGCGAAACAGCGTTACCGATGAGGTGGCGACGCCTGTCATCGCCGGTTCAATGCTGTTCTGCACCACCAGCACCAGAATCTGCATCACCATCCCCAGCCCCATTCCCAGCACGGCGCTGAACAACTGCAACTGCCACAGCGGCGACGTAATCGTAATCGTGGCCATCAGCGCCAGCCCGACGGTAGCCAGCAAGGTGCCGACGATCGGGAACAGGCGATAGCGGCCGGTTTTGCTGATGATGCGGCCGCTGATAATCGAGGTGGTCAGCAAGCCGCCCATCAGCGGCAGCAGTTGCAGACCGGCTTCGGTTGGGGTCGATCCTTTCACCACCTGCAGATAGAGCGGCAAAAAGGTGACGCTGCCAAACAGTGACATGCCAATAATGAAGCCGATCAGACTGCTCAGTACAAAGCTGCGGTTGCGAAACAGCGACAGCGGAATAATCGGTTCCCACGCCCGTCGTTCTTCATAAATGAAGCCGATACAGCCGATCAGACCCAACGCCAGAATGCACCACAGTTGTGGGTCGGACCACGGCCGGATGGTGCCGCCTTCACTGGTAAACAGGGTGATGCCGACCAGCGCCATGCTCAGGAAGACCGCGCCCGGATAATCAATTTCATGCCGGGTACGTTTGCCGCCAGCATTAAAAACGATGCCAATCACCAGCAGGGCGAACAGCCCCAGCGGCAGATTGATATAGAAGATCCAGCGCCAGGAGACATGCTGCACAATCGCGCCGCCCAGCAGCGGACCCAGCACCGTCGCCAGCCCGAAGACGCCGCCGAACAGGCCCTGATATTTTCCGCGCTCGGCCGGCGGGATCACATCGGCCACTGCCGCCATACTGACCACCATCAGCCCGCCGCCGCCCAGCCCCTGAAGGGCGCGGGTCAGCACCAGTTGCGTCATATTCTGCGCCAGGCCACACAGCGCGGAACCCAGCAGAAACAGCACGATCGCAATCTGCAACACCCGCTTGCGACCAAACAGATCGCCGAATTTACCGTACAGCGGCACCACAATGGTCGATGACAAGGTATAGGCGGTGACGATCCATGACAGCCGATCCAGTCCACCCAGTTCGCCGGTGATGGTCGGCAGTGCCGTGGAAACAATGGTCTGATCCAGCGCCGCCAGCAACATCACCAGCAGCAGCGCGCTGAATAATAACCGCACCGGGGGCGCGTTCCCGTTAGGCTGATCCTTCAGTTCAGAGATTTTCTCAAGCAAAATTCACGCTATCCTGTTGTTTCGAAGATAATTACACGGCAACCAGGTTACCGCTGCTGAGCGACACGCGCAAGATGGCGCCGACAGCCGGTAAGTATCATAATCCGGAGGCTGTTTTGATGCTCTGTTTTCACTTCGGCTGATTTCAGGCGGCGGCGACAGAGCTGGCGGTGAGGACAGGAGAGAGGCTATAAACGGGCATGGCGGGCGAACTGTCGCTAATAAGGGCTGAAGGCAAAGCGGGCTATTCCTGTGACGGCAGCGTTTCCGGCTCAAAAAACCGGTATGATCCATCACGGCTCGCTTTCGCCTGGTACATCGCCCTATCGGCCTGTTCAACTAACACTTTGGCCGATGCGGTCCCGAACCGGGCGAGGCTGATGCCAATTGACGCCCCGATGCGGAGATCCCTGCTGTTGATCGCAAAGGGTTTATTCAGGCTCTCCAGAATGCGCTGCGCGATGGCTGACGCTGTTTCTCTGCTGCTGCACTTCGCTGCCACTAAAAATTCATCGCCGCCCAGCCGGGCCACCGAGTCGCCCGGACACATGCAGTGTTGCAGCCGTTCGCTGACCTGCTGCAGCAAGGCATCGCCGGTGGCATGGCCGAGAGAATCATTCACCGCCTTGAAGCCATTCAGATCAATAAACAGCACTGCGGTATAAGCCAGATCGTCGTCCTGCGCCAGCATGCAGCCCACCTGGTCGTTGATCCAGGCCCGGTTAGGTAAGCCGGTCAGTGCGTCGCGGGTCGCCAGCTTTTCAAGTTTGCGGATCCTCTCTTTGTCGCGCGTGATGTCGCGCGAAACCAGTACGGCACCAAGGTTACGGCCGGTGGCGGGATCGCTGACGCCGCACGCCCTGGTGCCAAGCGTAATGTAGTGGCCGTCGCGATGCAGTTTGCGTACCTCAACCACATCCGGCAGCGTTCCTCCGTTGAAGAGACGCACCAGTTCTTCTGTCGCGGATGCGCGGTCATCCGGATGCAGATAATCCACCACCCGCTGTCCGATGATCTCATCGGCTGACCAGCCGATCATTTCACTGTAAGAGGGCGAGATCGAAACGTACCTGCCTTCGTTGTCGCAATGCGCGATCAGGTCAGTGCTGTTTTCAATCAACAGCCGGTATTCCGCTGCGGTACGCATCGCCTCCGCCAGCGCTTTGCGCTGTGCGCTGATATCCAGAATGAAACCGTTATACTGCAGGCATGAAGCCGGTGACTGGCCGCCCGGCAATCCTGACACCACCACATGCCGTGTTGTCCCGTCCAGACAGTGGATCGGCACTTCAATGTGAAAAGGTTTCACGCCTTCCAGCGCCGAAGTCAGTTGCAGCGCGATCCTGGCATCATCATCCGCCTGGGCGAGTCTCAGCCATGCACTCAGAGTGACGCCTTTCAGTGCGGGCAGCAGGCCAGTCGGGCTTTCCTGACTGGCGATGCAGATGCCCTGGGCATCCGTGGACCAGACAGCGGAGAAATCAGGTTTGATCACGGTGTTCATGGTGGTCGGCTCCGTTGTTGGCTGACGTGACTAAACAAGCGTAGAACTGATCGTTGCAGACGACAGGATCGCCCCGCCCGCCATGAAGAGGCTTCGCTAAGGGGTTCGGTCAGACGAATAGCAGTCATAAGCAATGGCTTCAGCCGTTACGGCGATGCCAGGTTGCCAGCCGGACGGTGCGGAAAATCATCTGTGACGACATTAAGGATCAGCAGGAATCATCGGTGTTTATCGGCTGATCGGCTCCTGATCTTTAATCAGCCCTGAGCTGAAAAACTGACTGGCCTGTTCTTTACCGATCCGTTGATAAGTTATGTCCGGATAGATAATGCAAAACGGGGCTGCTATGCCTGTTGCGCTGAACGTGCTGAATTAAGAACCCTCTATACCGGTTATAAGGTTGTCCCGTCAGGGCCTGCGACTAGCAGCCACAGATCTAACCATTAATAAACTTTAATAAACAGGCGATAGGCTGTTATTTTGCCGGCAAACAGGTAAACCTACCTATTTCGGCTTGTGCTGCGTAGCGGGGTGAGGCGTATAGGATTGGAATGAGGAAGTCGGTTTCTACAGACCATTACAGCGTATTCACAGCTGACCCATAAAAATCCCGCCGTAGCGGGTTTATTCAGGCAGAAGCTTAATCTGTGCTTATCAGGATTTGCGCCAGTTCGCGGATCTCTTCGAGTTCGTCAGGTTCAACCTTACGGATAAACTTAGCACCAGGCGCTTTCCAGTCCTTATGACAGACTTGATCGGCCAGTGCAGCGCTTCTTACATCACCAACAAGCTCAACCTCGAACGGATAGCCTTTAAGTTTCGTTGTAACAGGCACACAGATTAAAACACCGGTTGCATTGTAACTTATGCTGCTCAGAACGACGGCGGGTCTATGTCCCGCCTGTTCGTGTCCTGCTTGCGGGTCAACATCAAGCCAGATTAAATCACCAGCGGCAGGAATATAGCGCTTTACCCTTCGTTAATTTCCTTTCCGACCGGCGCGCGCCATTCGACAGCGTCGTGCATATTCTCCGGCGTGATTCGTGCAACTAATTCCGCGAGTGTTGGGCGTTTCTTAACCGGCCGAACAGTGAGTTGTCCCTCAACTACCGTGATTTCAACACGGCGTCAACGTTGAGATTAGCCGCGCGCATGACATCTGCAGTTAACCGGATAGCCGGGCTGTTGCCCCATTTTTCACGGTTACGATAGCCATCAATTTACCCTCGAAAGTTTATACTGTGTATGAACTAGTAAGAGGCAATTAAGGTATCAACAACGGGTAACCATCAGGCGAATTCGTGCCCGGTATCGCCCAACGGATTGAAGTCATCCAGGGTTGCTACGCCGCCTTCGCGGTAAAATTGTATGCCTTTCAGCGAGCAGGCGATGCCCTTGCTGTTTTTCTCACAGATGTAAAATTCAACAGATGCGTTGAACGTAGCAGCCTGAATACGGTATGCCTATGCTGACTACGCCCGCGCTGTCCCCGAAACAGACCGATCGCATCCTCTTTCCTGTCGCGGGGATCACTGTGGGATCAGTCAAAATAAGGTTTTAAAATCTCTTCAGTCCACTGCATAAATGCCCTGACGCGGCGCGATAAATTTCGCCGGTGCGCAACGACAAAAAAGGCGTTGAGCGGCCTGGGGCGCAGATCGGGAAGGATCTCAACCAGCGCACCGCGCTGGATATCGGGCGCGAGCGTGGAATAACCGCCCTGGATTAAGCCCAGACCCGCAATCCCGGCTTCATGATAAGCCGGTACGCTATTGACCCGCATGGCACCGGGCAGCATCAGCGATGTGTAGCCCTCACCCGCCGGATACTCCCATCCCTCCGGCTTAGCACCAAAAACTGGCGTGTAATGCACCATTCTGTGTCCCTGATTCAGCAGATCGTCAATCGAGTGTGGCACGCCGACGCGCGCCAGATAGTCCGGACTGGCTGCGTTGATCATGCGCAGCTGACCCAGTGGCCGGGCAATTAGCGTCTCATCAACGATCGGTCCCAGGCGAATTACCGCATCAAATCCTTCCTGAACCAGATCGACCCGGCGATCGGTACTGGAAAGCTCGATCTCCAGTTCCGGATGTGCTGCCAGCAACGGCGGCAGCGCGGGAAGGATCACACTTTGCGCCAGCACCGCGGGCATATCGATGCGTATCCGTCCCCGTAGTGACCTCTCGCCATGCGAGAACATTGAGTGTAATTCTTCTGCGTCTGAAAGCAGGTCGCAGGCACGCGTATAAAAAGCCCGGCCATCCTCAGTCAGCTGCACCGTTCGCGTTGTGCGGTGCAGAAGCGTCGCGCCAATTTCCTGTTCGAGTTCACGAACCACCAATGAAGCCCGTCCTTTCTGGATCCCCAGACTTTCTGCCGCCTGCGTAAAGCTCTTCATTTCCGCTACCCGCGCAAAGATGACCAGGGCCTCCAGATTTTTCATTGTTTTCCCTCAGAGTAACAGTGCGTTATTTATAGGGTTATTTATCACCCTGTTAAGAGTTAATAAACTCTTTTCACACCGCGCATCCCGCCTGGCTGATTAACCCGGCGGTCAGCCATCACGCGCGACAGCGCATCCAACCGCAAATGCACTGACCAGGGATGCCCGGTAAAAACGCAGTCGTCAGCTTACCCTGAATCTTCCAGACTTCTGATTCAGCACTCTGTTTACCGTCTGTCCCCCTGTTTCTGTGCAGGCTCACACCTGCCTGAAACAATTCTGACCCAGGAGAAAGAGAAATGAATAAAGGTTATTTAATTGCACACGTCACGGTGTCGGACCCGGTTGCCTATGCCGAATATGCCCGCGCTGCCGGTGAAGCCATGCAGGACTTTGATCCAAAGATCATTGCCTGGTCCGGGCAGTATGAAAATCTGGAAGGAGAGTCTCATGAACGACATGTGGTTTTTGAGTTCGCTTCTTTTGCCGAAGCCAGGCGTTTTTACCAAAGCCCGGGTTATCAGGCAGCCCGGTTATTACGCGCAGGTGCCGCAACCGGAACTTTCGTGCTGGTTGAAGGGGCTGGCCTTTAAGGTACTTTGCGGACCTCATCGCAGGGCAACGCCCTCAACTCACCAGGTCCGGCGTCTGGGCTGAAAAAGGGCTGAAGGTATCCCGGCGCACCTGATGTCAGCGCCGGGCATCACCTTGATTTCACAGCCCGGCCCGCTGCCCTGATGCGCTGACAGCGCCACCGATTCTTCGTTTCGAACTGGGGGCTATACGCAGACGCTGTTGGTCAGGAAGGCAGGCGAAGGCCAAAAATATTGGCTCCCTGCTCGTGCCGGTAGTAAGCCGTGCCGCCGTGTAAGGCGGCGATTGCGCGCACTAATGAGAGTCCCAGCCCGCTGCCGGCGGTGTGACGGACGTTATCGCCGCGCCAGAATCTTTCGAATAACTTTTCTGGCTCCGCAAGCTCGTCACCGACGTTCGATACCTCAATCTCAACGTAGCCAGTCTGATGGGACGTACTGACCCGAATCACGCCTTTCTCCGGCGAGTAGCGTATGGCGTTGATCAGCAGGTTACTGATTGCACGCTGGAACAGCATTTTATCCGCGCTGAGATTCCCCGTGGCGTTGAGCTCAATAACCTTCTCCTGCTCTTCCGCAACCGGTTCAAGAAAGTCGATCAGCGCTTCCAGCGCATCATGCAGCGGGAAGTCCTGTTTATTGAGTCTGATATTGTGGTGCGTCGCACGCGCCAGAAAAAGAATGTTTTCAGTCAGCCGCGACAGGCTTTCCAGCTCTTCAATGTTGCCTTCAAGCAGCGTCTGGTATTCAGCGGCGGACCGTTGATGCCCCAGCGCGACCTGATTCTGGCCGAGCAACACATTAATCGGCGTGCGGATTTCGTGAGCCAGATCGTCGGCAAACTGAGTCAGACGGATAAAGTCCGTCGATAAGCGCTGGCGCATTGCATTAAGCGCGTTGCCAATCGGCAGCAGCTCCTGCGGGATCGCCTGAAGCGGCACCGGCTGATTTAACCGGTCGCTGGCCGTTTCTGCCACGATCTGACTTAACCGCCCTATCGCCCGCAGCCCTCTGCGAATCAGCAGCGGGCTGACGGCGGCGCACAGCAAAATGGCCGCCAGGGAAACCAGAATACTTTGCTGGCGATAACGCTCCAGCATCAGCGCTCGCTCCCGCGCGACCCGCGCAAGCGTAATGGTGACCGGCCCGAGCGATGAGTTTGCCTGCAGGCTTAACGCCGACGCTTCGGTATTGTCCGCACTGGTCCAGCGGTGCAGTTGTTTCGCATTGGGCGGGCTGTCGACCGGCGTCGGAGAGAGCACAGGCAACGTCACGCCGGTATGATTAATGCTGACGTTCTGTTCATGCTGCGATCGAATACTGAGAATGTCCTGACGAACATCGACCATCCGATTGAAGTAGAGCGGCAGCGAACTGGGATGGGCGCCATCTTCCAGCAACTGCCTTAACTGCGCCGCCCGGTTAATCAGCGTTTGATCGTCGCGCCAGACTAATTCGCTGCGTAAGGCGTTATAGAGGATCAGGCTGATGCCGCCGCAGGCCATCGCCATGATCAGCGTAAAAATCACCGTCAGCCGCAGCGTCAGAGAAGGGCTATACACCGTCGACCGCCTTCTCTGACAGGCAGTATCCCATGCCCCTTACCGTGGTAATCAGCTTCTGAGGAAAGGGATCGTCAACTTTACGCCGCAGGCGACGGATAGCGACATCGACGATGTTGGTTTCACTGTCAAAATTAACGCCCCAGATCTCGCTGGCCAGCAGCGTGCGCGGCAGAATCTCACCGTGACGGCTGGCGAGCAGCCATAACAGCATAAACTCTTTGCGCGTCAGCGTCAGAGTGACACCGTCACGTATAACCTGAAAACGGGCGGAGTCCATAACCAGATCGCCTACCCGCAGCACGCTACTGTGCGGTTGCTGCTGCCGAAGCTGATTCCTTACCCGAGCCAGCAGCTCAGCAAATGAAAATGGCTTGACCAGGTAATCATTGGCACCCAGTTCCAGCCCTTTTACCCGGTCCTCGACGGAATCTCTGGCGGTCAGGCAGATAACCGGAATTTGACTGGCGGTACGCAGGGTTTTCAGCACCTGCCACCCGTCCATGCCTGGTAGCATAATATCCAGTATCACCAGGCTATAAGGATACGACAGCCCCAGGTGCAGGCCATCCCGCCCGTCTGCGGCGTAATCCACGATATAGCCCGCTTCCTCCAGCCCCTTTCGCACCCAGGCGCTGGCCTTCTGATTATCTTCGATCAGTAATAGTTTCATCGGCGCAGTTTGCCATGAAATTTATGACCGCCCCAGCGTTTCAGCGCCAGATGACAATATGGTCATCTTCCTGACAGGCAGAAGGAAGCACCGTGCGGGTATAACAACCGGGTGATTAACACCGGAGTATTAAAAAATGAAAAAGAGACTCACTGCCCTGGCCCTCGCCGCGCTGCTTGCCATTCCCGCAGTCACCTTCGCTGCCAGTAAAAATCCGCTGAGCGTTCACGTGCTGAACCAGCAAACCGGGCTGCCGGCCGCAGAGGTTGAGGTGATGCTGGAGCAGAAACAGGGAGAGAGCTGGAAAGTGCTGAATAGCGCCAGTACCGATCAGCAGGGCCGTATCAATGCCCTTTGGCCAGCCAGGCCGTTTGCAGCGGGCGACTATCGGGTGATTTTTAAAACCGGTCACTATTTCGCGGCACACCAACAGCAGAGTTTCTTCCCGGAAATCCCGGTGGAATTTCATATCACCGATACCACTACCCCCTATCACATTCCGTTGCTGCTGAGCCAGTACGGTTATTCCACCTATCGCGGGAGCTGAAAATAGATGAAACGTTTACTGCTGGCATTGATGCTGACAACCGGACCTGCCGTGGCACTCGCTGCTGAGCCAGCCACCGTTTATGACATGACCCAGGCGCTGAGCAACCAACTGGCCACCGAGGCCCTGTCTGCCTGCCATAGTATGAATCGTCAGGGTGTGGTGGCGGTGGTGGATCGTGGCGGAAATCTGGTCACGCTGATGCGGGATGATAACGTGGGGCCTCACAATACCCAGGCGGCCTGGCGTAAAGCGTTTACCGCGCTCTCCACCAAAACCCCGACCAGACAACTTGCCATTAAGGCGCAATCCTCACCGGAAAGCGTCAACCTGAACACGGTTAATGATCTGCTGCTGCTTGGCGGCGGCGTACCGGTGCAATATCGCGGTCAGTGGATCGGGGCTGTTGGCATGGCAGGCACCGGCGGCGCGGAGTCTGACGATCAATGCGGCACCGAAGCGATTCACAAAGTGCTGGGTAACAGCAAGCAACAGTAAAGAGGATTAAAGCGCGGGGAGGAAACTGTCTCCCCGCGCTGTTTTGATCAATAAGCCGCAGTCAGAATCTCTGCTTTGTGCAATACGCGGACCTTTCCCCCATAATAGTGAACTGATCGCACCACACCTGAATGACTGTTTGAAGTCATTCTTTCGCACCGGCTTATTAGGCTACACGCCGTCTGTTTATGCAGCCCGGCACGGCGTCGCGAGGCCAGCGTTAAACCGGTTTTACACTGAGGATGCCACCATGACGCCCTTTCATCAGCTTACTGCCACCAGCCTGCGTGGCCAGCCCATCTCTATGGCCGACTACGCTGGCAAGGTGGTGCTGGTGGTGAATACCGCCAGCCAGTGTGGATTCACGCCACAATATGCCGGTCTGGAGACGCTTTATAAGAAATACGCGGATCGAGGTCTGGTAGTGCTTGGGTTTCCCTGCAACCAGTTCGGTAAGCAGGAACCCGGTGGAGCGGACGAGATCGCGCAGACCTGCCACGTCAACTACGGTGTGAGCTTCCCGATGTTCGGGAAAGTGGAGGTCAACGGTGCCGCAGCGCATCCGCTGTTTCGTTATCTGAAAGAGGCATTGCCCGGCGTGCTGGGCGGGCGGATCAAGTGGAACTTCACTAAATTCCTGATTGGACGCAACGGTCAACCGCTCAGGCGGTTTGCACCGATCTCGACCCCGGAGAAAATGGAGGACGCAATCCTTGCTGCACTTGAAACTGATGCCCCGCTTTAATCTGCAACATTCAGATCGGTAAAGCGCGTCTGACCACCTGATGTGCGAGTGGGTTAACGTTTGTACTCTGCTCAACGCCGATTTTGCTCGCCTGGAACTTGCGCAACATGATTTCCCGTAGCGCTGTGGACAGATGATAGTAGAACCGGCCTTCACATAAGCATCAGGACATAACGCTATTCATGCATTCCCTATGCGCTGAACTGCGCAGGCTATTTTCTTAGCGGGCATCGACTGCCTGTGTGCCTGATGCTGGTCAGTAAAGCGACCGCTGATAACGCAGTATGGGGCCGCGCAGGGGCTGGCGATCCTCGCGCAGCAGAGGTGCTCAGGCCCGCACTGCGGCGGCACGCCCGCCCAGAAAAAAAGCGGCCACATTTGACCGTGACAGCCTTTGTAAATTTAACCTTAACTGGCAGGCATTACAGCCAGTGTGCCAGGTTTGTCATTCACACCCTTCTTCGCTTAATTCTTATGACCAGGGCTGAAAGCCATTACAGATGAGGTGATCTTGAGTTAATTAACACCCTAATGCTTCACATTAGTCTTTTATGATAATTAAAGTCAGCAGATTTGGTATTGTAAGTTAATAAATATGACAACATTTTGAAAGAACCCATTAAGTGAAGCGTGATAATGGCAGACTCACGATTTCACTTTCACTGTATGCAGAGACGAACGAAGAATGTCCTGTTAACCAGCCACTACTGATAATAAACAGGGGAAACAGAGAATGAACTTATGTCCGGGCAAGTCTGGATGGGCAGGAAATTAAAGCGTGGATAAACCGACGTTATAAAAAAATCCATAGTCAAACAGGACTGCTACTCACGCTGTCAATCCTCTGGCAGCGTGAGTAACGGGTTTAATAACGCCCCAGGAAACGGGGCGGTCAGTATAAATAACAGGTCACTGTCAGACCAGGTCTGAGCTCGTAAACATTAGCCTTCGTGCTCGCCGCCTTCATGCTCGCCACCTTCATGCTCGCCGCCTTCGTGCTCGCCACCTTCATGCTCGCCGCCTTCGTACTCGCCACCTTCGTACTCGCCACCTTCGTGCTCACCGCCTTCGTACTCGCCGCCTTCGTGCTCACCGCCTTCGTACTCGCCGCCTTCGTGTTCGCCACTCTGATAATTTATCGGCAGAGTTTCGGTTCGGCTATCCTGAACAGCGGCAAAAGCAACCTGTCCCGATTGAGCCATGACAAAAATACCCACGCCAATCCATAATTTCATACGCATACTCTTTGATCTCCCTTCAGTGTTATCATCATCATCCCTAAGGATTTGTCTCGAAAAAGGATTATAACATGTTGGTCATAATAGCCGATTTACTGAGTTCAGGTGAAGTGAGCCTGCTTAGCGAGAAAATGCGTCATGTTAATTATGTCGATGGTCGCGTTACCGCTGGACGTGAGGCGCGACCGGTAAAAAGGAACGAACAAGTTTCCCGTACCGATCCGCAATTGGCAGAGATGCAGAAACTTATTAAAGATCGCCTGATGGGTAATGATCTGTTCCGGATGGCAACCCGGGCAAAAAATATTGTTCCCCCGATGTTCAGCCGTTACGAAAAAGGCATGGAATATGGAACCCATGTTGATAATTCGATCATGAGAGGAATGCGTACTGACGTTTCAGTCACCGTTTTCCTTTCAGATCCTGATCAATATGAAGGCGGTGAATTGATAATAGAGTCCGCAGCCGGTGAGCAGGGAATTAAACTCGCGGCGGGTTATGCCGTCACCTATCCCACGACGTCTTTGCACCGTGTAGCACCGGTGGTGTCTGGCGAGCGGTTAGCGGCTGTCACCTGGGTTCGCAGTTATATACGCGATGCCGCGCAGCGCGAAATACTTTTCGATCTGGACACTGCCCGCCACCGACTCTTCGAACAGTTGGGAAAAACGCCAGAGATGGATCTGCTGGCAAAAACGCAGTCAAACCTGATGCGGCGTTGGGTCGAGGATTAAGATAAGTTAAGCATATGTTGCAGACATGGTACCCGTTACCTCTCTGGTGCGATCTCCGCGGCGACGTCGATACCTGCACGTTTTGCCTGATCGCTGGATGCGTCCTGGCATCCGCCTGACCGGGAAAGTGGACGCCAGGCCAACAGCAGTCTGCAAAACCCAATGAGCTGACCGGGGGCCGATCTCCCGCCCCCGGAAGTTGATACAACCATTGCCGTTTGATAACAGATATCGCTATCAGGCGGGCCTGGGCATCAAGGTTTTGCTGCAGATTCACTTCGGTATGAGCGGGCTGATGCCCGCCCGAATAGCGACACCCACCGTCAGACGTAACCCATCATTTTCAGCAGTGACTGCACCTGATTCATCGCTTCTGACCGATGCGACACGCCCAGCTTCTGATAGAGGTTACGGATGTGGGTTTTGATGGTAGTGGATGCTACCGCCAGTTCACCGGCAATCTGGTCGTTGCTGTAGCCGGAGTAGATTAACCCCAGCACCTGCCATTCACGCTGCGTCAGCGGACTGGTACGGATCAGTTCCGGCACGTCAGGATGGTTAAGCAACCGGCTGACAAAGCCTTCATCAAAATGGGCGAACTTGTGACGGTGATATTTGTTGATCTCCAGCAGAATGCGTCGGGCGCGATGGTTATCCAGCTCATTCAGGGTATTCAGCTGAATCAGCTGACGCAGTTGCTGAGCCATCATCTCGCCTTCAATCACAAAATGACTGATAAAGCCGGTGCTGCGCGCCAGTTTTAACGCTTCGATCAGCGTGCGCTGGGCGTCGGCTTTGCGATCGGTTTGCCAGTAAATCTGGTTAAGCAGCAGCAGGTTACGGTTCAAATCACTCATCAGCCGCAGAGCGCGGGCATTTTCATTCAGCTCCTCCAGCACCACTTCCGCCTGGCTGACATCACCCAGTAAAATCTGCGCCCGGGCGATGTTGCGCCACTGTCCCTGCAGGAAATGGTTATTGGCAAAAGCCGGTTTCGGCGTTTGTCGCATCCAGTTGCTGGCGCTTTCGCTGTCGCCGGTCATCTGCCAGTAGATCACCCGCACTTTATCGGCATTAGCGATCCAGTCACTGTGCCAGTTGCCGTTATTCAGCAGGTTCTCCAGCCGGTTGAGATAGCTGCGGGCGTTATCTAAATTGCCACGCGCCAGCGAGCACTGCACCAGCAGCCCCAGACACTGGATCTGCTGTTGCGGCTGATAGCCGGTCAGCACCTTAATGCCTTCGCGTGCCGCCTGCTCTGCCTCCTCCAGTCGTCCCCACGCCCACAGCAGCTGAGCGCGAATCCGCAGCAGAAACTCATGCAGCGGAAACTGCGCCAGATGCTGCTCGTCGACCAGCACAAAGGCCCGACTCTGAATTTCGTAAGCCGCCTGCAAAAAGCCCTGAGCAAACAAAATTTCACTCTGCTGAATCAGGCTCCACAGCGCGTAATGCCACGCCTCATCGCGGCGCGCCATCTGTTCAGTCTGACGCATCAGGCTGAGAGAGTTGTCTAAATCACCTTTGCAGTGCATCACCTCACCGTGTACCGAGGTAGCCACGATGCGGCTGTAGTGGCGGCTGGCAGGTAAAGTATCGAGCGCCACTTTTGCCAGGCGCTCGGCTTCATCGGTGTTGCCATCGTTGATCGCCACCTGAGCACGTAGCGCATTAAATTCGCCACGCAGCGCATCATCGATCTCGCAGCGGCTGGCCTGTTCAAAACGGGCCAGCAGACTGTCCACTTCAGAAAAGCGATGCTGACTCTGCATCAGCCACGCCTGCAGCAGCACCAGCATCGGGTTTTCCAGCATCATCTCCCACGGCAGCGCTTTCAGAGAGTTCTCCAGCAGCGGCAGCTCGCTCTGATTAAACAGCGTCCAGGCGTGCTTCAGCAGCACATCACGCAGCATACTGGCATCGCCGGAGGCCAGCGCATGATGGATCGCCTCGCCAGGAAAGCCCTGCGCCATCCAGCTTTCCGCTGCGGCGCGATGCAGTGCCGGCAGCTCCGCCGCCAGCTCCCACTGACAGCGCTGGCGCAGAAAATTACCAAACAGCGGATGGTAGCTGAACCAGCAGCCGGAATCGTCCATGCGCTGCAAAAACAGCCCCTGGCGCTCAATCTCTTCCAGCCGCATCTGGCCGTTTTCTTCGCGGGTGACACCGGCGATCAGCTCATCATTCATTGAGCGCAGCAGCGCGGTTTTCAGTAAAAAGTGACGGGTTGGCAGGTCAACATTATCCAGCACCTCTTCCACCAGATAATCAGAGAGATGGCTGGCGTTAATGCCGGAAAGGCGGCGCGCCGAATCCTGCGCCGCACTGGCACCCTGGCGTGCCGACAGCACGATTAATTGCAGCGCGGTGGCCCAGCCCGCAACGTCATCACACAGTTTGCCGCTCTCCTCGCTTTCCAGCGGTGCAGCCAGCCGGCAGTCGAAAAACTGCCGCGCTTCCTGATGGGTAAAGGCCAGTTGCTGGCTGCCGAGTTCAATCAGCTGTTCACGCACCCGCAGGTTCGCGATGCCGAGCTGTGGCAGGTTGCGGGACAGCAGGATTAGCGTCAGATTTTCAGGCTGGTGACGCAGGAAAAAACGCATCGCGTCGTGAATAACCGGATTGGTGATCAAATGGTAGTCATCTACGATCAGCCACAGCGGCTGCTGCCACTCCACCAGCTCAATAAATAACTGAGAAAACAGGGCGTTGAGATTTACGTATTGCCGCTTCTGCGCCAGTAACTCGCTGCGCGGACAGCCGCCGTTGCTGGCCTGTTGCAGCGCCGCGATCAGGTAGTCGGCGAACCGCTCCGGCTGATTATCACCCTCATCTAAGGAATACCAGCCAAGATGATTTTTGCCCGCCGCCCACTGCGACACCAGCGTGGTTTTGCCGTAGCCCGCCGGACTAGTGATCAGCACCAGTCGGTAATTACCGGCAGCGGTCAGCTTTTGCAGCAATCTTTCACGGATGACGGTGCCTTCAAGGCGAACCGGGCGGCTGAGTTTAGAGGGTATTAACATGGGCGCACGTTTCTCCATTCACGTCGAGCGCATCATTATTTTACGCTTCGTAATTATTCCTTACACACGTTCAGCCATTCGCCTGGTGAATGCAAGTAAACCCATTAAGTAAACTTTACAAAAGCGCGCGCAATCACACTCTCGGCGCGCTTTCAGATTAGCCTCAGCCTCTCCACCCTCCCTATCCTCCTGGTCTAATTCGCTTCAGGAGGAGGAGCCTTTCCTGTCGCACGGGCACACTGATGCCACATTGACCATTACTGTTCTGACAGGACACTAACCATGACACAGCCCGAATTTAACCCTGAACATTTTACTGCTGCCCTGACGCGTCAGTGGCAACGGTTTGGCTTGCGCGATGCGCGTGAAATGACTCACGCCCAGTGGTGGCAGGCGCTGAGCGGCGCGCTGGCCGATCTGCTGGCGGCTCAGCCTGCGGTTGCGGCGGATAGCTCGCTGCGCCACGTCAATTACCTGTCGATGGAATTTCTGATTGGCCGGCTGACCGGCAACAACCTGCTGAATCTCGGCTGGTATAACGCGGTAAACGAGGCGCTGGCGACGTGGGATATCTCACTGACTGAGGTGCTGGAAAACGAAACCGATCCGGCGCTGGGTAACGGCGGCCTCGGACGCCTGGCCGCCTGTTTTCTCGACTCGATGGCAACGGTGGGACAACCCGCCATCGGCTACGGGCTGAACTACCAGTACGGTTTGTTCCGCCAGCGTTTCGAAGATGGCGCACAACATGAAACCCCCGATGACTGGCAGCGCGATCGCTATCCGTGGTTTAACCATAATGCGGCGCTGAATGTCGAAGTGGGCCTGGGCGGCAAAGTCACACCCGTTGACGGACGCCCGCACTGGCAACCGGCCTTCGTGCTGCAGGGCGAAGCCTGGGATCTGCCGGTGGTGGGATACCAGAACGGCATCAGCCAGCCGTTGCGCCTGTGGCAGGCGAAACATGCGCAGCCGTTCAATCTTAACCGCTTTAACGACGGTGATTTCCTGCGCGCTGAACAGCAGGGAATCGACGCTGAAAAACTGACTAAAGTGCTCTACCCGAATGACAATCATCAGAACGGCAAAAAACTGCGTCTGATGCAGCAATATTTCCAGTGCGCCTGTGCGCTGGCAGATATCCTGCGCCGCCATCATCAGGCCGGTCGCCGCATTGACACTCTGGCCGATCATGAAGTGATCCAGCTCAACGACACGCACCCGACGCTGGCGATCCCCGAGCTGATGCGCCTGCTGCTGGATGAACATCAGATGAGCTGGGATCGCGCCTGGCAGATTACCCAACAGACCTTTGCTTACACCAATCACACCCTGATGCCGGAAGCGCTGGAGTGCTGGGATGTGCGTCTGGTGCGCAGCCTGCTGCCGCGCCACATGATGATCATCAACACCCTCAACGCCCAGTTGAAAACGCAGGTTGAGGCACGCTGGCCGGGCGATGAGGCGAAATGGGCGAAGCTGGCGCTGGTGCATAACAACCAGCTACGCATGGCGAACCTGTGCGTCACCAGCGGTTTTGCGGTGAACGGCGTGGCGGCACTGCACTCGAAACTGGTGGTGCAGGATCTGTTTCCGGAGTATCACCAGCTGTGGCCGGAAAAATTCCATAACGTCACTAACGGCATCACGCCGCGTCGCTGGATCAATCAGTGCAACCCGGCGCTGAGCGCGTTAATCGACAAAACGCTGCAAAAACCCTGGCTGAACGATCTTGATGCGCTGCAGGGACTGGAGGCGTTTGCCGACGATGCAACGTTCCGTGCGGAATATCGCGCCATCAAACAGCAGAACAAAGTAGCGCTGGCGAAATGGGTCGCGGCGCGTACCGGGATCGAGATCGATCCTGAGGCGCTGTTCGACGTGCAGATTAAACGCCTGCATGAGTACAAACGTCAGCATCTGAGCCTGCTGCATATTATTGCGCTGTGGCAAACGCTGGTCACCGATCCGCAGGCCAATCGGGTACCGCGCGTGGTGCTGTTCGGGGCCAAAGCGGCACCGGGTTATGCGCTGGCGAAGAACATCATTTATGCCATCAACAAAGTCGCGGAAACCATCAACCAGGACCCGCGGGTCGGCAACCGTCTGAAAGTGGTGTTTGTGCCTGACTACAACGTTTCGGTGGCCGAGCGGCTGATTCCGGCGGCCGATCTCTCCGAGCAGATCTCCACCGCCGGTAAGGAAGCCTCCGGCACCGGCAACATGAAGCTGGCGCTCAACGGCGCGCTGACCATCGGTACGCTGGATGGCGCTAACGTTGAAATCGCCGAACAGGTTGGCAGCGAGAACATCTTTATCTTCGGTCACACCGTCGATCAGGTGGTGGCGTTAAAGGCCGACGGCTATGCCCCGGCGCAGTGGCGTAAGAAAGATCATCAGCTCAATCAGGTGCTGCAGGCGCTGGAAGATGGCACCTTCAGTCAGGGCGACTGTTCGGCGTTTGACGCTATGCTGCATAGCCTCGGCCCGGAAGGCGGCGATCCCTATCTGGTGCTGGCCGATTTCCAGCCCTACCTCGATGCGCAGGCGCAGGTGGAAGCGCTGTGGAGCGATCAGGATGGCTGGACACGCGCCACCATCCTGAATACCGCGCGTTGCGGCATGTTCAGTTCCGATCGTGCCATCCGCGACTATCAGCAGCGTATCTGGCAAGCCACGCGCTAAGGAACGCCATGAAAACCGAACAGGTACTGGACCCGTTTTCTCAGGCAGGTATTGCCGCCGAGTATATTAATGCCCACGGCCAGCCGCAGGCGATCCCGGCCGACACCCGCCAGCGTTTGCTGGCGGTGATGCAGCCGCCGCGACCGGCGACCACGCCGCTGCCGCCAGTGGTAATTTTTCGCAGTGGCGAGAGGCTGCGCCTCTCGCCGCAGCTCAGCACGGAAGCGCACTGGCAGCTCACCCGCGAGACGGGTGAGATCACCGCGGGTCGCTGCCAGCCTGCGCAGTCGCTGTCGCTGCCACCGCTGGCTGAAGGTTATCATCAGCTGACGTTGCAGCAGGGGCATCAGCAGTGGACCTGCCAGCTGATTATCGCACCGGCACGCTGCTATGAGCCGCCGGCGCTGGTAGCCGGTCACGCTTTATGGGGCGCCTGCGTCCAGCTTTACACGCTGCGTTCGGCAGAGAACTGGGGCATCGGTGATTTCGGTGATTTACGCCGGATGCTGCCGGAGGTGGCGGCACGCGGTGGCGCGTTTATCGGTCTGAACCCGATCCATGCGCTGTTCCCGGCTTCACCCGACAGCGCCAGCCCTTACAGTCCCTCGTCCCGCCGCTGGCTGAATGTGATTTACATCGATGTGAGCGCGGTGGCGGATTTTCAGCGTTCACCAGCGGCACAGGCGTGGTGGCAGCAGGCTGCAACGCAGCAGGCGCTGGAACAGGCACGTTCGGCTGAGTGGGTGGATTATCCGGCCGTTACCCGGCTAAAAATGGCTGCGCTTCGCTTAGCCTGGCCGCAGTTTATGCAGCGTGAGGCCGATGATACCGGCGTGCGGGCGTTTAACGCCTTTATTCAGCAAGGCGGCGAAAGTCTGTTACATCAGGCGCTGTTTGATGCGCTGCATGCCGACCAGATGGCGCAGGATAGCCAGCGCTGGGGCTGGCCGGTGTGGCCAGAGGCGTTACAGCAACCCGACAGTCCGGCAGTGCAGCAGTTTCTGCACCAGCAAGGCGATCAGGTGCGTTTCTGGCTGTGGCTGCAGTGGCTGGCCGCAGAGCAGTTTGCCGCCTGCTGGCAGTGCAGTCAGCAGCAGCAGATGCCGATTGGACTCTATCGCGATCTGGCTGTCGGAGTGGCGCAAGGCGGGGCTGAAACCTGGAGCGAACGCCATCTCTATTGCCTCGATGCCAGCGTCGGCGCACCACCCGATATACTGGGCCCGCGCGGCCAGGACTGGGGCCTGCCGCCAATGGACCCGCAGGTGATGCAGCAGCGCGCCTGGCAGCCTTGGATTGCCCTGCTGCGCGCCAATATGCGCGACTGCGGCGCGTTGCGTATCGATCATGTGATGGCGTTACTGCGTCTGTGGTGGATCCCAGCCGGTCAGGGCGCCGCCAACGGCGCTTATGTCCACTATCCAATCGATGATTTACTGGCGATCCTGGCGCTGGAAAGTCAGCGTCACCGCTGCATGGTGATCGGTGAAGATCTTGGTACCGTTCCGGCAGAAATTGTCGATAAGCTGCGCGACGGCGGGGTTTACTCCTACAAGGTGCTCTATTTTGAGCAGGCCTCCGCGCAGGGTTTTCGTCCGCCGGCCGAGTGGCCGCGTCAGGCGATGGCCGTCGCCACCACCCACGATTTACCAACGCTGCGCGGCTGGTGGCAAAGCGACGATCTTACTCTTGGGGAGAAGCTCGGCCTCTATCCTGACAAAGTGGTGCTGGCGGGGTTATATCAGGATCGGTTGCGGGCGAAGCAGGCGTTGCTCAACAGCCTGCATCGGGTCGGCGCGCTGCCCAAACGTGCCGGACGCGATGCCCGTCGTACCCAGATGAGCAAAGCGCTGAACCGGGCGATGCAGCGTTATCTGGCGGACAGCCACAGTGCGTTGCTGGGTCTGCAACCGGAGGACTGGCTGGATATGGCGGCACCAGTCAATATTCCCGGCACCAGCGACGAGTATCCGAACTGGCGACGCAAGCTCAGCGCCACGCTGGAAACGCTGTTCAGCGATCCCGCCACCGACACGCTGCTGCGTGATCTGACGGCTCGCCGGAAAAGCCTTGTTAAGAGATAAACGGCGTAAAACAGCGGCAACCTGATCGGGCGTAACAGCGCCGGTTGCGGCCGAGACGGTTAACTCCTCAAGTTCGTCATCTTCATCCCGGATAGTCATACCGTTACGGTTTAAAAACACCATCACAACGAAAAAAGCTGTTCGTTTATTGCCATCATTGAAGATATGTCCCCGGGCGATAGCAACCAGGCAGAGTGCGGCCAGTGCATAAATATTTAATAAAGCTGATTTGTAGCCGATGGATAATCTTTTCTGCCCTTTCGGGATCAGGTATGCCTGGGACGCCCGGCAGCAGGGTCAACAAGCGATTATGGAAGCTTATCACCTCTGCGCGCTGACCCATTTCACCGATCGGCCAGCGCCTTAATGGTGCGGTCATGTCGTCCCATGATGGTGGCAAAGTCAGCATCCAGTTTCGCCTCTTGCCACGCATTAAAGTCATTGCGGCTAATCAGCACGGCAGAAGAACCATCACGCCGGGTGATCTCAACCGGCTCACCAGCGGTAGCTTTTTCCATAACCTCAGCAATATTTTGCCGGGCCTGAGTTGTGGTATAGGTGCGCATAAACCCCCCATCAATACTTTTCGGAAATGTACATAACAAAGGTACAACACAAGGATTATGATCTGTCTTCGGCAGTACGAGACTATCCATTATTAAGCGCTGGTCCAACGCTTAATCGGCTGGGAGTATCGAAAAAACGGGCAGAGTAGTCACCCGGGATAACAGCTGAAAGACTCCTCAGACAGGGGATTTCTGCCGCATAAAAAAGGTGCGCCGCAGCGCACCAGGTGGGACAACATCAGTATTGTCGGGGCCGCTTCACCCCTTGCCTTTAACACTACTGATAAAGGTCTGCCGGGCGGAAGTTGATCCCAGCCGCTCGGCTTCATCCAGCAGCTTCAGCGCCTTATCGATATTGCCGCTATCCACTGCCTGTTTAATCTTCTGATTAAAGTAACTTTCAGTGTCACTCATGATCGGTTCCGCTTTTGCCGCCGGTGCGGGGGCCGCTGCAGGCGCAGTACGATAGGCCGCCGCCGGAGCGGTGTTGCCGACCGTGACCGGACCCGGACCGGAAGAGCCAAACAGCGGGCCGACCAGAATTGATGATCCGGAACTGGTCTGCAGCTTCAGCTTCAGCGTCCCTTGACTGCTGTGGCGCGCAATCGGATCGGGAATATCCGGCACCGCGTGACCGGTGCCCTGCGCGTAAGCCTTGGCCGGATCAAGCAGCGTGGTGGTCTGTGTCAGATCCTGTTCGGTGGTAAACACCAGCAGGTAAATTTTTTGCTGGCCCAGCGCTGGCATCAGTTTCATCACCCCTTCCAGCCGGTCCGCCGCCATCACGCCCGGTTTCTGGTAGGTGAAGTAGCGGCTCGGGAACCAGGCGGCGGGCCGCATATTTTCATCCAGCACCAGCACGTTCGGGGCGAAAACCTGATTGTTCGCCACTTCGCTGCTCAGCGTCACCGTCAGTTCACCGATGTTGGCTGGCAGACTAAAGGCCGCCACCGATCCGGCGATGTGCGGGGCATTCAGCGACTGTCCGCTGTTCGCCAGCTGGATAGTCTGGGTCTGAGAGGCAGCCAGCGGTTGCCAGCTCAGGCGTTGCAGCGTTTCGGGCGCCACCACCGGTGCGGACGAGAGATCCTGCGGCACCAGATTGACATCCGCCAGGGCGGGAAGAGCATGTCCGGTCAGTAACGCCGCGCTCAGGCAGAGTGCAGCCAGTTTTTTCATTTTCATTATGCCTACCTTATTGCAGGCCACGACGCGAACCAGGCAATGGCGCACCGTGACCCAAAAGTTCTGTCAGGCGCGCAACCGCGCCTGTGCTGGAGAGCGTCGGCTTACCACCAGATTTCCATCTGCGCACCGAAGGTAATCTCGTCGTTATCGCCACGGCTGTTAGTCAGGATGCCGTTACCGGTACTGTCTGCAGAGGCGAAGGTGGTGAGATCGCCGGAACTGTCTTTGCTGTAGCCCCACTTCTCATCCCATTTGGCGTAGGTCGCGAACACGCGCAGCGCCGGACGGGACCAGATGCTGTCACCGGCCTGCCACTGCTGCGCCAGCGTCACTTTATACTGGCCGTTGCGCTCGTTAGCCTGCTGCGACTTCACGTTGTCGTAGCCCAGCTCCAGCAGGGTGCTCATGATCGGCGTCCATTTGTACATCGGGCGCACGCCGACGGTGTACCACTCGGTGCCGCGGTTATTATCCAGATCGATATTCTGATACATCGCCACGTACATCAGATCCCAGCGTTCCGCCAGCGAGATTGCGCCGTGGTCGAGGATGCGATACATGTCGCCGTTGTTGTTGAGACTGGTACCCTGCGGCACGCCTTTGCCCTGCGAGGTCAGCGCATCGGTGGCATACTGCAACACAAATTTGTTGTAGCCCTTCAGCATGCTCTGGGTATGTTCAGCCGTGAACATCCAGCCATCTTTCGAGGCGCCATCTTCCAGACGGTAGTCGTCACGGGCGTTGGCACGACCGTAGTCGACCCCCAGTTCCAGCACGCCGTTGGTGTTGGTTTCCAGCCCGGCCAGACGCACGTCGAACACGTCGTTGGCGGTGCTGGTGGCGAAGTCACGGATACGATCGCTGGAGAAGGTGTAAGAGCCGCCCGCTTCAGACGAGCGGGTCGCGGCGAATGACAGCTTACCGAAACCGAGATCCACATCTTCCAGACCGGCACCCGGACCGGAGATATCCCAGTAGTAGAAGTCGATCATGTGAACGTCATGACGCTGATAGAAACGCTTACCGGCCCAGATGGTGGAACCGGGCAGCGCCTCGATCAGGTTTTTTCCCTTCACGTTGGCTTCACGGAAGGCCGGTGAGGTCGCTTCCCAGTCATTCTGCTGCGCCACGGAGTAGGCCACGTTGGTGTCGAAATAGAAGCTCTTATCGCCCTCTTTCCACACTTCCTGACCTAATTTTAATTCGGCGTAGGTTTCGCATTCGTTACCCAGACGGTATTTACTTTGAGCACCGGTGGCCTGAAAACATTGCTGTTCACCACCGCTGCCGGTCCAGCCGATGCCGGAACGGGCGTACCCGGTAAAATCAACCGCCATCGTCGGGGCGGAGAGGGTTCCCACCGCGACGGCAACGGCGAGGGGAAGTTTGCGCAGAGTTAACATTTTCTATCTCCTGAGGTCATTGCTTTTATTGTTTTGGCAGGGCTATACACCCGGCTCCTGATACAGTCTGCGACAGGCGCTCCCGTCCTCGCGGAACAGGTGACAGCGCTCGGGCGGCAGGCCGATACCGAGGATGGCGCCCTCTTTTACCAGCACGACGTCATCCTGGCGGTAGACCAGGTTTTGACGAATGGCGGGAATCTGGATGTGGATCTGGGTTTCATGTCCCAGTTGCTCCACCACCTGCACTTCACCTTCAAGGGTGACGTCAGCGATATCGCTGGAGAGCAGATGTTCAGGGCGGATGCCCAGTGACATGTTGCTGCCGATCTGCACGCCTGCGCTGTCGACCGGCAGCCAGACCAGTTGCTGATTTGGCAGCCGGACCTGCACCTGATCGATGGCGGTGGCGGTCACTTTGACCGGCAGGAAATTCATTTTCGGTGAACCGATAAAGCCGGCAACGAAGCGATTGGCGGGATAGTGATAGAGCTCCAGCGGCTTGCCCACCTGCGCGATGCGCCCGGCATCAAGCACCACAATCTTATCGGCCAGCGTCATCGCTTCGATCTGATCGTGCGTAACGTAAATCATGGTGCGCTTCAGGCGCTTATGCAGACGCGAGATCTCAATTCGCATCTGAACGCGCAGCGCCGCATCGAGGTTGGAGAGCGGCTCATCCAGCAGGAAAACCCGCGGTTCCGCCACCAGCGTCCGGCCAATCGCCACGCGCTGACGCTGCCCGCCGGATAACGCTTTAGGGCGACGGTCCAGCAGATGGGCCAGTTGCAGAATCTCCGCCACCTGATTCACCCGCTGATGAATTTCCGCTTTTTTCACCCCGGCCAGCTTCAGGCCAAAAGACATGTTTTCCGCCACCGACAGGTGCGGATAGAGCGCATAGGATTGAAACACCATGCCGATACCACGCTCGGCTGGCGGCACCTCATTCATGCGGCGGTCACCAATCAGCAGCTCCCCGCTGGTGATGGTTTCCAGTCCGGCAATCATGCGCAGCAGTGTTGATTTGCCACAGCCTGATGGGCCAACAAAAACGACAAATTCCCCTTCACGAATAGTGAGATCGATATCTTTCGACACCACCGTATCGCCCCAGGCTTTTGTGACATTGCGTAGCACAACGCTCGCCATGATCCCTTCCCTCTTAGCTGCTCATTCGTGTCTGCTCTCGGCAGACGGGTTGCGGGGCTTACTATGCGCAACGATGGCGGGGCTAACATCCTCCGCCGCAGCGCAACCTGCTGGGGGAGGAGACGGGAGGAGGAGAAAGCGCGGCTGACGCGGCAGCAGGCGGCCGCTGGCTGTTTTTTGTGATCGCTAACGCAGACCTGCCGGAATTTTTAGCCCGTATCCGGCCGCTTCGCCCGCTTTTTGCCAGCGCGATCACACCCCTCAGCCACAGGGCGTAGAGCGAAGGAGGATGAGAAGCGGTGACGGATGCGCACAATGTTGCCGGTAGAGCAATCACCGCTTCCGCAAACAGGATGGACTTATGACGATGAAAACCGGTGCACGAATTCTGGCCCTCTCTGCCCTCTCTGCCGTGCTGTTTTCAGCATCCGCAGTGGCAAAAATTGAGGAAGGCAAGTTGGTCATCTGGATCAACGGCGACAAAGGCTATAACGGCCTGGCCGAGGTCGGTAAGAAGTTTGAACAGGAGACCGGCATTAAAGTGACGGTGGAGCATCCTGACAAGATGGAAGAGAAGTATCCGCAGGTTGCCGCCACCGGCGATGGCCCGGATATCATCTTCTGGGCGCATGACCGCTTTGGCGGCTACGCCCAATCCGGCCTGCTGGCTGAGATCAGCCCGGACGCCAGCTTCCAGCAAAAAATCTTCCCTTTCACCTGGGATGCGGTGCGCTTCGACGGCAAGCTGATCGGTTATCCGATTTCGGTTGAATCCCTGTCGCTGATCTACAACAAAAAGCTGCTGCCACAACCGCCGAAAACCTGGGAAGAGATTGCCGGGCTCGATAAGCAACTGCGCGCCAAAGGCAAAAGCGCCATCATGTTTAACCTGCAGGAACCCTACTTCACCTGGCCGCTGCTGGCCGCCGGTGGCGCTTACGCCTTTAAGCTGAATGACGGACGCTATGACGTGAAAGATGTCGGGGTGGATAACGCCGGTGCCAAAGCGGGTATGCAGTTCCTGGTCGATCAGGTCAAAGCCAAAACCCTGAATGCTGACACCGACTATTCGATTGCTGAAGCCGCCTTCAACAAAGGGGAAACCGCCATGACCATTAACGGTCCCTGGGCGTGGAGCAACATCGATAAAAGCGGCATCGACTATGGCGTGGCTGAGTTACCCACGCTGAACGGCAAACCGTCAAAAGCCTTTGTCGGCGTGCTGAGTGCCGGGATCAACGCCGCCAGCCCGAACAAAGAGCTGGCGAAAGAGTTCCTGGAAAACTACCTGCTGACCGATGCCGGACTGGATGCGGTTAACAAAGACAAGCCGCTGGGTGCCGTGGCGCTGAAATCATTCCAGCAGACGCTGGAGAAAGATTCCCGCATTGCCGCCACCATGAGCAACGCCCGTCACGGCGATATCATGCCGAACATTCCACAAATGGCCGCGTTCTGGTACGCGATGCGCACCGCCACCCTGAATGCGCTGGGCGGTCGTCAGAGCGTGGATGCCGCACTGAAAGATGCCCAGGCGCGCCTGAAAAAGTAATTCACCCTTTACGGCCGGGGCAACCCGGCTTGAGTGACCGTTAAGGAAAACCGCATCATGTCAGGAAAACCGAAAACGCCGGGTCTGTTGATTAAAAGCGTTCTCATCGGGATCTGCTGTCTGCTGGTCGGCTATCTGCTGGTGCTGATGTACGCACAGGGCGAGTATCTGTTTGCACTGCTGACGCTGATTCTCAGTGCGCTCGGCCTGTGGATTTACGCTAATCGCCGCGCCTACGCCTGGCGCTATGTCTATCCCGGCGTGGCGGGAATGGCGCTGTTTGTGCTGTTTCCCCTCGCCTGTACCATCGCTATCGCTTTCACCAACTACAGCAGCACTAACCAGCTGACCTTTGAACGGGCGCAGCAGGTGCTGATGAGCCGTTCTTTCCAGTCGGGCGAGGCGGTTAATTTCTCGCTCTACCCGGCGGGCGACCGCTGGCAACTGGTGCTGAAGCAGGGCGAACAGCATTTTGTCTCGCCGCCGTTCCGTTTTGGCGGTGAACAGCAGCTGAAAATGCAGCCCGCCGCGCAACCGGCTGGCGAACGCGCCACGCTGCGGGTGATCACCGGTAATCGCCAGGCGCTGAGTCAGATCAGTGCGGAGTTGCCAGATGGCCGCCAGCTGCGCATGAGCTCGCTGCGCCAGTTCTCCGGGACCCAGCCGCTCTATCGGATGGGCGCGCAGGATGAACTGACCAACCAGCAGAGCGGCGTGCATTATCGCGCTAACCCACAAACCGGTTTTTATCAGGCGATTAATGCCGACGGCAGCTGGGCGAATGAAACCCTGAGCCCTGGCTTCACCGTCAACACCGGCTGGAAGAATTTCGTGCGGGTGTTTACCGACGAAGGGATTCAGAAGCCGTTCCTGGCGATCTTTGGCTGGACGCTGCTGTTCTCGCTGATCACCGTGGTGCTGACCGTGGCGGTCGGCATGGTGCTGGCCTGTCTGGTGCAGTGGGAGGCGCTGCGCGGCAAAGCGATTTATCGGGTGATGCTGATCCTGCCTTATGCAGTACCGGCGTTTATCTCGATCCTGATCTTTAAGGGGCTGTTCAACCAGAGCTTTGGCGAGATCAACGTGATGCTCAGCGCACTGTTTGGCGTTAAGCCCGCCTGGTTCAGCGATCCGACGCTGGCACGCACCATGCTGATTATCGTCAACACCTGGCTCGGTTATCCCTACATGATGATTCTCTGTATGGGACTGCTGAAGGCGATTCCGGACGATCTCTATGAAGCCTCGGCGATGGACGGTGCCGGACCGTTGCAGAACTTCTTCCTGATTACGCTGCCGCTGCTGCTCAAGCCGTTGATGCCACTGATGATCGCCAGCTTCGCCTTTAACTTTAATAACTTTGTGCTGGTGCAGTTGCTGACCAACGGCGGACCGGATCGCATCGGGACCACCACGCCAGCGGGCTATACCGATCTGCTGGTCAACTACACCTGGCGCATCGCCTTTGAAGGCGGCGGCGGCCAGGACTTTGGACTGGCGGCGGCGATCGCTACCCTGATCTTCCTGCTGGTGGGTGCGCTGGCGGTGGTTAACCTCAAAGCGTCGCGGATGAAATTCGACTAACGGCCTGGCCCAACAGGCGTCATGGTTGCAGGCAGTCCGGACGCGAAGAGCGTGGAACAACCGGAAGCTGGGAGGTGAGGATTGTGAGCACTGCCCCGCTTCAGACTGACAAATAAAATAGCCTGATGGACCAGGCTCTGAGGAGTTGTTATGGCTATGGTACAACCCAAATCGCAACGGCTGCGTCTGCTGATGACACACCTGCTGCTGCTGTTATTTATTGCCGCAATCCTGTTTCCCCTGCTGATGGTCATCGCCATTTCGCTGCGTGCCGGCAACTTCGCCACCGGCAGTCTGATCCCGGAGCAGATCTCCTGGGAGCACTGGCGGCTGGCGCTGGGCTTTAGCGTGGAACATGCGGATGGGCGGGTGACGCCGCCGCCCTTCCCGGTGCTGCTGTGGCTGTGGAACTCGGTCAAGATTGCCGCCATCAGTGCGCTGGGCATTGTGGCGCTCTCCACCACCTGTGCTTATGCGTTTGCTCGTATGCGCTTTACCGGTCGCGCCAGCCTGCTGAAAGGAATGCTGATTTTCCAGATGTTCCCGGCGGTGCTGTCGCTGGTGGCGCTGTATGCCTTGTTCGATCGGCTCGGCCAGTATCTGCCCTTTATCGGGCTGAATACTCACGGTGGGGTGATCTTCGCCTATCTGGGCGGCATTGCACTGCATGTCTGGACCATCAAAGGCTATTTCGAAACTATTGACGGGTCACTGGAAGAGGCCGCTGCGCTGGATGGCGCCACGCCGTGGCAGGCGTTCCGGCTGGTGCTGCTGCCGCTGTCGGTGCCGATTCTGGCGGTGGTGTTTATTCTGGCGTTTATCGCGGCGGTCACTGAGGTACCGGTCGCGTCGCTGCTGCTGCGTGATGTGAACAGTTACACCCTGGCGGTGGGGATGCAGCAATACCTGAATCCGCAAAACTATCTATGGGGCGATTTTGCCGCGGCGGCGGTGCTCTCGGCCATTCCTATCACGCTGGTATTCCTGCTGGCGCAGCGCTGGCTGGTCAGCGGCCTGACCGCTGGCGGCGTGAAAGGGTAAACGATCATCATTGTACGCTGCCACTGCTTACACAACATCTGTTGTGGTTGAGGATTCGGCGGCCTGCGGGCCGCCATTTTTATTGGGGAATCAGCGTCGCGCCTGTTCAGCGGTCGCCCGCAACGCCTGTTCCAGCTTATGCGCGTCGATGCTGAAAGGGAGATCTGCCAGGCTGGCAGCGGGGAAATGAATATCCTGGGCGATCTGCCGCAGCGCAGCGTCAGTGAGAGTGTCGGGCAGCGTCAGCGGGCTGTTGAAACGCCGCAGTAGCGACAGCAGTGAAGGCTCAACCTGCCCGTTATCCTGCTCGATCAATGAATGCACCAGCAGGCTGAAGCCCACCTTTTCACCGTGCAGCCAGTGATGAAGTTCAGGCTGATGCGTCAGCCGATCGTGGATCACATGTGCAAAGCCAGGCGTTGCCATGCTGTCCTGAATGCTGTTTGCCAGGCCAGCCAGCACAATGTTGGCTTCGATAATCTTCTCCAGCGCCGGTGTCACCTGCCGGGCGATGTTAGCCTCTACGGCAGCCTCGCCCCAGCGATCGCACCACTCCAGCGCCTGCCGCGCGGCGTTGACTTTTAAATCCAGCGCCAGCTGGTGCGGCCTCTGGCGCAGATAGGGTTCAAACTCAATCCATTTCGCCAGCGCATCCACCATGCCGGCCCGCAGATAACGCACATCACTGGTGGCAATCACCTCGCTATCCACCAGAATCCACTCCGGCATATGGCTGAGCGGCTGGCTGCGCAGATGACCGCCCTGTTGATTATAAATAATCGCCAGCGGTGACCAGGCGGCGCAGGTCGCCGCCACCGTCGCCATATTCACCAGCCGTACCTGCGGCAACGCATCATTGACCGCTTTGGCGCAGTCCAGCACCCGGCCGCCGCCGATCGCCAGAATCAGCGATGCGCCGTGCGTCAGCACCTGCTGCTGCAGATCGGCAATCGCCGCATCGGTGCATTCTCCCGATAGGTAGTCGAGCTGCCAGCGTATGCCGGCCCGCTCCAGGCTGATACTCAGCTCAGGGTTGACCGCCTGCCAGGCGCGCGGCGAGGTCAGGATATGAATGTGCGTGGCCAGCGGCCGGATGATTTCACCCACCTCAGCCCGCAGGCCGGGACGTTGCAGATAGCCTTTTGGTGACATAACACGAAACATCAGTGCTCCTTAGCGACGATAGGCCAGCGAGCGGACCAGCCGATCGCCCAGTTTTTGAATCAGCATCACCAGCGCCAGCAGCACCACGATGGTGGCGGCCATGATCTGATTGTCAAAACGCTGATAACCGTAACGGATCGCCAGATCGCCTAATCCACCGCCGCCCACCACACCGGCCATCGCCGAGAAGCCAATCAGCATCACAATGGTCAGGGTAATGCCCGCCACCAGCGCCGGTAACGCTTCCGGCAGCAGCACGCGGCTGACGATATGCCACAGCGTGCCGCCCATCGACACCACCGCTTCAATCCGTCCACGATCCACCTCATCCAGCGCGTTCTCGACGATGCGGGCAAAGAAAGGAAAGGCTCCAAGGGTAATCGGCACAATTGCGGCGGTACTGCCCAGCGTGGTGCCGACCAGCAAGCGGGTAAACGGAATCAGCGCGATCAACAGCACCACAAACGGCAGCGCCCGGCCGGTATTCACCAGCGCATTCAGCAGCCATGAAACTGGCCGGTTGGGCAGAATGCCTTGCGGGCGAGTCAGAAACAGTAAGACGCCAACCGGTAAACCGATCGCCACGGTAAACAGCGCCGCCAGCAGCACCATATAGAGCGTTTCTCCGGTGGCGTTCAGCAGCAGTTGCTGAAAACGGTCGCTGGTCAGGCTACGCATCGGGTTAAGGCTCCACGCTGATATTTTTCGATAAAGGCCCGGTCCGCTGCGCCATCCTTCAGCAACATCTGCCGCAACCGTCCCTCTTCACGAGCCATGATCTGACTCAGTGAACCGCTCTCCACCAGCCGACCCTGTTCAAGCAGCGCGGCACCGTCGCAGATGCGTTTTACCACCGTCATCTCATGGGTAATGAGCACGATGGTGATATTCAGCCGCTGCTGGATATCCGCCAGTAAATCCAGAATCGATGCGGTGGTTTCCGGGTCAAGCGCGCTGGTTGCTTCATCACACAGCAGATAACGCGGCCTGGCCGCCAGCGCGCGGGCGATACCAACCCGCTGTTTCTGCCCGCCGGAGAGCTGCGACGGCCAGGCGCGGGCAAAGTGCTCCAGCCCGACCAGTTGCAGCAGTTCACTGACCCGCTGACGCCGCGCGGCGGGCGCTATACCGGCGATCTCCAGCGGCAGGTCGATGTTGTCGTGTACGTTGCGCGAGTGCAGCAGATTAAAGTGCTGAAAGATCATCCCCATCTGCTGCCGCTGCTGGCGCAACTGCGCCAGGCTCATGGCGGCAATATCCTGCCCATCAATCTCAATCTGGCCGCTGGAGGGACTCTCCAGCCGGTTCAGGCAACGCAGCAGCGTACTTTTTCCGGCACCGCTGCGGCCTAAAATGCCAAAAATCGTCCCCTCTTCGATGGTCAGCGACAGATCATCCAGCGCGGGGGTTGCCGCGCCGGGATAGTGTGTGCTGAGATGAGAAAGTTTAATCATGCTGCGGGTCCGCCACCGGGATCACCGAGCCGTGATAATTTTTGCGGATGAAGTCAGCCACCTGCGGTGAGCGCAGATCTTTCGCCAGCTGCAGAATACGCGGATCTTTCGCCAGCTCAGGCGTGGTCACCAGCAGGTTGGCATACGGATTGTGATTCGCTGACTCCAGTCCCAGCGCATCTTTCGCGGGCGTCAGCCCCGCCTCCAGCGCGTAGTTGCCGTTAATGACCGCCGCATCCACATCATCCAGCGCCCGGGGCAGCTGCGGCGACTCAATCTCAATGATTTTGATCTGCTTCGGGTTGTCGCTGATATCTTTTGGCGTCACCAGCGTTGATCCCGCTTCGCCCTGCGCAGCCAGTTTAATCAGCCCCTTGTCCTGCAACAGCCACAGCGCCCGGCTCAGGTTGGTGGTGTTGTTCGGCACCGCGATGCTGGCACCCTGCGGCAGGGCCGACAGGCTTTTCACTTTATGCGAGTAAATGCCCAGCGGCTCAATGTGCACACTGGCCGCCACCGCGAAGGTTTTCCCCAGCGCTTTTTCCTGATCTTTCAGATAAGGCAGATGCTGGAAATAGTTGGCGTCGACATCACCTGATGCCAGCAGCTCGTTGGCATTGACGCCACCGCTCAGCTCGACGATTTTGAAATCGAGTGCCGGATCGAGGGTTTTGACATACTCCAGAATTTCCGCATGTGGTACCGGATCGGCCGCGATGCGTAATGGCGCCGCCTGCAAACTCTGAGCAATCAGTAAAGTCAGCCCGGCAAGGGCTAAGAAGCGCTTTTTCATCATCATTTATCTCTTATTATCAGTGTTGAGTTTGTTCAGGGTAGAAACGCTGGGCGACTTCCGGATGGGAACGTAACCGGCCTTTGAGGTAGTTCCAGCCTACTTCACGTAACAGCGGATTCTGGGGATCGCTGCTCGGTCCCTGCGCCAGCCGGGCCAGCGACGGCGGCAACTGATAGATCGGCACCACGGCATCCAGTTGCGCGCCCAGGAAGAAGGCGATAGAGAGTCGTTCACTGGCCTGCTGAGGCGATACCACCCGATGCACGGTAGCGCGCAGGTAGCCGTTGGTCGCCAACTCCAGCAGTTCGCCGATATTCACCACAAAAGCGCCGGGCAGCGGCGAGGCGTCAACCCAGCGATCGGGCGTGACTTCCACCTGCAAGCCTGGCTGGTCGTCCTGCAGCAGCAGCGTCAGAAAACCGGAGTCTTTGTGCGCACCTACGCCCTGACGCGATTCGCTGTCGGTGCGGCCAGGATAGCGGATCAGCTTGATGTGTTCGTTGGGGTAGTCGCCATAGAGGTTGTCGAAGGCGTGACGCGGCAGGTCCAGCGCTTCGGCAAAGGCCCGCAGCAGTTCCAGCGCCACCGAAGTCATCTCCTGCTGCCAGTGGGTCACCACCGTTTGTAGCTCAGGCAGCGCGGCGGGCCACTGGTTCGGTCCCTGCATCCGCTGCCAGGCGGGAGAATCCGCAGTCACCGGCAGCGCCTCGCGTTCAGCACCAATATCAAACTGTTCGCGGAAATCAGGCTGGCTACGGGTAATTTCAACACCGGCAAGGTTATAGCCGCGGAAATGGGGCGAATTAGCCATTCTGACCGATAATTTGTCCTGCTCGGGTAACGCAAAAAAATCCCGGGCGACGCGCTGTACCGCATTTAATAATTCAGTATCTATGCCGTGATTAATTAAATAAAAGAAACCGACATCGCGCGCTGCCTGGCCTAATTTTTCCAGACACTGTTGCTGCTGCTGTTTATTACCGGACAATAGCGCGAAATCAATGATCGGTAATGATGATGACGCTGACTCACTCATTATTAACACCCTGTTGGCATGGAATGAATTAACCTTGCCAGTTCATCCAGGGTTTAACTACCAACTAATCCTGCAATCGATATTCAGACGGCGGGAATATCGCGATTATTCTTAACCGTCTCAATATTCAGTGATTATTCTGCGGGCCACCGGACAAATTCCGGCGGCTGCCAGGCGGTGATAGCGGGTAGCGGCGCGTCATAACGCTCGATATCGACAAAGCAGGTCTGGGCGCTGCATCCCTGCCCGAGCCGCGAGCTGCCGCAATCACGGGTCAGCACGTTAGGATTGCCGTGTTTATCCAGCGGCTGGTCGCTCTCCTTATCCAGCGGGTCATACCAGGCGCCGGTCGACATCTGCACCACACCAGGCCGGATATCCCGCGTCAGATGCACACCGGCCAGCACCGCGCCGCGCCCATTAAACACCTTCACAATGCTGTTTTCGCTGATGCCGCGCGGTGCGGCGTCATCCGGGTGCATCCATAGCGGCTCGCGTCCGGCAATTTTGGTTTGCTGGCTGATACGCCCGTGATCGTACTGACTGTGCAGCCGGGTACGCGGCTGGCTGGAGAGCAGATGCAGTGGCCACTGCTGCTTCTCCTGCTGCTGCGCCTGATATTCGTCCGGGTCCCACCAGGCAAACCCTGGCGCTTCGGCGTAGCCAAAACCGGCAACCGTCTGCGAAAACAGCTCAATCCGGCCAGAAGGCGTGGTCAGCGGGGCGGCATCAGGATCGTCACGAAACGCCTGCAACAGGATCTGTGGCGTATCGGGCAGCGGATATTCCAGCTTGCCGGCGGCCCGGAACGTTTCGAAGTCGGGCAGCATAATACCCTGCTCCGCAGCGCGTGGGCGCGATGCCTCGTAAATGGCCGCTAACCACTGGCGTACATCGCGTCCTTCAGTGAAATGCCCGGCGAAGCCCAGCCGTTCCGCCAGCGCCGCAAAAATCGCATAGTCAGACTGCGATCCGGCAAACGGCGGCAGATGCTGCGCCATGGCGATCATAAAACCATCATTGCTGGCGCTACCGATATCTTCGCGCTCCAGCGAAGTGCTGGCGGGCAGCACGATATCGGCAAACTTCGCCTGGGCAGTCCAGAACTGCTCATGCACGATAATGGTATCCGGCTGCTGCCAGGCGCGGATCAGCTTATTAAGGTCCTGATGGTGATGGAAAACGTTGCCGCCCGCCCAGTAGACCAGCCGGATATCCGGGTAGGTCCGCTGCTGACCATCAAACGCATAGCTGCCGCCAGGATTGAGCAGCATGTCCGCAATACGCGCCACCGGAATGTTCTGCTGCACCGGATTGTGACCGGCAGGCAGCCGGGGACCGGAAAACTGACGCCGGGCCGCACCCGCCAGATTGGTGGAGGCATAGCCAAAACCCAGCCCGCCACCCGCGGTGCCAATCTGGCCCAGCAGCGCCGTCGTCGCGACCGCCGCCCAGAACGCCTGTTCACCCTGTCGCGCACGCTGCACCGACCAGGCAATGTTGACCATGGTTTTGCTTTCCGCCATCTGCCGCGCCAGCTGGCGGATCTGCGCCGCCGCTAATCCGGTCAGCGGCGCGGCCCATTCCGGGGTTTTCACCACGCCGTCCCGCTCGCCGGTCAGATAAGCGGCATACTCCTCGAATCCCACCGTGTAGCGGGCAACAAAGTCGGCGTCATAGCGGGATTCCGCAATCAGCACCTGACCGATAGCCAGCAACAGCGCGGTATCGGAGCCCGGCTGAATCGCCAGCCATTCCGCATCCGGCACCGCCGACAAATCGTTTCTGACCGGGCTGATATTGATAAAGCGGGTGCCGTTGTGGCGCAGCGTCGTCAGCCAGTGCGCCAGCGCATGATCGCTGGCCCCGCCGCCATTGACCTGAGCATTGCGCAGCGGCAATCCGCCGATCGCGACAAACAGTTCGCAATGCTGCGCCAGTACCGGCCAGTGGGTGTGCTGACGCTGCAGCGTGTCCAGATCGCCGAGGATATGCGGTAAGGTGCGTTCACCGGCGGCAATGCTGTAGGTGTTGGTGCTGGCGGTATAGCCGCCAAAACCGTTGAAGAAGCGGTGCAACTGACTCTGCGCATGATGAAAACGTCCGGCACTCGACCAGCCGTAAGAGCCCGCATAAATGGCCTGATTGCCGTGCTGCTGCCGTACCCGTGCCAGCTCATCCGCCACCAGCTGTAACGCGTGATCCCAGCTCACCTCAACAAACGGCTCTTTGCCGCGTGACTGGCGCGATGCGGGCTTACCCTGCAGGTAACCCAGCCGCACCGCCGGATACTTCACCCGCGTGTCACTGTGTATCGCGTCCGGCAGCGACTGACCAATCAGAGAAGGATTGCGATCCCACGCCACTGGGGTTACCGCCGTCAGCTTCCCCTCTTCGGTGGTGACGTGATAAGTCCCCCAGTGCATTACGGCTAAATCACTGTTTTTCATTGGCTACTCGCGGCGAATACGACGCGACAGGCGCGTCCCCAGGGTTTGTAATAGCTGAACGATAACGACCAGCACCAGCGCGGTGGTAAGGGTGGCAAAGGCATCAAAGCGTTGGTAGCCGTAGGTGATCGCCAGATCCCCTATCCCACCGCCGCCTACCGTGCCGGCCATTGCGGTCGCGCCCAGCAAGCCGATGGTGGCCGTGGTCAGCGCGAGTACCAGAGAGGCGGCCGCTTCTGGCAACATGAAGTACCAGATGGTCTGAAAGGTGGTGGCGCCCATGGCGTTAGCGGATTCAAGAATGCCCTCATCGACCTCCAGCAGTGCACTCTCCACCAGCCGGGAAATGTAGGGCGCGATAAAAATCACCAGCGGGACGATGGCACCGGCGGTGCCGATAGTGGTGTTCACCAGCAGCCGCGTCAGCGGCAGAATAGTAATCAGCAGAATAATAAACGGCAGTGAACGGATAATATTCACCACCGGATTGAGGATTTGATGCACCAGCCGGTTCGGCATGATGCCGCCGGGACGGCAAATCACCAGAATCACGCCCAGCGGCAGGCCGAGCAGCGAACCAAACCCCAGCGATACGCCCACCATCACCAGCGTGTCCTGCAAGGCGATCAAAAACTGGTCGCCGGTAACCGCCGTATCAAACAGATCAGACATGACTAATTTTCACTCCTGTTGCGGTCAGAAAATCCTTTGCCGCCGCGATCTGTGCCGGCTCCCCGCTGAGCTGAACGATCATGAAGCCGAGAATGGTGCGCTGCACTTCCGACATATTGGCGAACAGGATATTGACCTCGACGGCAAAATTGCGGATCAGATGATGGATAATCGGCTGCTGAGCGGTGCTGCCGACGAACTCCAGCCGCAGGGACTGCAGATTCGGCTGCTGGCTCAGCAGCGCCAGCGTCTGCTGTGGCAGCCGATCGTGGATCACCGATTGCACAAAGCTGGCGCTGACCGACTGTTGCGGATCGGCAAACAGCGCCAGCACTTCACCCTGTTCAGCAATCCGCCCTTGCGCCATCACCGCCACCTTGTTGCAGATTTTCTGCACCACCGACATCTCATGCGTGATCAGAACGATGGTGATGCCGTAGCGCTGGTTGATCTCTTGCAGCAGCAGCAAAATCTGCACCGTGGTCTGTGGGTCCAGCGCTGAGGTGGCTTCGTCGCACAGCAGAATGGCGGGATTAGTTGCCAGCGCGCGGGCAATCCCGACGCGCTGTTTCTGACCGCCGGAGAGTTCATCCGGATAACTGTGGGCCTTGTCGCTGAGGTTGACGAACGCCAGCAGTTCGTCGACCCGTGCGGTAATAAATGCCTTATCCCGCCCCTGTAAAATCAGCGGGATCGCCACGTTATGAAAAACCGTGCGGGCATTCAGTAAGTTGAAATGCTGGAAAATCATGCCAATCTGCTTTTTGACCTGATTCAGACGCGCTTTACTGACGCCCTGTAACGCTTCGCCCTGCACCTCAACCGTGCCTGTGGTCGGCGTTTCCAGATGATTGATTAACCGCAGCAGGGTACTTTTTCCGGCCCCGCTGGTGCCGATAACGCCGAAAATGTCGCCCTGATTAATGGTCAGGTTGACGTTATCCAGCGCCTTAACCTCAACGCCATTACGTGAGAAGGTTTTGCTCACCTGGCGAAAGACGATAGTTGGCTGGCTCATTTGAAATAATCTGGCAGCAGATAGCCGCTATATTGCGGATCGCTGACGATATACTGTCTGAATGCCGCTGAGTGATAGCCGGCAATAATATCGCGGGCAAACGCCGCCTGTTTATTCTTACCGGCGACGGTCACCACGTTAATAAACTGGCTGGTCGGTGCTTCCAGCTTCAGCGCTGAACTCAGCTTCATGCCGCTTGATACGGCGAAATTGCCCTGAATAACGCCAAAATCGACGTCCGGCAACGCCCGCACCTGCTGCGCGTTGTCCATCTCTTTCAGCACGATCTTGTACGGGTTTTCGCTGATGTTTTTCTGTGAAAATGTCGCTGCGTCGCTGTCAGGCGTGATCTTCAGCCAGCCGATGCTCTGTAGCAGTAGCGCGGCGCGATATTCATTAGAGGGCTGATTAGGCACCGAAACCGTCATACCCGGCGCTGGCGTGGGCAGTTGTTTGACGCGCTCAGAATAGAGCCCCATCGGTGGCGTCGGCACCTGGACAATGCCAACATTATCGATGCCGAGCCGATCATTAACCGATTTAAGATAGACCGGATGCTGCATAATATTGGCATCGATAGTGCCACGGTGTACCGCGTCATTAACCTGAATACCATCGCTGAAATCTTTATATTCGATTTTATATCCCTGCTTAATTAGCCAGGGCGCAACACCCTTTTCAAACTGCTCTTTATAGGGGCCGGGATTAAAGCCAATCCGAATCACTTTTTCTTCCGCAGCATGGGCGGCGGAAATGAGCGTTGCGGCGGCAACCATTAAATACCACGTTCCCTTAAAACTGATGCGCATAAAAAAACCTTATTCATTATTGTGAGAAAAATTGATTTAATCACAGCCGCTGTAATCAGGAATAGTTAAAACCCGCCCGTCGCTTTGGCTTTTTTATGCTAACGATAGTTGTCTGCCGGAAATTCATTTAATGGCAATCGATAGTGTTATTTCTGCTAAAAAGGAATAACCCGGCTGTGTCATGCTCTGCCGTTTAGCAGACACTTTTCGGGGATATTATGGCGGAGTTTGCAGCATCGGACATGGTGGCAGGGCTGGAGGAAAACCTTTTCAGTCTGTTGGAAAAGCAGGCGGCGCAGTTCGATGACCCGCACCTGCCGTTAATCGATCTCTCTTCGGGCAGTCCGCGCCAGCCGACACCACCCGACATTATTGCTTCCCTGCAGGCAGCCGCGGCGCAGCCTGAAAATCATGAATACCCCTCTTTCTGGGGCAAACCTGCTCTGCGCCGGGCGATTGCTGACTTTTATCAGCGGCAGTACGGCGTGACGCTCGATCCTGACAGCGAAATTGCGGTGTTTCAGGGAGCGCATATTGCGGTTAACGGCCTGCCGCGCGCGCTGCTCAACCCGGGCGAGGTGCTGATTTCCACCGATCCCTGCTATCCGCTTTATCGCTCAGCGGCCCGCCAGGCGAATGCGGATTTTTACGGCATTCCGCTGGAGGCGCGCCACGATTTCCTGCCTGACTTCCAGGCCGTCCCGGCGCAAATAGCGGCACGTGCCGGGCTGCTGTTGCTGAACTATCCGCATAACCCGACCGGCGCACTGGCGACGCCCGCGCTGTTTGCCGCCGCGCTGGCGTTTGCCCGTCAGCACCATGTGCCGCTGGTGCACGACTTTGCCTATGCCACGCTCGGCAGCCAGCGCGGCGAACAGCCGATCAGCCTGCTCGCTCAGCCTGACGCCAAAGCATGGGGAGTGGAAATTTATACTCTGTCGAAGAGCTTTCTGATGGCCGGCTGGCGGATCGGCTTTGCCGTTGGCAATGCCTCGATCATCGCGGCGTTTAAAAAGTTGCATACCCACAGTTACAGCACGGTCTATGGTGCCGTGCAGGATGCCGCCATCACCGCGCTGGGGCTACCGTCTGAACAGATCGGGCAACTGACCGAATGCTGGCATCAGCGACGGGTGCAGGTGCTGGCTAAGCTGGCCGAGCTGCGCTGGCCGGTGCGGTCCCGTCAGGGCACCTTTTTTCTCTGGCTTGCCACGCCATCCGGCATGACCGGTAAGCAGTTTGCCGCCCTGTTACTGGCGCAGGCGCATCTGCTGGTCGCGCCTGGTGAAGGATTCGGTCCGGCGGGTGAACACTATATTCGCATCAGCCTTACTGCAGAGACGGATTTAATTATGCGCGCCCTGGATCGCGTTGCGGCGCTAAAATTATTTGGCTGATCTGATGCGGAACATTAATAATCAGCGCCAGCCATTTTGATAATAAAATTTGCAGTTTGGTTACAAAATATTGATAAGCGTAAGCAGGGGTGAACAAACAGACCCTGCTGCATTTGTCAGGAACTGCGGTTATTTACTCCGAAAACTTGCAATAACTTACAATAATGGTCTAAGGTTTGGCGGCTGCGGTTACCAGCCGCTTCGCTTAACTATTATTCGGCTTCTTATAGCTTTCATTTCCACGGTTTCTTCTGAACATTATTTTGCGGCTGCGAAAGCTATAAGACTCCTTTATTTGAAGCATTTGAGGAGAATATGGACACCAGAAACTCATCGTCTGAACATCCAAAGAAACACTTCTGGAACAGGAAGCAAAAAGAGCTGACTGTTGATGACATTACCGTGATCGATAACGACATGCTGAAGCGTGCCGTGGGCGCTGCCGCATTGGGTAATGCGATGGAGTGGTTTGATTTCGGCGTGTACAGCTATCTCGCCGTGATTATCGGCAAAGTTTTCTTTCCGGATGCCAATAACGCGGTTCAGTTGATCGCCACTTTTGGTACTTTCGCTGCGGCCTTCCTGGTACGTCCGATCGGCGGCCTGGTGTTTGGCCCGCTCGGCGACCGTATCGGCCGGCAGAAAGTGCTGGCGATGACCATGATCATGATGTCGATCGGCACCTTCTGTATCGGGCTGATCCCGGCCTATTCGTCGATTGGCATCATGGCCCCGATCCTGTTGCTGGTGGCGCGTCTGATTCAGGGCTTCTCTACCGGCGGTGAATATGGTGGTGCAGCGACCTTTATCGCGGAATACTCCACCGATAAACGCCGTGGTTTTATGGGCAGCTTCCTGGAGTTTGGCACTATCGGCGGGTATCTGCTGGGCGCCAGTCTGGTCACGGTGATGACAACCCTGATGTCGAATGAAGCGATGATGTCATGGGGCTGGCGCGTGCCGTTCTTTATCGCCGCGCCGCTGGGTCTGTTCGGGCTCTATGTCCGTCTGAAACTGGAAGAGACGCCAGCCTTCCAGCAGCATATGGAAAAACAGGAGGCGCTGGAGCAGAGCAAGCCGCGTCTGACGCTGATGCAGATGCTGAGCAAATACCGCGCGCCGATGCTGAAATGTATCGGCCTGGTGCTGCTGTTTAACGTCTCGAACTATATGCTGACCTCCTACATGCCGAGCTATCTGACCGGGGTACTGGGTCTGCCTGAACTGAGCGGCCTGCTGCTGGTGATGGTAGCGATGTTTGTGATGATGCCGCTGACGCTGCTGTGGGGACGCTGGACCGACCGCATTGGTCGTCGTCCGGTCATTGGTTTTGGTGCAGTGGGTCTGATCCTGCTGGCAATCCCCAGCTTTATGCTGATCGGCTCCGGTAATATGTGGGCGGTATTCGGCGGGCTGCTGATTCTGGGCGTGCTGCACACCTGCTTCAGCGGCACCATGCCCTCGACGCTGCCTGCGCTGTTTACCACGGACATTCGCTACAGCGCACTGGCGATCGGTTTTAACCTGTCCGTATCGCTGTTCGGTGGCACCACGCCGCTGATCACCGCCTGGCTGGTGGATACTACCAAAAACAACATGATGCCCGCTTACTATATGATGGGTGCCGGTGTGATTGGTCTGATCACTATCCTGACGGTGCGTGAAACCGCTCGTCAGCCGCTGAGCGGCTCATCGCCTGCGGTGGCCACTCAAGCCGAAGCGCAGCGCCTGATTGATAAGCTGCGCAAACGCCACAAGCCCGCAGCGACACCGGCTAAATAACCTGACCGACACCCTGCTTTAGCAGGGTGTTTTTTTTCTCTGTCGTCCGTGACTTCCGCGCCGGATTCGCCTGCCTGAAACGGGCGCTGCCTGCCCTGCTGTTGCTGCACGCTTTTCCCACCTTGTCTCATCAGTTCCGCGATTTAATTCCGCTGCTGGCTGATAAATTCCACATTATTCACCTCTGCCCGTTTTCGGCTTTACCGACATGCCCGCAAAGCGCCACTATCCGTAGACTTTCGATGCCTTTGGCCAGACGCCGACCGCCTTGGTCAATGCGTTAGGGCTTGAGCGCTATGCGATCTCTGTTTCCGATTACGGTGCGGCTGGCGCTGGCTTATCCCGAACGGGTCGGCGGATTGATCTCACAAAACGGCAACGCTGATCTGTATGGGCCGGGTGACGCCTGGGCGCCGGTGCGGGCTTACTGGGACGATCCGAATGAAGCCAATGATGAGGTGATCCGCAACGCCATCCTGACGCCTGAAGCCGTTAAGTGGCACTATCTGCATGGCGTGGCAGCGCGATAACCCGCAGGCGGTGGTTGAGAGGCTGGAAAGTGGCCCTTTTGCGCTGGAAACCCATACCGCTTATATCGCCCAGCGCATCCGCGAGATTTTCAGCGACGACTCACCGCCTGGGCTGTCGCGCCGTTACGCCCCTAGCGGCAGCCTGTTCACCGAAAGTTACTCATTACTGAAGCGGCCCACGGTACTGGCCGCGCCAATCGCGTGCCCTTTAAGCTGGCTCAGCAGCTCCTGATGGGTTAACCCGGCTTTGAGCTGGCCGGCCGGCAGATCGGTCGCAATCAGCACGAAGTTATAGTGATGCAAACCGCTGCCCGCCGGAGGACAGGGCCCGTAATAGTGTTGAGTGCCGGGAGTATTTTTGCCGCCGGTATATCCTTTGCCCTGCGTCAGCTCACCCTGAGCAAAGGCGTTGCGATCTGGCGCAATGTTATAGGCCACCATATGCGTCACGCCCAGCCCTTTAGCGCCCACTGGATCGGTCATCAGCAGGGCCAGACTGCGGGTGCCGGCAGGAACGGCAGACCAGTTAAGTTCCGGCGAAATGTTCTCGCCGGTGCAGGACGGATTAGTTTTATTCGCACCGGCAAACTTTTTATCCAGCAGCGCATTATCGTTGAAATCTTTTGACTGCAACGTAAATACCGATGCTGCCAGGGTAGTCACAGGCAGCGTTGCCAGCATCATTGCACAGAGTAATTTCTTCACCAGTCGCTCCTTTACAGGGTTTTATCAGGGTAATTTGCAGCAGTCTGGCGGCTTGTTACCGGTTGCTGCTGCTTAAATATAACGGTTTTGAAAGATTTAGCGGCTTTAACGCCGGGATCGGTCTGCTCTGCCCTGCCGATCGCGACGCCGTTGTCCTTTGGCGATTTAATCGATATAAGTTAACGCTTCTGATTAATAAACAAGGCAATGCACAGCCTTGACGCCCGGAAGCAGGAACAATGCAGATCGAAGACCTCCGGATCTACGTCGCCGTCATTCATGCAGGCAACTTTACCGCAGCGGCTGACCAGTTAATGTTATCGAAGCAGTATGTGAGTCGCCGTATGGCCGCGCTGGAAGCCTCGCTTGGCGCACGCCTGCTGATTCGTAATACCCGCAAACTGTCGGTAACCGATGCCGGTCTGCTGTTCGCACAACACGCCCAGCGCATTCTCGATGACATTCAGGAAGCGGAGCTGGCGGTATCGGAACAGCGTCAGACGCTGCGCGGTAGCTTTCGCATTAATCTGCCGATGTCCTATGGCATGAATCATCTTTCGCCGCTGATCGCGGAGTTTCTCAGCCAGCATCCGGCACTGCAGTTTCAGATTGAACTGGCCGACCGCTATGTCGATGTGATTGGTGAAGGGGTTGATATGGCGATCCGCATTGGCGCACTGGCCGACTCCACGCTGATTGCCCGTCCTTTGGGCGAGCTGAAACGGGTCATTTGCGGCAGTCCAGCCTATCTGGCCCGGGCCGGCACGCCACAACAGCCGGATGAACTGCTGCAACACGCCTGTCTGCGCTATGGCCGGGAAGGTCAGAACGGCTGGGAGTTACAGGTCAGCGGCAAAGGGAAATGGCTGGCGGTACAGGGGCCGATGGTCAGCAACAACGGTGAAGTGTTACGGGATGCGGCGCTGGCGGGCTTAGGGCTGGTCCTGCTGCCCGAGTTCATTGTTGGTCAGGCGCTGCAACGGGGCGAACTGGTGACGGTGCTGGAACCGTTTCATCCGCCGTCGCTGGCGCTGAATGCGGTTTACCCCCAGCACCGTCAGCGCAGTGAGGTAAACCGTCAGTTACTGGCCTTTTTACAGGCGCGATTGCTCGCTTAACCGCGCCGCCAGCGTTAACCCTTATTCAGAGCGGCAAACACCCGCGCTACCGCCACGGCACCAGGATCGGGCACGCCATTAAGATTGTCGCTGTTGAGGTAGGATGAGCGTCCCGCTTTGGCTTGACCCATAGTCGCCGTGGCTTCGCTGCCCTGTTGCGCCGCGGCAGCCACCTCCGCCTGCGATTTGCCTGCCATCATCGCTTCAATCGCCGGTTGCAGCGCATCGATCAGGGTACGATCGCCCTGTTGCGCCCCACCATACTGCTTCATTTTTTCCAGCCCCTGCTGCAACGCGGCGGGCAGGGCATCGCCTTCGGCCAGTTGCTGCGCAGCGGCGGTAAAGAAAATGGCCATCAGCACGCCGCTGGAACCGCCCATCACCGTGGCCAGCCGTTCTCCGGTAACCGCGAGCAGATCGGGTAATGCGTTGAGCGGCAGCTGGTTGTCCGCACATTCGCGCTGGATCTGGCGCGCACCGGCGGCGAAGGTCGATCCGGTGTCCCCGTCGCCCACCTGCGCATCCAGCTGGTTCAGTTCACTTTCACTGGCGATCAGGGTTTCACAAATGCGGTTCACTATGCGGGCGACAGCCGGATTCTCTGAAGGCGTGGCGGCCTGTTCCGTCACCTGCTTCTCTGCGCTAACCGGCTGTAATGGACTGAGTTTAATCGCCTTCACCCAGCCCGTGACCTCTACCGGCGCGCAGAGCGCCTCTTCAAACAGAGGTGTCAGCGTCATGCTGGTGACCGAAAAGCCTTTCATATCCAGCGCCGTCATCAGCGGCGCGGGTCCAATCAGATAGCTGACCTGCTGGCTAAGTGGCGAAGCAATCAGGTCACGGGTGACCAGGCTCATCTCCAGCGCCGACATGCCGCCGAGATTATTGACCAGCAGCGCCCGCGGCTGTTGCGCATCGCCCTTCTGCATCACTTTCTCCAGCAGATGCTGCACAATTTGCTCGCTGTTCTGCGTTTTCAGCACGTCCACGCCCGGTTCACCATGGATACCCAGCCCCATTTCAACGCTGCCCTCCGGCACGCGCTCACCGCTCTGTTCATCCGGCAGATGACAGCTCGACAGCGCCACGCCCATGCTGGCGATCGCCTGGCTGGCGGACTCAGCGGCCTCGGTCACTGCCGCCAGATCGTCACCGCGTTCAGCGACAAAACCGGCCACTTTATGCACCAGCAGAGTCCCGGCGACCCCACGCGGCTGAGGATTGTCGGGCAAAGCGACATCATCACCCACAATCACCATATTGACCTTAAAGCCCGCCTTACGCGCTTTCTCCGCCGCCAGGCCAAAGTTGAGCCGATCACCGGTGTAATTTTTGACGATCAGCAGGCAGCCCGCGTCACCGGTCAGATTGATAATGGCGTTATACACCGCATCAACGCTGGGCGAGGCAAACAGATCGCCGCACACCGCAGCGGTCAGCATCCCTTTGCCAATAAACCCGACGTGCGCCGGTTCATGGCCCGATCCGCCACCGGAAATCAGCGCAACCTGCTGTTTCTGCCAATCTTTGCGCATCACGATACGGATGCGTGGCGCAACCGCCAGCCGCACCAGATTGCCCCACGGGCTGGCGTAAATCATGCCGTCTAACGCGCTATCAACAAGGTCATCCTTTTTGTTCATTACGAACCGGGTCATGGCTTTTCCTCTTCTGAAAGTGTCGGTTTGCTCCTGACGAAGTGTTGCACAGCCAAAGAAGACGTGGGGAAATTCACGCCGCTAAGCGCAGAAATCAGACAGTTCGGCACACGACACACCGGGCGGTCTGCAGCACGTCTGCCCGCCAGTCGAAACACTTTTCGTTAATTGATTGATTTTTATCAAATGTCTTTACCTTTTTCTGAGAGCTTATGCGCAGAACTGCACTGATTAAACACGGAAGGTAAAAATTCATTTGTTAACAGAGGATGTTTTGATGACCCAACGTATGATTCTGAATGAGACCGCCTGGTTTGGCGCAGGTGCGTTACGCCATTTACCGGAAGAGGTTCAGCGTCGTGGTATGCGTAAAGCGCTAATCGTCACGGATAAAGCGCTGGTGGCAGCCGGTGCACTCAAGCGGGTAACGGATTTACTGGCGCAACATCAGCTCGACTGGGCACTCTATGATGAGGTTGTCCCGAACCCTACTATTCGGGTGGTACAGGCAGGAGTGGAGTGTTTTAAACGGTCGGGTGCCGACTATCTGATCGCCATTGGCGGCGGTTCACCGCAGGACACCAGCAAAGCGATCGGCATCATTATCAATAATCCTGAGTTTGAAGATGTGCGCAGCCTTGAAGGCGTCACGCCCACTCGCCACCCCTGCGTGCCGATTATTGCCATTCCGACCACCGCCGGTACGGCGGCGGAAGTGACGATTAACTACGTCATCACCGACGAAGAGAACCGCCGCAAATTTGTCTGCGTTGATCCGCATGACATTCCTAAAGTGGCGATTATTGATGCCGAGATGATGGCCAGTATGCCCGCCTCGCTCAAAGCTGCGACCGGCATTGATGCCCTGACGCACGCGATAGAAGGTTACATTACCCGTGGTGCCTGGGCGTTAACCGATATGCTGCACCTCAAGGCGATCGAGATTATCAGCCACTCGCTGCGTGACTCGGTGGCGGGCAACATCGACGCGGTGGAGCAGATGGCGCTGGGACAATATGTGGCCGGCATGGGATTCTCCAACGTCGGGCTGGGGCTGGTGCACGGCATGGCGCATCCGCTGGGCGCGTTTTATAACGTGCCGCACGGCGTAGCCAACGCGATTTTGCTGCCGCAGGTGATGGCGTGGAATGCGCCGGCGACCGGCGAGAAATATCGCGATATCGCCCGCGCAATGGGCGTGAAGCAGGTGGATTCGATGTCGCTCGATCAGGCGCGGCAGGCGGCGGTGGAAGCGGTAAGGCAGCTCTGCCGTGATGTCGGCATTCCACGCTCACTGCGGGAAGTTGGCCTGCAGGATGCGGATATTGCCGCGCTGGCCCAGGCGGCGCTGGATGATGTCTGTACCGGTGGTAACCCGCGTGAGCCAAATCTGGACGAGGTGATGGCGCTGTATCTTCAGAGCTAACGTCGATTGTTGCCGCCCGCGCTGCGGGCTGCATGTAAACCGGTCCGCCTGCTGTTGCGGGCCGGTTCCTTAATTCTGCTTCGCCACAACGCTTTCACCTCAGCCAACGGCAGCCGGCAACGCCTCAACCGCTTTTTAACCGCCCGGTTTCAGCCTGAAATCGCCCGATCTTTCCTCATTTTACTGCCCCGTTTAGCGTGCAGTTTCTTTAGATTTTTAAGGGCGTTTGACTTGATCTGGATCACAAAAATCCGCATCATGCGCTGCGAAAACCTTAATGACGCTGCGGAGAGATCGATGACACTGTACCAGGGTATGCTAATTTTTTATGCCGTTGTTGCATTGGTCGCTACGCTGATCACCTTCTTTATCGCTAAAGATAAACTGAGCATTAAACTGCTGAGCGCATTTTTAGTCGGCGCAACCTGGCCGATGAGTTTCCCGGTCGCGCTGATGTTTGCCCTGTTTTAATTGACAATTTACCCTTTCCCACCACACTGAGGGTATACGCCTCTGGCCGGATATCGCCTGGCCACCGACGTTTGTTTGCTCATGAAAATCTCAATTAAGGAGCGGATATGCGTTTTCTCAGCCTGATGATGGTGATCACTGCCCTGACCGCCTGTAGTGCCCAACCGGGTAATGAAAAACCGGTGCCCGCCGGTGAAACCCGCCAGCAAACCTGCCCACCCGGTACCAATCCCAGCCAAAACGACTGCGGCCACTTCCCGGAACCTGAATTTCACTGAACCGCTGCGCCGCCACCTGCTGCTGCATCATGGCGTGCAGGTGGCTTAAAGCGTGACGGCGCAAATATGAACGGATAACAAGGCTTTACAGTGGTAAGAGCGGTCAGTAAAGTAGCGTCCAGACATCAATTCTGATGCGTAAGCGTTAACGTCAATCAACGCCCCCGCAGCAATGCTGCCCGTGACGATTATCCTGATGACCCCAGCTCAACACGTTTCCACCTCTCAGCCGCGCTTTTCCAGTGCCGCTTTTTTTCTGTTCGTTCTGCTACTCACTGCCGCTAACCTGCGTGCGCCGATAACCGCTGTGGGTCCGGTGCTGCAGGATATTCGCCTGACGTTTGGCCTGACCGCCGGTGAAGCGGGCCTGTTTAACTTTATCCCGCTGATGCTGTTTGCTGTGCTGGCGCCGCTGGCGGCCTGGCTGGGCAACCGTATCGGGCTGGAACGCAGTTTATGGGGCGCGCTGTGCCTGATTACTGTGGGTTCACTGATGCGCTGGCTGCCTGCCGAAGCGGCATTATGGGGCGGCACGCTGCTGCTGAGTGCCGGCATCGCGGCAGCGAACGTGCTGCTTCCGCCGTTGATCAAGCGCGACTTTACCGCCCGCACCGCGAAATATATCGGTCTTTATGCCGCCACCATGTCAATTACCGCCAGCCTGGCGTCGGGCGTGGCGGTGCCGCTGAGTCAGCTGTCGCCGGCGGGCTGGCGTCTGTCGCTGGTGGTCTGGGCGCTGCCGGGGCTGGTGGCGCTGATCGCCTGGCTGCCGCTGTTACGCCGTCACGCCACCACGCTGCCGCCCGCCTCAGATACGGTGGCGCATCGTCATCCCTGGCGGTCGCCCGGTGGCTGGCAGATTGCGCTGTTTATGGCGCTGCAGTCGCTGGCGTTTTATACCCTGATTGACTGGTTCACGCTCTATGCCCAGGCCAATGGTTTTAGTCAGGCTGCTGCGGGATGGCTGCTGTTCTGGTATCAGGCGATAGCGATCGTCGCCAATCTTGGCTGCATGGTGGCGCTGAAGCGGGTCAGGGATGCCCGGCTGACCGCCTTTATTGCCTCCACCGCCATCTTTCTTGGGATGCTGGGCCTGCTGTTGCTGCCGCAGGCGGCGCTGGCCTGGCTGACGCTGGCCGGGCTCGGCGCGGGCGCGTCGCTGGTACTCTGCCTCTCATTATTTAATCTGCGGGCCCGTAACCACCGCCAGGCGTCACAGCTGTCGGGTATGGCGCAGTGCGTCGGGTACGCGCTGGCGGCGCTCGGGCCGCTGTTTTTTGGCGTACTGCACGACTACAGCGGCAACTGGACCTTACCCTTCACCTTGCTGACCGGGCTGAGCCTGCTGCAGATGTTGCTGGCTCCGCTCGCCGCTCAGTCGAAGCCCATCAGCTGACGCTGCGCTTCGGCATGGTTCACAGCGGCAAAAATTAGCCTTGATTCGCTGGCCGCGGAGACTCATCATCCCGGCCAGCCATTATCGACGGGAGAAGCGTGCGTGTCCGATTTGAGTCATGAACTGCTACAGGAAGTGCTGGACCAGGTGCGTCCACTGGTGCATCAGGGGAAAGTGGCCAATTACATTCCGGCGCTGGCGGACGTTGCCGCTGACCACTTAGGGATTGCCGTCTGCCTGCGCGACGGCACGCTGTATCAGGCGGGCGATGCGGAAACCCGCTTTTCGATTCAGTCGATCTCCAAAGCGCTGTCACTGACCGTCGCGCTGACCCGCTATGACGACAGCGAAATCTGGCAGCGGGTCGGCAAGGAGCCGTCGGGCCAGCCGTTTAATTCGCTGGTGCAGCTTGAACTGGAACAGGGCAAGCCGCGCAATCCGTTTATCAATGCCGGTGCGCTGGTGATTTGCGACCTGCTGGAGAGCCGCCTGACCGCCCCGCGTCAGCGGATGCTGGAGATCGTGCGTCAGCTGAGTCAGCAGCCGGATATCAATTACGATCGCCACGTCGCCCGCTCTGAGTTCGAGCATTCCGCGCGCAACGCCGCTATCGCCTGGCTGATGAAATCGTTCGGGAATTTTGATAACGACGTCACCAGCGTGATGCAAACCTATTTCCACTACTGCTCGCTGTCGATGAACTGTATCGAACTGGCGCGCAGTTTTGTCTATCTGGCGAATCAGGGAGTGACGCTGGATGGCAGCCGGATGATTACCCCTCGTCAGGCACGGCAGATTAACGCCCTGATGATCACCAGCGGCATGTATGATGGCGCAGGCGAGTTTGCCTGGCGCGTCGGTATGCCCGCCAAGTCAGGCGTCGGCGGCGGGATTATTGCGGTCATTCCCGGAGAGATGAGCATCGCGGTCTGGTCACCCGGACTGGATAGCGCGGGCAATTCGCTGGCCGGAACTGCCGCGCTGGAGTGTCTGACCGATAAACTGGGCCGTTCGATTTTCTGAATCAGCTCACCACATTGATCGGCTGGCCCTGACTAAAGGCCACCAGATTCGCAGTGATGCCCTGCAACAGATTGTGTACGCCGCTCTGACTGGCCCAGGCGATATGCGGCGTAAGCAACAGATTAGTCAGGCCAGGCCGCAGCAGCGGATTATCGGCGGCAGGCGGTTCGCTGCTCAGTACGTCGAGCGCTGCTCCTCCAATCCGGCCCTGTTGCAGCGCCTCTGCCAGATCCTCCTCGTTGATCAGCCCGCCGCGCGCGGTGTTGATCAACAGCGCCTGCGGCTTCATTTGACTTAACGCCTCACGGTCGATCAGCTGTCGGGTCTGTTCGCTCAGCGGACAGTGCAGCGAGAGGATATCGCTGGTCGCCAGCACCTGTTCAAAACTGACATAGCCGTCACGCAGCGACGTACTGCCTTTGCGCTCGGCGAACTGAACCTTCATGCCCAACGCCCGCGCCAGTTTTCCGGTGGCCTGACCAATGTCACCTTTGCCGATAATGCCCAGCGTCGCGCCGCCTATGTCCTGAATCGGCTGGCGATGCAGACAAAAATGTTGCGCTTCAGGCCACGCGGTACGCGTGCTGGTGGCGTAATCCAGTAACTGACGACGCAGGGCAAAAATGGCGGCAATCACGCCTTCCGACACGCTCTGTGTCGAGTAGCCCGGCACGTTGCTTACCACGATGCCGCGCGCGCGACAGGCATCAATATCGATACAGTCATAGCCGGTCGCCGCAACGCAGATAAACCGCAGCGACGGGAGTTGCTCCAGCGTGGCGGCACGCAGCGGCACTTTGTTGGTGATCGCCACCGTGGCATCCTGCAGCGCCGTTACGATGGCGTTTTCTGCGGTATGACCACGCACCTGCCAGTCACTGCAGCCTGGCGGTGCGGTTAGCGGCAGCGGTAACGTTTCACCATCCAGCATCACGATTTTCATATTTCATCCTTTGTTAACAGCAATAAGCGCCTCCAGTCAGCGTCTGGTTGCGCAGCAATGTTAGTCTTATGTATTTCATGAGTAACGAACAGGTTAAATGACAGCGGAATTAAAGTGAATATGTTCAAACTGTGCGAATTTTTTCAGGATTATCGCCACTTTATTTAACCCTTTTACCCCCTTCGCGTTACACTGCCGCCCTCAATGGTGACCCCTGACCCTGATGTAAATCATGCATAGAACTGCCTTCAGACAACGACTCACTGCCGGTATTGCGATCCTGGCCGTGCTGCTGTTGTTTGTTGCGCCGATGGTCTCCAAAAATCTGGCAGAGCATCACGCCAGCCAGCAGCGTCTGTCCGCCATCAGTGACGAGATGCCGATGATGCATCATCACAGCGACAGGACGATGATGGCGCAGCACAGCGACATGTCGATGCCAGGTCACGACATGATGATGGAGCCGGGTTTCGCCTGTGGCTACTGTGATTTACTGATTCATGTCCCGCTGATGCTGTGGGTGTTTACCCCGCTTATCTGGTGGATGTGTCTGATCTGGCGGACACCGCCGCCGCCCGCAATCAATCCACCGCGGCGGCGACGTTTTCTGCGTACCCATCGTCCCCGTGCGCCTCCGTTGCCGACGCTGAACCTCACTGTTTTTTGACCCCGACTTCTTACGCGTTATGGCGTCAGAAGCTCTGTTCTGTCTTTTGAAAAGTGTGGAATCTATGTCCTCTTCTCAGGAAATAACACCTGCACCGCACGGCACGGTGTTGAATCTGTTTCGCCGCCTGCATTTCTATATTGGCCTGTTCATTGCGCCCTTCATTTTTGTCGCCGCGCTGACCGGCACGCTTTACGTTCTGACGCCGCAGCTTGAGCAGGCGATCTACCATGACGCCTTAACCACGGATGCGCAGGGCGTGGCAAAACCGCTGTCGGCGCAGATCGCCGCTGCCCGCCAGCGCGCAGGTGAAAACGCCCGCATTTACGCCGTTCGTCCGGCCCCCGGTCCGCAGGATACCACCCGGGTGCAGTTCACCGGCCGCGACCTCGGCCCGTCGGAATCCCGCTCGCTGTTTATCGATCCCTACACGCTGCAGGTTAAGGGTGATATGACGGTGTATGGCACCAGCGGTGTATTGCCGCTGCGGATGTGGCTCGATCAGCTACATCGCGGGTTACTGCTGGGCGACGCAGGCCGTAACTACAGCGAACTCGCTGCCTCCTGGCTGTGGGTCGCGGCACTTGGGGGGATCGTGCTGTGGCTGGGAACCCGGCCCCGACGTGCCGCCAGAAAACCGCGTCGCGGTTTCGCCGCGACCCGTCACTGGCACGTTACGCTGGGCCTGGTGCTGGCGATCGGGCTGGTGTTCTTCTCTGTCACCGGGCTGACCTGGTCACAGTGGGCCGGCAGCAATATTGAAAAAATGCGTAGCGATCTGGGCTGGATGACGCCGCAGGTTACCACCGCGCTGAACGGTGACACGCCTGCTGCGGCCGCCGATCCCCATGCTGACCACCGCGGAAATAGTGAAGGCATGACAATGGCCAATATGGCGATGCCGGCCAGAAAAGCCGCGCCCGTGATGCCAAATCAGCCGGATGCCAACTGGGATCGCGCACTGGACGCCGCGCGTGACGCCGGTCTGCACGCCAGCAAGCTGGAGTTACGTCAGCCGAAAAAAGCTGATCAGGCGTGGACCATCTCTGAGATTGATCGCAGCTGGCCGAGCCAGGTCGATGCGGTCTCGATCAATCCCAACGATTTCAGCCTGGTCGATCGGGTGGAGTTTGCTCACTTCCCGCTGGTGGCAAAACTGACCCGCTGGGGCGTGGATGCGCACATGGGCGTGCTGTTTGGCCTGCCCAACCAGCTGATTCTGGCACTGTTCGGTTTCGGACTCTGTGCGATGATCGTGCTGGGCTACCGTATGTGGTGGATGCGTCGTCCGGCCGTGCCGCAGATTAGCCCGTCGCAGACGCTGCTGTCAGCCTGGCTGGCGCTGCCGCGCTACGTTCAGGGTGCCAGCCTGATTCTGGTACTGGCACTGGGCTACGCGCTGCCGCTGATGGGGATCAGCCTGCTGATTATGGTGCTGATCGATATCCAGCGCTGGCGTCGTGCGCAGCGCGCAACGGAACAGCGCGTCGATACTGCGCCGGATAAGCAGTCACCGCTGGCGATTATTCAGGCGCGCTTCGCCAATAAACGCAAAGAGATGCGCTATTTTCTGCGCAGCGTGACGGTACTGGCGCTGATTGTCATAACCGTGATGGCGAACGCGATGATCGGCGGTGTCATCGATCAGTATCAGATCCCGTTCAGCAGCTGGTCACTGACCATGTACATCACCCAGGCGATGATGATCCTGCTTTACTCCACGGTTTTCACCGGTCTGTTATCGATTCCGCTGTGGTATTTCTTCCTGGGCGAAAGCGACGAACAAGGCAAATAAAACCGGTTGCCCGTCTCAACGGCGGGCAATCCGTTATTCAAATTAACTGACGAGGCCCGGCAAATCTGCCGGCTTCTCATTCCCTGCGTAACCGCTATCATCATTGTTATCGACCCCTTATAAAAGAGCCCATCATGAACATCGTGCGTGCTAATCCTGAACAACTGTTTGAGTACGGACCTTTTACCGTACGCCGCCAGCGCCCCGGCGAGGCGTTAAGCCCACTGGTCAGCGTTGACCTGATGACGCTGAAACTCGATGCCCGTATTCCGATGCAGCTGCATCGCGATGAAGAGGTCTTTACCTATCTGTGGCGTGGATCGATGCGCCATCAGGACAGTAACGGTGAAAGCACCTCGCTCTCTGCAAAGCGGGTGATGCTGGTCAACGCCGGTGATGGCGTACAGTATGAAGAGTCGGTTCCGCTGTATGAGGCGGAACTGTTGCAGGCGGTGATCCGACCGGCTGAGCGCGGCGGCGAAGGCATGACCCAGGTGCTGGAGCGCGATCAGGGTATTATGGCCAACGGCTGGACCGAACTGGCAGGGCCGGAAACCTCTGACGCCCCGCTGGAGCTGCGGCAGGATGCGTACATCTACGACGCGCTGCTGGAGCGTGGTCATACGCTTGAGGTGCCGTCGCTGCCGGGTTTTGTCGCTTACATGACGGTGCTGGAGGGCGTGATTCGGATCGGTGAGGAGCGGCTGTCTCGCGGTGACGCCGTCAGTGGCGTTGATGACGCGCTGGAAATTGTTGGTGACCGTGACGCCAACCTGATCTGCTTTCTGGTTAAACCTGACAGCGTGGTATAACCCTGCGCGGGAATCGTTCCCGCGCTAATAACCTATGGTTCTGATCGCGGCGTTACTGCGGCCGTTGCTGCTGCATCGCCTGAACCCGCCTGAATATATGGTTGAACTGCCGCACATCGTCGCGCAGCCAGTGACGCTGAGTCAGCGGCGCATCATCCATCGCCTGGGGCAGCGGCACGCCGGCCAGCGATCCACGGCAACAAAACGCACGCGCCAGCGTCGGTGTTTCGATGCCAATATAACGGGCAAATTCAGGTAATGTCATTAATGCTGTACTCATCTCTCACCTCCTGAACGGATTACCAGCCTGCATTTTCGGTCCATTTCTTAAATGCTTTTATTGATCTGAAACAGAGATGTGTTACTAATCATCTGCCTGTTACTGAAATTGCCCGCAGCCGACCGCCAAACCACCAAGAAGTGAGGATACCGTGCGCCGTTATGGATTGATGAGTCTGCTATTTGTTTCAGCATTAAGTTGCGCACATACTCTGGTTCCCGGTCAGCCGGTTCCCCCGGTTTACATTGCCGATAAAGGCGAGATGGTCATCGAGCATGACGAGATTAATTACCAGCGCTGGAATAGCCAGACCCTGACCGGTAAAGTCAGGTTAATTATTCATGTTGCGGGTCGCCTGTCGGCCAAAGAGCAGAGCGCAGGATTAATCGAGGCGATCCAGCAGGCGAATTTGCCGCGTCAGGGTTTCCAGACCACCACCATTGTAAATACCGACGATGCCCTGCCCGGCAGCGGTCTGTTTGTGGTTCGCAGCATCGCCTCAAGCAAGAAAGCCGCGCCGTGGCAGCAGTTTATTATTGATAACAGCGGCGTGACAGCCCACAGCTGGCAGCTCAAACCGGGCAACGCGGCGGTCGCGGTGATTGATCGTCAGGGCAGAGTTCGCTTCGCTAAAGATGGTGCATTAAGCGCTGAAGAGGTCGCCGGGATAATCAGCGAGCTGCGTCGTTTACTCGGCTAATCCGGCGTCTGTGCCAGGTGAAAATTCAGGTAAAGAAACGCTGAATGCTGCTGAATTTCCCAACTTTTTCGCGATCCTCAACTACTATTGTTTGAATGGATTTACCCGCCGTTCTTTGAAAACCTGCCAACTATGCTATGGCAGCCGGGGACGATTATTAAAGATGGCATCGAATCATTTCGACCTGCTGTGAATTCCTCTGTAGATAAGGACAGCCTTAATGACGGTCTGCGCAGAAAAACACGTCAATTCCACACACAGCGATGCAGCAAATCTGTTGAACGATATTGAGCAACGGCTCGACGCCTTGTTGCCGGTTGAAGGTGAACGTGATTTTGTTGGTGCGGCAATGCGCGAAGGCGCGCTGGCACCGGGTAAACGTATTCGTCCGATGCTGCTGCTGCTGGCGGCACGCGATCTCGGCTGTAAAGCCAGTCCGACCGGCCTGCTGGATCTCGCCTGTGCGGTTGAGATGGTCCACGCCGCTTCGCTTATTCTGGATGATATGCCCTGTATGGATGACGCGCTGATGCGGCGCGGACGTCCTACCATTCATTGCCAGTATGGTGAGCATGTGGCGATTCTGGCGGCGGTCGCGCTGCTGAGCAAAGCCTTTGGTGTGATTGCGACGGCGGAAAGCCTGTCGGCCAGCGCCCGAACGCAGGCGGTCAGCGAACTCTCCCATGCAATCGGGATGCAGGGGCTGGTGCAGGGCCAGTTTAAAGACCTGTCCGAAGGGGATAAACCACGCAGCGCTGACGCCATTCTGATGACCAATCACTTTAAAACCAGCACCCTGTTTTGTGCCTCGATGCAGATGGCCTCCATTGCCGCCGGTGCGTCAGATGACGTGCGCGAGCAGCTTCATCGCTTTTCACTCAATCTCGGGCAGGCCTTTCAGCTGCTGGATGATTTAACCGATGGCATGGGTGATACCGGTAAAGATATCAATCAGGACGCGGGCAAATCAACGCTGGTCAATCTGCTGGGTGCTCAGGCGGTGGAAAATCGCCTGCGAGACCATCTGCGTTGCGCCAGCGAACATCTTCTGCTGGCCTGCCATGACGGTTACGCCACACAACATTTCATTCAGGCCTGGTTTGAGAAAAAACTCGCTGCCGTCAGTTAAGGATGCTGCATGAGCCACTTTGCGGTGATTGCGCCGCCTTTCTTCAGCCACGTCCGGGCGCTTCAGCATCTCAGCCAGGCCTTGATTGCACGCGGTCATCGCGTGACGTTTATCCAGCAAACTGACGTCAGGGCATTACTCAACGACAGTGATATCGGTTTTTTCCCGCTGGGACTAGCCAGCCATCCGGCCGGCAGCCTGGCGCATACGCTGCAACTGGCGGCGCATCCGCTGGGTCCGTCAATGCTGAAACTGATCAACGAAATGGCCCGTACCAGCGATATGTTGTGTCGTGAACTGCCGATGGTGCTCAACACGCTGGCGGTGGATGGGGTGATTGTTGATCAGATGGAACCGGCCGGCGCGCTGGCGGCGGAAGCGCTGGATCTGCCCTATGTGTCGGTGGCCTGCGCCCTGCCGCTTAACCGTGAAGCCGATTTTCCGCTGGCGGTGATGCCGTTTGACTATGGCACCAGCGATGCGGCGCGCGAGCGTTATCGTACCAGTGAAAAAATTTATGACTGGCTGATGCGGCGTCACGATCGGGTCATCGCCCGCAATGCCCATGCGCTGGGATTAGCGCCGCGGGAAAAACTGCATCACTGTTTTTCACCGCTGGCCCAGATCAGCCAGCTGGTTCCGGAATTTGATTTTCCGCGCCAGGCGCTGCCAGACCATTTTCACGCGGTCGGTCCACTGCGCGCCATTAAGCCGCCGTCATCACCTGCGCCACGCTACTTTCCACACGGCGATAAGCCGCGCATTTTTGCCTCGCTCGGCACGCTGCAGGGACACCGTTACGGCTTATTCAAAACTGTCGTCCGCGCCTGTCAGGAGCTGGATGCCCAGCTGCTGCTGGCGCACTGTGGTCGCCTGACACCGTTTCAGGCCGAGAAGCTGGCGCGTAGCAGCCAGACGCAGGTGGTCGATTTCGCCGACCAGGCTGCCGCCTTATCCCAGGCGGATCTGGCGATTACCCACGGCGGCATGAATACCGTGCTGGACGCCATCAATCATCTGACGCCGCTGCTGGCGATTCCGCTGGCTTTTGATCAGCCTGGCGTTGCCGCACGCATCGTTTATCACGGCGTGGGCCGGCGCGTTTCCCGTTTCGCCACCAGCCACGCTATGGCCCGGCAACTGCAGGCGCTGCTTGATGACGACAGCTACCGGCAACAGATGAGCCGGATGCGTCACGCCGTTACCACGGCGGGCGGCACCGCGCTGGCAGCAGACATTGTCGAACAGGCGATGCTGACCCGCAGACCCGTTTTGAGCCGGAGGGATTATGCCGTCGTATGATCTGATTCTGGTCGGCGGCGGGCTGGCGAATGGCTTAATCGCGTTACGCCTGCGCCAGCAACATCCGTCACTGCGTATTCTGCTGATTGAGGCTGAGAGCCAGCCCGGTGCTAATCATACCTGGTCGTTTCACGCCGAGGATCTCAGCGAAACCCAGCACCGCTGGATCGCCCCGCTGGTGGTTCATCACTGGCCGGGCTATCAGGTGCGTTTTCCCCAGCGCCACCGCAGCCTCAACAGCGGTTATTTTTGCGTGACCGCCGAGCGCTTCGCGGAGGTGATGCGCGATCGTTTTCAACAGCATCTGTTGCTGAACACCGCGGTTGAAAGCGTGGCGTCACGCTCGGTAACCCTGGCCGATGGCCGTGTGCTGGAGGCCAGCGCCGTGATTGATGGCCGGGGTTATCAGCCGGATGCGGCGTTACGCATGGGATTTCAGGCGTTTGTCGGGCAGGAGTGGCAACTGAGCCAGCCGCACGGTCTCACCACGCCGATCATTATGGATGCAACGGTCGATCAACAGGCAGGTTACCGCTTTGTCTATAGCCTGCCCTTCTCAGCCGATACCCTGCTGATTGAAGATACCCACTATATTGATGACGCCACGCTGAGCGCCGATCGCGCGCGGCAAAATATTCGCGACTATGCTGCTCGTCAGGGCTGGCAGTTAACGCGGCTGCTGCGTGAAGAACAGGGTGCGCTGCCGATTACCCTGACCGGCGACATTGACACCTTCTGGCAGACCCGCGATCTGCCGTGCAGCGGATTGCGCGCCGGGCTGTTTCATCCCACCACCGGTTACTCCCTGCCGCTGGCGGTGGCGCTGGCCGATCGGCTGGCGCAGATGACCACCTTTAACCCGGATACGCTGCACGCCACTATTCAACACTTCGCCAGCCAGGCCTGGCAGCAACAGCGCTTCTTTCGCATGCTGAACCGGATGCTGTTTCTGGCCGGTCCGGCTGACCAGCGCTGGCAGGTGATGCAACGTTTTTACGGCCTGCCGGAAGGCCTGATCGCCCGTTTTTATGCGGGAAAACTCACTTTGCCTGATCGGCTGCGCATTTTAAGCGGCAAGCCACCGGTTCCCGTACTGGCGGCGTTACAGGCTGTTATGACTCCTCACCGTCAACAGGCGATGCAATGAAAAGAACCACAGTTATTGGCGCAGGCTTTGGTGGCCTGGCGCTGGCGATCCGCCTTCAGGCTGCAGGCATCCCGACCCGACTGCTGGAGCAGCGCGATAAGCCAGGCGGTCGGGCCTATGTTTATCAGGATCAGGGCTATACCTTCGACGCTGGCCCGACGGTCATTACCGATCCCAGCGCCATCGAAGAGCTGTTCACGCTGGCCGGTAAGCAGCTTTCCGATTATGTCGAACTGCTGCCGGTGAAACCGTTTTATCGCCTGTGCTGGGAGTCTGGCAAGGTCTTCAGCTACGACAATGACCAGCCAGCGCTGGAGGCACAGATTGCCGCTTTCAATCCGCGTGACGTTGAAGGCTATCGCCGCTTCCTCGCCTATTCGCGCGCGGTGTTTGCCGAGGGTTATCTGAAGCTCGGCACCGTGCCGTTTTTATCCTTCCGCGATATGCTGCGCGCCGCGCCACAGCTGGCTAAATTGCAGGCATGGCGCAGTGTTTACAGCAAGGTTGCGAGCTACATCGAAGATGAGCATCTGCGCCAGGCGTTCTCTTTTCACTCGCTGCTGGTGGGTGGAAATCCGTTTGCCACCTCGTCGATTTATACCCTGATCCATGCGCTGGAGCGTGAATGGGGCGTCTGGTTCCCGCGCGGTGGTACCGGTGCGCTGGTACAGGGCATGGTGAAGCTGTTTGAAGATCTGGGTGGGGAAGTGGAGCTGAATGCCAAAGTCGCCCGACTGGAAACCGCCGGAGATAAGATCACTGCGGTTCACCTTCAGGACGGGCGGGTATTGCCGACCACCGCTGTGGCTTCCAATGCCGACGTGGTCCATACCTACCGCGATCTGCTGAGTCAGCACCCGGCATCGGTCGCGCAGGGAGAAACCCTGCAGGGCAAACGAATGAGTAACTCGCTGTTTGTGCTCTACTTTGGCCTGAATCATCATCACGATCAGCTCGCGCACCACACCGTTTGCTTTGGGCCGCGCTATCGCGAATTAATCGATGAAATTTTCAATCGCGATGGTCTGGCTGAGGACTTTTCACTTTACCTGCATGCGCCGTGCGTCACCGATCCGTCGCTTGCCCCGCCGGGCTGCGGCAGTTACTACGTGCTGGCGCCGGTGCCGCATCTCGGCACCGCCGATCTCGACTGGGCCGTCGAAGGCCCGAAACTGCGCGACCGTATCTTTGACTATCTTGAGCAGCACTACATGCCAGGCCTGCGCAGCCAGCTGGTGACGCATCGGATGTTCACGCCGTTTGATTTCCGCGATGAGCTGAATGCGTATCAGGGCTCCGCCTTCTCGGTGGAGCCGATCCTGACTCAGAGTGCCTGGTTCCGGCCGCACAACCGCGATAAGCATATCAACAATCTCTATCTGGTTGGCGCAGGTACCCATCCTGGCGCGGGCATTCCCGGCGTGATTGGATCGGCGAAAGCGACAGCGGGATTAATGCTGGAGGATCTGGCTTGAATAATGCGTCATTACTCGATCATGCCGTTGAAACCATGGAGGTGGGATCGAAAAGTTTTGCCACCGCCTCGAAGTTGTTTGATGCCAAAACCCGGCGCAGCGTGTTGATGCTTTATGCGTGGTGCCGCCACTGTGATGACGTGATTGACGATCAGGTACTGGGTTTCAGCAACGATACCCCTTCGCTGCAATCACCTGAACAGCGGCTGGCGCAGCTGGAGATGAAAACGCGCCAGGCTTACGCCGGCTCGCAGATGCATGAACCGGCCTTTGCCGCGTTTCAGGAAGTCGCGATGGCGCACGATATCCTGCCTGCTTATGCCTTTGATCATCTGGCCGGTTTTGCGATGGACGTGCGCGGTGCGCGTTATCAGACGCTGGATGATACCCTGCGCTACTGCTATCACGTAGCGGGCGTGGTGGGTCTGATGATGGCGCAGATCATGGGCGTGCGCGATAAGCCAACGCTCGATCGTGCCTGCGATTTAGGCCTGGCCTTTCAGCTGACCAATATTGCGCGCGACATTGTCGACGATGCGCAAGCGGGCCGCTGCTATCTGCCAGCGGCGTGGCTGGCTGAAGAAGGATTAACCACAGAAAACCTGGCCGCGCCTGAACATCGTCAGGCATTGAGCCGGATTGCGCGGCGGCTGGTGCAGCACGCGGAACCCTATTATCACTCCGCCACCGCAGGTTTAGCCGGCTTACCGTTGCGCTCGGCATGGGCGATCGCCACGGCAAAGCAGGTGTACCGTAAGATTGGGATGAAGGTCGATGAGGCGGGTCAGCAGGCGTGGGATCAGCGCCAGTCCACCAGCACACCCGAGAAACTGGCGCTGCTGGTGGCGGCTTCAGGCCAGGCGATTACTTCCCGGCTGGCGCGTCATGCTCCTCGTCCGGCACATCTCTGGCAGCGCCCGCTTTAGCGCCGTGACGTTCCCGTAGCGTCGCCTGCAGCTTTGACAGCGGCGGAGCGTACAGGAAGCCAAACGACACACAGCCCTCTTTACCGCGCACTGCGTGATGCATCCGGTGCGCCATATAGAGACGGCGGAAATAGCCGCGACGCGGAATATAGCGAAACGGCCAGCGCTGATGCACCAGCCCGTCATGCACCATAAAATAGAGCAGGCCATACACCGTCATGCCCGCGCCGATCCACTGCAGCGGCCAGACGCCGATGCTGCCGAGATAAATCAGCAGAATCGCCAGCCCGGCGAACAACACCGCGTACATATCGTTGAGTTCAAACCAGCCTTTGTGCGGTTCGTGATGTGAAAGATGCCAGCCCCAACCCCAGCCATGCATGATATATCTGTGTGCCAGCGCAGCCGTTATCTCCATGCCAATAACGGTGGCCAGAACAATCAGGGCATTCCAAATCCACAACATAGTTTCTCCCGAACATGCATCCTGCAAAGTGGCGTAAAGGTCAATTTTAACAGAGTTCAGGAAAAACAGCGGCGCCTGAACGAAGCAGCCGCAAACTCAGGCGTCAGAATTAAAAATCCGCCTTCAGTACGATGCGATAATGGGCTTTCCCGGCACGCAGATGATCGAGCGCCTGATTGATTTGCGACATCGGAAAATACTCCACTACCGGCGCGATATCGGCGCGGGTCGCCAGTTTTAACAGCGCCCGGAGCTGAACCGGCGATCCGGTAGAAGAACCGCTCAGGCTGCGATCGCCGACAATCAGGTTAAAGGCGGGCACACTGAACGGCGTCATCACCGCACCCAGCGTATGAAATTTTCCATGCGGCGCCAGGGCGGTAAAATAGGGCTGCCAGTCAAGATCGACCGCAACGGTGTTAATGATTAAATCAAACTGCCCCGCCAGCTCAGTCAGCGCCTGAGGATCGCGGCTGTCGACCACCTGATTTGCCCCCAGCGCCAGCACTGACGGCGTCTTTTCGCTTGTCGAGCTGAATGCGGTAACCTCGGCCCCCAGCGCGCGCAGAATTTTGATCGCCATGTGACCCAGGCCGCCGATACCAATGACCCCGACATGACTAAGGGCTGTGATGTTGTGCATCAGCAACGGTTTAAACACCGTCATGCCGCCACATAACAGCGGGCCTGCGCTGGCAGCATCCAGCGCCTCAGGTAGCGGGATCACCCATTGCCAGTCCGCCCGCAGTCGTTCGGCAAATCCGCCATGATTATTGATGGTGGAGACTTTTCCCCGCCGACAGTTAACCTGATCGCCGCTCAGGCAGGCATCGCAATAGTGGCAACTCTTCGCCGTCCAGCCGATGCCGACGCGCTGACCAATATGCAGCCCTTTTTGCTGCGCACCGTCGCCCAATACCACGATGCGGCCAATCACCTCATGTCCCGCCACCAGCGGATAGGTCGATCCACCCCAGGCATTATCAATCATTGAGAGATCGGAGTGACAGATGCCGCAGTATTCTACCGCGACCTCAACCTCTTCTGACTGCAGCGGTCCGGGCTGGTATTCATAGGGCTGTAGCGCTTCGCCGGGATGAAGAGCGGCATAACTTTTGATACTCATTCTCTTTCCTCAATCAACGGATGAATGCATCGCCGGGGGATAACGTGGGCAACTCAAGGGTCAGCTTAGCAACAGACAGCCGTCATAAGCTGCTGTTAATGTGCAGCTTTCATCGGTTAAATGCGGAATTTTTCTGCCGCACAGCGGATGCTGCGCGAGAGCGGTCAGAGCGGGTCGTGATTGAGGGGAGTGCGGAAAGCATGACGCGCCGCGGACATCAGCTGGCTGGCCGTCACGGTGGCCGGTAATCGCATCAGAATTTTGCTCGCCTGCCAGTAACACAACACCAGCATCTCATCTTCTTCCTTTTCAGCCAGTTCGCGCAGCCTCGCCCGCAGAGACAAGACGTTAATCGACTGATGTTCATCCAGCATGTCAGAGATGGTCTGATTAATGATGTGGTGAAGAGTTTTCCAGGAGAGATCTGTCTGCAAAATTAACCTCTTTTAACGCTATTTGGCTCCGGGCAAAGGTATAGCGGAATGTATCGCAGCATCGGGTCTGCAAGTTAATGGCTCTGAAGTCTGGTGATAACTATAGCTGCTTCTTAACGCTTGCGCCGGGCCAGGCCGTCAGAATTCCAAAAGCCGATGAGTTTAAATCTTTTTGTCGCGCGTTGTCTCGTTTTACGCCGCCAGTTCGGTTCAAACGGCGATTTTTTTAACAGTTTTTCTGCGCGCGTAACTGAATGATGTGGCTGACTTTTTAGCTGGTTCCTGTGCTGTGATGACGGGTTCGCGACCGATCGCTGCCTGTTTGTGCATCGGGCGAAAAATTCAGTGCTTTCTGACAACCATTCAGGTGTTCATATCTCACTAATACAAGTTGGCGGCATGATCCGATCAACCTGCCTTTTCCTGGCTGAAATTCAGACCACCCGACGCCGGGCTATATTTCGCAATAATTTCCCGCTTGCCTGTCGTTGTTTCAGTTCCGATAATCGCTATCTACTTTTTTATATAACGAGAAACGACATGGCTTTTTTACGATATTCGGCGCTTTTACTGGGAATGGGTTTAACCGCTTCGGCGCTTGCCGGTAACGATATTCACGTTACCTATGCGGGCTCAATGGGCAAGGTGATGGATGAAGGTCTTGGGCCCTCCTTCGCCCGTCAGCAGAACAGCCATTATCAGGGTCAGGGACAGGGCGCTTACGGAATGGCACGCCTGCTGGCCAGTAAGAAACTGACCGCCGATGTGTTTGTTTCGATTACGCCGGGTCCGATGCGCATTCTGAAACAGGCCGGACTGATCGATAACGCGGTTCCGGTTGCCAGCACCAGCATGGTGATTGCCTATAACCCGAAAGGAAAATATGCCCAACAGTTTGCTGCGTTAAACGGCAACGATAGCCGCTGGCTGGATCTGCTGGCGACGCCGGGACTAAAATTTGGCCGCACCGATCCGGTCAACGATCCTAAAGGTCAGAATATTGTTTTTACTCTGCTGCTGGCAGAGAAGTTTTACCAGAAGCCGGGTATGGCAGAGAAGATTATGGGCGGGGTGCAAAATCCGGCGCAGGTTAACCTTGAAGGCGGCTTGCTGACGCGGCTGGAAAGCGGTCAGGTGGATGCGGCAGCGGGTTATGAAAGTGAAGTGCGTTCAGCGCACCTGCCTTATCTGTCCCTGCCGGACGCCATCAATCTCAGCAATCCGGCCGAGGCGAAACAGTGGTACGACACCGTGAGTTTCACGCTGAAAGACAGTCAGGGCCATGACAAAACGCTGCATACCCAACCGCTGGTCTATTACGCAGCAGTGCTGAAAAACGCACCACACGGCGAACAGACCGGTCAGGCTTTTATCGACTTTATGCGCAGCCCACAGGGTCAGCAGCTGTTTCAGCAATATGGTTACGCCGCCGCCAAAGGTGATGCGATCTGGCCATGAGACGACCGCCGGCCACTGCACTGTGGCTCTCTCTGCCCGCCTTGCTGATGCTGGCCGTCCCGTTTGTCACGTTGATCGGCCTGACTCACTGGACTCACTTCCGGCTGGCGTGGGGTGACAACAACGCCATTGCCACCTCGCTGGTTCTCGGTGCCGTTTCCCTGATGCTGGTGATCCTCAGTGGCCTGCCGCTGGCCTGGTGGCTGGCGCAGGCGCGCGGTAAACCCCGGCTGGTGGCTGAATTGCTGGTGCTGATCCCGCTGCTGACGCCACCGCTGGCGATGGGCATCTTACTGGTCAGCGCCTGGGGACCTTACAGCCCGGCCGGTTCACTGCTGGCGCGGGCCGGTATTGCGCTGACCAACAATCCTGCCGCCTTTGTGCTGGCACAGTGGTACGGCGCCCTGCCCTATTTTGTGATGGCGGCACGCGCCGCCTTTGCCGACGTGCCGGTGGTGATTCTGGAGGCAGGCCGGACGCTGGGCGCCTCGCCGTGGCAACGCTTCTGGCGGTTATCCTTACCGCTGGCATCGTCAGGCTTAGCCACCGCAGTGGCGCTGGCCTGGGTTCGGGCAATGGGGGAATTTGGTATCGTGATGATTTTTGCCTATTTTCCGCAGGGGATGCCGGTTAAGCTGTACAACAATTTGCAGAATGATGGTGTGGACGCGGTTTATGTCCTGCTGTGGTTACTGCTGCTGTTTACCCTACCGGTCCCGCTGGCCTGCTTCGCGCTTACCCGTCGTAATGCGCAGAACCGTCGCCAGATGCTGCCCTGAATCGAGGATTTCCTGATGGCAATGACGCTGGAACAACTGCAAGACAAATATCCGGATGCAAATGCGGCATCGCTCGGCGACTCACCTGAACTCGCCAGCCAGCTGGCGACGCTGGTGATTGCCGGAAAAAAAGTTGCCAGCTGTGGTTCACTGCACAGCTGGCAGGATGATGAAGACAAACCTGAACCGGGCCGTCACAGCATTATCCTCAATGGTGAACAGCGGCCGGTCTGCGTGATCCGCACTACCGGTCTGTTCCTGACCCGCTTTGACCGCGTCACGCCTGAGATGGCGATGCTGGAAGGCGAAGGCGATCTCAGTCTGGAATACTGGCAACAGGAGCATCAACGCTTTTTCCAGCGGGAAGGCTATTTCCATCCCGAGATGGAACTGGTGTTTGAAACCTTCCAGCTGGTTGAAGTGATCTGATTCACTTCGGCTGATTTGCGCTACAGGCTGTTGGCGGCCATCAGTGCCAGGCGCGGGAAACCGCGTGCCTGTAACAGCTCCGCCGCCTGTGCCGCACGCATCCCGCTGGCGCACACCAGCACGATGCGTTGATCCGCGGGCGGCTGCCAGTCCGCTATCTGCTGCGGCAGGATTCGCTGCACCTTCTCTGCCACGCTGACCGGCGCTTCCTCCCGGCTGCGCAATTCAACAATACAGTCCCCGTCGGTCAGCATCGGCAGATCGATAAAAGGTATGCCAGGCAATGCCGGTTCCGGCGCATCATCAAAGCGAAACTGCCGCAGATGCCAGTTGATAAAATCACAGTGGATCATGCAACCCAGCGGAGAGGGCGTCAGCTTCAGCAACAGGCTCAGCGCCATCTGCGCCTGCAAAGCGCCCAGCGTCGCCACCGCCGGTCCCATCACGCCCGCCGTGTTGCAGTTACCTGCCGTGGTGGGCAGTTGCGGAAACAGCGCACGATAGCCGGGCGCACCGCCGCAGAAACCGCCGACGTACCCTTTGCGACCCAGTACCGACGCACAGACCAGCGGCAGGCTTCGCAGCAGACAGGCATCCGACAGCTGATAGGTAATCGCGAAGTTATCAGCCGCATCAATAACCAGATCGATCGCGTCGAGCGCCTCTGGCAGCAGGCTGGCCGTTAACACCTGCGCCCGCGCGTCTACCTCACAGTCAGGATTGCGCTGAATCAGCGCCCGCCGGGCGGCTGACACTTTTGGCTCACCGATATCCGCCATGCCGAACAGCGTCTGGCGATGAAGATTATGCAGCTCAACCCGATCGCCATCGTAAAGACGGATAAACCCCACGCCCGCACCAGCCAGCAACGGCAGCACGGTTGAACCGAGTCCGCCTGCGCCGACTACCAGCACCCGTGCCGCGCGTAAGCGCTGCTGCCCCGTTTCGCCGATTTCCGGCAACATGGTTTGTCGCTGATAACGATCCATCACGGCTCCTTAGCTGAACTGTGCCAGCCCGAAAATCGGGGTGGATGCGGCGGCCATATCGCGCTGCTCCATCAGACCGGCCTGATATGCCTGATGTCCGGCCGCGATGGCGGCGGAGAATGCCGTCGCCATCTGCACCGGATCGCGTGCTTTCGCCACCGCGGTGTTGAGCAGAACGCCATCGAATCCCATCTCCATCGCCTGCGCCGCCTGGCTGGGCGCACCGATGCCCGCATCAATAATCAGCGGCACATCCCTGAACCAGGCGCGCATCGTTTTCAGCCCTTCAATATTACGCAGACCCTGTCCTGAGCCAATCGGCGCGCCCCACGGCATCAGCACTTCACAGCCCGCCTCAAGCAATTTTTCGCCGACAATCAGATCTTCAGTGGTATAGGGAAAGACCTGAAAACCCTCGGCGCAGAGAATGCGCGCCGCCTCTACCAGCGCAAAGGGATCGGGCTGCAAGGTATCGGCGTGGCCAATCACTTCCAGCTTAATCCACGGCGTGCCAAACAGTTCACGCGCCATCAGCGCAGTGGTTACCGCCTCTTTAACGGTGTGGCAACCGGCGGTATTTGGCAGAATGCGGGTGTTGAGCTGATGCAACAGTTCACGGAAAGCGCCGCCCGCGCTGCCTTCGCGGCGTAAACTCACGGTGATGATCTCTGTCTCCGAAGCCGCAATCGCCTGCTGCAGAATAGCGGGCGACGGATAGCCTGCCGTGCCCAGTAAAAACCGCGATGATGGCGTATGTTGATAAAACATGCTTAACCTCCCTGCATCGGTGACAGCACTTCCAGCTGATTCCCGGCTTCGAGACGCTGGCTGGCGTAACGGGCGCGCGGCACAAATTCACCGTTCAGCGCCGTGGCAACCGTGGCCGGATCGATCTGCTGCTCCTGCAACAGTTCGGCTACTGTGCGCGCCGCGGTATCGATGCCGCGTCCATTCAGTTCAATTCGCATGAGTCATCTCCTGAGTCAGTTGCTGGATAAATTGTTCAGCCATCATCGGCGCCAGCAGGAAGCCGTGGCGATAAAGTCCATTGATCGAGAAAACCCCGTTTTGATAGCGGACTTCGGGCAGGTTGTGGCGGTATGCGGGACGCAGGCCGGTGCCGCTTTCCAGCACGCGCGCTTCGGCCAGGGCCGGATGCAGGGTATAGGCGGCGCTGAGCAGTTCCATCATGGCACGCGCGCTGATCGGGCTACTGTCATGGCTCTCCACCATAGTGGCGCCCAGCATAAAGACCCCATCGGCACGCGGCACCAGATAACAGGGGAAGCGCGGATGCAGCAGGCGAACGGGACGGGAAAGAGTAAGGTCAGGCGCGTGCAGGATCAGCATTTCGCCGCGCACCGCCCGCAGCGCGGGTTGCATCTCGGCGGCGTGGATGCCCCGGCAATCAATAATCTGACCGCCGGGCGCGCCGGAATGAAAGGGCACGTCGGCCGCCAGCAAACGCTGCTGCAATTGCTTTAGCGCACTGCGCGGATCGAGATGGGCTTCAGCGGCAAAAAATAGCCCGCGAGCAAAACGATTTTCCAGCGCCGGTTCAATTTCACCGGGCGTGACCCATTGGTGCTGGTGAGTCAGGCTGGCGAAGCGGATCAGTTCGCGGCTGTCGCGCGGCGGCGCAACCACCAGCGTGCCGTGCTGCACAACGCCCTCAATCCGCTGCGCCCACCAGGCCGCAGCGTGCTGACCCCACTCAATGACCTGCGGCGGCGCACTCTCCGCTTCGCACCAGGGCGCCAGCATCCCGCCAGCCCAGTGAGAGGCCGCAAGACATTCAGGACGGGTAATGACTTCAACTGTTTCACCGCGCTCTGCCAGCAGCGTGGCGACGCACAGCCCGGCCACACCACTGCCGAGTACCGACCAGCGGCTCATGCTGTCCGCCCTGCGGGCGTTGCGTCATTCAGGATAGGATGGTTCATAGTGGCCTCGTCGTAACTACGCGAAGACCCGGGATACCAGAAGGGAAAAAAGCGAGAGCATGAATGGCGATGCCCTTGCGGCAAGCATCTGCAGAGAGCGGATGCCCGTCTTCCTACGCCAGTATCAACTGGGTCAGGTTCAAAGGGTCGCTAAGCCGCGCGCTGCGCTATTAGCCTCTCAGTCTCTCTGGCGAGACTCCCCTGACGGGTTCTAGTTTTAAGTTAAGCGGGCAGGTTCGTCAAGTGAAGGGCCGATGATCGATCACAACCGCTACAAGTATGTCAGCAGTCGGCGGTCAGCCCGATAACGCCGGGTAGAAATAACGATCGTGTCAGAGCCAAACCATCACGCAGCCAGCTGGCAGGCTCACTGCGCCAGTTGTTTATCAGCAGGGGATAAGAGTTTGACGCCAGAGAGATCAACCCACTCGCGTGCCCGGTTAAGATCGTAGGATGCCTGCATCGCCAGCCAGAGCCGGGCCGCAATGCCCAAACCGGCTTCAAGCCGGAGCGCCATTTCGGGGCTGATCGCGGTTTTACCGGCTGCCACCTTACTCAGCGCCGATGGTGAGACGCCAATATGGCGGGCCAGACTGCGCAGACTCATCTGATGATCGTCGAGGTATTCCGTAATCAATCCTCCCGGATGGGGTGGGTTAATCATTGTCATTAGTGATAATCCTCAAGGTTCAGAATATAGACATCACCGTCGAGAAATTCGAAAGTGATGCGCCAGTTAGCACGCACGGTTATCGCGTAAAGATGGCATTTGTCACCTTTCAGTGTATGAAAGTTGAACCCCTGAAAGTGCCTGAATTCATTAATTGTCATGGCATTATCCAGCACCATCAGCCGCAGCATAATCCGATCAATATCCTTTGCCTGCAGACCGCTCGTGTCACCTTTTTCGTATAGCCTTTGCAATCCCTTATGCTTCCAGCTTTTAATCACGTTGATCACTACTGTTTCTCAACGGGAAACAATATAGCAAGCTGTTTCCCTTCAGGCAACAAAATTCCCCGACCAGCCCAGCGATGAGCGGTCCGAAAAGAGTATCAATAGCTGAAACGGTGTCGTCCAGATAGGTTTGTGATGGCCTGCAGGAATTCAGAGCGGCCTCTGAAAGAGGCCTGACGCAATGTCTGCGACTTGATGTAATCCTGCAGGTTTAACCCGCATTACGCTCAAAGTGGCTGTTAACAAACGCGCGACAGCGCGGCGAGATGGGATCGAGGAACACCTGCTCCGGCGCGCCGGACTCTTCAATCATGCCCTGATGCAGGAAAATCGCTTTGTTGGACACTTCCCGCGCAAAGCCCATCTCATGAGTGACGATAATCATGGTGCGTCCCTCTTCCGCCAGGCTACGGATCACCCGCAGCACTTCGCCTACCAGCTCCGGATCAAGTGCCGACGTGGGCTCATCAAACAGGATCGCTTTTGGCTGCTGCGCCAGCGCACGGGCAATCGCCACACGCTGCTGTTGTCCGCCGGAAAGCTGCGACGGCCAGGCGTCGCGCTTCGCGTACAACCCCACTTTATGCAGCAATGCCTCCGCCTCTTCCAGCGCCTCTCTATGGCTGCGCTTCTGGACGTGAATTGGCGCTTCGATGATGTTCTGCATCACCGTTTTGTGCGGCCACAGATTGAAACTCTGGAAGACAAAACCGAGCTGCATACGCATCAGTTTGATGCGGCGACGCTGCTCACGGTTCAGTTTTTCATCAGCATTATCCAGCGTGACCGTCACCTCACCCACTGCGATCTCCCCGGCCTGCGGCACTTCAAGGAACGGGATGCAGCGTAACAGGGTGCTTTTGCCGGAGCCGCTGGCGCCGATCAGCGAAATCACATCGCCATCCTGCGCCGTCAGGCTAATGTCGTGCAGCACTTCATGTCCCGCATAACTCTTTCTGAGATGACTCAGCATGATAGTCGGTGCCGTCATGAACGCGCTCCAAAATAGTAAGGTGATAAACGACGTTCCAGCATCGATACGCCTTTGCTGACCAGCATGGTCAGTATCAGGTAGATAACCGCAGCACTGAGGAACACTTCCAGCGCCCGAAAGGTTGACGAGACAATCGAATCGGCAATTCCGGTCATCTCCATCAGGCTGATGGTGCTGACCAGCGAGGTGGCTTTAATCATCGAGATTATTTCGTTGCTGTAAGCCGGTAATGCCTGGCGAATGGCGATCGGTAAGGTAATCCGGGTAAAGATTTTGTATGACCCCATACCCGAAACCTTTGCCGCTTCCAGCGACTGCTGGCTGACGGCGCGCAGTCCACCGCGCAGAATTTCAGAGGTGTAGGCCGCATCATTGAGGATCAACGCCAGTAACCCGCACCAGTATGGATCGCGCAGCAGCGGCCAGAACAGACTTTCCCGCACCGCAGGTAAGCTGCCGAGTCCGTAATAGACCATGAAAATCTGAATCAACAGGGGCGTACCGCGAAACAGCCAGACATAGAAACGGCAGAACAGGCTGCCGACCCGCGTCATGCGCAGCAGGTTGAGCAGCAGCGCCAGCAGGCCGCCGCCCAGCAGCGACAACAGGGCGAGGTTAATCGTCAGCGGTAGCCCTTTCAGCAGTGCCAGCAGCGTTTGCTGTAAAAAAGTGATATCCACGTGGACTCCTTATTCCTTTACGCGCTGTTGACCGCGCATCGCAAATTTTTCCACGTAGCGGAAAACCATGTCAGAACAGGTGGTGATGATCAGGTAGATCACCGCGCCGACGCTGTAGAAGAAAAACGACATCTGTGTGGAGTTGGCGGCGGTTGACACCTGATTCATGGTTTCCACCAGCCCGGTCACCGACACCAGCGCCGACTCTTTGATCACCGATTGCCACTGGTTACCCATTCCCGGCAGTGCGGTACGCAACGCCTGCGGGACGATAATGCGGCGGAACATCATTAAGCGCCCCATCCCGGTGACCGTTGCCGCTTCCAGCGTGCCTTTCGGGATGGCGTAAAAGGCGCCACGAAACACACCGCTCTGGTAGGCGCCGGAGATCAGCCCGATGGCAATCGCGCCTGCCACAAAGCCGTTCACGTCAAACGGCCCCTGGAAGCCCAGCGCGGTGCCGACGGTCGATACCACCTGCCGTCCGCCAAAATAGAACAGGTAGATCACCAGCAATTCCGGCACGCCGCGAAACAGGGTAATGTAGCTGGCCGCCAGCCGTTGCTGCCAGCGCGAGCCGGCAATCTGCATCCAGCACAGTACGCTGCCGAGCACCGCCCCCAGCAGCCAGGCACAGAGCGAGACGCTGACCGTGACGGCGGCGGCGTTAAGCAGCACACCGCCCCACCCTTCGTCGCCAAAGCCAAGTATCTGCCAGTCAATATTCATCAACATCAGCGGTTACGCTTTGGGTGCGACGTCTTCGCCGAACCATTTCATCGACAGTTTGCTCAGCGTGCCGTCTTTGATCATCGATTCCAGTGCCTGGTTCAGCACCTGCTGCAGTTCACTGTTGCCTTTACGCAGGCCAATCGCTGAGCCGGCACCCAGTACGCCGCCAGAGAAGCCGTAGCCGCTGCTGCTGATCGCCTCAGCATGTTTTTTCACAAAGGCGTTGAGGTTGGTGCGTGACGCCATTACCGCATCAACCCGGCCATTCATCAGGTCAGCGAAGGTCTCCGGGCCCGCCTGATAGGTACGGATAGTGGCAACATCGCCGAGATATTTTTGCAGGAAGTCAGCCTGAATGGTGGCGACCTGCACCGCGATGGTTTTGCCCTTAAAGCTGGTTTTCAGATCCTCAATCGCTTTTTTCATGCCCGGTTCATCATCGGCCGTGACCACCGTGCCGCTGCCTGGCAGGGTTGCCAGCGGCGAGGTTTTAGAGGTCACAAAGCTGGAGACGCTGACGGTGTACTGATGGGTAAAATCGATCGCTTCGGCGCGCTTGGGGGTAACGGTAACGGCATCAATGACCGCATCATATTTACCGTCAATCAGGCCTGGGATCATGCCGGACCATTTCTGGGCAATGATTTCATATTTGAAACCGGCGCGCTTAGCCAGCTCCGCCACCATATCCGGCTCATAGCCGACGATTTTGCCGCTCGGAGTGGTCTGGTTAAACGGGGGATAAGCCGCCTCGGTGGCAAATTTCAGGGTGCCAAAATCTTTTGCCTGGCTGACAGCAGACGTCGCCAGTAATGCCACGGTCAGGGAAGCCGCAAACAGACGGTTGTGCATCATCATAGAAACCTCATTTTTTTTATTAAGAGAGCAGATCAATCGCAAGGCGGGTCAGCGCCTGCGTCCCGGCGGCAATGCTGCGTTCATCCGGTTGATAGTCGGAATTGTGCAGATGATCGTCACGGCCCGGCGTGGCAGACCCGATGTGGATCTGGCAACCCGGCGCCCGTTCGGTAAACAGCGAAAAATCTTCGGCACCAAAGCTGTCGCTGGGCTGCGCGATAATCGGCTTATCGAACTGGTGCGACAGAATCTGCTCCAGCGCATCGATTAGCCGATCGTCATTCATCAGCGGTGGTACGCCACGCTGGAAGTTAACCTCCACGCGCACATTTTGCGCCAGCGCCACGCCCTCACACATCCGTTTGAATGCCGCTTCCATGTCGGCACGTACCGCAGGCGATTTGGTGCGGATAGTGCCCTGAAACAGGCAGCTGTCAGGAATAATATTGTGGGTGGTGCCGCCCTGAATGTGGCCGATGGTTAACACCGCCGAGTGGGCCGGATCGCGTTCGCGCGAGATGATAGTTTGTAGCTGACTGATGAGATGCACGGTGGCAATAATCGGATCGCTGCCCATGTGCGGGCGCGCGGCGTGGGTTGAAACGCCATGCACCGTCACGTCAAATTCGTCACTGGACGCGGTACTGGCGCCGCGGGTTAACGCTACTTCACCAGCCGCCAGTTCAGGCTTATTGTGCAGAGTAATCGCCCAGTCGATGCCTTCCGCCGCACCGTCAGCGATCATCGCCTGCGCGCCGCTGTCCGGGGTTTCTTCGGCGGGCTGGAAAATCAGCCTGACTCTCCCTTTTAGCTGCTGACGATAATGCGGCAGAATCGCTGCTACGCCCAGCAGGGTGGCGGTGTGAATGTCATGCCCGCAGGCGTGCATTTTGCCGGGCCAGACGCTGGCAAAAGGCAGCCCGGTCTGTTCGTGGATCGGTAACGCATCCATATCGGCGCGAAGCAGCAGGGTTTTCCCCGGCTCAGCGCCGTCGATATCCACCATCACGCCGCTGCGGCCGATGCCGGTTTGTGGCGTCAGCCCCAGCGCCTGTAACTGTTGTGTTACCAGGCTGGCGGTACGCAGCGTATCGAAGCCTAATTCCGGGTGGGCATGAATATCGCGTCGAATCGCCACTAAATGCGATTCCAGTTGTTCCGTTCTGGCTTTTATTTCTCTGGCCAGCAGTGCTTTATCCTGATTCATAGCAGCCCCGGCAATATTGGGTCGGCATCGTAATGCAGACTCTTTTTTTATGTGATCATGATTTCTGGTGTTTGCGACCGTTTATTTATTCACAGCATGACGCAGAAAGCAACGCGCAAAAGCCGGTCGCAGTCGTTTTAAAATCAATGAGATAGAAATAACCTCAGGAAGATTGAATGAGAATCGGGCAGATCAGCAATAATATTAATAATCCGCCAGATGACATTACTTTCACTACTTATCTGGTGATGAAAGCCGGTTACCGGACAGTTGAATTAAACATGCCTGTTAATATTCCGCTAATTTTTGCGGCTGTTGGTCGGCAATAAAATGCCCGCAGTTGAGCAGCGTTACTTTGCTGAGCGGTTCAGCCACCGCGCAGGCCAGCGCGGGATGCAGCGGCTCACGGACTGGTGCCAGAAGCATGCGTCCGGCTGACACAACGGGTGTTAAGCACCTACTCGCCTTATCCGCTGGCCTGCCGCGTTATGGGACCGGACTCTGCCACTCTGCGCGCGATTGCTCACTAAGTGCAGGCCATCCCGATGATGAGAACCGTCAATACGGACTGGGTGCAGCGGGTGCCGACGCTGCATTTCTCGCTCAGTCTGGATCGCCTGCAGGCCGGTTACCTGGCAGCTAGGCCCGAAGTCGCGCATCCGCAGGACATTATGCAACATGCCTGTTTGCGCCAGCGTCTGCCTGGCGGCAAACGTTATCACTGGGAATATCAGCAGCATGAGCAACAGTTTGCGCTGGATGTGCCGCGCAGCCTGACCCTCGACAGCAGCGCTTTAATGGTGGAGGCGGCTGTCGCAGGATTAGCTGTGGCCTATGTGCCAGAGCCCTACGCCCGGCAGGCTCTCGACACGAAGCGGCTGGTTACTTTACTGGAAGACTGGACGATTGCGTCGCAGGGTATCGCTCTCTACTTTCCGCAAAATCGCCATATGCCTGTTGCATTGCGACTGTTCGTGGACACGGTAAAAGCAGCGATGCGTGTCTGAAATTAATTCCGCTGATTCGGCCTGCGTACCCGTTAAAACGGGTTTCGGATCAACAGTAAGCGAAAACCGGGTGGTTCAGGCCATCGTTCGCTGTAAGCCGACCCTGCCTCATCCCCGCCGGTACCTCTGCGGAATCGTATAGTCTGCATCAGCTATCGCGTTAACCTCGCCTCGTGCCACTCACCTGAACACCCGTATGCATTCAACCTGACCCGTCATTCATTCGCTCGACCATCTGACGTCATTCTGCCCCCGCCTTCAGCCAGGCAGACGCTGAAATAGCGTAGCAAACGGAACGGCACATAAAAGATTTACCTAACAAGTGTTAGATAGGTGTTGACGCACATCGAATCGCCAGCTAAGGTTTATCTACCTAACGTTTGTTAGGCAACTCAACCCCAACTTTCAGGATGCCGACCATGACAACTGAACTTCAGCTTTTCACTTCGCCTTCAGCCTTTCCGAACCCACAGCGTCTGCGCCTGTTCATGCACGAAAAGGGCATCGCTGAACAATTTGCCGAAACCATTTATGATATGTCCCCTGTGGGAGAACAGCGTGGCTGGCGTCATCTGAATATGAACCCGTGGGGCGAAACGCCCACTCTGCAACTGGCTGACGGTAGCTATATTTCCGAAACGGCTGCCATCGTTCGTTATCTTGACCAGGAGTATCCCGGTCGTAAGATCATGGGAGAGACCGCACTGGAACAGGGTCTGGATAACATGTGGGATAACCGGGTTTGGGTGCACATCCTGTACCGCATCGTTACAGCATTCCATGTGTTGCATACCGGCCTCGGCTTCAAGCTGGAACTGACCAAAAATGAGGCCTGGGGTGAACACTGCCGTAAGGAAGCGTTGGCTCACGCCGCACTGGTCAATCGTCATCTGTCAGACGGCCGCGAATGGCTGCTCGGCGGCGATGCCCCGACCTTCTCGGACATTACGCTGGCAACCGCCATCGCCTTCTCGAAATTCCCGGTCAATGCCACTCCGCTGGATGAGCGTTTTGAGTTCCTGGATGCGTACTGGCAGCGCTGGACAAAACGTCCTGCTTTCCAGGCGGCCTACGCCGATCGCAGCAGCGGCATTCCTGAGCTGGATTCGCCAGCCCGGTAACTGCTTCTCAATGAAAACGCCGGTACGCCGGGATCGCCATCCTTTAACTTTCCCGGTGACCGTAGTGGTCCCGCTAGTATCGGCTGGCGATGCCGCTTTCTGAACCATGAAGGAACGGCGTCTGCCTGAGCACTCTGGTCGCAGTGAACGCACTGCTCTCCCTGACAATCTACCTGTCACACGGTAGGTGTTTGCTGTAAAATAGCCTTCTTTATTGAAGAGATCGTCCCTGGACGAAAGGCACAAAGATGAGCGTCAATTCTAAGGAAGCCATTTTGTTGGCGGCCAAAAAAATTGCCCAATCGCAGGGCTACAATGGTTTGAATTTCCGCGATCTCGCGGAAGCTGTTGGTATCAAAGCGGCGAGTATTTACTACCATTTTCCCAGCAAAGCCGATCTGGGTATTGCCGTTGCCAGACGATATTGGGAGGACGGCGCGCTCGCGCTGGAGATGATCGAATCAGAAAGCCCGTCCCCGCTTGACGCGCTGCATCGCTTTCCTGAAATCTTCCGCAGATCGCTTGAGGCCGACAATCGTCTCTGCCTGGGCAGTTTTATGGGCGCTGAAACCGATACTTTACCCGTTGAAATGACCAATGAAATTCAGAAATTTGCTGAAGTAAACATTGCATGGCTTAGTAAACTTCTGGTGGCTGCGAAGGTGTGCGAATCAGGTGAGAGTGAATCCAGAGCACGTGCAATTTTCGCAGCTATTGTCGGTGCCCAGCTTCTGGCCAGAAGTCGCTCGGATATTTCGCTTTTCGATGCCCTGGTCGATTCATACCGCGCATCAGGACCTCTGCCTGCATAGCCACTGACAGCGACCCGCTTTGGCGAAAGATAAAAACCGGGTAATAGCCCGGTTCGTCTCTCATTCAGCCTTTCTCTGGTGTTAATAAAACTGAACGTCATTGATCATACTTGCGTCATCCCCCCATCCACACAGATTTCTGCTCCGGCTATATAACTGCTTTCATCGCTTGCGAGGAATAGTGCAGCACTGGCAACTTCTTCAGGTCTGCCCATTCTTGATAAGGGAATGGTGCTGATTATCCCATTACGTAGCTCTTCAGAGGCCGCAAGCATCATTTCCGTATCGATGGGGCCAGGGGCGACAACATTTATTCGAATGCCACGGGCGGAGAGTTCTTTTGTCCATGTGCGGGCAAAAGAACGAAGTGCTGCTTTACTGGCGCCATATACGCCATATCCCGGCGTGCCAATCACATCGGCAATCGACCCGATCAAAACGACGCTCGCGCCCTTCTTCATCAGGGGAAGTGCTGCCTGCATAGCAAAAAGCGGTGAGCGCACATTCAGGCCGAAAATAGCATCAAAATGTGCCGGGGTGACGTCATCAATCGTCGAGTATTCCGCCATTCCGGCATTGATGACCAGCACATCTATCTGGCCAGACTCTGCCCTGATTACATCAACTATCCGCGTCAGTTCGCTTATCTGGCTGACATCAGCACGAACGGGCCTGGCGGTGCCCTTTATGGTGTGGCTGGCTGCTTCTAACTCTTCATTTCGGCGCGAGGTCAGCCAGGTCGTTGCACCTTCACTGGCAAATCGCTGGCTGATAGCCAGACCAATGCCTTTTGCTCCGCCGAGTATCAGGGCAACTTTATTCTCTAATCTACGCATCTGCTCACTCCTGTCGGGATGGAAAACAGATGATATAATTTTTATACTTAATAACAATTACGCACTTTGTTTATATCAGGTATCGAGGAATATATCGCTATGGCTCAAATTGAGAGTAATGACCTGACAGAAATAGGAAAAACCCGACCGGTGCTGGAGAACATCACCAATAAATGGTCAATTTTAATTCTCACCGTACTTTGTAGTGAACCCGTGCGCTTCAATGAACTCCGTCGCCGACTGGATGGGATTACGCACAAAGCCTTGTCTGATGCGCTTAAACGGCTTGAGCGCAATGGATTGGTGCATCGAAAGGTACTGCCGACTTCGCCGGTGAGTGTGGAGTACAGTCTTACATCACTGGCACAGACGCTTCAGGAGCCTTTTAGTGCGCTGTATGGATGGGCGCTAAAACATGGTGCGGAAATGGAGCAGGCTCAGTTGCGGTATGATTCCCGGCATGCAGAAGAGGTTTGTTGAATCATCCTGCAATCCGGGTCCACCAGTCGCCTTTGATTGACGCTGTTATGTCCGCGAAAAGATGATTACATTTATTCAGCAAACTTATCCGCGGCTCTGCCGCTCAGCAGAGTGTTACTCACCGACACGCGGATTGATCGCAGGGAAGACCCGTCGTTAACATTAAAAGTAACTCCGCAAACAGAGGCAGGGAAAGTATGAGGGAGATTGCACCCGAGGGCATAACCGGTATGCCGTCACGCACGGCAGCGTATCTTTGCCGTCAGACTGCACGCCTGGTGAAAGGAGGAAGCCTGACCCCGGAGACCTGCCAGCGCATCTATGCTTTTTGTGGTATCAGACCGTCAGATGCTCAATGGCGTCAGTTTCTTATCCCGGTTCTTTGCTGTCTGGGATTACTGTCACTGGTTGCCGGATCGGTGTTCTTTATTGCCTGGAACTGGGCGTGGCTGCCGAAGATGGCGAAATTTGCCCTGGCTGAACTGCTGATTGTCGCGCTGGCGGTGGTGGTCTGGTGGCGCTGGTACAGCACGCTGGCACGCAGCGCATTGCTGGCAGCAGGGTTAAGTTTCGGTGCCCTGTTTGCGCTTTATGGGCAGATTTATCAGACCGGGGCTGACAGCTGGGAGCTATTCCGGGCCTGGTTATGCGTTCTTCTGCCGCTGGCGCTGATTGCCCGGCAAAACAGCCTGTGGTTTTGCAGCTGGCTGGTCGCTAACCTGGCGTTCCAGCTCTATTACACCACGATGCCGACCTCACTGCTGGATCTCGCCGTGTCTGACAGCTTCACCCGACTCCCGTCGGCGGTGCTTCACGGATATCTGGCGCTGCTGGCCGCCTGCCTGATTATCAGGGAAGCGCTGGCGTGGCGGGCGATAACGCATCATCCTGAGAGCTGGCTGGCAAGTCGCTGGTTCTCACGGGTGATGGCTGGATTTTTACTGCTGCTGCTGACCACCATCGTGGCCGGGAACATTTCTGACTGGGACGGTAACAACCACTTTACTTACATCACGGTCGGCTGGGCGATCACCCTGCTGGCAGGTTATTACCTGTACCGTTACCGCTATCAGGATCTCTGCATGCTGACGCTGGGCATCGCCAGTCTGACTGTTGTTGGTTGTGCGCTAATCATGCGGTTATTTCTTTACGCCTACGATACGGGCGATCTGTTTTTGACCGGTGCCCTGATGGCATTCTGGCTGGCGGTAAATGGTTCTATCCTGCTGAAGTGGCAACGCAAAATGGTTGAAAAGGAGCCGATCGATCGGGTTCCGGCCAGGCTGACCTTACTGACAGACACGTTGCGTCAGCAGGGTTTGCTAAGCGCCTCGCAGATTGAAGAAATTCAGCAACGCGATCTCGCCTCCGACCTGCCCTGGTATCTGAGGCTGGCGCTAAGCGTCGGTGGCTGGATCGCAGCGATCATCATTCTGTTACTGCTGATACTGCTGCTCTATACCGCTGACTTACTCGACCAACCGAATGCCGCCACCCTTATTCTTCCTTCACTGCTGCTCGCCGTCATTGCGCGCGGCCTGCTGCGCAGTCAGCGTGACGGTAAACATCACCTCGGGCTGGCATGGGCAATTGCGGCGACCTGCGGGCTGATATCCGGCGTTCTGCTGCAAATCCACAGCAATGACGTCAGCTTCCTTATGCTCAGTTCACTGTGTGCAGTGCCGATCCTGGCCGCGATGGCGGTGGCTATGCCCGACCGCACTTATCGATTTATGGCCATCACTGCCCTGACCTTTTTTCTGGTGCTGGCGGGCCATTCTCTGGCCCGGCTGTCCCTGTCGCCGACTTCTGGCCGCCTTGCTGTTTGCGGAGTGGTGGCGGCGATAACGTGTTGGTGGCTGTGGATCGTCAGTCATCAGCTGAGGTTACAGGCAGGGCCGTACGCTGACGCGGTACATCCCCTGCTGTATGGCATCCCGGCTGGTCTGATGTTGCTGAGTTTCCTCGGGATAAACGCGGCGTATCTCACGGATTTCATCTGGTCAACTGCGCAGTTGACTACGCTTCAGTCTGCGACAGGCACAGGGATCGCGGCAGGCTTAGTGCTGAGTGCACTCAGTCAGAAAAGGAATGGCCAGTCGCTGTTTTCGATAATCACACTGCCCGCCGCCCTGATCTGCGGGGCTGTCGCCCTCTATGCACCGGGTATTGGACTGGGCCTGTGGTTGATTCTGATGGCGCGTTATCAGGGAAGTCAGGGATTACTGGTGGTCAGTGGCGGTTTCATGGTGCTGTATGTCATTGGCTGGTATTACTTCCTGGCGGTTACTCTGCTGCAAAAATCCCTGCTGCTGATGGTCGGTGGTCTGGTTTTACTGGGGCTGGTATGGGGAGTCAAAAAAGTGTTACCCGCACCGATCGGAGGTGCCAGTGAGAATGCGTAAACAGAGCCGATGGCTGGCAGGCGCAGTGATAGCGCTGGCGCTGGTGGCCGTCAATGTCAGCATCTGGCAAAAAGAGCAGGTGCTGAAACAGGGCGCGGTCATGATTTTACCCCTTGCGCCGGTTGACCCGCGATCCCTGATGCAGGGTGATTACATGGCGCTGAATTATGCCCTGACCCGACCTCTGGAACTGAGGTTGTATCAGCAGGCTGAGACCTGCGGCGCGACCCTGTCAGCGCCCTGCCTGCCCACCAGCGGGACGCTGATTGTTGACCTCGATGCGCAGCGTCATGCGACTCAGGCCCGGTTTGATCACGGTGAGCCTCTGCAGGCGAATCAGCTACGGGTGAAATACCATCAACATTCTGGCTCGCTGACCGTCGGCACCAACGCCTGGTTCTTTCAGGAAGGCCATGGCGAGCGTTTCGCGCAGGCACGTTACGGGGCATTCCGCGTCGGGAGCGATGGCACGGCACTCCTGACCGATCTGCTTGATGAGCAGGGTAAAGCGATTCAGCCTTAACTATGCCAGACGCTTACTGGCCTGCCAAAAAATACTCTGACAGGCGGCTTTAAGATCCTTCCTGCCATGATGCCCGTCACGGATCGCCACGAGGCTCTTGCTGGTCTGTGGAACCGGTTATCGATCATCGCTTTAGCGCTGATATTTACTAAGGCGCTGAACGTTCCGGCATCAGTTGCCAATGCGATCTGCTGAGTTAAACCGGCCGGAGAGGTGTTATAAGCGGGCAACGGCCAATAGGGTGTGAGTACGGTCGGGACGGAAGCGGAGTAGCACAGGCAGATTATGGTTGGTGCAGCAACCTGTTGATACGCTACCGCGCAGAAGGTTCTGTCTGCTTACCCAGGTTGCCTGCTACCGGATGTGGCACGGTCAAGTACGTAACCGTCGTAATGCTTAATGGCGTGCACACTACGCGGGCTCGTTTCCCGGGGCTTCTCCCCGGGAAACGTTGATAGTCGTTGGTACAGAGATTGCGGGAGTAATAAGCGGCGGTTAGCCCGGCAGGTATCCGGCTACTGCTCGTTTTTATGCTGCACATCCTCTGCGGCAGAAACGCCGGTGATGTCAGAAAGCCCATCCTGATCGATTTCAGCCGCGGCACCATCAACAGTCCGGGCCATCATGAGTAAGTCCTGCAGTTCGTGCAGCAGAATGGCCGCATCCGATTTCAGCACCTCATCGGTATCCACGGACTCAATAATGGTATTGATGGCCTTTCCGGCGCTTTCCATCATTTCAGTCACACCGCCCTGCTTACTCACTGCAAGCACCAGCGCGCTGATCAGAAGCGATTGAGCCTCGACGCGGGCAGTTAACTGTTTGGTTGCCGCATCAATTTTAGAGATTTTGGCAAGCATGCTTAACACAACGTTTTTCATGGGAAATACTCTATAAAACCTATATTTGGCAGTTAATCAGGTTGAGGAAACGCTGATTAACCATTTTCACTGGTTCACTGGCTGAAAATAATTAACAAAACCTCTGTCGGATTACGCTATTTTTTGACCAGCGTAAGCCTCTGAAAATTTGCCACGGTTACCGGCCTGCCGCATCCAAAACAGACTGCTCCGTGAGCACCTTTCTTCATGTCAGACAGGAGAGAATAGGTAAACTTCCTGTCACCGCAGAATGGGCATTGAAATTTAGCGAACCTCATGAATACACATTAGGGCCATCCCCGGTAAAAGGGGGCCCAGCATGGCAGGTTAGCGTTAATTGACAAGCACATTTACGTCAGCAGCGATTTATTGAAGGAGAACAGAATTTTCGTCCTCTGCCGGGCTGATGAGAAAGATTTTCTGGCTGAAGAAAACAGCTCAAAACCGGACCGACCCTGAGCCTGTTTAATCAGCATCAGGATATCAGCAGTCCCGCTTAGCACCGCCTGCCTGCCGCTGGCGGCCGGAGGCGATACGGCAGACACACTGCCACGGTTACCCGCTTAGCGGATCAGCGAATAAAAAAACGCGTCAACAGTTCCACTAATTTTTCCGGCTGCTCATCGGGAATAAAATGACCGCAGTTCAGGATAACCGCACCGCTGACCTGGTGCGCCACCGCGCGTAATGGTGCCGCCATATCCGGAATCGACCCCCGATCGGCACTGACCGCCAGTAACGGCAGCGCCAGCTTCCCGGCCTGCGCGCGCTGGCGGTTCTGACGGGCTGACTGATCGACGGCGCGGTAATAGGCCAGTGCGGCACGCAACGCTCCCGGCTGCTGGTAAATGCGCAGATATTCAGCCCGCGCGGCCGCGTCGATCTGGCGGGGATTGGCCGCTTTACGATTAAAAAACCAATCCAGGTAAATCCCTTCCCGGCCCGCAATCATCGCTTCCGGCAGGTCGCTGACGCAGTGAAAGGCGAAATGCCATGTTTTCCATGCGTTATCGCCGGCTAACGGCAGCGACTCAGGCAGCGTAATGCCCGGAATGCCGCCATCCAGCAGCGCCAGCTGGCTGACGTGATGCGGATACTGCGCCGCCAGCGACCAGGCCACCCAGGCACCAATATCGTGCCCCACCAGATGAAAACGCGTCATGCCCAGCTGCTGTAACAGTGCCATCACCCGCTGCGCCACCGTATCGGTATCGTAACCCTCAGCAGGAAAGTCCGAGTCGCCCTGTCCTGGCAGGTCAGGCGCAATGACATGAAAGTGGTCAGCCAGCCCAGGGATGACGTCTCGCCACGCATAGCTGCTTTGCGGAAAACCGGCGAGCAGCACCACCACGTCCGCGTTTTCTCGCCCGGCACTAAGATAGTGAAAACGGATCTCATCCACGCTGGCAAAGTGATGCTGATAGTGTTGAGGATATTGCATGATGTCGCTCCATAATTTAGGAAACGTTCGTTTCCATATTAGCTAAAAAATTTAGTCGAGGATTTTCAGGGCCAGCGGGATAACGCTCTCATCGGGTCGGGTGGCAGCCACTTTACCGGCCACCCGCATTCCCAGCACAATGCATAACAGCAGCGAGGCGGTCGCTTCAGCATTCAGTGCTGCATTGATCGAACCATCCTGCTGCCCCAGAACGATAAGCTGCCGCAGATTTTGCTGATTGCGCGTCAGCGCGTCACTGACCGCATCGGCCAGATCGTCATCCAGCGTCTGCAGTTCAACGGCACTGCCGGCAACCAGACAGCCGCGTTCGCCTTCAATATCACGTACCGATTCCACATAAAATTGCAGCAGTGCTGCCAGCCTGGCGCGACCGTTTTCACACTGCGCCAGCCGCTCGCTCAGCGCGACGTTGCGTAATGAGAGGTAGCGTGCAAACACCTGCGCGAACAGCGAGCGTTTATCCGTGAACGCTTTATAAATGCTGCCGGTGGTGAGCTGCATCGCGCGGCTGAGATCGCCTATCGAGGTAGCGTGATACCCTTTTTCGCGGAAGATCTGCATCGCGCTGTCCAGCACCGCGTCAGTCTCAAATTCTCGCGGCCGGCCCCGCTCTTTTACCGGATGATGATGGCCCATCGCCTTACCTTTAGGAAATGATCATTTCCTTAAAAATAAACCATCTTCCTCAGGAAAAAAAGGGCTGGCTTCCTGAATTTATCAACAGCCAGAACGGAAACCGTCACGCCTGCCGGATACACTGCCGTCTGACCTGACGCAAAGCACCGTCATCTGCCGCTCATCTATACTGCAAACTATCCTCAATCAAGGAGCGCCCTCATGGAACTGAGCTGGTTCACTCTCTGGCCGCCTCTGGCCCGCGTACTTTTTGTTCTCGCCTCACTCACTATCATTCTCAGCGGTTTGTATCTGGCCGCGCCGTGGATTAACCAGGTCCTGCTGGCGATGCTGTTATCGATCATGCTCGATCCGCTTATCAGCTGGCTGGAGAGGAAACGCATACCGCGCATTCTGTCGACCTTACTGGTCATTATTCTGATGCTGATGGTGGTGGTATTTACCATCATTAAACTGACGGTGCTGACCCCCGATCTGATGCAGCTCAGCCGTCAGGCACCGCTGCTGCTGGCAGCCCGGCTGGAACAGCTCACGCTTGTGTTCGCCCGGCTGGATATCGGCATGACGCCCGACCAGCTATTAACCTTTATCGATGCCGGTGCCGTGGTGCGGATTGTCACCGCTTTTCTGACGCAGATCCCCGGCGTTATCTCCTGGTGGATCATGGTTTTTCTGATGCTGCTGTTTATGTTGTATGAATTACCGTTGCTGAAACGCGCGCTTCAGCAGCGGGTAGCCGGAAAGCATCAGGCGATTTATCAGGCGTTGCAGGAAGGGATACTGAGCGTGATTGTTTATGCCCGCGTCAAAACCCTGACCAGCCTGCTGGGCGCGCTTATTGTCGGAACCGGCGCGCAATTGCTGGGTCTGAAATTTGCCTTTTTCTGGGGCGTGCTGATGTTTGTCTTTAACTATGTGCCGGTGCTGGGCTCGTTTCTGGCGGCGATCCCGCCGGTGATCCAGAGTTACATACTGTTTGATCTGCAGATGGCGCTGGCGGTGGCCGGCTTCTTTATGGTGCTGAATCTCTGTCTGAGTTCAGTCATTGAACCGCTGCTGATTGGAAAGCGGCTTGATATGTCCTTAACCAGCCAGCTGCTGGCGTTTCTGTTCTGGCAGGCACTGTTGGGCATAACCGGGGCAATACTGGCGATACCGTTAACCTATCTGATCAAAAAAGTCCTGCTGGCGGGCTATCCGCAACAGCAGGACTCACAGACAACATTAACGCAGTGAGGCGGCTTTATTACGCCATGAACGGGTCAGACGTTTTTCTATCTCGACCACGATGAAGATCGCCATACTGACAATCAGGGAGATCAGCCAGTAGTTGATCGGCAGCGGACGGGTGCCAAACAGCGTATTCATCAGCGGCACATAGATAATAATCGCCTGCAGCACGATCAGTACCAGCGTCACCAGCCAGATACCGCGGTTTTTCAGCAGACCGCGATCCAGTGAGAAGCCATCAGCGTTACGGCAGTTGAGCATATAGGCCCACTGTGCGGTAACCAGCATCTGCAGCAGCACGGTGCGGATAAATTCTGCACTGTAGCCACGCGGTTGCAGCCAGGCTTCCAGCACGAAGGCGCTGATGGAGATCAGCAGGCCGACAAACACCACGCGCCAGATGGCGTAACCATCCATGACGTGCGCTTTCACATTGCGCGGCGGACGCCGCATGGCATTCGCTTCCGCTGGTTCAAATGCCAGACCAAACGACAGCGTGGCAGAGGTCGCCATGTTCATCCACAAAATCTGCACCGGCGTTAGCGGCAGCAGGTTACCCATCAGGATGGCGATAATAATCAGCAAGCCCTGCGCCAGGTTAGTCGGCATGATGAACAGAATGGTCTTCTTGAGGTTGTCGTAAACCCGACGTCCCTCTTTTACCGCAGCGGCGATAGTGGCAAAGTTGTCGTCAGCCAGGATCATATCTGCCGCTTCTTTTGTCACTTCGGTGCCTTTAATCCCCATCGCAATACCGACGTTAGCCTGTTTCAGCGCCGGCGCATCGTTGACGCCGTCGCCGGTCATACCGACGATTTCGCCACTGGCTTCCAGCGCTTTTACCAGCCGCAGTTTATGTTCCGGGCTGGTACGGGCGAAGATATCGTAAGTTTTCGCCGCCTCAGCCAGCTCGGCATCGTTCATGTGTTCCAGCTGATAACCGGTGATGGCGGCCTGGCTGTTGCCGATACCCAGCATCTGACCGATCGCCATCGCGGTTTCCTGATGGTCACCGGTGATCATTTTGACGCGAATACCCGCCTGCTGGCACTCATCGATGGCCGCGATCGCTTCAGGGCGCGGCGGGTCCATCATGCAGGCAAGCCCCAGCAGCACCATGTCATGCTTCAGCTCATCATGATCGAGCGAGGTAACCGGCGCAGCGGTTTTCTTCCAGGCCGCGGCCACGGTGCGTAATCCTTCACTGGCGTAAGTCGTGATGGCTGCGTCCCAGTAAGCACGGTCAATCGGCTCGACGCCTTCCGGCGTTTGCTGCTGCTGACACAGATTCAGCAGCACATCGGGTGCGCCGGTCAGCAGCACATAGGATTCACCGCCGGCCACACAGCTGACCGACATATATTTATACAGGGAGTCGAACGGCAGTTTGCTGACTACCTCAACCGGCACGGCGCTGGTCATCCCCTTCGCCGCCAGCACTTTCAGCGCACCTTCGGTCGGGCCACCGACAATGGTCCAGTGTCCCTGATTGTCCTGACGAAGCTGACTTTCATTGCAGGTGTCTACCGCGTGCAGGAACTGTTGAAACAGCGGGTCCTGCGCCGCATTCGCGCCGTCGCCTGTAGCCTGCTCGGCAACAATCTCCCCTTTCGGTTCATAACTGTTGCCGCTGACGCGCCAGCGGCTTTTCGCCAGCACCACCGCTTTTACCGTCATCTCGTTCATCGTCAGCGTGCCGGTTTTATCCGAGCAGATCACGGACATCGCACCCAGCGTTTCAACGGTAGGCAGCTTGCGGATAATCGCCTGGGTACGCGCCATCGACTGCACGCCCAGCGACAGGATGATGGAAATAATAGCGGGCAACCCTTCCGGAACCGCAGCAACCGCCAGGCTGATAACCGACAGCGACAGTTCGCCCAGCGGAATATCGCGCAGCAGGTAGCCAAAAATGAACAGCGCCACCATCATCAGCAGGATGATGAAGAAGATCGCTTTCCCCAGCTTGTCGATCTGCACCAGCAGCGGCGTTTTCACCTCTTTAATGCCGCTGATCATCTCATTGATATGGCCGAGTTCGGTATCTCCTCCGCTGGCAATGACCACGCCCGCCGCAGTGCCTGAACTGACGGTGGTGCCTGAAAAGGCCAGATTCAGGCGATCGCCCAGCGATTTTTCGCCGCTCAGCGTATCGACACTTTTCGATACCACCGTCGACTCACCGGTCAGAATCGCCTCTTCAACCCGCAGATTGTTGACTTCGAACAGCCGCAAATCAGCCGGAATCTTATCGCCGGGCCGTAGCATCACCACATCGCCAATCACGATATCCCGCGTCGGCACGGTGACCTGCTTTCCATCACGCACCAGCATCGCCTCATTCGCCAGCATGTTCTGGATGCTTTTCAAAGATTTCTCGGCGTTGCTTTCCTGGATAAAACCGATGAGCGCATTGATGACAGCAACGCCGAGAATGACAAAGGTATCCACCCAGTGGCCCATGATCGCCGTGATCACCGCCGCTGCCAGCAGGATATAAATCAGTACATCTTTGAAATGCGCGATAAATTTTATCAGCGCCGATTTTTCCGCTTTTTGTGGCAGTGCGTTCGGACCATATTTCTTTAGCCGCTCCTGAGCGGTAGCGGAGGTTAATCCCGCTGAGGAACTTTGCAGGTCAGTAAATATCTCTGTCACACTACGCTGATACCAGGTACGCTCTGATAAAGCCGGCGCTTTATCCTGTTTTTCGTTGTTTAGCATATATAAACCCCGTGCCATTAAGCGATGAATTAAACGCGAAATTTAAAAAAATGCATTTTGCGGGATACGATACCCACAGGTAATGACCGACATCATTTTTCAGCAAAAAAGGTATGGTGGATGACAGGAAATGGCTAAATTAAATTTAACCTATATTATCAGAATGACAACGTTGTTTTTGTTTAACTCAGGTTTATACCTGTTCGTGCACTCTGCACCGTTTCAGATCGTGGCAGACAAAAGGAAACATTGATGAAAAAACAGAGCATTATCGTGCTTTGCGGTTTCGTTATTCTCGCGGTTGCCGCGACCACGCTGGTGGGGCTATTGACCTGGCTGGTCGTCTCGCAAATGGCAAACTAATAGGTAACAAACGAAGCGGCACTGCCGTCTGGCTAAAAATATTTTGAGTGCGTTAAACTTATTTTTAAATCGGTGGCGATAAGCATCAGGTAACTTTATTCCTCAACGCTTATTAAACCGCGGCTAAAATAGCTGATGTTAAGGCGAAGAAAATGATCAAACACAAAGTTATTTCCGTTTTGCTCTGTTGTGTTTTTATGACAGCGTGTGACGAGAAAAAAGAGCCTGATGCGCCACCTCCGCGCGTAATTAAAGTTTTCACCCTGGAAAGCAATCACGCCGAAAATATCCGTGTTTTTCCTGCGCGTATTCAGGCTGGTGACAACACCGATCTGGCTTTTAAGCGCGCAGGCCAGTTGGTTACGCTGGATATTCGTGACGGAACAACAGTAAAAGCGGGACAGACTCTCGCGACCCTCAACGACACCGAAGCGCAATTACGGGTGCGTGACCGTCAGACCAGCCTGCAACTGGCGGAACGTCAGTACCAGCGATTCCGCACGCTGGCACAGCGCAGTGCGGTTTCAAAGTCAGAGATGGATATCCAGACCGCCAATCGCGATGCGGCGGCAACGGCGTTAAAACTTGCCAGAGAAGAGTTACAGTTCCTCACGCTACGTGCTCCGTTTGATGGTGTGATCGCGCAGGTTCAGGTGCGGAATCATCAGGTGGTCGCGGCAGGTCAGCCTGTGGCGCTGCTGACCCGCGCAGACCTGCTGGATGTGATCTTTACCCTGCCAGAAACCCTGTTTGCCAGTCTGGATATCCAGAACATCTATTACCAGCCCGAAGTCCAGTTTAATGCGCTGCCGGGACGCGTCTTTAAGGCGCAATACAAGGAACACACCAGCCAGACCAACGCCGCCACGCTGACCTATCAGGTGGTGCTGACCATGCCGCGGCCGACAGATTTACCCGGCGTGGCGGGGCTGAGCGGCTCGGTGCGCGTCCAGTTGCACAATCTCCCCAACGCACCTGCCCAGCCTCGTCTGGTGGTGCCTGCCGCCGCCGTGTTTAATCCCAATCACAGCCCGACTAATCAGCCGCACGTCTGGCTGGTGGAACAACAGGGCGATGTGCTGCGGGTCAAAGATCGTCAGGTTGAGGTCGGCAGGCTGAGTGCGCAAGGTGTTGAGATTGTCAGCGGACTGCAGCCGGGTGATCGGATTGTCGCCGCCGGAGTTGGCGAACTGCGTGACGGTGAAGCGGTACGCATCTGGCAGCGCGAGCGGGGGTTATAATGCGTATTCAGCAGCATTTCCTCGATAAGCCGATCCGCTACTGGATGGTCATTCTGCTGCTGGGCGTGGGCGGAATTTATGCCCTGCTCAATATCGGACGACTGGAAGATCCGCTCTTTACCATCAAATCCGCGGTAATAGTGACCGCCTATCCCGGTGCCTCGGCGCAGCAGGTTGAGGAAGAGGTCACCCTGCCGCTGGAAAACGCCCTGCAACGTCTGCCTTCGCTGGATAATGTCAGTTCCATATCTGCAAATGGCCTGTCGCAGATCACCGTCAATATCCATACCCGTTATCTCGCCGATCAGCTACCCCAGATCTGGGACGAACTGCGTCGTCGGGTGGATGATGCAGCCCGCCAGTTTCCTCCGGGCGTTCAGGCACCGCTGGTGAATGACGATTTCGGTGATGTTTATGGCTACTTCTTTGTCATCCACGGCAAAGACTTCACCAACAGCGAACTGCGTAACTATGCCGATCAGCTGCGACGCGATCTGGTGCTGGTGCCTGGCGTGGCAAAAGTCGCGGTGGCGGGCGTTGAGCAGGAAGAGATACGCATTGCGCTCTCGGCCAGCAAAATGACCGCCTACGGCATGACACCGCAGCGGGTGGCCGATCTGCTCAGCCGCCACAACAGCGTGGCCAATGCCGGTAGCGTGCGGGTGGACAGTGAATCGATCCGTTTCCATCCCACTGGCGAACTGCAGACGCTTGAGGATCTGGCCAGCCTGCCGATTCTGCCCGCCGGCAGCCCGCAAAATGTTCATCTGCGCGACATCGCAACCCTGACGCGCGGCGTCACCGATAATCCGGCCAACCTCTACTTTGCCGATGGCGAAGCGGCCCTGGCTATCGGCGTCTCGTTTGCGCCTGGCGTTAACGTGATTGACGTGGGCGATGCGCTTTCAAACAAGCTGGCACGCTATCAGCAGGAGACGCCTGCGGGCATCAGCCTTAACGTGTTCTATAACCAGGCCCATGAGGTCAAGCAGTCGGTCGATGGCTTCATCCTTAACTTCCTGATGGCCCTGGCGATAGTGGTGGGTACGCTGCTGTTGTTTATGGGGCTGCGCAGCGGGCTGGTGATTGCCGCCTCGCTGGCACTCAACGTGCTGGGTACGCTGCTGATCATGGATCTGTTCAGTTTGGAGCTGCAGCGAATATCATTGGGAGCGTTAATTATTTCGCTGAGTATGCTGGTCGATAACGCCATCGTGGTGGTTGAAGGAGTCAAAATTGATCACCAGCGCGGCCAGCCGTTGCAGCAAGCGATGACCCGGATGATCCGGCGAAGCGCCCTGCCGCTGCTGGGCGCTACCGTGATTGCCATCATCGCCTTTGCCCCGATCGGCCTGTCGCAGGACTCCACCGGTGAGTATTGTAAATCACTGTTCCAGGTGTTGCTGATTTCGCTGATGCTGAGCTGGGTTACCGCCCTGACCTTAACGCCGGTGTTTATCCGCTGGAGCGAGCAGCGCCAGCCAACCCGTCAGCCAGAGCAGCAAGAGGCGCCCTATCAGGGCATCGTTTTCCGGCTTTACCGTCAGGCGCTGAGTGGTTTACTGCGTTTCAGGCTGACCACGCTGACGGTCATGGTGGCGTTGCTGGCACTGTCACTGTATGGCTTCGGTTTGGTGAAACAGAACTTCTTCCCCTCTTCCAGCACGCCGATCTTTTTTACCGATCTCTGGCTGCCCTACGGCACCGATATCCACTACACCGCTGACACAGCCGCCTCTGTTGCGCGTTATATCAATCAGGACCCGGCCACAGAAGCGACGGTCACCACCGTCGGTCAGGGCGCGCTGCGCTTTACGCTGACCTATGATGGCGCCCGCCAGTACAGCAACTTTGCGCAGATCATGGTGCGGGTGAAAGATGCCCGTCAGCTCGATGCGCTAGTGCTGAAAACGGAAGCCTATATTCAGCAGCACTATCCGCAGGTCAATGAGCGGATTAAACGCATTCAGTTTGGCAGCGCCAGCGACAGCGCCATCGCCCTGCGCGTGATCGGCCCTGACCCGGAAAAACTGCGCCACATTGCCAGCCAGCTGGATGCCATTTTCCTTGCGGATGGCACCACGTTCCCGGTACGCAATGACTGGCAGGAACGCAGCAAAGTCATCCGGCCGCTCTATTCAGCGCTGCGCGGTCAGGAGCTGGGCATTGATAAACGCGACATCGATCAGGCCCTGAGAATGAATTTCAGCGGTGATGCGGTGGGGATTTTCCGTGACGGCTCCCGCCTGATGCCGGTGATGCTCTATCCCACAGATGAAGAGCGACAGGATATCGACCATATCGCCAATATTCAGCTCTGGAGCGCCGCACTACAGCACTTCGTTCCGCTCAGTAATGTGATCGCCGACTTTCGGCTGGAATGGGAAAATCCGTTGATTATGCGCCGCGATCGGATGCGGGTGCTGACGGTGCAAACCGATCCCGATCCCGCCTCTGGCCTGACCGCTGCACAGATTGTGGCGCGGGTGAAGCCGCAAATCGATCAACTTGCCTTACCGAGCGGCTACCGGCTTGAATGGGGCGGCGAGCTGGAGAGTTCGCGTGAAGCGCAGAGTGGTTTGCTGAGTTCGCTTCCGGTGGGATTCCTGGCCATGTTCGTGATTACCATTCTGATGTTCAACTCGCTGCGCGACGCGCTGGCGATCTGGATCACCGTGCCACTGGCACTGATCGGCGTGACCTTTGGCTTCTTAATGACCGGCATTCCGTTTGGCTTTATGGCGCTGATAGGGCTGCTCAGCCTGTCGGGAATGCTTATCCGCAACGGCATCGTGCTGGTGGAGGAGATTCGTCTGTTCCAGCAGGAAAAACCGCTGCAGCAGGCGATCATTGATGCCGCAACCTCACGTCTGCGCCCGATTCTGCTTACCGCCTTTACCACGGTGCTGGGCTTGCTGCCGCTGCTGCGCGACGTCTTCTTCCAGAGCATGGCAGTGGTGATCATCTTTGGTCTGGGCTTCGCCACCGTTTTAACCCTGCTGGTGCTGCCGGTGATCTATCGCTGCTTCCACGGGCGGGAGGCGAAAAATGAATAAAAGCGGGCTGGCGATGCTGAAGATGCTGGCCTGCATCACTGCCGTCTCCTTTTTTACTTTTTATCAGAGTTACGACAGCTACCACTACGACTCGGATCTGGCGCTGAACGTGCTGAGCTTCGTCTCAACCATCGCCACGCCGCTCTATTTTTTACTGAGCGGCTATATGGATGCGGGCGAGCAGCATACGTCAGCCTGGCAACTGGGCAAAATCCGCCGCATTTTGCTGATTTTCCTCTTCTGGTTTAGCTTTTTCTGGTTTGCCGGCCTGCACAAGAAGGGCTATTTAATCCAGCCGTGGTTTGTGATCGCGTTAATCTTCATCTATGCCTCACATCCGCTGATCGACCGGCTGATCCGTACGCCTGGCAAGATGGCGCTGGGGATACTGCTGCTGCTGATCTTTGCCTTTGTCTACGATCTGATGGCCAGTCTCTACCCCAATCAGCGGGCGTTTTCACTGTTGCCGCAATACCGCATCTGGACCTGGGTGCTTTACTACCTGTCAGGACGGCTGATGGCGGCACCACAGGTGATACGCCTGCTGATGTCGCACCGCGTGATCAAAAGCAGCCTGCTGTTACTGCCCGCGGTCTGGCTGTTCACCTGGCTCTATGAGCGCTACTACTTCATCGCCCGTTTTTTTGCCACCAGCAATGAGGTCGTGCTCACCGGCTCGCAGGTTTACCTGCTGGTGCTGCTGATTGTGATCAGCATTAATGCCATCAGGCTGCCGGAAAACAGGCCGTGGATAACCTCATTTCTGACCACGCTGGGCAAAACCATGACCGGCGTTTACATCCTGCACTATCTGATCTTCAATCTGCTGGCACTGGCCATCAGGATTCAGACGCTGGGCGATAAACTGCTGGTGATCGCCCTGACGCTGCTGTTTTCGATGGTCATCTCACTGCTGATGCTGCGTATTCCCGGCGTTAGTAAACTGATCAGCCTGTAACCGAGCCGCCGCCTGTTCGGTAGCCTGACGACGCGTGGCGATAAAGGCTGCCATGCCCGCTCTCGCCTGTTCCACCTCTTCGGCCGGAGCGGTCCGGGGCGAACCACTGTTGAATGGTGGCGCCGGATCGTACTCCATCTGGAGCTGAATCGCCCTGGCAACGGCATCGCCACACAGTTCCGCCACCAGCGTCAGGGCAAAGTCGATACCGGAGGTCACGCCCGCGCCGGTAATGCGGTTCCGATCGCGTACCACCCGCTGGCTGACCGGTTCGGCACCCAGCAAAGCCAGCTGATCAATCGAACCCCAGTGCGACGTGGCGCGGTAACCCTGCAATAGTCCGGCTGCGCCCAGCACCAGCGAGCCGGTGCAAACTGACGTCACGCGCTGAGCCTGACTGGCCTGCTGACGCAGAAAGTTCAGCGTTTCACTGTCTGACATCAGCGCAATCTGTCCCGGACCGCCAGGCACGAAGATCACATCCAGCGGCGGGCAGGCATCGAACGTCACGGTGGGTAAAATCGATAAGCCGCGATCGGAGCGAACCGGCTGCAAATCTTTCCAGATCAGATGACAGGCAAACTGCGGCGTGCGGGCAAAAACTTCCCACGGACCGGTTAAGTCCAGTTGGGTGACATCAGGAAACAGCAACAGACCAATCTGTAGCGGGCAGCTCATAAAAGGCTTCCTCCGGGTATAAACAAACATCATGCGCAGGTTAGCCGGCGGTGATCAATCTTTTGAACCGGAGACGATTTTTAACGTATCCGCCAGCGAGGACGGCAGGATCTGACCGTGGCTTAGCCCGGCATAATGGGTCAGATGCAGCGTAGCACCGGTCTGGCGCAGAACAGGTATCAGCTCAGCCTCTTCCTGTTGCAGGTCATCAGAATGCCCGGCGCGCCGCTCGGTGACGCCGTCGCTCTCCATCAGGTAGAGAGATAATGGCTGCAGTGAATGGGGATCGGCACGCCGTGCCAGTTCGATGATGCGTTGATCGTTCCAGCCCAGCGACGGAGCGGCCGCAAAGTAATGGCTGAACCAGGCGGCCTGGTAAAAGGTATCCAGCACGAACAGACCGCCGTAGGAGTGGCCCCATAAGCCGCGCTGATGGGGATCGCTGGCTGCCTGTGCTTCAACCCAGGGTACGATGCTGTTCAGCAGCAGCTGTCGAAACAGATGGCTGCCGCCGCCCTTGCGACCCTGCGGCATGTTGACTATCGGGTCTGGCGCGTCGTCAGGTGGCGTGTAATCGTAGCTGCGCGCCACCACGTCAAATGGCAGATTGCTGTCATAACCCACCGCCACCAGCACCGGTGACGAGCCACGGCGTAATTGTTTCAGCTGGCTTTCCGTCAGCTGCGCCATCGCCGCGTTACCGTCCAGCATATAGAGCACCGGATAGCCTGAGGAAGGAGCCGCCATTTTCGGAATACCGAGCCAGACCCGGTAATGTCGCTTCCCGTCCTGCGAGTCAAAGGTTCTGCTCTCGAAGCGATACCACGCCGAGCCTTTGTCGGCGATATTTTCGCCCAGAGGGCGCAGATCGGGGCGCGCAGCGGCGGGATTCACCGTGAAAACGCTCGCCATCGCGAGCAGCAGCGGCAGGACATAACCCCGGAAGGTTCGGGCTGTATTCATTCAGCAACGCCTGTTCAGTGTTGAGTAAAACTTAACTGACCGGCATCCTAACAAATATCCACCGCGAAAAAATCCCGCGTTTGATAGGGTTATCGCGGTCAGGGTAGACCTAAGTAGCGCAGCAACGCGGTCATCAGCGCCGCACCGAGAATAATGATAATCAGCGGTGCACGACGCCACGCCAGCAACAGCGCAAATCCAACACCCAGCACCCGCGCCATACCGGAAAAATGCTGACCTTCGAACAGTGTGGTGGTGGCAGCGACGGCGAACAGCAGCATGGTGGCAGCGTCTGACAGCATCTGCTGGCTGCGCTCACTGAGCGGTAAGCGATTTCCCAGCCTGACACCGGCGAAGCGCATCAGCCAGGTTCCGGCCGCCAGCAGGGCAATTCCGGCAACGATCATCGTCTGGTGGCTCATTTGCGCGATCTCCATGCCAGCAGGCCGAGCAGCGAGAACAGCACCGGCATTCCCGCCGGGACCAGCGGTGTCGCCAGTAGCGACAGTGAAGCGCCCAGCATGGCGGGAATACGGGTGCGGCGCTGACGCAGCGCCGGAAAAATCAGGGCAATCAGGATGGCAGGAAACACCGCATCCAGCCCGATGACTGAGGTATCGGGAATAAACTGACCGATGGCCGCTCCGGTCATCACGCTGATCGGCCATATTAAACCGATCCCGATGCCGCACAGCCAGTAGGCGATGCGGCGCTGCGCCAGTTTTGGCTGTGAAATACCAAACACCACACTTTCATCATTCATGATATGGCAGCCCAGCAAGCCGACCGGACCGCGTCCTGCCAGATCTTTGACTGCGATACCAAAGGGCAAATGGCGGGCATTGACCAGCAGGCCCGCCGCGGCGGCGGTAAACGGACTGCCACCGCCCGCCACGATACCGATAAATAAAAACTCTGACGCTCCCGCCAGTACCAGCGTGGAGAGCGCCAGCGGTACCCACAGCGGAAAACCGTCGGCGGTTGCCAGCGAACCGTAGGATAACCCCACAATGCCATCCGCCAGACAGACCAGAAAAATGGCCTTCACCACCCCTTTGTCCAGCAATTTTATTTGTGAAAACAGCATGACCTGATCTCATAATGAACGAATTACACATTATAATGAACACCGACAGATGCATTTACAAGTCGAACATTACGTTCGTTATAAAAAACGATCAGGAAAATGGAGTTCATTTGAATACCCCTATCAGCATCATTGCTAACGCGCTGGTCCGTGAACGTCAGCGGGCCGGTTTATCACTGGCGGAAGTGGCTCGCCGCGCGGGTATCGCTAAATCCACCCTGTCGCAGCTGGAAGCGGGCAATGGTAATCCCGGCATCGAAACGCTGTGGTCACTGTGCGTAGCCCTGAATATTCCCTTTTCACGCCTGATGGAACCGGAAGCCCGCCGTATGCAGGTGATTCGCCGGGGTGAAGGGCCAACGGTAACCGCCGATTTAGCCGATTATCAGGCGGTGTTGCTGGCGACCTGCCCGCCAGGCGCCCGACGGGACCTCTATCTGTTGCAGGTTCAGCCCGGCAGCGATCGCTGTTCTCAGCCGCACTCCCCTAACACCAACGAGCACATCATCGTGGCTAAGGGCCGGGCGCTCGTCGGTCCGGTCGATTCCCCGGTCGAACTGAATGTGGGCGACTACATCACTTACCCGGGCGATGAGCCGCATATTTTCCGGGCGCTGGAAGCAGATACTCTGGCGTTACTGGTGATGGAGCACCTCTGACGGAGGTTTAGCCATTTTTTGCCGCGTCGCCTCAGGTGTGAGGTGATGCACCCGCTGAACCTCGCTGTTAAGTTCAATTGCCGGAGAGTGTCCGCAGTACGTCACTCGCGCATTACCCTATGACTAAAATCGATTTTTTATAACCATCCACTTTCAATCATGACTGAATATAGTTATATTTAAGCCTGATTCAGTCTTTTCTTTAATCACATGGAAGGGTGAGAGATGCCAGAAATTAACTGGACAAAAAAGGCATCGAAACAACTTTCAGCGCTACCTAAAAAAGAGGGTGATGCCATTGAGGACGCGGTGGAAGAGCTCGCGAAATGGCCTGAAATTCCACATTTGAAAGTTGAAAAGCTGACCGACGACAAGGAGAAGCGAATGAAGCTGGTGGTAGGTAACTATCGTGTTCTCTGGAAGATTGAAAAAGGTCAGCCCGTGGTGATTGATATTCTGGAAGTACTGAGAAGAACATCGACGACCTACAAAAAGCGCTGACAGGATGGTGAAGAGAAACCGCCTTGCCGATCTCTTCATTTTGTTCTCTGCAGACAAAAACACGCGACAGTAATATCCAGTGGATGACCAGAATACCGGGCTTGCCGCTACCGTATAGGAGTAAGCACTCATGTCAGTTATACAGTTTCTCACCGACGACCGCGGGAATCGTACCAGTGCCGTTATCCCTATCGAGCTATTCAACAAGTTAATGGCCGAAAGCCATTTATCAGAAGAAGCGTTTGAGCCTGTTCCATACCAGGCTGGGCCTGACGATGATGAAACAATTCCTCATGAGGTTCTGAAAATCAGTCGCAGACAGTCTGTTCCTTTGCATGTTGCCTGGCGCTTACACCGCAAAATGTCACAGGAAGACGTTGCAACTGCGTTGGGAATAACTCAGGCCGGCGTTTCTAAATTAGAATCAAGAAAAAAACCGCAAAAACAAACACTTGAAAAATTAGCCACTTTATATCAATGCAGAACAACACAACTTTATATTGATTGAATTAGCGCCTTATTCACCCGCGATTTCGCGGGTTTTTTATTGCTGAAACAAAATCGGGTGCGGTAAATGGTGCCTTTGCCGCTGTTTTGCATCAGCCTGTAAAATCTATCTGATCGCCTTTATGTGATGAGGAACTCAAATTTGCGCAGGTTGCGAAAGGCTTCACGCGCACTCTGGCTCTGCCGTTATCAGGCGATCTCATAGTCGATAGAAGCCATGCGCGAGAAGCAGATACTCTGGCGTTACGGGTGATGGAGCACCTCTGACGCAGATTTAGCCATTTTTTGCCGCGTCGCCTCAGGTGTAAGGTGATGCACCAGCTGAACCTCGCTGTTAAGTTCAATTGCCGGATAGTGTTCACGCATTCCGGCCAGCAGTACCTCATCCGGCCACTCTGCCTGTTTTCCCAGCCTCTCCGCTGCCGCACTGAGTGGCAGCGTCTCAACTTTCGTCACCCATACCACCAGCGTGTCGGCAGGGTTTTGCTGATTGTAGTAGCGAAGCGGACCGGGATGGATATCCCCTTCCTGCCAGCGCAGGGTATGCGTTTTTTCACCGTGTCGGACAGCGGGCAACAGGCGCGGAACAATGGAGAGTTGTTGCATTTTGGCTCCCGGTTAAGTTAATCCTTTCTATCCAGCCTGAACTGAACAGGTCACCTGAATCAAACCATCGACAGCTATCGGCGACGCCCGCTGCATCGATCAATTCCGGAGAAAACTGACTATGCCTCAAAAGACTGTGCGACAACACACTGCACCACAACGTATTGCCGTGATCGGTGCCGGCGTGCTGGGCTTAGCGGTTGCGCGATCGCTGGCCAGCCAGGGCGCGCAGGTCACGGTTTTTGACAAACGCTATCCCGGAAGCGGCACCAGCCAGATCAGCTACGGCTGGGTCAATGCTAACGGCAAAGATCCCGCCAGTTATCACCGGCTCAACGCGGCGGCGATTGACGAGCATAAGCGCTGGCAGGCAGAGCATCCTGCGCCTGCGCCCTGGCTGCTGGAAACCGGCACACTGGAGTGGGCGACGCATCCGGCCATTCATCGCCAGCTGGAACAGCGCGTGGCTAAGCTCAGGGCGCTCGGCTACCCGGCAGAAAGCTGGGATCGCGCCAGGCTGCAGGCTGCTTTGCCGGAGCTGCGGCCCGATCCCCGGGTGCAGAATGCCTGGTTCTTCTCCTCTGAATGCCTGCTCTATCCCAGCCTGTTCATTGCCCGGATGCTGGCCGATCTGCGGACGCTGGGCGCTAAACTGGTCTGCCATGACGAAGTGACCACACTGTCCACCTCCGATCAGGGTGTTGATCTGACGCTTGCCAGTGGCGAGCGCTGGCAGGGCGATCAGCTGGTGCTGGCGACCGGCCGCTGGTCCGCCGAACTGCTGGCGCAGTGCGGTTTTGAACTGGCGATGACCGAAGCTAACCGGGCCAACCCTGCCGCCTGTAGCTTTCTGGCTTATACAGAGCCGCTGCCGATTCAGCTCAGCAGCAATATTATTACGCCGGAGCTGAATGTCCGGCCCGATGGCGGCGGCCGCCTGATGCTGCAGGCGCTGGATCTGGATCAGCATGCCGATCCGGCGCGTCCGGTGGCGGTGGATGGGATGATCGGGAACGAAATGCTGCGGCGACTGCGCCGGTTGTTCGCTAACAGTCAGGATGCGCGCATCGAGCGGATTGAGGTGGGACAGCGATCCCGTCCGGCTGATGGCTTGCCGGCGATAGGATATGTCAGCGGGCTGGCGCGGGTTTATCTGATGGTCAGTCACAGCGGTATGACGCTGGCACCGCTACTCGGCAGGCTGGTCGCCGGGGAGATGTTAAGCGGCGCACGTCCGGCGATGCTGACTGACTTTGCACCGGATCGGTTAGTGCGCCCGCTTATTGAGGATGATAAAAACGCTGCGCCTGCTTATCTTCCGGCGGCGCAGTAAATCTTAGCGGCGATTTTTCCAGACGGTCTGAACGTTACAGAATTCATGCACGCCAAAGTGTGACAGTTCACGACCGTAGCCACTTTTCTTCACACCACCGATCGTCACTCGTGGATCGGAAGCGCCGTTGCCGTTGATAAATACGGCACCTACTTCCAGCTGCAACGCCAGCTGATCGGCGATCTCTTCATTGGCGGTCCAGACTGTTGCGCTTAATCCAAACTCACTGTCGTTGGCGATCGCCAGCGCATGTTGTGGGTCACGCGCCACGGCGATGGCCGCCACCGGTCCGAACAGCTCCTGCTGAAAAGCGGTCATCTCAGAGGTCACATCTGACAGGATGGTCGGCGCGTAGAAGTTGCCCTGCCCCGCCACCTTTTCGCCGCCCAGCAACAGACGAGCGCCTTCGCGCAGCGTGGCCTGTACCTGTTGATCCAGTTCATCACGCAGATCGGTACGGGCCATCGGACCCAGGAAAGTGTTTTCATCCAGCGGATCGCCCATCGTTAAAGCCTGAACGGCCGCGGTGAAGCGCTTTTCGAACGCTTCAGCAACCGGCGCTTCCACGATAAAACGTTTCGCCGCCATGCAGACCTGTCCGGTGTTCTGAAAACGGCCAATCACTGCTGATTTGACGGCTTCATCCAGATCGGCATCCGCCAGCACGATAAAGGGATCGGAGCCGCCCAGTTCTAATACGGTTTTCTTGAGTGCTGCACCCGCCTGCGCAGCGATAGCCGCTCCGGCTCGTACGCTACCGGTTACCGCGACAGCCGCGATACGATCGTCTTTAATGGCGGCGGAGACGCCGTCGTTATCGACATTGATCAGGTTAAAACCACCCGCCGGCAAATCGGTGGCGTCAAACAGCTCAGCCATCAGCGTTGCGCTTCCCATGACGTTAGGCGCGTGTTTAAGCAGATAGGTGTTGCCTGCCAGCAGCATACTCACTGCGCCTCGCAGAACCTGCCACAGAGGGAAATTCCACGGCATTACTGCCAGGATCACGCCGAGCGGACGGAATCGCTGCCACGCATCCGCAACCTGAGTGGGTTGGTCAGCCAGCATTGCCGGTCCGTTTTCCGCGTACCAGTCACACAGATTGGCACATTTAAGCACTTCAGCTCGCGCCTGAGCGATCGGTTTACCCATTTCCAGGGTGATCATGCGCGACAGGTCCGGTTCGCGCAGACGGATTTGCTCGCCCAGTTGACGCAATACCTTAACCCGAAGATCCATCGCGCTGTGTCGCCACTGTGAAAAAGCGTCTGCACTGCGGCGCAACGCATTTTCCAGTTCACTGCTGTTCTGCAGCGGATAGCGGCCAATTTCTTCGCCTGTGGTGGGGTTACGAGAGATAGCATAGTCAGTCATGGCACCCTTTCCTTATTCAGTAGACAGTCACATCACCATACGCCCGGTAATTAGTGATGAAAAATGAATAATAGTGAGGAAGTTCTTTATTAATTGAGAACGATAAGTGTCGGGTCGTTGTCAGTGTGAGGTCATTGATCGTTGCTGTGGCAGCGATCGCGGTAATGATCCTGAGGATGTTCTCTGACGTGCATACTGATAAGAACCGTGAGAGGTTATCCACTTATACAGTGATTAGTTCCTATATAACGATCCTAAAGAGATCATATAGAGATCCTAAGAGATCCCCGATCGTCGCAGGCCGCACCCCACAAGGGCTGAAAGGGTGATCGCGTTCACTATAATCAGTAAAGTGTTCACTGTAATCAGTACTTTATTCACTGTACCAGGTAGAATGTTCACTATAAACAGTGCTAATGTTCACTGTAGTCAGAAAACGATCCCTTTCATCCACAGAATGAAGATCTCAAGCTATGGCAGATAAAGATAGTGAAAACAAAGCGTTACTAGAACCTTTTCTGTCGGTGACCAAAAACAGCGGTGAAGTTATTCAGCTTCATCCCAACAAGAATAATACGGTTCAGCCTGTTGCTTTAATGCGGCTCGGATTGTTTGTTCCGACGCTGAAATCGACAGCGCGCGGCAAATCCGGTGCCATGGCATCAACGGACGCCACCAAAGAGCTGAAGAATCTCTCGCTGGTTAAAGCTGAAGGATATGAAAAGATTACCATCACCGGCGCGCGGCTGGATATGGATAACGATTTTAAAACCTGGGCTGGCATCATCCAGTCATTTTCACGTTATCCGACCAAAGGCGACACGGTGACGCTGCCGTTTATCGATTTTGTGAAGATGTGCGGCATCCCTTCAGCCAACTCCTCTGCCGCATTGCGTAAGCGTCTGGATGCTTCATTACGCCGCATTGCAACCAATACCTTATCCTTTGAAGGCAACGGCAAGGCGTATCATACCCACCTTGTGCAGTCGGCCTATTACGATCGCGAAAAGGATATCGTGCGTATCCAGGCGGACCCCAAGCTGTTTGAGCTCTATAATTTCGATCACAAGGTGTTATTGCAGCTCCGGGCGATATCACGGCTCAAGCGTAAAGAGTCTGCTCAGGCGCTCTATACTTTTCTTGAAAGCCTGCCGACTAATCCTGCACCTATCTCCCTTGCCCGCTTGCGGATGCGTCTGAACCTGGGTTCCAAGACCACCACGCAGAATCATGTGGTACGACGCGCAATGGAACAACTGAAAGAGATTGGCTATCTTGATTATTCTGAGGTGAAGCGTGGCCGCTCGGTCTTCTTCATCATCCATAGCCGTACCCCGAAACTTGATGGTATCAGCAATCTTGAGAGCATCGATTCGCTGGATGAGATTGAATTTGACGAGTAGCCTCTGCTATTCACTGTAATCAGTACCCGCGCGTTGCAGTGTCACTTCCCGCCTGAAAGTGACACTGCATGCCAGATTCAGCTGTTCACTGTAATCAGCATCCTTCCCCCTGTTCACTGCAATCAGTAACGTTCACTGTATTCAGCAGTCGCCGCTATGGCGAGATACGTATCTGGCGCTACCCCTTTTTAAATTCCATATGTAACAGTAATTTGCATGTTAGTTAGTGCTCACTTCAATATATTGGTGATTACCTTATCGCTACGTTTAACCGTTTTACTGATTACAGTGAACGTGCCTGACGACTCAAGGCTGTTTACTGATTACAGTGAACGCTTTAACACGCCATATTACTCGTTACAGTGAACACTTAATTCTAAATTATTGAAAAATAATAATTATAAAAAAACTGTGCGGTATGGGACGAGCATTACGCTCACAACCCTGTTTTTACAGCGCAATCAGTGACAAACGTGACAGGGTTCGCAGAATTGCTGATTACAGTGAACACCTGAAGTATCGGGTCAAACCGGCTGGTGGCATTGAAGAGCGGCTGGCATTGGGGTTAGGCTGTTTTTCAGCTCTGCAACTGTGGAAACGTATTACTGATTACAGTGAACGTTCCTCTTCGCCTTGTCAGGCTGGTCACGCAAGCCAGACTGCGATGTTTTCTGGTGGCACGAGCGGGTGCTCAGAATGGCTGGCTGATTACAGTGAACGTGTTGCTGATTACAGTGAATGTTTGCAGCGTAATAGTCTCTGAAAGACCACGGGCAGATCGGGTTGTTGACTGCAGTCAGTATCGGGATGAAAGCGTGAGAGGCGGGCTTACTGATCGCTATCGCAGCCCTGACCAGGCGACGCTGCGCTCAGAAGGCGGTTGCTGCAATTAAGCGAGTCATGCCTGCTTTGCCGCATCCTTAATGAATAATGCGCTATTGGTGCAGGGCTCAGGGCTCTGAACGCAGGGCTCAGGGCTCAGAACTCAGGACGCAGAACTCAGGACGCAGGGCTCAGGACGCAGGGCTCAGGACGCAGGGCTCAGGACGCAGGGCTCAGGACGCAGGGCTCAGGACGCAGGGCTCAGGACGCAGGGCTCAGGACGCAGGACGCAGAACGCAAGGCTAAGGGCGCAAGGCTCAGGACGCAGGGCTCAGAACGCAGGGCCTGGCGCCGCCAGAGTAGTATCCGCCCTACCCGGCCAGGCATTCAGAGGCGGTCAGCATCGCATCACCCTTGCCGCAACAGGAAGGCAGGTTGGCCGTATGCAGTTTACTGACTACAGTGAACGTTATGCTCGGGGCGCGCTTTTTACTGATTATAGTGAACGCAGAGTCAGCCTCCGGCTACTGCGCTACTGATTATAGTGAACGTTTGTGGGTTTGTTCACCGTTCAGCATCTCTATCCCGACGCGAGTCAGTTGTACTGTGCCTGGCAATTAACCAAACTGCAGCGTTCAGGCTCAATTTTACTGATTACAGTGAATGTTTGCGTCGCCTTGAGGAAATAAGCCAAACCAGAAGTGAGAAACTACTGACTACAGTGAACGTTTGAGTTGATGTCATGGAACCTCTCTCTGCAACGCCACTGGTCTGTTCTACTGATTACAGTGAACGTTACAGCAGACAGTTGGCTGAACACCTGCGCCATCCCGGCTCACTACCCTGCGTTCAGCTGATGATGGTTCAGACAAAATTTGCGGCCCCACCCTTTTCTTTCATAACCATCCTTTAAAGATCACAACAGGCTTCCTTAGGGTCCGCTGATTACAGTGAATGTTTTTATCATATCAGCCAGCAACTCCGTGCCCTTATCCAGCTCTCTCTTGCCCACCTATCCGCGACTCTGTCCAACCATCCGCTATCCCGCCCGCGTTCTGCCCGTTGCCTGACCTGTTACTGATTACAGTGAATGTTCTGCCAGTGTTTTACTGATTACAGTGAACGTTTCGGTCTGTGAGAATGCGCCGATACAGACAGTAATGTAAAAATAATGTGATGAACCTCACCATAACCACTCTGACTACACAGATACGCAGATTACGTTGACAGGATAAATTATTGCCTCATGTGCAGGATTTCTGTATAAAGTCATAAATCCTACATGTCCGGAGCAACTATGGCTAACGATGATAAGCAGGTAATGAAGGTGGCGCAGCGTTCAGAACGCATGTTGTTAAGCCTTACCGAGCAAATTCAGGCGCAAAAACAAGAGTTACATGAAAACACTTATTATCAGGTCTATGCCAAAGCGGCGTTAGCCAAGTTGCCTAAATTGACCCGAGCCAGTGTGGATTATGCGGTTAACGAGATGGAGGAGAGCGGCTATCAGTTCGATAAGCGTGCCGCCGGATCGTCAGTAAAGTACGCGATGTCGATTCAGAATATCATCGATATCTATCACCATCGTGGCGTACCTAAGTATCGCGACCGCCATATCGACGCCTACACCCTGTTTGTTGGTAACCTGAAAGGTGGCGTCTCTAAGACCGTATCAACCGTTTCGCTGGCACATGCGCTGCGCGCGCATCCTCATCTTTTATTTGAAGATTTGCGTATTCTGGTGATTGATCTCGATCCGCAATCGTCCGCTACCATGTTTCTGAATCATGAACGTTCAGTCGGTCTGGTCGAAGCTACGGCGGCCCAGGCGATGCTGCAGAATGTCACCCGTGATGAGCTGGTGAATGAATTTATCGTGCCGTCGATTATTCCGGGCGTTGATGTGTTGCCCGCTTCAATCGACGATGCGTTTATTGCCTCACGCTGGGACGAGCTGTGCGCTGAACATCTGCCTGGGCAAAACGTCCATTCCGTGTTGTATGACAACGTTATTGCTAAATTGAAGAAAGATTACGACTTTATCTTCATTGATAGTGGTCCACATCTGGATGCGTTTCTGAAGAACGCCATTGCTGCGTCGGATCTCCTGATGACGCCGGTGCCGCCTGCTCAGGTCGATTTCCATTCAACTCTGAAGTATCTGACCCGTTTACCGGAGTTGATTGGCATCATCGAAGACTCGGGCGCGACCTGTCGCCTGCAGGGCAACATCGGCTTTATGTCGAAACTCTCTAACAAGGCGGACCACAAACTGTGCCACAGCCTCGCCAAGGAAATCTTCGGTGGCGACATGCTGGACGCAGCCCTTCCCCGCCTTGACGGCTTCGAACGGTGCGGTGAGTCATTCGACACCGTAATCTCGGCAAATCCTTCGACCTATGTCGGCAGTAGCGAAGCGCTGAAAAATGCGCGCTCAGCTGCTGAGGATTTTGCTAAAGCGGTATTTGACCGTATCGAATTTATTCGCCTGAACTGAGGTTTGTATGAGCGCAAAAAGAATTACGATTGGCAGAACCTTCAGCCAGACGCCGCTGGAAAATGATAAGAGTGATGAACAGCACAGCCAGACCTTTGTGCTGGCCACCGGTAAACGTGCGCTGTTTCGCTTTGAGCGCATTGCGGCAAATGAAGTCGAAACGAAAACATTCGTCACGATGGAAACGAACGGCCGTGACCAGGCCGGGCTCACGCCGGATTCGCTGCGTGACATCATTCGCACTATCAAGCTGCAACAGTTTTTCCCGGCTATCGGCATCATGCGCAATGACCGCATTGAGATCCTGGATGGTTCACGCCGTCGTGCTGCGGCTATTTATTGCAAAACGGGTCTGGATGTTCTGATCAGTGACGCTGAAATCAGCGCAGAGGAAGCGCGTCGTCTGGCACAGGATATCCAGACTGCGCGTGAACATAACCTGCGTGAAGTCGGGATGCGCCTGTTAACGCTAAAAGAAGGTGGCCTGTCGCAGAAAGAGATTGCCGAAAATCAGGGCTTATCTCAGGCCAAAGTGACGCGCGCGTTGCAGGCGGCCAGCGTACCCTCTGATTTGATTTCACTGTTTCCTAATCATTCTGAACTCACCTATCCGGACTATAAAGCGCTGTTGCAGGCGGCCGATAAGTTGAGCGAGTCCGGACAAACTGTAGAAGCACTGATTGATTCGATCTCTATGGAGATTGATGTGGTCTGTGCGCGTGACGGCCTGGCTGAGGATGAGCTCAAAAATCACATCCTGCGTCTGATTCGCCAGGGCAGCCAGACGTTGATGAAAGAGCCTGAGAAAGACAAAACCCAGGCAACGACGCTTTGGTCATTTGCAGACAAGGATCGCTTCGCCCGCAAAAAAGTTCGTGGCCGGATGTTCAGCTATGAGTTCAACCGACAGTCAAAAGAGCTGCAGGAAGAGCTGGATAAAGTCATTGCAGAGACGCTGAAAAAATATCTCGCCCGTTAACGCTTCATCCGTTAAAAAACCAACGCTGCACAGCGAATGCTCGTCAGTTAAGGTTAAATTTGCAAAGGCTGTCACGGTCAAACGTGGCAGCTTTTTTTCTGCGCGCGCGTGCCGGGGTGCAGGCCTGAGCGCTTCTGCTGCTGCCGGGCCGTGCTCGCGCCGCTCACTCTTTATTTTTGGCTTTGACGTCGTGCCGGCGTACCGTTCGGCGATCGACCATTTTGCCCGTTCCCGAACTCTCCATGCTTCCCGGCGTGGACTTCTGCACCAGCGGTACCACTCTGCGTTATCACCTGTCGTTTAACTGATCACTATTCGCTCTTCAGAGCGAGTTTTTTGACGGGAAATACCTTTCGCTACAGCGATTTCAGCCGAATTTCAGGCTGAAATCGCCAGAAAATCATCGAAAATTTCAAATCTAACTTATTGTTAAATATAGATAAAACCAATTTATCACCGTCAAAACTTCGCATGAAATCGCTGTGTTTTTTGCCTGAAATTTCGCTGACATTTGCTACTAAAACGCCACCGTTTAGAACATCGATGATTTACGCTTTTGGTCTTGATCGTTAAGGCAATGATGGTCGGCTGCCTTAATTCTTACGGCAAAGATGATGCAGGCCAGCAGTTCAAAGTGATGAAGGAACCAATGCACTGATGCCAGCATTGCGGGGAAATCCTGTCAGCGGATGACACAGTCAAAAGTGAAGCCTCTATGACCGGGGCTATTCATTGAATCAGGAAGATGAGTTATTAACGTGCCAGCTTGCCGGCCACTCACTAAAGATGACAATGCAACATCATTAATCCTAAGGCTGGTTCATTAGTAACCAATCAATTTTTACTTCAGGTTCCTTAACGCACGACCAGACGGCTCAGCGCTTGTTTGCGCACCTCTGACGTTCGGAAGCCAAACGCCGCGCCAGATGGATTTCATAGATAACATATTGATTTAATTCCAATAATCAGAAGGATTTCAGCCTGAAATCGCCAGAATTTCAGGCCATTCCGGCCAATCTATTGGCAACAGGTCTCTGGAAAACAGCCTCAGGTTAAGCGGTACCGGTCAGCCAGAAGCGCAACAAACCGGGGTAAAAAAAGATACTCAGAAAATATCCCTCAGTTATCCACAGAAAAAGTGGATAACTTTTTTCCCGTTGATGAAACAGGTTTTTATGTCAGCACTTTTTTAACAGGTTTCATCGACTTTCAGGTTGTCAGCGCATTGTCATGCTTACCACGCAGTCAGGATATGAGTTGAGATAGCAGCGCCTGATCTCCCATTCACTGCGATCGGTAAACAGGGATATCACCGATGCCAGATAACCTCTTCTGCCCCGATTGCTTGCCGTCCTGCCGGTAGCGAACCACGGGTCCGGGCTGGATACTGTTTACAGTGAATAGCCAGTTTTTAGCTTTTATCGGATAGCGATAATTTTATCAGGCGGGATGCGAACACGGGAGCCGCTGGCGCTTCACTCTTATCACGATCACTGGCTGACCCGATTCGCTGACCACTGCAATCAGCAGAAGGCAGCGCTGATTCAGCTTCGCCCCGGCTACGACTGTTTTTAAGACGAAAAAAAACCGGGCCAGGCCCGGTTTTGCTGTGGATTACGCCTCCAGCCAGGCGGTGATTTGCCTGATCATTGCCTCGGTTGAGATGCCATAGCGGTCATGCAGCGTTGGAAGCGCGCCTGCTGCCAGAAAAGCATCCGGCAAGGCGATTTGCCTGAAGCGCGGCATCACGCTGTTACGCATTAGCAGACCCGCAATGGCTTCCCCTAATCCACCTACGATTGAATGATTTTCTGCGGTGATCACCAGCCGGTTAGCATCAACCGCCTCACCGGCTTCGCGCAGAATAGTCGCTTCATCCAGCGGTTTAATGACGGGTGAATGCACTACGCCTACCTCAATACCCTGCTTCTCCAGCGCTTCGGCGGCTTCCAGAGCCCGCATCGTCATCAGCCCACTACTGATGATCACCGCATGTTTGCCGCCTCGCAGGCGCTGGGCTTTACCGTGCTGATAGCGGTAATCATATTTATCCAGCACCAGCGGGACCTTACCTCGCAGCAGGCGCAGATAAACCGGTCCCTGATGCTCGGCCATAGCCGGAACGACCTGACTGATCTCCAGCGCATCACAAGGATCGATGATGGTGAGATTGGGCATCCCGCGGAAAATCGCCACATCTTCCGTGGCCTGATGGCTGGGTCCGTAGCCGGTAGTTAAGCCCGGCAGCGCACAGGCAATTTTGACATTCAGATTCTCTTCGGCGATAGCCATACAGATAAAGTCATAGGCGCGCCGTGACGCAAATACCGCGTAGGTCGTCACGAACGGCGTAAAGCCTTCACGCGCCATGCCAGCCGCTGCGCTCATCAGCAACTGCTCCGCCATGCCCATCTGATAGAAGCGTTCCGGAAAAGCGTCGGCGAACAGATGCAGGTCAGTGTACTTGCTTAAATCCGCCGTCATTCCGACCACATCCGGTCGTTGCTGCGCCAGCGAGATCAGCGCATGACCAAACGGTGCTGAGAGTGTTGGCTGTCCCTCTGCGGCTATCGACGCGATCATTGCCGAGGTGGTCAGGCGTTTTTTTTGCGGTTGTAAATTCATCTCAGACTCCTTGCTCAAGCGCAGTCAGGGCTTTGTCCCACTCATCGGCATCAACCCGGATGAAGTGCGTTTTCTCACGGCTCTCCAGAAACGAGACACCTTTGCCCATCCGGGTATCACAGATAATCACGCGTGGTTGCGGTTCAGCCCAGTTGAGCGCTGCATCAAACGCTGACTGCAAAGCCGTGATGTCATTGCCATCCACCCGCTGCGTATACCAGCCAAAAGCCTGCCAGCGATCCACAATCGGTTCAAAGGCCAGGATCTCGCTGCTATGGCCATCCGCCTGCTGATTATTGACATCAACGATGGCGATCAGATTATCCAGTTGCCAGTGTGAGGCGGACATCGCCGCTTCCCAGGTTGACCCTTCGTTCAGCTCGCCGTCTGAGAGCAGGTTAAAGACCCGCGATGCAGATCCTTTTTGCTTCAGGCCCAGACAGGCACCAACGGCGATCCCTAAGCCATGCCCGAGCGAACCGCCAGTGATTTCCATGCCCGGCGTATAGGCTGCCATGCCGGACATGGGCAAGCGGCTTTCATCGGTGCCGTAAGTCTCACGTTCGGCTTCCGGTATCACGCCAGCTTCCAGCAGAGCCGCATACAGGGCGATAGCGTAATGCCCAATCGACAGGTAAAAGCGGTCGCGCTGCTCCCAGTCAGGCTGATCGGCGCGATAGTTCATGGCATGAAAATAGCTGACGGCGAGCAGATCGGCCGCGCCGAGCGCCTGACCGATATAGCCCTGTCCCTGAACCTGGCCCATCAATAACGCGTGGCGGCGAATATTGGTAGCGCGTTGCTGCAGTGAGAGACCGGAAGACGCGTGCAGATGGTCAGTCATATTACCTCCTGATTAACGATTAACATCCGCTGCCCGGATGCGCAGCACGCACAGCGCGCCACCCAGCAGTACGGCAGCAATAAAATACATTCCTGATGCGGGTGAACCGGTTGCCGTGGTAATGGCACCAATCAGCCACGGCGAAAAGAAGCCGGCCAGATTGGCAATGCAGTTCACCGCGGCGATGCCTGCGGCAGCAGAGACGCCACCCAGCAGATTGGTCGGTAGCATCCAGAACAGTGAAGACGCAGAGAGAATCCCGGCGGCGGCAATGCACAGTGAGAGCAGCGACAGAGAGACGCTATGGCTCAGCAGCGTTGCCAGCGACAATCCACTCAGTCCCACCAGCATCGGAATGATCAGGTGCCAGCGGCGTTCACGATGACGGTCACCGCTGCGACCGGCCAGCAGCATAAAAATGATGGCGCACAGGTAGGGCAGGCTGGTCAGGAAGCCAATATGCAGCGGCTCGCTGACGCCGGAATTTTTGACCAGTGTCGGTAACCAGAAGGTCAGGGCATATTGTCCCATCACGACGCAGAAGTAGATCAGCGCCAGTAGCCAGAGACGCTTATCCGCAACGAATGCTTTAACCGTGCTGTGACAGGCCTTCTGCTGATTGTCTTCATCCAGGTCGGCGCGGACACGGCGCTTTTCGTCATCATCCAGCCAGTCCGCCTGCTCAACCCGATCTTTCAGCACCAGCAACACCACTAAACCCATAGCAATGGTAGGGATAGCCTCCAGCAGAAACATCCATTGCCAGCCGGCCCAGCCGTGGAAACCGGCAAAGGTTGCCATAATCCAGCCAGAGAGCGGGCCACCAAGCATCCCGGAAAGCGGAATGGCGATAAACCACAGCACCGTCATGCGGGCGCGGCGGCTGGCGGGGAACCAGTAGGTGAGATAGAGCAGCAGACCGGGCGCGAGTCCGGCTTCTGCCACGCCAAGCAGGAAACGCAGCAGATAGAACTGCCATGCGGTTTCAACAAAGGCGAACAGGGCTGAGATAAAACCCCAGGTGATCATGATGCGCGCGATCCAGCGGCGAGCGCCGACCCGATGCAGAATCAGATTACTGGGGACTTCAAAAAAGAAATAGCCGATAAAAAAGATGCCAGCACCCAGACCATATACCGTCTCGCTCAGTGACAGATCTTCCATCATCTGTAATTTAGCGAAGCCGACATTCACGCGGTCAAGATAGGCACAGAGATAACACAGCATCAGCCACGGCATTAATCGCCAGGCAATTTTGCGATAGGTGATATCGCGCGCAGCCGCAGCTGCGCTCAGGTTAAGCGTGCTCATGATAGTCACTCCCGGTGTGAGCCCGCCGGTAATGCGGGCAGGGCAGGGCGCTTTTAATGGATAAGCATGCCGCCGTTGACGTCCAGCGTGATGCCGGTCAGGTAGCTGGAGAGATCGCTGGCGAGGAACAGCGCAGCGTTGGCGACGTCGCTGGCTGCGCCGAGGCGGCCCAGCGGAATACCGTCAATAATGGCGTGACGACGTTCATCCTGCAGCAGACCGCCGGTGATGTCGGTCTGAATCAGACCTGGCGTAAGCGCATTGATACGGATCTGATCGGGGCCAAATTCGCGCGCCATCGCTTTGGTGAGCCCCAGCACGCCAGCTTTGGCTGCGCTGTAGTGCGGGCCGCCAAAAATACCGCCGCCGCGCTGTGCGGAAACCGACGAGAGGCAGACAATACTGCCGCTCTTTTGCTGCTGCATGGTGGGGATCACCGCTTGTGACATCAGCAAAGTGCCGCGCAGATTAACATCAAGAATGCGATTGTAATCCTCAAGGCCAATCTCCAGCGTTTTCACCGGCTGCGTAATCCCGGCGTTATTGACCAGCACATCTATCCGGCCATAGTGCTTCAGGACCTGATCGATTGCCCGGCGAACGCTAAGCGGATCGGTCACGTCTGCGGCCAGCCCCAGATGACCGTCACCACAGGCCAGCGCACTGGCCTGAGCGGCCTGTAAATCCAAATCCAGCACCACCACGCGGGCGCCGTGCTGCGCAAAGCAGGCTGCGGTTGCACGGCCAATCCCGCGTTGGGAAGCTGCACCGGTGATAATCGCGACTTTATTTTCAAGTAACATGGTCCACTCCAGAAGAATAATTATTAGTGGTTCGGTATTGCTACCGGCAGGGTCACGATCAGAATTGATAAAGCCGTCGATATTGGCAATGCAAAAAAATTCATTTGATGCTGAATGAATTTGTTGGTTTGATGCAGTTAACATTTCTGCGGTTTAGAAACGGGCATACATCACATATTTCCGTCACGGAGAGACCAATGGACAAGCAGGCTGACCACTTACCTTCGATTAAATCACTGCGGGTGTTTGAGCAGGTGGCCCATTTTGGCAATGTGGCGCGTGCGGCGGAGGAATTAAGTATTACGCCTTCGGCGGCCAGTCATCAGCTGGCAAAACTGGAACGGGAACTCGGTTGCAGCCTGTTCAATCGTTCGGCTAAAGGCGTGGTGCTGACGTTGTCAGGCGAACATTACCTTAAAGAAATCAGCCCGATACTGCTGGGCCTGGCGCAGGCGACGGCGCGCATCAGTAACGAGAAGACGCGCAGTAATCTGCGGATTCACTGCGCGCCGAGTTTCGGTCTGCTGTGGCTGTTGCCGCGGATTCATAAATTTCGCGACAGCTACCCGGAATTTCAGCTAACGCTCTCCTGCTCCTATGAAAATTTATCGTTCAGTCGCGATAATATTGATCTTGCGGTGCGGCACGGTTTCCCGGACTGGAAATCGTTTGAGATTAAAACCATCCGCCATGAAAGGATGTCGGTACTGGCTTCGCCCGATTATCTTGAACGCTTTCCCGTTAATCAGGCCGGGGATCTCATTCATCACGCGCTGATATTATCGGAATCACCGCTTATTCAGTGGCCACAATGGTTCGCTGCTCAACAATTACCCCAGCCGGACAGAGAATGGTTATTTCGCTTTGACCGCTCTTATATGAGTCTTGAAGCCGCCATGCTGGGGCACGGGCTTATTTTCGAGAGTGAGTTGCTGGCTGAAGATTATCTACGCAGCGGTAAACTGGTCAGAGTGCTGCCAGAGCCCTATAGCCTGCCGGTCAGCGCGCACCACCTGGTCTATCCGCGCGGATTTGCGCAGTTTCCTCGCGTCAGTCATTTCCTGAACTGGATCCAGCACGAACTGAATACGTTAATTTAATGTTAAAGATAATTTCGGTTCGCCACTATTTCCCTGAGTTTTGTAATTAATTATCCCGCCAGAAAAGACGCATTGCTAAAGCTAAGTGATAAATACCGTCTACACTTCATCTCCCAATCGGTAAATATGTTCCAATTTTATTCCGTATGAAATTTCATCAACGGATGTTTAACTTGTTAATGGCAGGGTAATTATGAGTACGAATAGACCAGACGCGGGTGAAGCGGGCGAACACGCGCCTGCCGACACGGTACGCCAGCGTATTTTTCTTGTGGTGCTGGTTGCCACTATGGGTGCGCTGGCGTTCGGTTATGACACCGGGATTATCTCCGGTGCCTTACCTTACATGACTTCTCCGCCGGATCAGGGCGGACTTGGGCTGAACTCCTTCACCGAAGGGCTGGTCGCCTCCTCACTGGTGTTCGGTGCGGCCATCGGTTCGTTCCTGAGCGGCTTCTTCTCCGATCGCTTTGGTCGCCGTATCACGCTGCGCAGCCTGGCAGTGTTGTTTGTGCTTGGCTCGCTGGGCACGGCGCTGGCACCATCGGTCAACGTGATGGTGGCGATGCGTTTCCTGCTCGGTATCGCGGTAGGTGGCGGCTCTTCGACCGTGCCGGTGTTCATCGCTGAAATTGCCGGTCCACGACTGCGTGCGCCGCTGGTCAGCCGTAATGAACTGATGATTGTCACCGGTCAGCTGATCGCCTACGTGGCCAGTACGCTGCTGAGTTATCTGCTGCACGATCCGCATCTGTGGCGTTACATGCTGGCCATCGCGATGGTGCCTGGCCTGTTGCTGTTTATCGGAACCTTCTTTGTTCCGGCGTCACCGCACTGGCTGGTGGCGGAAGGTCGCCTGAAAGAAGCGAAAAAGATCCTCAAATACCTGCGTGAAACGCCGCGAGAAGTGCGTCATGAAATGGCGCAGATGAAGAAGCAGGCGCGGGAAGCGGAACGGGGTCCTGATGCAAAAACCCTGATCCGCGAGAAGTGGGTGATACGCCTGATGATTATCGGCGTCGGCCTGGGCTTCGTGGCGCAGTTTACCGGGGTTAATGGCTTTATGTATTACACGCCTATCATCCTCAAGCAGACCGGTCTTGGCACCAGCGCCTCAATTGCCGCTACCATCGGCAACGGCGTCGTTTCCGTCGTGGCGGCGATTGTGGGAATCTGGGCGGTCAGCCGTTTCCCTCGTCGGGCGATGCTGATCACCGGCCTGTGTCTGGTCATCACCTCACAGATTATGCTGGGTGCGGTGATGACCTTCATCAGCCCGAGCCTGATGCAGAGCTACCTGGCGTTGGGCTGTATTCTGCTGTTCCTGTTCTGTATGCAGATGTGCATTTCACCGGTCTACTGGCTGATGATGTCGGAACTGTTCCCGATGCAGTTGCGTGGCGTGTTAACCGGCAGCGCCGTCTCATTACAGTGGATCTTTAACGCGATAGTCGCCTTTGGTTTTCCACCCATCATGGAATATGCCGGCAGCACCACCTTCTTTATCTTTGCTGCGATTAACGTCGGCTCGCTGATCTTTGTGATGGCGATGGTTCCTGAAACGCGCGGTAAAAGTCTGGAAGAGATTGAGTCCCATATGAAAGAGAAGTTTGGCGAAAAATCCCTGGCTGCTGAAGCCTGATCCCCCGAACCGGACTGGCTCCAGTCCGGTTCTTTCTTCCTGCTGTTCACCGTTAACCCTCAGCTGTAGCGCTCAGACATTCACTGTAATCAGTGGTCGTTATACCTTCACCCTTGGCGATTTCAGCCTGAAATTCTGCTCAGTACGGTCTGAAAGCAGCCTCTTCATTTCTGATCCTCTGGGGAATAAGCCAGATTATCCGCTATTTAAGCGAAGCATGACCGGTGACAATCGGCGCGTTAAGGACTGCGCTATACTCATTCGTCATCACCACCGCGCGCTGACGGGACCTGTCATGAAAATTGCAACCGCAACGGTATTGCTTGCTGCATCGCTGGCTGTCGGTCCGCTCTATGCTGAAACAGCCGTCTCGTCTCTGTCATCCTGGTGGGATGGGGTGACGGACGATGTCGCGCAGACCTGGAATGCACCGCAGCATACCGATCTCTATCTGCCCTTTATCAGCTGGCATGCCCGTTTTATGTATGACAAAGAGAAAACCGACCACTATAACGAGATGCCGTGGGGCGGCGGGCTGGGTGTGTCGCGATATGATGAGAACGGCAACTGGAATGCGTTATACGCGATGGCATTTAAAGACTCGCATAACGAGTGGCAACCGATTGTGGGTTACGGCTGGGAAAAGGGCTGGTATCCCGGTGATAATCACGATTTCCGGTTAGGCGCGGGATTAACCGCGGGTATTACGGCTCGTGACGATTTCGGCGGATATATCCCGTTGCCAATCGTCCTGCCGCTATTCTCTGCCGGTTATAAAGCGTTGAATGTGCAGTTCACCTATATTCCCGGCACCTACAACAATGGCAATGTCTTATTTGCATGGCTTCGTTATGGCTTTTAATTTTTCAGGTAAGGATGCATGACCAGGACGTTAAAAAAAATCGCCCGCTGGAGCAAACGCTGCCTTCTTGGCGCAGGGCTGATCGTGGTGCTGTTGCTGATCTTCCGGGTATATGAGGCTGAGCGTGGTCCGGAATTACATCGCTGGCACACCTGGGTACCGCATGAATTAACGGTTGAGCAGCTTGATCAGGCCAGCTATGCCGATTATCTGGCGGCGGAAAACCGGCTGTTTGATAAGATGAAGCAGCAGGTCAGCGACAAGCTGGAAGCGGACGAGAAAACGCCGCTTAACCGCTACTATGCTCGTAGCCTGATCTATCCCGAAAATTTCAGTCACGACTGGAACCGATCCTATATTCTGCGACCCGCTGGCGTACCGCGGGGAGCGGTTGTTTTGCTGCACGGCCTGACCGACAGCCCCTATAGCCTGCGACACGTGGCGGAAGCCTACCGCCAGCAGGGCTATGTGGCGGTGGCACTGCGGTTACCCGGTCACGGCACGGTGCCGGCCGGGCTGACGGATGTAGACTGGCAGGACTGGCTGGCGGCGACACGGTTAGCGGTGCGTGAAGCGACCCGGCTGGCGGGTGAGAAGACGCCTCTGCACCTGGTTGGCTTTTCCAACGGCGGCGCGCTGGCGGTGAAGTACACGCTGGACAGTCTGACCGATCACCATTTACGCCGTCCGCAACAGCTGATCCTGCTGTCGCCGATGATAGGCGTAACCCGTTTCGCCCGCTTTGCCGGTGTCGCGGGGCTGCCGTCGATTTTTCCGGCTTTTTCTAAAACGGCCTGGCTGAACATCGTGCCGGAGTTCAATCCCTTTAAGTACAACTCCTTTCCGGTTCACGCTGCTCGCCAGACCTACCTGTTAACGCAGGCGCTGCAACAGCAGATTGTGCAGGCGTCACGCCAACAGCAACTGGCGACCTTTCCGCCGGTACTGACCTTCCAGTCGGTGATGGATTCCACCGTCAGCACCCCGTCGGTGATCCGTTCTCTCTATAATTACCTGCCGGATAATGGCAGCGAACTGGTGCTGTTTGATATCAATCAGGCAGTCAGCGTCAGCCCGCTGTTCCGTCACTCCTCCTACACCGCGGTTAATCAGCTGTTGCCGGCTGCCCGTCGTTTATATACCTCAACGGTGATCACTAACGCCACGGCCACCTCGTTAAACATGGTGACGAAAACAGTACCAGCCGGTGAGATCAGCGAGCAGACGCTGCCGCTGGCGATCAATTATCCTGCCGGTCTCTATTCACTCTCCCACGTCGCGATCCCGTTTCCGGCGCAGGATGGCTTGTATGGCAGTGAGCCAGCCATCAAAAATGAGTTTGGCATCAGCTTCGGCACCCTGTCTCTGCGGGGCGAGAGTGCGGTGCTGATTGTCGGTCTTGACTCGATCATGCGCGCCACATCGAACCCGTTTTACCCCTATATGATCGACAGAATTGATCACCACATCCGCTGTAGCGATCGGCCCTCGCTGGTGGAGTGTCTGAAGCAGTTCTGACACCGTTCAGCCAAAAAAAAAGCCCGCGAGGCGGGCGAATAGCTCAGATACCGTTGAGTTTTGCCATGATCTCATCGCTTAACGTCAGTTGAGCGCTGGCCAGATTTTCCTGCAAATGCGCGGGAGATGAGGTGCCGGGGATCAGCAAAATGTTTGGCGAACGGCGCAACAGCCAGGCGAGCGCGATCTGCATCGGCGTGGCATTCAGTGAGGCGGCGACCTCATTTAACTGCGTCGACTGCAACGGCGAGAAGCCACCCAGCGGGAAGAATGGCACGTAGGCGATCTGTTGCTCGGCCAGCTGATCGATCAGCGCATCATCCTGCCGGTTTGCCAGGTTATACATGTTCTGCACGCAGACAATCGGCGTCATGGCCTGCGCGTCAGCGACCTGCTTCGGCGTCACGTTACTCAGGCCGATATGCCGGATCAATCCGCGCGCTTTGAGTTCCAGCAGGGCTGCCAGCTGCGGTTCCAGCGAACCTTCCTGCGGCGCAAACACCTGAAACATACTGCGCAGATTCACCACCTCGATGACATCCAGCCCAAGATGACGCAGGTTATCTTCTACCGCCTGGGTCAGCGCGTCGGGTTCCATCGCGGGCAGCCAGCCACCTTTAGCATCACGCCGGGCGCCGACTTTCGTCACGATGCAGAGATCCTGCGGATAGGGATGCAGCGCTTTATTGATGAGCTGGTTGGTTTCGTGCGGGCCGTAAAAATCACTGGTATCGATATGATTAACGCCTGCGGCCACCGCATCGCGGAGTACCTGAATGGCCCGCGCTTCATCTTTGACCGGACCAAAGACGCCCGGTCCCGCCAGTTGCATAGCGCCGTAGCCCAGACGGTTAACATTACGATCGCCCAGCGGATAGGTCATGGTGGTGTGTGACATGGAAACCTCCTGCGTGAATGTAGATTGATTGTAACGGGGTTCCTGTTGTGCAACTATCCGGTCAGATCAGGACAGACTGTACGGAGTGCTGCACAATGGCGGTAGAGATAGCGTTACTGGAGGCGGTCGTGGCGGTGGCAAAAGCCGGTGGTTTTCGTGAGGCGGCCCGGGTGACCGGCAGTAACGCGTCACGTCTGAGCGATGCGGTTCGCCGTGCCGAACAGCAACTCGGTATCCGGTTATTTCACCGCACCACGCGGACGGTGGTGTTAACGGAAGCGGGCAGGGCGCTGATGGATCGTCTGCTTCCGGCAATGAATGAGGTCAACGCCGCGCTGGATGCGATCAATCTCTACCGCAATACGCCAGGCGGTACGCTGCGGCTCAACGTACCGGTCAGCGCCACGCGGCTGGTGTTACCGGCGTTATTACCGGAGTTCCTGCGGCGGTATCCCGACATTCAACTGGAGATTGTGGCGGAAAGTAACGTTCAGGATGTCTTTCGTGACGGTTGCGATGCGGGCATCCGCTACGATGAACGGCTGGAGCAGGATGTGGTAGCGATGCCGATTGGCCCACGTCGCCAGCGGTTTGCCGCCGCCGCTTCACCGGCCTACCTTGCCCGATATGGCCGTCCCGATCATCCGCGCGATCTGATCCATCATCGCTGTCTGCGGGGCCGATATGCCAGCGGCGTCATGCCGGACTGGGAATTTAGCCGGGATGGCAATGACGTCACTGTACAGGTGAACGGACCGCTGGTGGTGAGCGTTGGCGGAGCGATGGATCTGGCGGTTGAGGCGGCTATTGCCGGTAGCGGCATTATTTATCTGTTTGAGGAGTGGCTGCAGCCCTGTTTTGACAACGGAAAACTGGAACCGCTGCTACAGCCCTGGTGGCTGAGCTTCTCTGGCCCGTGGCTCTACTACAATGACCGCCGGTTAATTCCGGCACCGCTGCAGGCTTTTATCGATTTTGTTCGTGAAGATAATCTCAGCCGTACCAGCTGAATCCCTGTGGCACGCGGGAGAATCCGGCATGGCGCAGGGCGTTGAGTAATGGCGACTGCGAAACCGGCTGACCGTTTACCGTTTCCAGCGTAAAGCTCAGCGATCTTTCGCGCTTCAGCGCCAGCGCCAGTGCGGCGATGGCGGCCTGCTGTTGCGCTTCATCCGGTGTAAAGATCAGCAGATCTTTTCCGCCCTGCGGCAGATAGAGCGCCAGCTCGCCACCCACGATCGCGACCCGCGCACCCAGCCGCCGCACCGGGCGAGTGCCGGTCAGATGAACCGGCCAGCCAAGCGTGGCACCGAACGGATTCGCCGGGTCCATGGCGGCAAGCGCTACCGCGGCGGTGGGGTCGGCCGGTTGCTGTGCCAGTTCACGCAGGCGCTCAATCGTCAGGGCGTCAGCGAACTGCGCGCCGCCTGCACCAGCGATAAAGCGTCCACGCATTATCCGTCCGGCATCCTCCAGACCGCGCAATACCGGCTGCAATGCAGGAAAACCACCGGGGATCTGCTCCGAAATTGCGCTGCCGCGGGTAATGACGCCGTAGCGGTCGAGCATGTTTTCGGCCAGCGCCAGGGCCTGACGTGTCGGTGAAATATCTCGCCGGACAAGACGTGACCAGCGTCCGGCAATGGTATTAACGCCCGGACCGCGCCCCGCCGGGGCTGACGGTGCGAATCGTTGCACATGACGGCTACGCAGCGCGCGCGCCGGCCGGGAGCGTGTCCCGCCCGGCGAGCCCAGCAGCCCGCGCACCGCAGTCCAGGTATCGGTGGTGATGTCGCCCTGCCACACCAGTTGCCATAAGGCGGCATAAATATCGCCGGATGGCGGCGTCTCCGGTCCCGCCAGTTTTGCCATAATCTCGTGGGCGAACCACGCGCCGCCGTGGCTGAGCGCCTCAAGAATAGCCTGTTGCAAGGCTGTCGGTGACTGCGTTGAGTCAGATGGCGGCAGCGTTTCAGCGGCAAATTCGGCGAGATGGAGCGAAATCAAGCCGTCGTTGTGTCCCAGCGCCTTATGCCCGCACCAGAGCACCTCGCCGTTAGCTAACAGTTCATCCAGCATCGCGGGCTGATAATCACGGATTCGGGCGCGAAGGATTTGCGACTCCCACAGCGAAGCAGGCAGCGCCACGCCCGCCAGCTGCTCTATCACCCGCGCCAGGCCATCGATTCCCTCATACAGCGGCTGCGCCACCAGTGAGGATTCACGGGTAAAGGCGGCCGCCGGATTAAGCACGCCGTGCCGCTCCAGCAGCAGCGTTACCCAGGCAGCAGGCGCGACCGGACGCGTCGCCTCACGCGCTGATTGCAGTGAACGTAGCCGCAGCCGTTTAAACACGCCAGCATCAACCCAGACGCCAGCCGCCGCGTCCGGCCCGGCGGCGATGCTTAGCAGAGTGCCCTGCTCGCGTAACGGGCGCAGCGCCTTATTGACTATCGCCACGCCTAATCCATAGCGATCGGCGAGCTGCTGCGCGCTGAACAGGCTATGGGTTCGGGCATAGCGGGTGATCAGGTCGCGGAGCGGATCGGAGAGCGGTTCTAAAAAGGTGGCAGGCAGGTTATCGGGAATGCGGGTAGCCAGCGCATCGCGCAAACGGGCAGCATCTTCCACCACCGCCCAGCGCGCCTCGCCGGCAACGGTGACGCGAATCACCCGCCGGGTTTCTTCAAACTGCTCTAATGCCGCGACCGCCTGTGAAGGATCGCCGCTGAAACGCGCCTCAATGTCATTCAGTGACAGCGGACCCAGCTCGCGCAGCAGATCCACAATGCCTTCAACATGCTGTGCCTGATAGCGCGGGTCCAGACGCTGTAACGCCTGCTCTAGCTGCTCAACGACGGCAGGTGCCAGTAATTCACCTTTATCCGTCTGGCCGAGCAGTTCACCCAGCAGGTTGCTGTCGAGTGCCAGCAGTGAAGCGCGGCGTTCAGCCTGTGGCGCATCGCTGGCGTAGAGAAATTCGGCCACATAGCCAAACAACAGCGGCGCTGCGAACGGCGAAGGGTGTTCAGTGGTCACCTCAACAAACTGCACGCTTCCCTGTTGAATCTGTTTCATCAGGCGGTGCAGCGCGGGCAAATCATAGACATCCTGCAGGCATTCGCGTGCGGTTTCGATCAGGATCGGGAAATCTTCATACTGGCGAGCCACTTCCAGTAGCTGACCGGCCCGTAACCGCTGCTGCCACAGGGGAGAACGTTTACCCGGATTCCGCTTTGGCAGCAGCAAGGCGCGTGAAGCGCATTCCCGAAAGCGGGCGGCGAACAGCGCCGAGCTGCCTATCGTGTCAGCGACTTGCTGCGTCAGGCTATCGGCATCAAAAACAAACAGTTCCGCGCCCGGTACCCGGCCTTCGCTATCGGGAAAGCGGGCGATGATGCCGTCGTCGCTGGCGACCACTGAAGCATCTATGCCCAGCCGCCGCTGGATGCGGGCCGCGATCGCCAGCGCCCAGGGCGCATGGATGCGTTGTCCCCAGGGTGAATGCAGGATTACCCGCCAGTCACCGGTTTCATCACGGCAGCGTTCGATTACCAGGGTGCGATCGCCAGGCAAAACGCCGGTGGCAGCGCGCTGCTCAGCCACTAACGACAGCAGATTCGAGACGGCATGATCATTCAGCCCGAGGGAGTGCAGATGCTGTTGTGCATCTTCGGGCGTCGCGTGATCAAGCTGACGCAAAAACACCGCCAGGCTGGCACCTGAATCTGCCGCCCGGCCAACGCCTTCACCGCGCCAGAACGGTAAGCGCGCTGAGCGACCCGGTGCCGGTACGACCACGACCTGATCGTGAGTAATCTGCTGGATACGCCAGGATGTCGCCCCGAGGGTGATGATGTCATTAACCCGCGATTCGTAAACCATCTCTTCATCCAGTTCGCCGACCCGCCGCGATCCCGATTGCTCTTCGCCTTCAGGCAGGATGACGCTGAACATGCCGCGATCGGGAATGGTGCCGCCGCTGGTGACGGCCAGATGCTGGGTGCCTGGCCGGGCCGTTAACAGGCCACTTTGGCGATCCCAGACCAGACGAGGACGCAGATGCGTAAAATCATCCGACGGAAACTTACCGGCCAGCATATCCAGCGTGGCGTCGAACAGGCGGCGAGAGAGGGTGCGAAACGGATCGGCACGCCGCACCCGTTCAAACCACGCATCCGCCTGTAGGGGCTCCATGGCAACGGCAGCCAGCGTCTGCTGCGCCAGAATATCCAGCGGGTTACGCGGCGGTGAAAGGGCATCAAGCTGCCCGGCCTGCATCGATTGCACCATCACCGTCGCATCAAGCAGATCGCGGCGGGTACGCGGAAACAGAATCCCGGTGGAAGCGCCGCCCACCTGATGTCCGGCCCGGCCAACCCGTTGCAGCGCGCTGGCGACGGATAACGGTGCACCCACCTGAATCACCAGATCAACCGGCCCCATATCAATGCCGAGCTCCAGGCTCGATGTCGCCACCACACACCGCAGATCGCCCTGTTTCAGCGCCGATTCAATTTCGCTGCGCTGCTCTTTCGACACCGATCCGTGGTGAGATCGTGCAATAACCGCGGGCGCGCTGTCGCTGCGGTTCTGGCTGCCGCCGGAAAACGAATCATAATGCTGCGCCGGTTGGCGCAGACTTTCTGTCGGCTGCTGCGCCGCGTAACGTTCATTCAGTCGCGCGGTGAGTTTTTCTGCCAGTCCGCGTGAGTTAGCGAACACCAGCGTGGCACGATGCGCCATGACCAGCCGCAGAATGCGGGTCTCGATATGCGGCCAGATCGATCCGCTGGGCTGACCTGTGCCGCTATGGGGAGTCGGATCGCTGGCGATATCGGTCATATCGGTTACCGGCACTTCAATGCTGAGATGCAGGATGCGGCCAGCGGCGGGATTCACCACCAGAGTTGGCTGACAGCCGCCGAGAAACTCAGCGACGCGTTCGACCGGACGTACCGTGGCGGAAAGCCCAATGCGCTGAGCGGGCTGCGGCAGCAACGCATCCAGCCGCTCAAGGCTTAGCGCCAGCTGTGAGCCGCGCTTTGATCCGGCTACCGCATGGACTTCATCAACAATGACCGTGGTCACGCCCTGCAACGTGGTACGGGCTTTTGAGGTCAGCATCAGAAACAGCGATTCCGGGGTCGTTATCAGAATATCCGGTGGCCGTCGCAACAGTTTTGCCCGTTCAGCCGTTGGCGTGTCGCCGGATCGCATCCCGACATTGAGCGTGATCTCTGGCTCGCCCCGTTGCTGACGTTCAGCCATCACGCCGGCCAGCGGCAGATTGAGGTTGCGCTGCACATCTGCCGCCAGCGCTTTAACCGGCGAGATATACAGAATACGGGTGGTGGATTCGCGATCGGGCGCGGGCTGCTGCGCCCGGGCCTGGAAAAGCGAATCGATGGCGGTCAGGAAGGCCGCCAGCGTTTTCCCCGAGCCGGTCGGGGCAATCACCAGGCAGTGCTGACCGCTGGCAATCGCCTGCCATGCCGACTGTTGCACCGGCGTCGGAGCATCAAAGGTCGTGGAAAACCAGCGCCGCGTCGCGGGCGAAAACAGGGCTAAAGCATCATCAGGACGGGATTCAGGCATGATATTTCTGGCGTTACCCAACAGCAGGACTCAGTGAATCGAACCGTTTGAGTGTAAATGATAATCCCGATTTGTGAATGACGTGGCGGTGAAGCTGGTCATTCAGTCCCACTATTTAGCTGTGCGCCCGGGCAAATGAACCGGATCTGACCGCCAGCAATGACACCAGCGCCAGTATCACAATCGTCATGCCATAAAGAAATGCGGTCAGAGTCAGGCCAATGTGTGGCGCGGCGATACCTGCCAGAATCGCCGGTAGCGCAAAGGCGAGATAGCTTTTGATGAGAAAGGCCGAGAACAGCCCGGCGCGCTCATGGCTTTCAGCGAGTTGCATAATGATCTTCAGCACATTTGAAAAGATTGAGCCAAATCCCTGGCCCGCAATGGCCGTGCCGAGATAGAGCCAGGCGACGGCATGCAAACCGACACCAGAGAGAGTGACACTGACACCGGCTATCAGCATCAGCGTCCCTATAAACAGCGCTCGCGCGGCTGGCAACGACCGGAAGAAAAATACCGCGGCGGTGGCGCTCAGCATCAGGGTTGCCACCACGCTGCCACCAATAAAAGGTGAGGTCAGGCCGGTGGCGCTGATCACCAGCGTCGGCATCAGTGAAAGATAGAATCCGCCCAGCATCCAGGTGGCAATGTTCACCGGCGCGACTTTCAACAGGGGTCCCAGCGCCCGACGCGGAATCATCACCTGTGGCCGCAGCGCCGCCAGCACGCCAGGCTGGGGTGAAATGGTTTCGGGTATCAGCGGCAACAGCGCCATTGCCACCAGCATCGCCAGTAACAACAGCGCATAAAGCATAACGGTAGGGAAGGGGGCGTAAGTGACCAGGATGCTGCCTGCCAGCGTACCCAGCGTCATTCCCAGAAAGGCGGTGACGGAGTTGAGCAACGGACCGCGATGTTTATTGGCATCGATCAGGGTCGCGCCAAAAGTCGGTAAGGCGATGCCGGTCGCAAAGCCCTGAACCAGACGTGCGCCGATTAAAACCGCAGCGGAATCTGCAGTGATAAAAATCACCAGCGCCACGCTATTGAGCGCCAAAGCCAGCAGCATCAGTGGCCGGCGACCGGTGTAGTCAGATATTTTCCCCACGGTCAGCAACGCAGCCAGCAGCGCAAAGGCATAGACCCCAAAGATTACGGTGAGCAGCGATGGACTCAGATGAAACAGCGAGCGGTAGAGCGGATAAAGCGGTGTCGGTGCGCTGCTGGTGGCCGAAATCAATACCGCGCCGGTGAAGCTGAAAAGCGTCAGACGTGCAGCGGATCGGGGAGTCAGAACGGGCTGGATGGCTGTCATGATGGATACCTTAATGCAAAGGATTAGCTTTAATAAGGTATACGGGCAGTGCGGGCTTAATGCAATATCTTTGCTTTAACCTTTCCTGCGGTGCCGTGATCACGATGAGGTTAACCGTGCCGAAAAGCGAGGGCGTTAAAGTTGACCGGCTAATAACGCCTTGAAACAACGACACTCTATCTCGCTAAGCCTGGTTATATAGCCTGTCTGCTTGCTGGATTTCCGGAATCTGATTTCACTGACTACAGTGAACGTAATGGTTTAACGCAACGGCCTGAAAGCGGCCTGGCAGGCGTTTCTGTGAAATCAGGCTGTTTTCGATCGGAGAGTCAAAGCCGCGGATAACCACTCAGCGACTGCGGGTGAAGGGTGCTGATTTCAGTGAACAAAGACCCACAGTGGCAATGTCTGGGCGAGACATCATAACGTTGTATGGTTACCTCAACGGGATAGCGATCATCGCTCCTTCATAAAGGTGAATGCTGGGGCAAGCAACTGGCAAGGCTATGCGAAGGCTGAAGATGATGCCGGATCGACGCCGCCGGTCATCTTAATCAGGGATTTGACTGTCTGCTCTGGCCTGGCGTGGAAAGCAGAGCCGGACACATGCAGGAAGCGGAAGGTCAGCGGCCCTGACGCTGAGAAAGCACACTGTACCTTCCGCTTTTATTCGACTGCAACTTAACCTCACCGTCTGTCAGGCAGCGGTATCGGTGAGAGACGCTCTGACGTGAGGCAGACTCTGCGGATAATTCTGCTGAATAAATTCAATCATCTTTTCCCGCACGTGACAGCGTAAATCAAAGGCTATCGGGGAATTTTGCGCGGTCATCAGCATCCTGATCGTCATGGTCTTCTCGGTGGTATCGGTCACCTGAAGCACCTGAGTTTCCCGATCCCAGAGTTTGGTTTCATTCAGCACTTTTTCAAAATGCTGTCGCAGCGGTTCTAACGGCATCGAATAATCAACGTAGAGAAAAACCGAGCCCAGAATCTGCGCATTATTGCGGGTCCAGTTCTGAAACGGATTTTCTGTAAAGTAAGTGATGGGCAACACCAGACGGCGCAAATCCCAGATCCGCACCACCACATAGGTGAGGTTGATCTCTTCAATCCAGCCCCATTCTTTTTCTACCACCACGGCATCATCAATTTTGATCGGCTGGGTAAAGGCGATCTGAATACCGGCAAACAGATTGACCAGCGACTTCTGCAGGGCAAAACCAATGATGATACCGGCTACGCCAGCACCGGCGAGGATAGTGGTACCGAATTTTCTCACACCGGGGAAACTGAGCAGAATCAGAGAGAGGCAGAATAACACCAGTATGACAATGACGACTTTCTTTACATAAATGATCTGTGTGCGAATTTTACGCGCACGAAGGTTGTTCGAAATATTGATGTCGTAGCGGATGTAAAGCATATCCTGCGCCACGTTGGTTAATCGAATTAACACTGAGCAAAACGATAATATTATAAATACATTCACCGTATTGGTAATGAAAACCAGCAGGTCCGGGTGAATGTCGATGTAATTAATCCCGACATTGACCAGCAACAAGGGAATGAAAAGGAACATCGAGCCACGAAGGTGTTTTTCGAGGGATTTGAACAGTTTCCGATCACGACTCTGCCAGTAGCGAATAAACCTGAGAAGGATAAGGCGTGCAAGAAAACCCAGTACAAATGAGAGCGCGAAGAGTAATACAACAGGCACCCATGATGGCAAACCAGATAACTCATCAAATATCAACGGCATTATTTTCCCTTATATTCAGCTAACAACCCTGAGTTGTCAGATAAGTTTTAAACATTCAGTAACCGTTGTGTTCACGGTTATCAGTAGGTAAATCAGGTAACACCTGAGCTTACCCGATGTTCAATTTATCAACTGACGTTACACATGAAATCTCCTGAAAATACGAACTTTATGGATATCAGCGCCCACACTGATGTCGTGTTGACGTTTGCTTCACCCGGCCAGATAGCCAGGTCTCCACGCTTAGTGGCCGTCGCAGCGTGACGACATAAACAGTATTGAGTATGAACTATAGTTGCCGGGTTAACCGAAAATGGTGCCGGCTGACGCGGTGATGCTGAAATGCGGGCTGTCAGGGGGCGTCAGCCGTGCCGATCCTCGCCGCTGACCTGAGTGACGTCCGCAGCCGCCGCACGGTCTCGGAAAGCCGGCTGGCCCGATGAACACGATTGGGTAATGCGCCTATCCCAGCCTGATAGGTCAGAGAGGGATTGTTCCAGGTGAAAACAGGAGTCGGAAGACTCTCATTAATTCCGCATCAATATCAGAACGATACGCGACGTCGGAACGAGTGAGACAATTTTGAAACCCTGTCTCCTTCGGGGTAAGCGAACGCTGCCGTTTCGATGAAATGATCCAGGATGGGGCTGCGGAGGATTTTATGCTTTTTGGTCAGTTCAATAATGAATGTGGTCGCTGCCAGTCCTCACTCATCAGGGGAACTAAACAGGGCAGGTTATCTGCTCAATTTTTCCCGAAGATAATATTCGCGTCTGGCATTAGGTGGGTATCACCGTTTCAGCAGAACGTTAAAGCGGTGAGTAATAATACATATCCTCAGACGATAAATATGAAAGCAAATATTCATGTGGAAAAATCCATTTAATTAATATACTTCAATCCATCTATAGGTGTTTTTACTCTGCATGTGCTTGCGCCCGAACCGCACAGCTAATGTACCCATACATCAGACAATTGGCCGGGGCGCAATTTTTTTGCAGTAAGAATAGACAGCTATGCTGTTTAGCATGCCGTTAGAATAGATATTAATTTGTTCTTGAGATGATATTAAGTCAGGATTGCGTTAAGCATAAATATTATCTGCTGAACTTCACTAAATCCTGAAATATCAGTTCACCCCATTTCTTCCCGTGAGCCTGCACCAGCATTCCGCCCTCCGAAAGGCTTCCCAGCATGATCGGTGCGAAACCTAACGTTTCGGCCAGCGTGCCGACTTCGTCAAGCGCACTGTTATTATCGCTGGCGAGAAACACCACCCTTTTGCCGCCATTAACGGCAGGATCTTCAGCAAGCACAGAAGCGATCAAATGATTGAAGCCCTTAACCACTTTACCGCCAGCAAAGGCGCGTGCAACAACACGTCCGGAAGGTTCACCATCCAGTTCCTCAAGGGGCACACCGTAAGCATTCGTCACATCGACAATCGTTTTTCCCTGCCAGGTCGGCAGGATTTTGGCAATGTCCGGGTGTGACTGATAGCGAACAGCCAAAAAAATGATGTCGGCATTGACGGCATCAGCTAACTTTTTGGGCCTGATGCCAGGTCCAATCATGGCCGTCTCAGTGGCAAAGCTCTCCGGATCACGGGTGGTTGCAACGGAAACGTCGATGCCTTTTCGGGCAAATGCTGCGGCAAGTGCTTTTCCCACACTGCCAAAACCAATAATTGCATAATTCATATCGTGCCTCAGAGTTCAGAAGAGGGATGGATATCAGAAACCGATAGCGCTAGTCGGCCAGCTGAAATGGTCAGAGTTGAGCCAGCCCACCGTCAACGGCGACCTCGCTGGCGGTCATAAAACTACTGTCGCCTGAAGCAAGAAATGCGGCCACCGCCCCGATCTCCTCGGGTTCCGCCATACGCTGGAGCGGCGTTATCGCACCGTAGGCTTTCTGACCTTCTACACCCAGCGCTTCCTTCGCCAGTTCAGTCGCAGTCGCGCCGGGTGACAGCACGTTCACCCGGATGCCGGTACCTTTCAGATCTGCGGCCCAGCTCCTGGCAAGGTTGCGCACTGCCGCCTTGCTTGCACTGTAGGCCGTAAAGCCTGGTGCACCTGTTGTGCCGGCACTGGAACCCGTCAGGATAATCGAGCCACCCACAGTCATTAACGGCAATGCCTGCTGGACCGTAAAGATTGTGCCCTTAACGTTGGTGTCGAAAGTCTCGTCGATGTGCTGTGCCGTGATCTGACCAAGCGGAAGCGGGCTTCCCGCTCCGGCATTGGCGAACAGGATATCGAGCGTGCCCCGTTCAGCTTTAACTGCGGCGTAGAGTCGATCGAGGTCAGCCGGATCAGAAACAGAGCCCTTTACTGCACGGGCATCAGGGCCAAGGGTGGCAACTGCTGCATCAAGTGCTTGCTGTCTGCGACCGAAAATGAAGACGAAAGCGCCTTCCTCAATGAACCGCTTTGCTGCCGCAAGGCCTATCCCGGTTGCGCCACCGGTTATTACCGCCGTCTTTCCATTCAGTCTGGTCATGTCGTCTACCTTCTGGTGAGTTAACGAAAGCAGGGATCTGCTCGCTTGCAGGCCAGTCTGTTCGTCTGCTAACTTAACGTCAAGTATGCACCTTTTGGTAAGTATCAAATGACAATCCCCTCTGAAAGTGAAATTTGCGGTACCGGTTGTGGGCTTAATGCGACGCTGCGTGTGATATCGGGTAAGTGGAAGCCGTTGATTCTTTTTTTTCTGCGAGACGGTTCTAAACGCTATGGAGAGCTAAAGCGTTTGATTCCGGAGGTGAGTGATAAAGTTCTTATTCAGCAGTTGAAAGATCTTGAAGCCGATCAGGTACTGTTGCGAACTGACTATAAGGAGGTGCCACCGCGTGTGGATTATTCACTGACCGCTCTAGGCAGCAGCCTGTCTGATGCCATTATCCCGCTTTGCAACTGGGGCACGAGAAATGCTGAGCAGATGGCAAATATCTTTGCCAGTCGCGAAAAATAAATGGGGGTATCTAAGGCAAAAGGAGAAGGGCGGTTACACAGAATAACTGCCTTAAACCGTGGCAAACCCGGAGTGCATTGTTGAGCGCTGTTGAATTATTGTTAATGCCGACATTATTGCGCTAATCAGGCGTGGTCATATTTTCGCCTTTCTCAAGGTACACCGGCCCGGTCGTGTGAAGGGTACTTTAACCCGAAGGCGAACGTTAAAAAATCATGTCAGTTAAAAAGAGTATAAAGGGGCGACTAAGACCTTTCTTAGGTCAGAATATTGATGCATAACGCATATCTCCATGCGAATAGCATCCTGGTTTCGCTGTATGGATCCGGTATCGCCCGTTCGCTGGGTAGAGAATATCCCTGTAAAACCTTCAGCAATTCCTACCGCACCGTTCTCTGCCTGCCTAAAAACCCTCTCCTGTTAAAACGCCTGAATGACGGAGCTCTGTAGGTCATTACTTTCAATAATAGATTGATATAAAAGGCTCATGTGATTTCATATTTAGAACGAGATTTATTTCTATTTGAAAATGTTGATTTACAGGTTCAGATAGCACTTTTTGCATAATATTTTTCCTTGCGAAACAATGAATTGAAATGTGCGTGTAATCGCATTCATATTTATACTTTGCAAAATTGATATAAATCAAGTTCAGCCTACCTGATCAGGGTTAGATTTCGCCACAGAAGCGGTGTTCTCCGCTTACGATGACAGGTGTAAACGTTACCATTTCATGTGTTGAGAAAAAGCGCATGATGGCCAAGGCTTATATCTCAATGGGGCTTTTTGAGCCGTTATTATTCATTAAAAAATAAGGCTGAAACTATTTCAGCCGGTAACCCTGATCCAGGTCACTGATAATGAACAAAAAAATAATTTCTGTTGCCATTATGTTAGCATTTTTCCCGTCATTTAACGCTATGGCTATCAACTATAGTAACGTTAATAATCAAGCTATCGAATCACTACGCGCAGCGTTAAATAATGTGGTAAATCAGCACGCTTCTCTGGATGCTGCCCGCGCTATTCTGGAGACGATGAATAGTGATTCAATAGAGCAAGCCAAAATATCAATTGGCGATCCAACACCACGTCATTTGCTGGATCAACTGCTTCAGGGTGAAACGGTACATCAGAACATTATTCAGCCAACCAGCGTCAAACCGGCAGAAGTTATCCAGCCAGACACGCTGATTTCATCAACCCCGACACGAATTGATGAATCAGCCAATCCACACATTTCCAATCCTGACGCGATTACACAAGTCACTGGTACGACTCAGAGCTGGAGCCAAAATAGTCAGCGCCCTGGTTATGACGCATGGGCAGGTAATGGACAGAGCACCGGCCTGACAATAAGCGGTTCACAAATGAAAATAGATGCGGCTACCGCGCAGGCGAACGCGATTAACGAAAATCAGCAGAATGCCGCCGCACAACGTGATCAGCGAAATGAAGTAAGCGGTCGTTTAAGTGCCCAGACTAAAGAGCAGATTAATCATAACCAGCGATTCAACGGAATAGTTGCTTCAAAATATGAGAGCCAGAAGCAGCTGGAGGCGCAGGCGCGCGGTGAAGCACTGACCAAGGCCAACCAGCAGCGCACCCGTCAGCAGATTGTCGCGGGCGGCGTGGCGGAAGTTAATGCTCAGATGCAGCAGGAGGCACAGGCGCGTGGTGAGGCACTGACCAAGGCCAACCAGCAGCGCACCCGTCAGCAGATTGTCGCGGGCGGCGTGGCGGAAGTTAATGCTCAGATGCAGCAGGAGGCACAGGCGCGTGGTGAGGCGCTGACCAAGGCCAACCAGCAGCGCACCCGTCAGCAGATTGTCGCGGGCGGCGTGGCAGAGGTTAATGCTCAGATGCAGCAGGAGGCACAGGCGCGCGGTGAGGCGCTGACCAAGGCCAACCAGCAACGCACC